>NZ_JBEBKB010000087.1:0-1011 GCF_040079535.1 Novosphingobium sp. | reverse complement strand
GGCCTATCGGCGCAACATTCCGGATCTTCTATAGCTTCATGGTGCCGATTTTTGGCGGGCGGCTATGGACCACGCTCAGCACGGCCACGCTGCTGATCCCGGCCTTCGGGATCGGCTATGCGGTGCAGAACCCGGATACGCCCTATTTCATCTTCCTGGTGTTGGCGCTGCTGTGCGGTTTCGGCGGGGGTAACTTTGCCTCGTCGATGTCGAACATCGGATTCTTCTTCCCCAAGGCGCAAAAGGGCAATGCCCTGGCGCTCAATGCTGGCCTCGGCAATCTGGGCGTTTCAGTGATGCAGTTCGCTGTTCCGCTGGTTATCACCGCCGGTGTGTTTGGTGCGCTGGGCGGTGATGCAGTTGCCACCAAGGATGGTGGCCAGTTGTGGCTGCAGAATGCGGGCTTCATCTGGGTTCCGTTTATCATCGCCAGCACCATACTGGCCTGGTTCGGGATGAACGATATTGCTGATGCCAAAGCCAGCTTTGCTGAGCAGGCGGTGATTTTCCAGCGCAAGCACAACTGGCTGATGTGCTGGCTCTACACCGGCACGTTCGGTTCGTTCATTGGCTTTTCCGCCGGGCTGCCGCTGCTCGCCAAGAGCCAGTTCCCGGACGTCAACGTGCTCAAGTACGTTTTCCTCGGGCCGCTGGTTGGCGCGATCAGCCGCGCTGCGACGGGCTGGGTGGCAGACCGCTGGGGCGGCGCGCGAGTTACCTTTTGGGTGTTCATCGGCATGATCGCCGGAGCGCTGGGCGTGATCCACTTCCTGGAAGCCAAGGATTTCAGCGGCTTCCTTGGCGCCTTCATCTTCATGTTCTTTGTCACAGGGGTGGGCAATGCCTCTACTTTCCAGATGATCCCCAATATCATGCGTCAGGAAGTGCCGCGGCTGATGCCAGAGCTCGATGCAGCGCAGCGGACCCGTCAGGCCGAAAAAGAATCGGCGGCGATCGTCGGCTTTACTTCGGCAATTGCGGCTTACGGTGCCTTCTTCATCCCGCGAGCAT
>NZ_JBEBKB010000086.1:0-1097 GCF_040079535.1 Novosphingobium sp. | reverse complement strand
CATCGTCCCCGAACGCCGCGAGGAGCGCACCACCGAGGGCGGGCTTGATGCCGCCGGGCAGCACAACCGGCTCTATCCGCTGGTCCAGCGGCTGCTCGATGCGGATATCCGGGTCAGCCTGTTCATCGCCCCCGACCCACGCCAGATCGAAGCCGCGCTGATGCTGAAGGCCCCGGTGGTGGAATTGCACACCGGCGAATATGCCCATGCCTGCCAAGAACCAATTGGCGGTGAGGCGGTCGCGGTCGAGCTGAACCGCCTCTCCACCATGGCCGCGCTGGCCGCCGCCAACGGGATCGAGCCCCACGCCGGGCATGGCCTGACCTATGAAAACGTCCAGCCGGTCGCCGCAATCCCCGAGCTGGCCGAGCTCAACATCGGTCACTACCTGATCGGCGAAGCGATCTTCACCGGGCTGGAACCCGCCGTGGTCAAAATGCGCGAACTGATGGATGCCGCGCGGTGAGCTCCACCGAGAAGTTCACCTTCTTTTGGAGCGGGCCGTTCTCGCAATGGCACAAGACGGGATTCACAGTCGATGGGCAGCACTACGTTACTGCCGAGCAATTCATGATGGCCGAAAAGGCACGCCTGTTTGAGGATCATGATACGCGCGAAGCGATCCTTAGTGCCGAAGACCCGGGCGAGCAGAAGCGGTTGGGTCGGCAAGTCAGGGGTTTTGATCAGGCACAGTGGGATGCAGCCGCACGAAACATCGTGTACCGCGGAAACCGGGCCAAATTTACGACGCACCGCGACCTGCTACAGATGCTGTTCGATACCGAAGGAACCTCCCTCGCAGAGGCCAGTCCGGTGGACACAATATGGGGCATCGGCCTGGCCGCCGATGCTGCCAACGCGACGGACAGGGCCAAATGGCTGGGAAAAAACTGGCTAGGGGAAACGCTGCAACGCTTGAGAGATGATTTGCTGGCAGAAGCACGCGGCGGCGGAATCCCGGAACTGACCAAGCGCGCCGCAAGGAAAGCGAAGTCGTCATGATCCTCGCCATCGGCTCCGACCTCTGCAACATCGAACGGATCCAGAATTCGCTCAACCGCTTTGGCGAGCGGTTTGAAAATCGCGTGTTCACCGAC
>NZ_JBEBKB010000085.1:0-1120 GCF_040079535.1 Novosphingobium sp. | reverse complement strand
GCCTATCCCAATGCGCGGTGTTTTGCGGGGCACAACGGTCCCAAGGACATCACGGTGTGGTGTTCGAACGATTATCTGGCGATGGGCCAGCACCCCAAGGTGATAGCGGCGATGGAAGCGGCGCTGCACGATGTTGGGGCGGGCAGCGGCGGCACCCGCAACATCGGCGGCAACACGCATTACCACGTTGATCTTGAGGCGGAGCTGGCCGATCTGCATGGCAAGGACGGCGCGCTGCTGTTCACCTCGGGCTATGTCTCGAACGATGCCACGCTATCAACGCTGGCCAAGGTTCTGCCGGGCTGCGTGATCTTTTCAGACGCGCTCAACCACGCCAGCATGATCGCGGGGATCCGCAATGCCGGCTGCGAAAAGCGGGTGTTCCGCCACAACGATCTGGCCCATCTGGAAGAACTGCTGGCAGCCGAAGATCCTGGCGCTCCCAAGCTGATCGCGTTCGAAAGTGTCTATTCGATGGAAGGCGATGTCGCCCCGGTCCATGCGATCTGCGATCTTGCTGAAAAGTACAATGCGCTGACCTATATCGACGAGGTGCACGCGGTGGGGATGTACGGGCCCAGGGGCGGCGGGATCACTGATCGCGATCAGGCGGCCCACCGCATCGACATTATCGAAGGCACGCTGGGCAAGGCGTTCGGGGTGATGGGCGGTTATATCGCGGCGGACAGCCGGATCATCGATGTGATCCGATCATACGCGCCCGGGTTCATCTTCACCACCAGCCTGTCGCCGGTGCTGGTGGCGGGCGTGCTGGCCTCTGTGCGCCACCTCAAGGCCTCCAGTGCAGAGCGCGAAGCCCAGCAGGCCAATGCCGCCGCGCTGAAGGCGCTGCTGCGCGAAGCCGGGCTTCCGGTGATGGACAGCAGCACCCACATCGTGCCCGTGATGGTTGGCGATCCGGCCAAGGCGAAAAAGATATCAGACGTGCTGCTGGCCGAATACGGGGTCTATGTGCAGCCGATCAACTACCCCACCGTGCCGCGCGGCACCGAACGCCTGCGCTTTACCCCAGGCCCGGCCCACACCCCGGCCATGATCCGCGATCTGACCAAGGCGCTCACCGAAATCTGGCAAAGACTCGACCTCGCACTGGCGGCAT
>NZ_JBEBKB010000084.1:0-1402 GCF_040079535.1 Novosphingobium sp. | reverse complement strand
GAGGGGGACCGTCGCGAAGCGAAGGTGGAGGGGGCCCAGCCTCTCGGCACGCGGTAACGATCGCGATCACACAAGACTCCATATCTCGAAGCAGGTCTTTGGCAGGCAGGCGCAAAGTGCGAAAACCTCGATCTGCCATCATCCGATCCCGCACTTGATCGCGCTGCGGCTGGTCACCCATGTCGTGGGCCATACCATCAACTTCGATGACCAGCCGCGCGGACAGGCAAGTGAAATCGACCGTCAGCGGTGCCTGCGGGAACTCGCGGCGGAATTTGTAACCGTCTGGCCGCTTTTGCAGCTGTTGCCAGAGCAGTACTTGAGGCAGGCTCATCTCTCGTCGTTGGCGGCGGGCGCGTTTGATCTGCTTAATCGGTTGGCGGAGGATAGGTGGGCCCCCTCCACCATCCCGCTGCGCGGGACGGTCCCCCTCCCCGTTCCGGGGAGGATTTATCATGCGCCCGCCCCGATCAATTCACGCCCGATCAGCATCCGCCTGATCTCATTCGTCCCCGCGCCGATATCGAGCAGCTTGGCGTCGCGCAGATAGCGTTCCACCGGCCAGTCCTTGGTATAGCCCGCGCCGCCCAGCGCCTGCACCGCCTCGCCGCTCACGCGGAAGGCGTTTTCGCTCGCCAGCAGGATTGCGCCCGCAGCGTCGAAGCGGGTGGTGAGGCCGGCATCGCAGCTTTTCGCGACGGCATAGGTATAGGCCCGGGCCGATTGCAGCGCGACGTACATGTCCGCGACCTTGGCCTGCATCAGCTGGAACGCGCCGATCGGTTTGCCGAACTGCTTGCGTTCGCGCAGGTACGGGATGACCACATCGAGGCAGGCCTGCATGATGCCCAGCTGAAGGCCCGCAAGCACCACGCGCTCATAATCGAGCCCGCTCATCAGCACGCCAACACCGCCGTGCAGCGGGCCCATGATGCGCTCTTCGGGAATAAGGCAATCGTTGAACACCAGCTCTGCCGTGGGGCTGCCGCGCATCCCCATCTTGTCGATCTTCTGGCCGATGGAGAAGCCTTCGTCGTCCTTCTCGATCAGGAAGGCGGTAATCCCGCGGCTCCCGGATTCGGGTGCGGTCTTGGCATAGACCACCAGCGTATCGGCGCAGGTCGCGTTGGTGATCCAGAACTTGGTGCCGTTGAGCAGATAGCCGCCCTGCGCCGCATCGGCGCGCAGTTTCATCGAGACCACGTCCGATCCCGCGCCCGCTTCGGACATGGCGAGGCTGCCGACATGTTCGCCGCTGACCAGTTTGGGCAGGTACTTGGCCTTCTGTTCGTCGTTCCCCCAGCGGCGGATCTGGTTGACGCAGAGGTTGCTGTGCGCACCGTAGCTGAGCCCGATCGAGGCGCTGGCCCGGCTGACTTCCTCAACCGCGATCACATGATCG
>NZ_JBEBKB010000083.1:0-1749 GCF_040079535.1 Novosphingobium sp. | reverse complement strand
CCCCCGAACCGCCGCTTGGATCAAGCCGCGATCGGGTGACCACCTTCCATCGCGTGGAGCACACGCGGATCGTCAAAGATCGGGATTCCGGCCTGTTCGTATTTCTTGACCGCCGTTGGTGTCAGCAGCCCAACCCGCGCCAGGGCCGGCATCATCAGATCCTTCAGCGCATGGATCTGGCCCGGCGGCAGTTCCTGGGTAATCCCGGCTTCGTGCGCCTCTTCCACACCTTTGAAGAAGTCGTCGGGATCGATCTGGCTGTTGACCAGCACCTCCATAAAGCCCGGATCGACCCGGCTGGCCAGCGTGCCGGTGGTGCTTGATCCGGCCAGAATGCTGACCGCCTGAAACGCGAAATCGGCCAGATCCTCAACCTCATCCTCTGGCAGATCGGCGATAACCGGTCCCAGAAAGGCATGGCCAAACGAAACGTGGCGGCTTTCATCGCGCATCACGTTGAAGGTTAGCTGCTTGAGCAGATCGCACTGGGTGGTGCGGTACATGTTGTTGAATGCGCCAAGCGCCAGTCCTTCGACGATCATGTTCATCCCGATCATGACCTTTTCATAGCGATCGCTTTGCAGCGTCGCGTCGATCAGGCTCTTGAGCCAGGGGGTCATCGGATAGACGATCGCGATCTTGTCACAATATCTGGCATAGACCTCGACATGGCGGGCCTCGTCCATGGTCTGGGTTGCGGCGTAAAGTTTTGCGGTGGCATCGGGCACCGAATGGGTAACGCAGGCCGCCGTCATCAGCGCGCCTTGTTCACCGTGCAGGAACTGCGACAAAAGCTGCGCGGTTGAATGGGCGGTAAAGGTTTCCTGCTGGGTTTTGGACAGCTTCGAAAAGAACGGCATCCGGTGATAGACATCGCTGCGATCATTGATCAGCGGCTTGGATGGATCCACTTCGGTGTCCCACGGCAGCAGCTGATCCGAATCCCACTGATCCTGCTTGGCACGCTTGTAGAGGTCTTCCACCTTGTCACCCGACAGCAAGTAGTCAAACGTCCAGGCGATCGACATCGGGTTCTTGTAGATATCGTCGGGGTTCATGCTGACGCGCCAGTCCGGCTTGGGCTGCGCGGCGCTGGGTGTGGCTAGGTTCATCGGAACTCTCCTCTCACAGATATTGGCGTTCAGGGGTGTGGACGACGAGCCCGTCGAGCGCGTCGCTGAGTTTGAGCTGGCAGGCAAGACGGCTGCCGGGGCGCCGATCGAGCGTTTCGGTATCAAGCATCGCTGCCTCAAGCTCGTCGGCGGCGGGAAGGCGGGCAAACCATTCCTCGTCAAGATAGACATGGCAGGTGGCGCAGGCGCAAAAGCCTCCGCAATCCGCCTCAATTCCTGGAATCCGGTGGTTGAGCGCGGCATCGGCCACGCTCATCCCGGCAGGGCTATCGACCGTCCGCGCCGTTCCTGCCACATCGATGAAAGTCACATGGGTCAAGCGCGCTGCCTTTTGATCGGGTTGCAACTATTTACACCGATGTAAGTTATGATTCGCCAGTGGCATTGACCTGCATCAATTGCAGGCGGCACCTTGCGCAGTGGCAAAGTGCCTCGATCTGGCCCGGCGCACTGTGGCCAAATACCGCTGTGAGCAGCGTCACAGCGCTGCGGCGAAAAACCTGCTAGCAGAGGTGCAGAATCCAAACACAGAACTGGAGATGCAATGCCACTATCAGCTTTGACCAAATCCCGCCTAACAGCTGTGGTTTTGGCTGCCTTGCTCCCGGCGTCCATC
>NZ_JBEBKB010000082.1:0-2063 GCF_040079535.1 Novosphingobium sp. | reverse complement strand
TGGCTGGGCGGCGGGGCTGGCTTGGCGGTCACCAGCGGCTCTTGCTGGCGCGGTAGCGCAAAAGCGGCCAGACCTGCGGCGGGATCGGGCCGGGCCAGGGCGGCCTTGGCCTTGCGGCCTTTGCCGCCAGGCTTGCGGCGTTTGGCCGACGTTTTGCGAGGTTTGGTCGATGCTTTGCTGGGTTTGGAACTGGCCGGGGTGCGCAGCCGCTCTGGGGGTTCGCGCTCGGGCAAGGCGAAGAGCGGCTGCGCTGCGACCCGAGCCGGCAAGCCGGGAATTGGCAGCAACAGGGCGGTGGTACTGGCCCCGCGGTGCGGCGGGATCGCGATATCGCAGGGAAATCCGGGCGCCGGTTTGGCCAGCGGTTTGGCCAGCGGAATCTTGGCACCGCGCGGGCTGCGCGGCTTTGTAGCGACCTGATTTCTGCGGTTGTGCATCGCCAACCTGCCCCCAATCTGTTGCGATGCCTGCCTGGCTATCACACCATATGTTGATCCGCCGCATCCAGTTGGCTCCGATCCGGGGGCAACTTGGACCTATTGATTGTGGATCAAATGGGCGCTGCAAGTATGTCTGCGGGGTTGCAAAGCCCAGTTCAGGGTGCTAGCCGCCCGCCGGTTGAAGCCGATCCTTTAGGGATTCGGCCCATTTTCGTATTTTTGATTCCAGTTTTTAGATTCCTAAGGTGCATCCCCGCACCGGAAACCAGCGGGGCTCTGATCTTTTGGCCAATGAGGTGGTTCGGTTTATGCAAATTCTCGTCCGCGACAACAATGTTGAGCAGGCCCTGCGTGCGCTCAAGAAAAAGCTGCAGCGCGAAGGCGTCTATCGCGAGATGAAGCTGCGCCGTCACTATGAAAAGCCCAGCGAAAAGCGCGCCCGTGAAAAGGCTGCCGCCGTCCGCCGCGCCCGCAAGATGGAGCGCAAGCGGATGGAACGCGACGGCATCAAGTAAGCCGCCTTTGCCAACACTTGCAGCCTTGATGAAGGGCTTGTGATAGGCCATGAGGGCGCGGGGCCAGTTCCTGCGCCCTTTTGCATATCTTCCATACAGGTTCGAATTTAGACAGGATTGGGAATGACCGAAATTACCCGCGTACCGCTCCAGCCCGTAGCCAAGGGCACATTGACCAAGCTTTGGCTGGGCGTTCTGGCCGTGGCACTTGCTGCCGCCGGGTTGGTTTTCGCCACGATGCCGGCCGGGGTTAAGGTTGCCACCATCAAGGAAGGCACCGGCCGTTTCCCGACGATGGAAGATGTGGTCTGGATCAAATACGTCGGCAAGACTGCGGCCGATGGCAAGGAATTCCAGCGGACCCCGGAAAATCCCTTTCAGCTGCCGCCGGGCCTGCCCGCTGGCCTGATCCCCGATGGCATCCCGATGGAAATGGGCAAGGCTGTACCCGGCTTCACCGAAGGCCTGCTGAAGGTTCAAAAGGGCGGGAAATACACGTTCAATATCCCGGCTGAAAAGGCCTATGGGGCCAATCCGCCTCCGGAATCGGGCATCCCTGCCAATGCTGATCTGATCTTCGATATCGAAGTGACCGATATCATGACCCCGCAGCAGCAGCAGGAAAAGTATGCCCAGGCCGAAGCCGTGCTGTCAAAGCTGGCGCCCGGCGGACCAGAAGGCAAGGCTGGCGAAGCGGGCGGCGAAAAGCCTGAAGGCAAGCCGGCCGACGCTGACAAGAAGTAAGATCCAAACCAGGTAGGTAAAAGCAATGTCGGTCGATACCGCCACTGTCGCAAAAATTGCGGCGCTGGCTCGCATCAAGGTCAACGAAGCTGAAATCGCGGCGATGGTTCCCGAACTCAACGGGATCCTCGCCTGGGTTGAACAGCTGGGCGAAGTCGATGTTACCGGGGTTGAACCGATGACCGCGGTGATCGAGAACCAGCTGCGGCTGCGCGAAGATACTGTTACCGATGGCGGGGTGCAGGATGCCGTCCTGGCCAATGCCCCCGCCCGGCAGGGCCATTTCTTTGGCGTGCCCAAGGTGATCGAATGAAAATGCATGCCTCTTGCAAATTCCCCTCCCGCTTGCGGGAGGGGCTAGGGG
>NZ_JBEBKB010000081.1:0-2125 GCF_040079535.1 Novosphingobium sp. | reverse complement strand
GGGATGGGCCTGGCTGAAGGACAGGCAGCAGATTTCATTACGCTTGATGCCGGGCATCCGGCGCTGTGCGGGGCAACCGGCGATCAGTGGCTCGACCAGTGGATCTTTGCAGGCGGGCGCGGTACGGTGGATGGCGTCTGGCGGCGCGGCAAGCAAGTGGTCAAGGGTGGCCGGCATCTGAGCCGAGATGCAATTTCGCGGGCCTACCGCAGCACCTTGGCCAGGCTGCTGGCATGACCCTGCCGATTAGCGAGCAGATCCGCCGGTCAATCGAAGGTAAAATCCTGTCTGGTGAATGGGTTCCGGGAGCGCGCGTGCCGGGCGATGCCGATCTGGCAGCGCAATATGGCTGCGCCCGGATGACCGCCAACAAGGCGCTGACCGCCTTGGCCGAAGCGGGCCTGATCGAGCGCCGCCGCCGCGCCGGAAGCTTTGTAGCGCGCCCGCGCAGCCAGGCGATGGTGCTGGAGATTACCGACCTTGCCGCTGAGATGGCCGCGCGCGGATCGCGTTACCTGTGGCAGCTGGACAGCCGCCGCGCGCTGCGCTCTGCCGCGCTTGGCCGCAATGCTCCGCTGCTGGAGATCGAGGGCGTCCATTGGGCCGATGACGCGCCGCTGGCGTTTGAGCACCGGCTGGTCAATCTGGCCGAAGTTCCAGCAATTGCTGATGCAGATCTGGCGCTTGAGGCACCGGGAACCTGGCTGCTGGCCCATGCCCCATGGACCGAGGCTGAGCACCGGATCAGCGCCGAAGCTGCTGGTCCTGCGCTGGCCAAAGCGCTTGCTTGTCCGCCGGGAAGCCCCTGCCTGACTGTCCGCCGCAGGACCTGGCGCGGCGATACTCCGGTTACTTTGGTGACCCAGCATTTCGCACCGGGCCGGCACGAGCTGGTCGCGCGGTTTGGCGCCCGCGTTTAGACGGGCGCCAGACGTGCGTTAGATCTGGAACAGACTGGCGCGGGGTGGGCCATCCGGTTTCGGACGCCCCACCCCGTTGGTTTCGTTTACCAGCGGATCCGGAAACCTACCCGGCCGCTGAGTGCGGTAGCGGGCTGATCGATCCCGAATTCAACATCCGCATCGGCAAAGAAATCTGCGCCAGTTCCAACGCTGAAGGTGGTGCCCAGCCCAACATCAGCCCAGGTCTGCTTGAATTCGACCAGCTGCGGGGTCGACGTGCCGTAGAAGACAGTTGATTTTGCGCCGCTGAAGGCATTCCACAGATTGGCCTTGCCGTAGAACGAGAACAACCCGCCCGCGTTGCTGGGGTTGGTGTCCCAGGTCCGCTTGAGGCGGAAACCGGCCCGGCCGATGACTGAATCATCATCAGCAATTGCGCCGGCAGTTCCGGTGCTGTCGAGGAAGCTGTCAACGCTGGTGTGGCTGTAGATCAGCTGGACCTGAGGTTCGATCTTCCAGCTTGAGCCGAAGGCAGTGCCCAATTCGAGCGATGCCTGGGTGCTTTGGCTCTTGGTGGCAAAGCTGGTGCCATCGTTGGCATTGGCACGGTGATCGTACCAGCCGCCCTGAACCACGGCATCGACGTAGAAGCCCGGAGCATAGAAGGTGGCATAGCCGCCTGCGACCCAGCCGTTTGAACGGGTGATCCCGGCATTGGCAAAGAACGGCGCGGTGACAAAGTCGGTCGTCCCCGACCAGACCTTCGCACCAAAGACCCCAACGTGGGTGCTCTGGCTACCGTAGAGGTCGATACCCATCTGCATCCCGCCAAACAGGCCATTGCTGCGGCTGTCACCCAGCGTGGTTGAGCGGGTGGTATCGCTGTAGTCCTTGCCAAAGGCCCGGCCCCACAGCCCCGTGAGCGCACCGGTGCGGGCATCGGGATTGCGATCACCGACGCGCTCGTTAAGCGTGCCGAGCGATGACAATCCGATATCCTGCGAGATCCGGGTGACGCTGGAAAGCGGCGCCACCAGATCGCGCATCCGCGACCGCAGATACCAGTCCTGATCGGCCGGATTGCTCTGGCCGCCGTTGTACAGCAGATAGGTGAAGGCCCCGACATTGACCTGCCCGCCCGTGAGGGTAAGCGCGCCTGCCGATGATGTGCCATCAACCTGAACCAGCTTGATCCCATCGCCCGAGGTCAGCGAACCGATCCC
>NZ_JBEBKB010000080.1:0-3240 GCF_040079535.1 Novosphingobium sp. | reverse complement strand
CGGCTTCATCGTGCCAATCAGCCACAGCCAGGATACCGCCGGGCCGATGTCGCGCAGCGTGGCCGATGCCGCGCTGCTGCTGGGGGTGATCGCTGGATCGGATCCCAAAGACCCCGCCACCGCCGAGGCTGACAAGCGCCGCACCGATTATACGCTGGGGATTGGCACATCCAGCCTGAAAGGCGTGCGGATCGGGGTGCTGACCCGGCAATCTGGCAACCATCCGGGGCTGGGCCGGGTGTTTGATCAGGCCCAGGCCGATCTGCTGGCGGCTGGCGCGGTGCTGGTGCCGATTGACTATGATCCGCCGGGCGAAATGTTCCGCGATGAAGGTGTCGTGCTTTATTTTGAACTGCGCGCAGATCTGAACGCCTACCTGGCCGCCTTGCCGGGCAAAGTAGCCGTGCGCAATCTGGCCGATGTGATCCTGTTCAACAAGAACAACGCCGCACAGGAACTGCGCTGGTTTGGGCAGGAAACCTTCATCAAGGCCGAAAAGCCGGTCCAAAGCGAAGTCTATGACAAGGCCAGGATCAATTCCTTGCGGCTGGCCGGGGCGCAAGGGATCGACAAGCTGCTGGCCGAAAATCGGGTGGCGGTGCTGATTGCCCCCACTGCCGGGCCAGCCTGGCCGATCGATCTAGTTACGGGCGATCACTTCATTGATGTGGGCGCCGGCAGCCTGGCAGCAATCGCTGGCTATCCGCATCTGACCGTGCCGATGGGGCAAGTGGAAGGGCTGCCGGTGGGGCTGTCGTTCATCGGCCCCAAATGGAGCGACAAGCTGATGCTGGATCTGGGTGCGGCCTATGAACGCGCCCGCACCGTGCAATTGCCGCCGCCCAGCTTCAAGCGCTGGGGTGAATAGATTAGGGTCAGGGCCGATTAGCTGCGTTTGATGATCTGGATCAGTGACGGCCCGTTAGCCAGCCCCCAGTGTGACCGGGCAAACAGACGGGAGTGTCAATCATGACGAACAATGTTGGGCAGCTTGACCGGGTAATCCGGATCGTGCTGGGACTGGTGCTGCTGGTGATGGCCGCCACGGGCATGTACACGCCCTGGACCTGGCTGGGACTGGTGGTGCTGCTGACCGGCCTGATCGGCTGGTGCCCGCCATATGCGCTGCTGGGGATCAACACCTGCAAGCGGCGCTGATCCGGATACACAAAGGCCTGACGCTCAGGCAGAGCGTCAGGCCTTTCGTGTGGCCTGATTGAACCGGCTTACTTCTTGGCGGCAGGCTTTTTGGCCGGGGCCTTCTTTTCAGCCTTTGGCTTGTCTTCCTTGGCCGGCTTGTCTTCAGCCTTGGCATCGGCTTTTTCCGCAGCCTTCTTGGCCGGAGCCTTTTTGGCCGGCTTGGCCGGTGCGGGAGCTGCGTCTTCAGCCTCAATCGCGGCCTGCAGCTCTTCGCGGGTCACTTCACGTGTCGTGACTTCGGCCTTGTCGAACAGGAAATCGACAACCTTGTCTTCATAAAGCGGCGCACGCAGCTGGGCTGCGGCCAGGGCATCCTGCTGAAGGTATTCAACGAAGCGCTGGCGATCTTCCGGGCGGTATTGCTGGGCAGCCTGCTGGACCAGCATGTTCATTTCCTGGCCGCTGACTTCAACACCGTTTGCCTGGCCGATTTCCGAGAGCAACAGACCCAGGCGCACGCGGCGCACCGCGATTGCGCGGTAATCTTCCTTCTCGTCGTCGATTTCCTTCAGCGCGGCGGCAACGTCTTCCTCGTTCTGGGCTTCTTGCTGAAGCTGGGTCCAGATCTGTTCAAATTCAGCCTCAACCATCGAAGGCGGCACATCGAAATCGTGCCCGGCAGCCAGATGATCCAGCAGCGCACGCTTCATCTGGGTGCGGGTCAGGCCGGCAGTTTCCTGTTCCAGCTGGCCGCGCAGCAAACCGGTCAGCTGAGCCAGATCGGTCAGGCCCAGGCCCTTGGCAAAATCATCATCAATCTTGGTTTCACCGGCGACCTTCACCGACTTGACGGTTATGTCAAAGGTGGCGTCCTTGCCGGCCAGGTTTTCGGCCTGATAATCGGCCGGGAAGGTTACAGTGATGGTTGTTTCATCGCCCTGCTTCGCGCCCACAAGCTGCTCTTCAAAGCCGGGGATGAAGCGGCCCGAGCCGATTTCAAGCGCGGCGTCTTCGGCCTTGCCGCCGTCAAATTCAACGCCGTTCAGTTTGCCGACGAAATCGATGATCAGCTGATCGCCAGTTTCGGCCTTCTTGCCCTTCTTGGCATCAACAAAGCTCTTGGCATTTTCAGCCAGCCGGGCAACCTGCTCGTCCACTTCGCTGTCCGCGACAGGCACCACCAGTTTTTCAAGCTGGATGCCATCGATCGAGGGCGCAGGGATGGTCGGCAACACTTCGATGCTGACGGTTACTTCGGCGTCGTTGCCTTCTTCATACCCTTCGCCCAGCGCGATCTGCGGCTGCATGGCAGGGCGCAGCTTGTTATCGGCAATCACCTTGTCGATCGCTTCGCGGACCGAAGTGTTGAGCGCTTCCTGGTGCAGCGCGGGGCCGTGCATTTTCTTGACCAGATTGGCCGGCACCTTGCCATCGCGGAAACCGGGCATTTTCATCTGCGGTGCGATCTTGGTCACTTCGCCATCGATCCGGGCAGCAATATCCTTGGCCGCAATCTTGACGCTGTAAGCGCGCTTCAAACCTTCGTTGGTGGTCTCGACAATCTGCATGACAATTCAGGCCTTCTCAGAAATTCTTTTGCGCAACGCCGATGACGGCGGTGCCGGGACTGGTGCGGGCGAAGGGACTCGAACCCCCACATCTTTCGATACTGGTACCTAAAACCAGCGCGTCTACCAATTCCGCCACGCCCGCAGCCCGGCGAAGTCCAGAATCGCACCTAAACGGCGAAAATCCGGAATCAAGGCGTGGCCCTTAGTGGCCCCTTGGCCAAAGGGCAAGCGGGGAGAGGGCAGCTTGCCGTTTACGCAGCGCGCAAACCGTGCGGCACCAACAAAGCGGCCTGCATGCTAACGTAGAAAATCTGGGCCCAGCAGGCGCACCAACCAGCCTTGCGGAGGGTTTGGCGGCCCAGCAAGGCCGGCCACCGCGCAATCAAGGCAATAGGCTTGCATGCCCTGAACCCGGCCTAGCCGGGCCAGCCCTTCGAGCCCCCGGGCAAGCCCCTGACGCTGCCCCCCCGCCATTGCTGCAACCAGATCCCCGGCCGAATTTTCGGGTTTTGCGCCCAGCATACCGGCC
>NZ_JBEBKB010000079.1:0-3590 GCF_040079535.1 Novosphingobium sp. | reverse complement strand
CTGCGCAGGCCGTCCAGCCGCAAGGCGCAGCGCCGCCGCTGGCTCAGCTGCGGATCGACGTTGCGCTGGCAGAGCCGCTCCGCAGCATTGCACCTGCGGCAGTCCGCACACCGGCATTGGCAGCGGCCCTGCTGGGCGAAGATGGTGCGGCCGAAATGCCCGCGATGCTGCCAATTGCTGCCCCGCAAGCCGCACTGCCCCTGGCACCGGCGGCCCCCCTGACGGCGGCCCCGCGACCCCAGCCCCACGATTTCGCCGCCCTGATCGAACGGCTTTCTGCCGCGCGCGAGACGGCCGCACCGCAGGCCGTCTCGATCAGTCTGCCCCACGCCGATTTTGGCCGGATCCAGCTGAACTTCCGGCAAGAGGACGGCATTCTGGCGGTTTCCCTGGCCAGTGCTGATCCCGATTTTGCCCGCATCGCCGCGCAAGCCGCCCCGCCGGTCATGCCGATTGGTGAGGCTCGCAGTGCCGAGAGCACCGGCCAGCAAAGCAGTGGGCGCAGCGACGGACAAGGGGCGCAAGCTTCGCAAAACGGCAACCAGCGCGGCCAATCGAATGAGCGCCGCAGCGATGCCCACAACCGCCTTGAACACCAACCACGCGCCCGTGCCGCATCCGGCAAGGACAGCGATCACCGCAGCGGCATTTTTGCCTGATCCAGATAACCCCGGGGGACTGACAGATGAGTGACAAACACGACAGTGATGACAAGCCCAAGAAGAAGAAAAAGGGCAAAGGCCTGATGGTCAAGGCGATCGGCGCGCTGGTGCTGATTGCGGCCGGCGGTGGCGGCACATTTGCCCTGGTTCAGGCCGGGATGATCGGTCACGGCGAGGAGGGCGAAAAGAAGAAGGAAAAGGATGTCCCCAAGCTAGTCAAAAAGGGCGAGGAAGATCCCTATGCCCCCAAGACCGAGGCCAAGGAGGGCGAAGGCGCCGGGGCCGAGGTAGAGGGTGAAGGCGGCAGCGAATACAAGACCAGCTATTACGCCTTCGCCGATGACTTCACGTCCAATCTCAAGAATTCCAGCTCGCTGGTCCAGATCAATATCGCCTGCTCTACCCGCCGCGATGGCCGGGTGCTGATGTGGCTCAAAAAGCATGAGCTGGCGATCCGCAGCGAAATCCTGGTGGTGCTGGCCGATACGCCCGAGGAAGATGCCTTCACCCCTGAAGGCAAGGAACGCCTGCAAAAACGGCTGACCGGGGCGATCAACAAAGTGCTGACCGAAACCGAGGGTTTCGGCGGGGTCGATCAGGTCCACTTCAAGAGCTTTCTGGTCCAATGAAAACCGACCATTCCTTTATCGCAGAACGCGCCGCTGCGCAGCACTGCGAGGAACTGCTACGCAGCGGCCCCGAAGCTGTCGATCTGTTGCCGGCACTGTCGCGCGCGGGTGAACGATTTGCCCGTGCGCTGGCCCCGGGACTGGCTGATCTTATCGGCGGCGATGCGCCCAGCGTTACAGCTTTGGCACCGTGCGAACTGCGCGAAAACAATCTGGCGCAAGAACTGGGCGCCTTGGCCGCCAACAGCCTGCTGGCACCGGCTGCACCGGGAGTAACCCTGCTCGCCTCGATCGAGGGATCGGCCGTTCTGCGGCTGGTTGACCGTGCCTATGGCGGCAAGGGCGAACCCGGCGGGCCGGTGCCGCTCAGTTTTCCGCTATCGGCTCAGTTGCTGATCGAACGGCTTGAAACAGTGGTTGCAGCGGCATTGGGTGAAGCGCTGGGCGAAGGGCCCTTGCGCGCCCTCAAACGCAATCCGCGGATCGAAGAGCTGGCCCCCTTCCCGGCTGGTGCGCCGCTGGTGCTGTTGCCAATCGAGATCATGGAAGGAGCCCGCGCCCCGTGGAAATTGCGCCTTGCCCTGCCGCTGGCGGCACTGCCCAAAGTGCTGGGCGCCAGCCAGGGCGCCGCAGCAAAGCGCCAATCCGGCCCGGCAGATCCGGCCGCCGCTCCGTTTGCCGATGTGCCGCTGCCGCTGGTGGCAACACTGGTCGATATGAAGGTGCCATTGGCGGCGGTGAGCCGGCTGGAACCCGGCGCGGTGCTGCCTGTGGCGGTGGCCCGGGCCGTGCCGCTTTCAATCGCCGGCGCGGTGATCGCGCGCGGCACCATTGGCGCACAGGATGATTGCGTGGCGATCCGCCTTTCGCAGATCGTCGTTTAGATTTTTGGACAGGGGACCAACATGACCATCCACACCCGCGGCTTCGACCTTTTGAAAGAAGTCGATGTTCGCCTTTCGGTCGAACTCGGCCGCACCGATATGAAACTGAAGGACGTACTGGCGCTAAGCGAAGACAGCGTCGTTATGCTTGAACGGCTAACCGACGAGCTGCTTGACGTGCACGTGAATGGCAAGCTGATCGCCCGCGGCGAGATCATAGCCCAGGGCAACCGCTTTGGCCTGCGCATCGTTGAAATGGCTGGCGCCGCTTCAGGCGGGGAGGACGCCGCATGATCTGGTATGTGATCAAGCTGATCGTGCTGCTGCCGCTGATCGGCGCGCTGGCCTGGGGCAGCCTTAAACTGGCGCAAAAGGCGCAGGCCCGGCTGGGTGTAACCGGCGGGCCGGCCAAGCGGTTCAGGATTATCGAAACCACCATGCTTTCGCCCGGATTGAAACTGGCGGTGATCCAGTTCGGTGATCGCGAAATTCTGGTTTCAGCCTCGCGTCAGGGGCTGACCCGGCTGGGCGAAGCACCCGCGCGGGAGCTGGGTGAATGAGACGCCTGTTCGCCCTGCCCGCGCTGCTGCTTCCCGCCATGGCCCACGCCCAAAGCGCAATCCCCGGTGCGCTGGACCGGGCATTGGGCCAGGTTGGGCCCAGCGGCGGACCCGGCCTGTCGATGTCATTGCAGCTGCTGCTGGTGATGGGCCTGCTTACGCTGTTGCCGGGGCTGATCCTGATGATGACCAGCTTCACCCGCGTGCTGGTGGTGCTTTCAATCCTGCGTCAAGCCCTGGGGCTGCAGCAAAGCCCGCCCAACCAGGTGCTGGTCGGGCTTTCGCTGTTCCTGTCATTGTTCGTGATGGCCCCAACGCTGGATCAGGTGAATGCACGGGCAATCCAGCCCTATTCGGCCGGCACGATCAATGCCGAACAGGCCTTTGCCGCCGGCGGCGCAGAATTTCACAAATTCATGATCCGCCAGACCCGAGAAAAGGATCTGATGATGTTCGCCGAAATGGCAAAGGCCCCCAAATTTGCGCAAGCAACCGACGTGCCGTTCTCGATCCTGCTTCCGGCCTTCGTCACAAGCGAGCTGAAGACCGCCTTCCAGATTGGCTTCATGCTGTTTCTGCCGTTTCTGGTGATCGATCTGGTGGTCTCATCCGTGCTGATGAGCCTTGGGATGATGATGATGAGCCCGACGATCGTATCCTTGCCGTTCAAGCTGCTGCTGTTTGTGCTGGTCGATGGCTGGGCACTGCTGATGGGCAGTTTGGCCGCGAGTTTCGGGTGATGTGGCGGCAAGCAATGGTCCGATTCGCCCCGTTTTTGGCGACTGCCACAAACGGGGAACTGACGCCGCGAGACGGTGACGCAGGGGTCTCAACCCTGGCGCCATTCCCCCTCCG
>NZ_JBEBKB010000078.1:0-3602 GCF_040079535.1 Novosphingobium sp. | reverse complement strand
GGGTATAGGTGGCCAGCACCTCATGCCCCGCCGCGACCAGCGCTTTCAACGCCGGGACAGCAAAGTCGGGGGTTCCCATGAAGATCACACGCATGGCGGCTTTGCCTTTCTTGAATGAGCGCCCTATCTGTCGGGGCATGGCATCGCAAGAGATCGAAGCACTGACCACCGCCTTGGCGCGGCTCCCGGGATTGGGGCCCCGCTCGGCGCGGCGCGCGGTGCTGTGGCTGATCAAACGGCGCGAGACTTCGCTGGTGGCACTATTGGCTGCGCTGGATGCCGTGCGCGAGGGGCTGATCGAATGCGCCACTTGCGGCAATGTTGATACCAGCAACCCGTGTGGGATTTGCACCGATCCGCGCCGCGATCCGCGCTCGCTGTGCGTGGTAGAAGAGGTGGCGGATCTGTGGGCGCTTGACCGGGCCAAGCTGTTCGCGGGCAAATACCATGTGCTGGGGGGACGGCTTTCTGCGCTGGAAGGGATCCGGCCAGAGGATCTGACGATCAGCGCGCTGATCGAGCGCGTCTCGCATGGCGGGATCGATGAAGTGGTGCTGGCGATGAACGCCACGCTGGAAGGCCAGACCACCGCGCACTACATCGCCGAACGGCTTGAAGCCTACCCTGTGCGGATCACCCAGCTTGCCCACGGTCTGCCGGTGGGCGGGGAACTCGATTACCTTGACGAGGGAACTTTGGCGCAGGCGCTTCGGGCGCGGCGACCAGTGGGTTGAGATTTTCCTGCAAGCCCACTATCTGCGCAAGCTATGGCTATCCGCGAAATTCTTGAAGTCCCCGATTCCCGCCTCAAGCAGGTCTCGGTCCCTGTAACCAAGTTCAATGCAGAACTGCGCGTTCTAGTCGAAGATATGTTCGAGACGATGTACGATGCGCCGGGTATTGGCCTTGCCGCGATCCAGCTGGGAGAGCCGCTGCGCGTGCTGGTGATCGATCTCCAGCCTGAAGACGAGGATGCGGAGCCCGAAGCCTGCAACCATGATGGCCATCACCATCATCACCAGCCGACCAAAAAGGAACCGCGGGTGTTCATCAATCCCGAGATCCTTGATCCGTCGGCCGACCATGCGGTCTATTCAGAAGGCTGCCTATCGGTGCCTGATATCTATGCCGATGTTGAACGCCCGGCCAGCATCCGTGCGCGTTGGCAGGATCTTGACGGCAAGGTCCATGAAGAGGCGATGGACGGGCTGATGGCAACTTGCCTGCAGCATGAAATGGATCACCTTGAAGGGATCCTGTTTATCGATCACCTCAGCCGGCTGAAGCGCGGAATGGCGCTCAAAAAACTGGAAAAGCTGCGCAAGGCGGCCTGATCGGGTTTCAACTCCGATCAGGCCATTGTGCTAACGATTGGCATTCCAGCTTAGTGTGTCTGCCGGGGCAGCAGCGCGAAAGCCAGCAGGTAAAGCAGACCAACCAGCAGCAATAGGTTGGCGTAGCCGGTAAATAGCGCCGCATATTCAAGGCATCCGCCAACAATCGTCCCCAACAGATTGATCGCAAAGGCGGCTTGCGAATCTCCGCTTTCGCGGAACCGTTTGGCAAAGGCGATATTGGCCATGAAGATCGGCGTGAAGGCCAGCAGCGTGGCGGCGATCAGGCGCGGCCAGAAATCGAGCCCTAGCAGCCAGGCTTCGGGCACCACATAGGCCAGGGCTAACGAAGCGGCGATCGCGGCATAGACCACCTTTAGCGGCGGCGTTGTCAGGCGGCGGGTTACCTCCACTGCCGCCAGCACGATCAGCAGAACTCCGCCAAAGACCAGCGCGTTAACAAACCATGTGGTGCCAAACAGCAGCGCAAAGGTGGCGATATTCTTGGTTTCAAGCAGCAGGAACGCGGCGCCCATGAAGAACAAGTCGGCATAGGGGCGCATCGGCTTCAGCGGTCCGCCCAATACCCGCACGGTTGCCAGCGAGGCTGTCAGGATCAGGACCAACACAATAGAGTACAATGGTGGAAAATTATCCCCGCGGAAATATAGGAACGGGGCGTTATCGCTGGCCGGTGCCATGATCTTGGCGGCGGTAACCGGCTGCCAATCGCTAACGCAATGTTGATCAGCCGGGGTCAGACCCACGGTAACCACCGCCTGCGCATCCGAAAAAGTATCGACGCAGGGCTTGTGACCAAAGGCAGCGGCGGCGGTGTTGGCCAGACGGTCGATCAGCCACGGTTCGCGGTAATAGTTGTACATCGAAAACGCGCCACCAGGCCGAAGCTTTTTGCGTACGGATTCCAGAGCTTCGCGGGTGAACAGAAAGCTTTCGAGCCGGATCTGCGACGCACCGCTGACCAAGGTTAGCGAATCCGGCAGCGCGAACAGGATCAGATCGTATTGCTTGTCGGTCCGCTGCAGAAATGCGCGGCCATCATTTATGTGACGGGTGACGCGAGGATCGTCATAAGGGCGGTCAATGTTGTATTGCTGGCCGATCTGCATGATCCGGGGATCGATATCGACCGCGTCGATATGTTTTGCCCCTTTGCCCAACGCGATCGCCACATCTGAGCCCGAACCGGCGCCCACGATAAGCACGTTGTCCAGCGTGTTGCCTGCAGTGCGCTGGTAGGGCGCGCCATAAATCTCTTCGGCCTGTTCAAGCTTGAAGCTGGCCGGTGCCATCAACTGGTGCGGAACGCCGTTGACCACGATCAGCTTGACGCCCGGCTTTGGTGTGCCGGGTTCGTGGGTCTCAACCTTGTAGTAGGGCGACCAGCTGACATTGGGCTGAAAGGTTTCGCGGCCCAGAACCACCAGCAGCAAGGCGCACCAGGCAGTTGCGACCAAGCGGCGCTCTTGGCCGGTAAGTGCGATTGCCATAACAGACACGATTA
Source organism: Novosphingobium sp. (assembly GCF_040079535.1). GTDB lineage: Bacteria > Pseudomonadota > Alphaproteobacteria > Sphingomonadales > Sphingomonadaceae > Novosphingobium. The sequence goes on along the minus strand of NZ_JBEBKB010000078.1, from coordinate 743 downwards.
CGCCCCAGACCAGCGAAGGTGCCCACATGAAGCTCAGCGCACTGAACATGACGATTCCAGCGAGAGAGCCAAGCAGATCATAGCGGTAGGCGGTAAGCGGGTCGAGATTGGCAAAGCAGCGCCCCACCAATTCGGCCGGGCCAGCCATAATCACTGCGACCAGCGCGAAAATCACCGGCAGCGCAAGCCAGGCCGGCGGGCCGGTCAAGGCCAGTGCGGTAAAGTAGATGACGTCAGATCCGCTGCGCTCGATCGAGACAGGAAAGAACGTCACGATCACCGTGAGCATAGCCAGGAGCGGCAGTGAGAACGGCCAGATCGACCATTCCTTGCGGCTGATCAGGAAGCCCGCGCCGATCCCCAGGAACGATCCCAGCAGCACGAAGTTCGAGAAATACGAAAGGTGGACAACGTTCGAGCCGAGCCAGCGGATCAGCGCCAGTTCTACAAACAGCATCATGGCTGCCGAAGCAACCAGGCGCCGCTGGGCATGGGATTGGCCTTTGGCATCAATCGGGCCAGTCGCTTTGGTATTCATGAACGTATTCCCCTGGATCTTCGCAAGAAGCGGTAGGACGAATATAGTTAACAATCCATCAACGCTGCGCGGTTTTGCCCGGTTGTGCGCGAAGTTGTGGGCAAGCAGATGCTCCGCTTGTGCTGTTCGGCAAAGCAGTTTATGTTCGCACTTCGTTCCAGATGTATGGCCGGTTTTGAATGGATTTTCTCAGCGTCGTTTTCGG
>NZ_JBEBKB010000077.1:0-3878 GCF_040079535.1 Novosphingobium sp. | reverse complement strand
CCCTTCGTCATCCCCGCCGCAGGAGGGGACCCAGTGTTGGTCCGCCCTGGGTCCCCGCCTGCGCGGGGATGATGAAGGGGAGTTGATGCAATTGGAATCGCGAGGTGAGCCTGCTCAGCGCGGGATTTCAACGAAATCAAGTTTCCTGAAGGCATCCATCTGCGCCCCGGCATATTTTTCCGGTACAGCCGCTGTGCCCAGTGCCCACGCCATGATTTCGACATCCTCTTCGTCCAGCAAGGCTTCAAACCAATCGCGTTCGGCTGGTGTCCAACTGGTGTGGTGCGTATCGAAAAAGCATCCGATCATGTAATCGGCTTCGCGCGTGCCGCGATGCCAGGCCCGGAACTTTAGCCGCTTGATTCGGGAAGTGTCGCTCATCAGGAGCGATTAGGGGGCACTTATCGCCGCCGCAAGGGAGAGACGCGTGAGTACCAATGAACAGGATTTTGCTGCGCTGGATTTGGCGGCGCGGTTGGCGGCAGAATACCGGCGCGCTGTGGCTGCGGCAGAAACGGTGCCAGTGGCCGGGTATGCCGAGATTTTTGATCGGTTTGATGGCCCCGTTCCCGATCATGGCACGGATGCGCTGGCCCTGATTGCCCAGCTTGATGGCGGGGCCCGCGATGGCTTGCGCGGGATCGTGGCGCCGCGGTTCTATGGCTGGGTCAATGGCAGTTCGCACATTGCCGGTGTCGCGGCTGATTGGCTGACATCGGCCTGGGGCCAGAACGGTGCAGGCATTCCGATGTCGCCGGCAGCGGCAGCGGTGGAGGCCGTGGCGGCGCGCTGGCTGCTCGAACTGCTTGATCTTCCTGCGTCCAGCTCGGTCGGTCTGGTCAGCGGCGCGACCATTGCAAACTTTGTCGGACTTGCCGCCGCGCGCGGCGAATTGTTGCGGCGCGTAGGATGGAACGTTGAGGATGATGGCCTTTACGGTGCACCCAATCTGCGGGTTCTGATTGGTGCCGATGCCCACAACACGGTGTTTTCAGGGCTGCGCTATCTGGGGCTGGGCGAAAAGCGTGTCACCACGATCGCTACTGACAGTCTGGGGCGGATGCTGCCTGGCGATCTGGAACGCGCGCTGAAGGCCAGCAGCGATCCGGTGATCGTGATTGGGCAGGCCGGACAGATCAACACCGGGGTCAGCGATCCATTTGCCGCGATTGTGCCGATGGTTCACGATGCTGGCGGCTGGATCCATGTTGATGGCGCATTTGGCCTGTGGGCCCGGGCAAGCGAGCGCCACCGCCATCTGCTGGATGGGATTGAACAAGCCGATTCGATGGCAACCGATGGGCACAAGTGGCTGCAAACCCCTTATGACTGCGGCTTTACGATCGTTCGGCATGAACAAGCACACCGCCGCGCAATGGATATGCAGGCCAGCTATCTGACCCGCGACAACGCCCAGTTCCGCCATCCCGGCGCCTATGTGCCTGAACTGTCGCGCCGCGCGCGCGGTTTTGCCGCCTGGGCGATGATCCGGCGGCTGGGGCGCAGCGGAATTGCCACAATGGTCGATGATGACGTGCGGATTGCCCAGGCCATGGCTGCCGGTATGGCAGCAATTGCAGGCGTGGAGGTCCTTAACCAGCCAGAGCTCAATCAATTCATCGTCCGCTTCGGCGCGGCTGCCGGGGCCGAGCAGGGCGATCGGCTTACCCAGGCCACGGTTGACCGGATCCAGCAGGATGCGACGGCATTCATGGGCACGGCGCTGTGGCGCGGGCGGCTGGTGATGCGGGTTTCGGTCTGCTCAATTGCGACCACCGATGAAGACGGGCGGATCACAGTTGATGCGGTTCGTGCTGCGTGGGAGGCTGTGCAAGCCGGAGGCTAGGCGCTAATACCCTGGGCATGCGCCCCGATCGGCTTAATCCTCTGTTTGTTACCGCCGATAGCCTTAAAGGGGTCGGCACGGGTCTGGCGCGCCCACTTGAGCGGCTTGGCCTCGCGAGGGTCAAGGATTTTGCCTATCACTTACCTGATCGGTTCGTCACCCGCCGCGCGGTAGCCAGCCTGGATGAGGCCAGCGTTGGCGAACAGGTGGTGGTTAAGCTTACGCCGATCGAATACCGATCATCGGCCGGGCGCGGGCCGATGCGGGTTATGGCCAGCGATGAGCCCGGAAACATCTGCGCAATCACCTATTTTGGCCGGGCATCCTATTCCGGAAAAAAGGCGCTTCCGCTTGGAGAACCGCGCTGGGTGGCCGGAAGGCTCGATCAATACGGGCAGATGCTGCAAATCGTGCATCCCGATCACGTTACCGAAGAAAGCGCGGCGGCGCTGGGCCAGTTGATAGAGCCGGTCTATCCCTTGTCCGATGGGCTGACCCAAAACCGCATTGCCGCCCTGATCCAGCAAGCCATGGCGGGTCTGCCTTCGCTGCCCGAATGGATAGAGCCCACGCTGCTTGATCGGCATCAGTGGCCGGCCTGGCGCGATGCGCTGGAGCTGGCGCACAAGGGTGAGCACGCCGCTGCGCGTGACCGGCTGGCTTATGATGAACTCTTGGCCAACAGTCTGGCGCTGCTGCTGGTAAGGGCATCCAATCGCAGGCAGATTGGCACACCGCTGGTGGGCGATGGCGCCTTGCGCGCGCGGCTGCAACTGCCGTTCGAACTAACCGGAGCGCAAAAGCGTTCGATTGCAGAGATTGAAGGTGATCTGGCCCAATCTGCGCCGATGCTGCGATTGCTGCAGGGCGATGTCGGATCGGGCAAGACTGCCGTGGCACTGGAAGCGATGCTGATCGCGGTGGAAGGCGGGGCGCAGGCGGCGCTACTGGCCCCAACCGAAATTCTTGCCCGGCAGCATTTTGAAACACTTGGCCGGATGGCTGCATCAACGGGCGTTTCGATCGCGCTGCTGACCGGGCGAGACAAGGGCAAGGCGCGTGAATCGATCCTGATGGGCTTGCTGGATGGCTCGATCCAGATGGTGGTTGGCACCCATGCAATCTTTCAGGATGCTGTCGCTTACAAGAACCTGGCGATGGTTGTGATTGATGAGCAGCACCGGTTTGGCGTGGCCCAGCGGCTGATGCTCAATCAGAAAGGCCGCCGCACCCCCCATTGTCTGGCGATGACGGCCACTCCGATCCCGCGCACGCTGACGCTTGCCCAATACGGTGAGATGGACGTCAGCAAGCTTGATGAGATGCCGCCTGGCCGCCAGCCTATCGATACCCGGGTTGTTGCGGCCGAACGGATGGATGATGTGGTGGGTGCACTGGGCCGGCACATGGAAGGCGGGCACCAGGCCTATTGGGTTTGCCCGATGGTCCGCGAACTGGAAACCGAGGACATTGCTGCCGCTGAGGCCCGCTTTGCCGAGATGAAAGCGCGGTTCGGGGATTGTGTGGTGCTGGTTCATGGGCAGCTTCGGCCCGAAGTGAAAGACGCCGCAATGGAACGCTTTTCCAGTGGCGCGGCCAAGCTGTTGGTTGCAACCACAGTGATCGAGGTTGGCGTGGATGTGCCAAACGCCACACTGATGGTGATTGAGCAAGCCGAACGCTTTGGTTTGGCCCAGCTGCACCAGTTGCGTGGCCGGGTTGGGCGGGGTGAGGGGAAAAGCAGCTGTCTGCTGCTGCGCGGACCGGCGCTTAGTGAAACCGCGCGCGACCGGCTGGCCTTGATGCGCGAAACCCAGGACGGCTTTCGCCTGGCCGAAGAAGACTTGCGTTTGCGCGGCGGCGGGGAATTGCTGGGGACCCGGCAATCAGGCGATACCCCGTTCCGTGTTGCCAGCATTGAACAGATTGCGCGGCTGCTCCCGGCTGCCCATGATGATGCGCGGCTGTTGATGGAGCGTGATGGCGGGTTGACCGGCGAACGCGGCGATGCGGCGCGGTTGCTGCTTTATCT
>NZ_JBEBKB010000076.1:0-4151 GCF_040079535.1 Novosphingobium sp. | reverse complement strand
GCCTGGTTCGGCGGCGGCGGCGATCTTAACCCGCCAATCCCCTATGACGATGATACCGAAGAGTTCCACAGCGCGTTTCAGGCCGCCTGCGATGCCCACGATCCGGCCTATTACCCCAGGTTCAAGGCCTGGGCGGATGACTATTTCTTCATCCCCCATCGCGGGGTGCATCGCGGCGTCGGCGGGATCTTCTACGATCACCTTGAATGCGATGGTGCGGCTGCGTTTGAAGCCAATTTCGCCTTCACCCGCGATGTTGGCGAAGCGTTTCTTGATGTGTTCCCCAAGCTGGTTCGCCGCCGGATGGGCCTGCCGTTCAGCGCTGCCGACAAGCAACAACAACTCGAATGGCGCGGGCGTTACGCCGAATTCAACCTGGTCTACGATCGCGGCACCCTGTTTGGCCTGAAGACCGGCGGGAATATTGATGCGATCCTGATGAGCCTGCCGCCTGAGGCGACGTGGAGTTGACGCGCGTAAAACATGCGCATAATCTTTGCGCATGAATGCTCCGATCAAAAGCCCGCGCAAGTCTACCAATATCACGCTTGCCGCCGATCTGGTGGCAGCGGCCAAGGCGCTCGACATTAACCTTTCGCGGGCCTGTGAAGCTGGGCTTGAAGCTGCTCTCAAGGATGAGCGCAAGCGGCGCTGGCAAGACGAAAACCGGGCGGCGGCCGAGGCATGGAACGCCTGGACCGAGGAGAACGGTTTGCCGCTAGAACGCTATCGGCAGTTTTGATGGCACAATTCGATGTCTATCGCTTGAGCGCGGGCGGGTTGGTGCTTGACTGTCAATCGGACGCAGTCAACGATCTGGTAAGTACCCGGCTTGTGGTGCCATTGTTCGATCCAGATGCTGTTCCGCAAACCATGAAAAACCTGCACCCCTTGCTGCGGCTGCATGACGAAATCGTCTTGATGGCAACGCAATTGGCAACCGCTGTTCCAGCCAAAGACCTGTCAGCGCCGATCGCTTCGCTTGAACCCCAACGCCACGCGATTCTCAACGCGCTCGATTTTCTGATCACGGGAGTTTGACGCAAAGCCCCTTGCCCTTCCCCCCCTTCTCCCGCCACAGTGGCAACAATGCTGCGCCAGTACGAACTTGTTGAACGCGTTTTAGCCTATGATCCGGATGCGGATGAGGCGATGCTTAACCGTGCCTATGTCTATACCGTGCAGAAACACGGCAGCCAGAAGCGCGCCAGCGGCGATCCCTATTTCAGCCATCCGGTTGAGGTTGCCGGCCTGATGACCGAGCTCAAGCTCGATCAGGAAACAATCATCACCGCGCTGCTCCACGATACGGTGGAAGATACGCTGGCGACGCCTGAGGAGATCGAAAATCTGTTCGGGCCCGAGGTTGCCCGGTTGGTCGATGGGGTGACCAAGCTTTCCAAGATCGAGGCGATGGGCGAGAGTGAGCGCGCGGCTGAGAACCTGCGCAAATTCTTCCTGGCGATGAGCGAGGATATCCGGGTGCTGCTGGTCAAGCTGGCCGATCGGCTGCACAACATGCGCACGCTTCATTTTATCAAGAGCGAGGACAAGCGCCGCCGGATCGCGCGTGAAACGATGGATATCTATGCCCCCTTGGCCGAACGCGTGGGGATGTATGAATACATGCGCGAGATGCAGCTGCTGTCGTTTGAGCAGCTGGAGCCCGAAGGTTATGCGATCATCACCGGGCGGCTCGCGCAGATCCGCTCAAGCGAAGGCGGGCAGGTTGATGCCATTGCGCTCGCGATCAAGCAGGCGCTGGCCGAAGCCGGGCTGAAGGTTGAGGTTTCGGGCCGCGAAAAGCACCCTTATTCGATCTGGAAGAAGATGGCCGAACGCCACGTTTCGTTTGAGCAGATTACCGATATCATGGCTTTTCGGGTGGTCGCAGAAAGCCAGCTGGATTGTTACAAGGCGCTGGGGGTGCTCCATTCAACCTGGCACGTGATTCCGGGGCGCTTCAAGGATTATATCTCAACCCCCAAATCAAACGGCTACAAAAGCCTGCACACCGCGCTGATCTATGAAAATTCGATGCGGATGGAAGTGCAGATCCGCGACAGCGAAATGCACCGCTTGAACGAGTTCGGCCTGGCGGCGCACTGGGCCTATAAACAGGGCGGGGTCCGGCCCGATGGCCAGGTGGGGTGGTTGCGTGATCTGATCGAGATCGTTGATGAAAGCCATGATGCCGAGGAGCTGCTGGAGCACACCAAGCTGGCAATCTATCAGGACCGGATCTTTGCCTTCACCCCCAAGGGCCAGCTGCTGCAATTGCCCAAGGGATCAACCCCGGTCGATTTCGCCTATGCGGTCCATTCCGATCTGGGCAGCTTTGCGGTGGGCGCCAAGATCAACGGACGGCACATGCCGCTGCGCACGGTGCTGAGCAATGGCGATGTGGTGGAATTGATCAAAAGCCGCAACGCCAGCCCGCAATTGGCCTGGCTGGGCTTTGTGGTGACCGGCAAGGCTCGCGCCGCGATCCGCCGCGCAGTGCGGGCCAAGGAACGCGCCGAAGTGGCCGTGATCGGGCGCAAGCTGTTTGATCAGATCGCCGATCGGCTGCCATCGAAGATCGGCAAGAAGGCGGTAAAGGATGCCTGCAAACGGCTGGGCCTGGCTGGCGAGGAGGAGCTTATGGTGGTGATCGGCACCGCCAAGCTGGAAGACCGCGCGGTGATGGAAGCGCTGATGCCGGGCAGCACCAAGGACATGCCCGAGCCTGAGCATTGGGCCAAGGCCGATCGGGCGATATCAATCAAAGGGCTAACCGCGGGAATGGCCTTTCACCTTGGCGATTGCTGCCACCCGGTGCCGGGCGATCGGATCGTCGGCATTCGCGAACCCGACAAGGGCGTAGTGGTCCACACCATCGATTGCCTGGCGCTGGCCAGCGGGGTTGATGCCGATTGGCTCGATTTGTCGTGGGGTGAACGCACCAGCGGCGCACTTGGGCGGGTCCGGGTGGTGCTGTATAATCGGCCCGGGACTTTGGCCGAGGCGACGGGGATCTTTGCGGGCAACCGTGCCAATATTGCCAGCCTCGAGAATTCCGGCCGGGACGAGCTGTTTTCGACTTACGAAATTGACCTTGAAGTGAGCGATCTTGCCCACCTTACCCGGATTGTCAGCGCGCTTCGCGCCAGCGATGCCGTGGCCGAGGCGGAGCGGATTTGATGCGGTTGCGGAGGCAATGCCGCAGCAGAGCGGATTTGATGTGGTTGCGGAGGCAATGCCGCAGCAGAGCGGATTTGATGCGGTTGCGGAGGCAATGCCGCAGCAGAGCGGGACAATAATGGTGCGGTTGCGGAGGCAATGCCGCAGCAGAGCGGGACAATAATGGTGCGGATCGTAGGGATCGAGCATGTCCAGCTGGCCATGCCACCGGGCGGGGAAGCTGCGGCGCGGGGGTTTTATACCGGGCTGTTGGGGCTGCCCGAAGTCCCCAAGCCGCCGGTTCTGGCGGCGCGCGGCGGATGCTGGTTCGAAGCATCGGGGGTGAAAGTGCATCTGGGGGTGGAAGCTGATTTCCGGCCTGCGCAGAAAGCGCACCCGGCGCTGTTGGTGGATGATCTGGCGGGCATGATTGCGGCGCTGACAGCGGCAGGGGTGGCGGTGGTTCCCGATGAGCCGATCGAAGGCCGTGCGCGCTGCTTTGTCAGCGATCCCTTCGGCAACCGGATTGAACTGATGCAAGGCTAGAAGATCCTCCCCATTTGCGCCATCCGGCGAAAATGGAGAGGATCTTGGGTGCTCAGACCTCCAGCACTACCGCAATCACATCGCCCTCGCCCACCCCTTCGGCCTTGCGCACGGCGGCCTTCACCGGCAGCATCCAGCCCAGCTCTTTCGAGGGGAACAGCGAAGTCTTGAACGTGCTATCACCGATCTGCGCGGTGACTTTGAGTGAGCCGAACCCGCGCAAAGTCTTTTCCATCCGCCGCATCAGCGCGGTGGCGGAAAGGGCCTCTCCGGCCTCGCCATCGATGGTGATGAAAAACCACGCTGCCGGGGCGGCGGGGGTGGTCCAGCGCCAGAGCGGGCCGGTGTGGGTGATCGTTTCGGTCATTTCTTTTTCACGCAAAGGTGAAAAGGTAAACCGGGAAGTTCCCAACCCTCGTCATCCCCGCGCATGCGGGGACCCA
>NZ_JBEBKB010000075.1:0-4209 GCF_040079535.1 Novosphingobium sp. | reverse complement strand
ACCTCGCTATGGCGGCGGCGCTCGCGCTGGGCGAGGGGCTGCGGCAGGTGGGTTAGCAGCTTTTGCCCGCTACCCAACCAACCCCGCAAACCCCATCGCCGCGCCAAACGCCACAAGCCGCCGCGCCCGGCGGTCTTCAGCCTCTTCTTCGCGGCCCCACAAGTCGGCTTGCCATTGCTCTTCCAGCTCGGCTGCCGCCCACAGGCTGTCCGCATCCGCGCCGTCCTGAAGCGCAGCCAGTGCGATGATCAGTGACGCAGCCAGGCTGGCCATGGTGGTCAGCGCTGAGAGGGTGAGATCATCCTGCGCGTCCAGCACCTTGCACAGCCGGGCCAGGGTCGGGGCGGGGACACGCTGGTGGACTATGCCGGTTACGCGGGGAAAATGCAGATCCCAGCGGGCTTCGGCGGCCATGATCAGTGGCTCCCACAGTTCTTCCTGGCGGGCGCGCAGCGCGTCTTCAGGATCCGCGCGGTAGCACAGCGTATCGGTTTCGGCGTAGCGCAGCAGGGTCTCGATCGCGCCTGGGCGGTCTGCCGCTACGCTATCAATTGCGAAATCGGCCAGATCGCGCAGGATGAATTTGGCCGGATCGATCGTTTCGCCTTGCCCGGCCCATTCGGCCGCCAGCGCCTTGGCCACGGGCAGGGTGGGCAGCACTTGCGCTGCGCCGCCCTGGGTTTTCACCGCGCGGCCATCCAGCGCAATCAGGTAGCCGCCGCCAGCGGCCTCAACCGTAACCTGTTTCCAGAACCGCTTCATCTCTCGGGCGATTTCCATTTGCGGATCAGGAACGGTGGCAGCAGCAGCAATTCCAGCAATCCGAACACGATAAAGGCGATCCCGGCGGGCCTTGGAATATCGATCTTGCCCGCCACAATTGCCATGCCCACCCCGATCAGGGCGGCGCTGGCCAGCCGAACGGCGGTGATTACCAGCAGGCGGGTTTTGGCATCGGCTTCATCGCTCATCGCAGCAATTCTCCCAAATTCGCCGGGCTGGTGGCAACCGCCGCAGCCCCGGCATCGAACAATTCTTCCACGCTATGATAGCCCCAATCGACCCCCAGCGCGCGCACCCCGGCATTTACTGCCATGGCCATATCAAATTGGGTATCGCCGATCATCACGCAACGTTCGCGGGAAACCCCGGTTTCAGCCAGCGCCGCATCGATCATCGAAGGGTGCGGCTTTGATGGGTGGGCATCGGCGGTTTGCAGCGTGGCGAACTGCGCGGTGATGCCGTGGCTGGCCAGGCAGTGTTCCAGCCCGCGCTGGCTTTTGCCGGTAGCTACGCCCAGCACCCAGCCCTGCGCCGCCAGCTGCCCGATCAGATCGGCAATCCCATCATAGAGCGGCTCAACCAGCTGGCCGCTTTCGCGGTTGCTGCGGAAAATCTGGCGATAGGCGGCATCCAGATCGGCCCGCAGATCCTCGGAGGCATCGGGCAGCAACATCCGGATCGCCTGCGGCAGGCTGAGCCCCACGATCCGGCGCACCTGATGCCGATCGGGCGCGGGCTGGCCCAACTGGGTAAAAGCGGCCTCCATTGCGTGGACCACGCCGTGCTGGCCATCGACCAGGGTGCCATCGCAATCAAACAAGGCCAGGCGGGGGAGCAAGGTTACAGTCCCACTTTCTCGTCATTCCCGCGCTGGCGGGGACCCAGAGTTGGCCAGCCCTGGGTCCCCGCCTGCGCGGGAATGACGAAGCGTGAGTTAAGGGATTTCACTCTGTCAGATTTCGCATCATCAGGGCGATTGCGGTTGCGCCTTGGGTTTCCATGCCATCGGCCAGTGCGGTGCGATCTTCAGCGGTCTTGTTCTGGCTAAGCTTCAGCGTTTCGCGCCAGGCCTGCACTTCGATTTCAAACCCGACGATCGCCTTGATCAGGCCAGCGGCACGCGCTTCGGATAATTTGTCCATGGTCCACGGCTGGCCCTGGGCGATCCGGGCTTCGTGTTTGGCGGATAGCGCGGTGATCTGGCCGATCAGCCCGGCTTCATCCAGCCGGCGCACCCGGCCTTCCAGCTCAAGCACGGCATAATTCCAGCTGGGCACCTGATCGGCCCCGCCATCAAGGTACCATCGCGGGCTGATATAGCCATCCGGCCCGTTGACCACCGCCAGCACGGTGGCGCCATCAAGATGCTTGGTCAGCGCATTGCCGCGCGCCAGATGAAATTGCACGGTGCCGGCTGCGGTATAAAGCAGCGGCACATGCGCCACCCGCGGCCCATCCGGGGTGGCCGCAAAAATCATTCCAAAACCGATTTCCTCAAGCAGCGTTTCCAGCAGCGCGCGATCGGGATGGCGGAAGGCAGAGTTGGGATGCATGGCTACTTCTTTTTGGGCCGCGCCGGGATTTTGCGTTCATCGCCGGGGCCGCGGTTGTGCCGCTCGCCGCGGCGTTCCTTGCGATACTGTTTGGCGTGGGCCTTGGCCTGGGCCTTCTTGATGCCTTTATCGGGCGGCGTGCGCGTTGGCGGCAGGGCGGCGCCATCGGCTGAATCAAAGCCAAGGTTTTCCATGCTGCCGGCGAAATGCTCGGGCAGGTCTGCCACCACATCAATTGTCTGTCCGCCCGGCGCCGGGATCACCAGCCGCCGCGCGTGGAGGTGCATCTTGCGGCTGATCGTGCCCGAAAGAAACGCGTCCTTGCCGCCGTATTTGCCGTCGCCCACGATCGGATGGCCAATCGCCGCCATATGGACCCGCAGCTGGTGGGTGCGCCCGGTCAAGGGTTGCAGTTCAACCCAGGCGGCGCGGTTGCCGGCGTGATCAAGCACACGGTACCGGGTGCGGGCCGATTGCCCCTCTCCCGATTGATCGACCATCATCTTTTCGCCGCCGCTGCCAGGCTGCTTGGCCAGCGGCAGTTCGATCAGCCCATCTTCGATATCGGGCACGCCCATCACCAGCGCCCAATAGATCTTGCGGGCGCTGCGGCCAGAGAAGTGCTTGGAAAATTGGGCCGCGCTGCCCGGTGTGCGGGCGATCAGCAGCACGCCCGAGGTATCCTTATCAAGCCGGTGGACCAGCCGCGGGCGCGGACCATCACCTTCGATATAGGCATCCAGCAGCCCATCGACATGTTCGTGAGTGCCGCTGCCGCCCTGGGTGGCCAGGCCCGGCGGCTTGTTAAGCACAAAAGCCGAAGGCGTGGTGCGGATCACCATTGCTTCGGCCAGGCGCTTTTGATCCTCGCTCAGCGGCTTTTTGATCCGCGGGCCGCGCTCTGCCTGTTCGCCGCCGGGTGGCACCCGCAGCACTTGCCCTGCGCTCAGCCGGTCAGCCGGATCGGTCCGCTTGCCATCGACGCGGATCTGTCCGGTGCGGGCCCAGCGGCTGATTGTGGCAAAGCCGATTTGCGGCAGGTGCCGCTTGAACCAGCGATCCAGCCGGACGCCCTCGTCGTCTGGGCCTACGGTGAACTGGCGGACCTCGGTGCTCATGCTGCCACCCGCATCATTGTTAGCCCGGCAAACAGCGCAGCCAGCCCGGCCAGCACTGATATCGCGGCATAGGAAAACGCGGCGAGCATACTGCCGCGCTCTATCAACAGGGCCAGTTCAAGGCTGAATGCGCTGAATGTGGTAAAGCCGCCCAGCACACCCACCCCCAGCAGCAAGCGCCACGGCTCGCCCGCACTGCCGTGCCGCGCCAGCCAACCCGCCAATAGGCCCATGGCCAGACTGCCGGCCAGATTGACTGTCAGCGTTGCCCAGGGGAATGCACCGGCGGCGATGCTGCGCGAATACAGCTCTGCGATCAGGAAGCGCAGCCACGCGCCTGCGGCTCCGCCAATGGCGACGTAAAGTGATGCGGCAAGGAAATTGGGAGAAGTCACGCAGCGGCATTAGGGGGCCGGGCCCGCTACAGCAAGAGGGCGGCGGCGACATCGCAGGGGGGATGACGTGTCGGGAGCGTCTGATGCCGCCGCCGCAGCGCACTGGGTCAGGCCAGGGGCAGCAGTGCCCGGCCCTGCGCGCTTGTTTGAACAGCTGGAATTGCAGCCTGCTGCAAAGCCAAAAAGGCCTCAAGCTGATCACGAAGTTTGGCATTTTCGGCCCTCAACCGGCGCAGCTCTTTGGCATTGGCCGATTTCTGGTCGGCTGAAACGCCGCCCAGCCGCTGCCACAGGGCTTCAGCCCGGGCATTCAGCCAATGACCGATCTGGCCGACAAACCCTGCTGGCCGATGCGGTGCC
>NZ_JBEBKB010000074.1:0-4323 GCF_040079535.1 Novosphingobium sp. | reverse complement strand
GTACCAATCGGGACCTTGATCACCAAGTCCTTGCCAGCAGCGCCGTGGCGGTTCTGACCCTTGCCATGGTTCCCGCGCGGAGCTTTGAAATGCTGGGCATAGCGGAAATCGATCAGGGTATTGAGCCCGGGCACCGCTTCAAAGATGATATCGCCGCCCTTGCCGCCATTGCCGCCATCGGGACCGCCATACTCAACGTACATTTCGCGCCGAAACGCGACCGCGCCGGGGCCGCCCTGGCCCGAACGGAGGAAGATTTTTGCTTGATCAAGAAAATGCATTGGGGCGCTCTAGCGTGGTTTGATGCAATTGTCGCGTCCAGGCTTTGCCAAGCCCTGACTACGCGAGATAGAACGAAATCCGGGGCCCAGCCAAGCATTTGGGCCTGGTGCGCACCGCCGGCCCAATTGCTCCGCTGGGTCGCGGCTATACCCCTGGTGCGGCAGCCGCAGCAGCCGGCACGGCGGGCTTGGGCGCATACTTGGCATCCCAGGCTGCGGCATCGGCACGGTACTGTTCGAACGACAGATAAAAGCTGTAGAACACCTTATCCAGCGCCGTCAGGCTGCGCGTGGCAAAGGCGGTCAGCCCGGCAGCCTTGATGGTTTTCGATTCAATCGCCACCGCCAGCGCTGCATCGCAGAAATTGTTGAGCGTGGGCGGGAAGGCGTAAAAGTTGTAGACCTTGGTCATATAGGCTTCACGCGGACGGACGTAGGACGCCCCATGGCGCTTGCGAAATTCGCTGTTCACCGCAGTATTCACCCGCGCCAGACCCAGCCTGTGGGTCTTCAGGAACAGCTTGTAACCAACCAGGATCTCAGCATGCTCTGGCTTCAGGCAGTTGAGCGCGGCGACATTGAACGCCGAACGGAAATTCCACACCGTCTGATTGGCGCTGATCCCGGCATTGACTGTCTGGCGCACGCCAGCGGCGTTGATCGTCGGGATTGTGGCGGTGGGCGCGGCGCCCAGCGGCGGCGTGGGCCGCGGCGGGATATAGACCACCACCGGCCGGGGCGGCAGGGGAGGCGGCGGCGGCGCTGGCTTAACCTTGGGCTTTCCGGCATCGGCACAGCTGGCCAGCAGCACCAGGGCCACGGTGAATCCGATAGTCCGACGAAGCGATCCCATAAAAACCTATCCTGATTTGCGACCGGCGGTCATCCCGCCCTTGACCGGATTCCTAACCGCTTTGTCCCAGAATGCAAATGCCCGGCAGCCTCGAAAGGCCGCCGGGCACGGTATTGCGTTGCTGGATCAGGATCAGTCGCGGCTGCCCAGGAAGCTGAGCAGGAACTGGAACATGTTGATGAAATCAAGATAGAGCGTCAGCGCTCCCAGGATCACCACTTTGCCAAGCATGTCAGTGCCCTGAACCTGGTAATAGGTTTCGCGCAGGCGCTGGGTATCATAGGCGGTAAGACCTGCGAAGATCAGCACACCCAACCCCGAAATAACCAGCGCGAGCGGGCCCGATTGCATGAACATGTTGACCACCATCGCGATGATCAATCCGATCACGCCCATAGTCAGGAATGCGCCCATCGCCGAAAGGTTGCGCTTGGTCGAGTAGCCATAGAGGCTAAGCCCGGCGAAAGCCCCGGCCGTTGCAAAGAACGTCGTGGCGATCGAAGTACCCGAATAGACCATGAAGATCGTGGACATCGACATGCCCATGATCACACAGAACGCCCAGAACATCGTTTTGAGCGTTGATTCCGAGCGGTTGAAATTCATCGCAAAAACGAAGCCCAGCGGTGCCAGCATGATCAGCCAGCGCAGCGGCGAGCTCATCACCTGAACCCCGATGCTCGAACTGGCGAACAGCATCGCGACCAGGCCCGAAAGCAAAACGCCCGAAGCCATGTAGTTGTAAATGCCCAGCATATACCGGCGCAGGCCTTCATCGCGCGAAGCTGCACCAATCACATCACCGTTGATCGTCGCGCCGCCAAACGGGCTTTTCGTGCGTTGCTGATCGTTCCAATCGGCCATCATAAACTCCTTTTCCGCCCGAACATGCAGGCGATGACATGAATATCGTGGCAATTGGCTCTGGATTCAAGAGAAACCGGACACGAACGGCGCATGACAAATTGTAACCGGTTCAGCGGCGCGCCTCTGCCGCCAGCTCTGCCCCGCGATCGCGCGCCGCCCGAAGCGTTTGCGCGATCAGGCCGGCCAGCGCCTGATCCTGATCGAGCACGGCCAGGCCAGCCGCAGTTGTCCCGCCCGGACTGGTAACCCGGCGGGCCAACTCATCCGGAGCAAGATCGCTGGATCCGGCCAGCCGCCCCGCCCCTTCAACCATCGCCAAGGCCAGCCGCCTTGCCTGCTGCGGATCCAGTCCCAGATCAGTTCCGCCGGCCGCCAGGGCATCTATGAAACGATAGACGAAGGCCGGCCCCGATCCGGCCAGCGCAGTGACCGCATCAAGCTGGCTTTCACTTTCCAGCCATTCAGCCTGGCCCAGCGGTGCAAGCAGTGCCTCGGTCTTTTCCCGGCCCAGCGGTGCCAGTCCGCTGGCAAACAACCCCAGCGGAGCCTTTCCAATAGCTGCGGCAATATTGGGCATAACCCGAACAATCGCGCCCGCACCGGGCAACCGGGCAGCCAGGCTGGCAATCTCTGTTCCGGCAAGGATCGAAAGCAGCACCGTATCGGCTCCCAGCGCCCGTTCCAGCGCTGGAACAGCCTCATCGAGGGCCTGCGGCTTTATCCCGAGAAGTATGAAATCAAATTGTTTTTCCGGAATTTCTTGGAGCAGCAGAACGCCATCGGGGGCTTCGGCCAGGTAGGGATCGACGACGGTGAACAGCGCCGGATCAAGCCCGCCCGCCAACCAACCGGCCAGCATCGCCCCGCCCATATTGCCGCAACCGAGGATGAGAATGGTCAATGGGCGTCTCCTGTTCCGGCAGCCCTAGTATAGCGCGGGGACGCTGCCAAGCGTGCTCAAGCCTCGCCTGCGGCATCCACCAGGGCGCTGGCCATTGCTTCGTCCGGGGTTTTATCGCCCCACAGCACGAACTGGAACGCCGGGTAGAACCGGTCACATTCCTCAACCGCAGCTTCGACCGCGATCTGGGCCTGGGTCAGGCTTAGTAACCCTTCATCGCCCAGCAGCAGGCCATGGCGATAAAGCAGCACATTGCCGCTTGACCACAAATCGAAATGACCAACCCACAGCTGTTCGTTGACCAGCGCCAGCAGTTCAAACACGGCGGCGCGCTTATCATCGGGCACGCGGATATCGGGCAGGCACAGCAATTGCAGCACATGATCCTCGCGCCGCCATATCCCGCGCAGGGTATAGCTGGCCCAACTGCCCTTGATCTCGCCCGAAATTTCGTCCTCGCTAACGAATTCGCATGGCCAGCCGCGCGCCTCGAACAGCGACGCAAGCATGTCCACAGGTGCCGCGTCGTCCTCGCGTTCGTAGCTGTGCTGACCCTCAATCATTCAGCAGCGATGCCTGTCATCGGGGGGCAGGAGCAATCCAGGCGCCGCGCGGGGCTGCGCATAACTCGACAAGGCTGTTCACAAAGTGTGGAAAATATCTTGGTTTGGTCACTTGGCGCCAAGCGTATCGACCGCTTGCCCGGCCGGGCTGGTCCAGATGAAACCGCCAGATATGCCGGCCTTCCTAAGCGCGGCCAGGAAAGCATTGGCTTCTTTCTGGCTGGCAAACGGCCCGGCAAGCAGCCGGTTTGACTGGCCCCAACCGGTGACGTGCGGGCGCATCCCTTTGAACAGTGCGGGCGCATCCCGGGCTATGCGCCGCCAATCAAAGGTCAGCGCAGACTTGTCACGCCCGGTCGCCACTTGCACCCAAATCCGGCTGGGATGGCTGGGTTGATCGGGCTTGGTATCCTTGTCCTTGGTCTTGTCACGGCCATCCTTGCCCTTTGCATCCTTGCCGGATGGCGGCGCAGCAGCGGAACGAACGGTGCGGATATCAACGGCCCCGGCCTGTGGCTCAACCTCGCGGCTGGGGGCATCAAAGCCGGCAAAAGCTTCGTCAACATTGCGCGGGCGCGGGGCTGGTGCCGGGGGCGGCATGGGCGATGGCGCCGGGCTTGGGGTGGGCACAGCGGCCGGCTTTGGTTGCCCCACATCGCGCAGATCAAAGCCGCCCGGAGAGGTTCCAGCGGACGGATCAAGCGTTGCAAAACCCGGGCCTGAAGGCGCAGGAGCAGGCGGCGGCGGCGGTACGGGAACCGGCCCTGGCACTGGAGCCGGAACAGGTGCGGGCGCGGGCGCGGGAGAAGGCGGCGCTGGAGCAGGCTTGGGCGGCGGCACCGGAGCAGGGACCGGAAC
>NZ_JBEBKB010000073.1:0-4838 GCF_040079535.1 Novosphingobium sp. | reverse complement strand
CCCATTTGCGCCATTCGGCGAAAATGGGGAGGACCGAGTGTGGATTTCAGACAATGGATGATACCGCCACATTGCTTGCCCTGGCCGACCGGATGCTGTGGGTTACCGCGCTGGTCGCAGCGCCCGTGCTGCTCGCCAGCCTGGCGGTTGGCCTGGTGGTGGGGATCATCCAGGCTGCCACATCGGTCAACGAACAGACCCTTACATTCGTGCCCAAGCTGATGGTGATCGCGCTGGTGCTGGTGCTGTTTGGCGCTTCGATGATGGCGCTGGTTGGTGAATTTACCCAGGATATCTTCGCTCAGATCGCCGGGATGGCGCGGTGAACACGCTGACCTTTGGGTTCGGCGCGATCGAAGCCGATTTGTGGCGGTTATTGTTTGTGATGACCCGGATCGGCGCGGCTTTGCTGGCCGCCCCGTTTTTTAGTGCTGGCGCGGTTCCGGTGCAACTGCGGGTTGCGATTGCAGGTGCGATCGGTGTGCTGGTCATTGCCTGGCTGCCAGTGCAAGTGCCGCCTGCGCTGCTGTCTGCCAGCGGTATCCTGATCTTGCTGAGCGAGGTTCTGATCGGCCTGACGCTGGGCTTCGTGCTGCAACTGACCTTCGCCGCGCCGATCCTTGCCGCAGAGCAGATCGGCGGGGCGATGGGGATGAGCATCGCCACCGCATCAGATCCCGTCAGCGGCGCGCATTCGCCCGCGTTGGGGCAGTATTTCACCGTGCTGCTGACCGTCGTGTTCCTGGGCCTTGGCGGTCACCTGACCTGGCTGAAGCTGGTGATCGAAAGCTTCACCGCCTTTCCGCCGGGCGCTGCCTGGCTTTCGGCCGAACAGCTGCAAAGCGTGGCCTTGTTTGGCAGCGACATGTTTATCGCCGCAGTGGCGATTGCCCTGCCGGTCACGCTGGTGCTGCTGCTGGTGCAGATGGTGGCCGGTGTGCTCAGCCGTTCGGCCCCATCGCTCAATCTGTTCTCTTTGGGCCTGCCTGCAGGGGTACTGGCCGGGATTGCCGCGCTGATCGCTGCGGCTCCGCTACTGGCCGATCAATTCGCCGATCTTTCGGCCCAGGGTATTGAGCAAGCTGCAAGTCTGCTAATGCGATGAGCGGCGAAAAGACCTTTGCCCCAACCGAAAAGCGCAAACGCGACGCCGCCCTTAAAGGCGATGTCTTGCGGTCACGCGATATGGCCAATGCGGCGGCGCTGCTGGCCGGTGCGGCGTGGTTGAAATTTGCCGGGCCGTGGCTGTTTGGCCGGCTTGCCGATGGCGCGCGCAGCGGGCTTAGCTGGGACCGTGCCGCGCTGGAGGATTTCTCCCCCGGCGCTGCGCTGGCCAATCTGGCGCTAGGCGTAGCTGCGCCGGTGGTGCTTTTGGCGCTGAGCGTGCTGGCGGCGGTTCTGCTGGTTCAACTGGGCCCGGCAGATGGCCGCTGGGTTGCCGCCAACATGGCGCCCAAGGGGTCACGGATCAATCCGCTATCGGGGCTCAAACGGATGTTCGGCGCGGCCGGCTGGATCGAGGCCGGTAAAGGCATTGCCAAGGTCTTGTTGCTGGGCGCTATCGCATGGGCCTGGGCGCGGGCGCATCTCCAGGATTTGATGGGGCTGGGCCGGGTCGCCGCGCTGGGCCCGGCGCTGGTGCTGGCCTGGCAGGCGCTGACCGGGCTGCTGCTGCTGCTTGCAGGCGGATTGCTGATTATTGCGATGGCTGATTTCCCGATCCAGTGGGTCCGGCGCTACCTGCGTCTCAGGATGAGCCAGCAGGAGCTCCGCGATGAGCACAAGGAAAGCGAAGGTTCACCCGAACGCAAGGCAGCGCAGCGCCAGCGCGCACGCCAGTATGCCAGCGGCGCAGTGGCCAAGGCGATGAAGGAAGCGCAATTTGTGCTGACCAACCCCAGCCACTTCGCGGTTGCCCTGGCCTATGATCCGGCCAAGGCCGCCGCGCCAATCGTGTTGGCCAAGGGCCGCGGCGACAAGGCCGCAGCGATGCGGCAGCTGGCCGCCGAACTGGCCGTGCCAACGTTGGAATACCCTGCGCTGGCCCGCTCGGTCTATTTCACCACCCGCGAAAATCAGGTGATCCGCGAGGAGCTTTATGCCGCCGTTGCGGCGGTGCTGGCCTTCGTGCTTTCGCTGCGGCGCGGGGAAAATCCGGCCCGGCCGGCCATCAACGTTCCGCTGGATCTGCGCTTTGATACCCAGGGCAAGCCCGATCCTGCGGCAAACACTTAATCGCCCGCCCGCCGGACCGTTCTACACACCATGCCCACAACATCCGCCACCAGTTCGATCGTCCAGACGCTAGGCGGCGGCAGCGGGATAGACATGGCTGCTTTGGCCGAAAGCCTTGCAGCCGCACAGTTCGCCGTCAAAATTGACCGCGTAACGGTGAAATCTGAAACGGTTGATCGGCAAATTACTGCCGCATCGTCGATCAAGAACATGATCCAGCAAATGGCGGCTGGTGTGGGGGAACGTGTCCGCACCGGCGATCTTTCAAGCCAGCCGATTATCGCCAATGGATCGGTAGCCGGGGTTTCACGCGGTGCGGCCACTGGCAGCGGCAGCTATACCCTTGAAGTGACCAGCTTGGCTGCTGCGCAAGTGCTGAGCAGCCCGGTGATCCCGGCCCCCACGGGTCCGGTCGGCTCTGGCAGTCTGACGCTGCGCTTTGGAACTATCGCCGGGGCCGGCTTTACCGAAGACGCCGCCCATTTGCCGGTTACGCTGACAATCGCCAGCGGATCGACGCTGGCCGATGTGGCGGGCGCGATCAACGCCGCGGGCGCCGGCGTTACCGCCTATGTTCTGAACGGCACCGATGGCGCGCACCTGATGCTTAAGGGCGCTACGGGTGCAGCAAATGCCTTTGTGCTGGAAGCCACCGAAACCGCCGGTGAGGAAGGACTGGCAGCGCTAGCCTGGTCTCCTGCTGGCGATCCGTTGCGGCGGCTGACCCCGGCGGCAAGCGCGCAGTTCAAGCTGGACGGGCTGACCATGACCAGCGCATCGAACAGCATCAGCGATATCGTGCCCGGCCTCAATCTGGCGCTAACCGGAACCAATCCCGGCGCGCCGACCACGATCCGCTTTGGCGATCCATCGGCTGCCGTCAACACCTTCATGAACGACCTTACCGCCGCGCTTAACGAGCTGGTGGCAGAGCTCAATACCGATGCCGATCCACTATCGGGCGATCTGGCGCGCGATCCTGGAACCCGCGCGCTGCGCCGGGCGATGGGGCAGCTGGCTGGCGGCGCCGTGATGCCGGGGGCTGCCGCAGGGGCCCCGCGTACTTTGGCCGATCTTGGCCTTGCAACCAACCGCGATGGCACCTTCCGCCTCGATTCCACCCGGCTCGCCGCCACGCTCAAGTCGTCTCCCTCGGGCGTGGCGGCGATGCTGACCAACGGAATCTTCGGAGTCTATGCCACGATCGACAAGCTTAGCCGCTCTGCCAGCACGATCACCGATCCGGGCACGCTGGGCGGCTCGTTGTCGCGACTCAACGCCCAGAAGCTGAAGCTGGCGGCAGAAAAGATTGAACTGGCCGAATCCCAGGAAAAGCTGCGGGCGCAGTTCATCACCCGCTTCGCCACAACCGACAGCCGGGTCGGCGCATCGCGCGCCACGCTCTCGTTCCTCAAGAACCAGATCGATGCCTGGAACAATTCTAACAGCGGATAAGCCATGCACGCCTTACGAAACCCTGCCCACGCTTATCGCCGCGTCGATTTCGATGCCCGGGTGGCCGGCGCCGATCCGCGCGAGTTGGTGCTGGTCTGCTACGATCAGCTTTGTTCTGCACTGGCGCTTGCCTTGCACGCCAACACCCGCAGCGATAATCAGGCCAAGAGCGAAGCGCTGACCCGCGCACTGGCCGCAATCGCAGCATTGCAATTGGGCATCGATCCCGCCGCCCAGATGGCAGCGGTGCTTGGCCAGCTTTATGCCGGGGCCCGGCGAACCTTGCTGGATAGTGTGATCAATTTCGATCCCGGTGCAGTTGCCCGGCTCAGCCAGGATATGGCGGAAATAGCGCAGGCACTGCGGGGGAACGAATAATGTCCGAACTGGAGCAATTGCAACGGGCGGCGCTGCGCCCTTTTGGCGCGGCACACCCGTTCACTCGCTTCGAATTCGAGGCATCGCGGCGGGCGCCCAGGGACACTTCGGCATATCCCCTAGGCATTAACAACTAGGGGCATTTGCGATGGATCAGGGGCATACGATAATCTTGGTGGACTGCGATTTCCGGCGGCGGGCGGCGATTTCGCACAGCCTGGCCGGGACCGGCATTCATGTTGAGCCATTCGAGAACGTCGGGGAAATGATGCAGCGCTGGCCGCGCGGCAGCGTGGCGCTGGTTGCGGACGAGGGCGATGAGATTCACGATCTTATCCAGGCCATGACCAGCAGCGGCAATTGGGTTCCGCTGGTGGCCTATGCGCCAGAGCCGGTGATCCCGCGGGTGGTCCGGGCGGTGCTGGCCGGTGCGCTGGATTACATCGACTGGCCGGTGGGCGAGGCGCAGGTTCGTCTGGCAATCGAGATGGCAGAGCAAAGCGGCGCGGCATCGGGCAATGTGCGCCTGCGCGAAGCGATGGCGCGTAGCCGGATCCAGAAATTGACCCGGCGCGAACGCGAGGTGCTTGAAGGCGTGGCCGATGGCCTGTCCAACCGGCTGATCGGCGAACGACTGGCGATCAGCCCGCGCACGGTTGAAATTCACCGCGCCAACATGCTCAGCAAGATGGGCGCGCACCACACCAGCGAAGCGATCCGGATCGCGATTGAGGCGTCATTGGTCGGATAGAGCCGCCGCCTAAACACTA
>NZ_JBEBKB010000072.1:0-4842 GCF_040079535.1 Novosphingobium sp. | reverse complement strand
GCCCCGGCACTATCCAAGGTCCATATACTCCTTCAATCCCATCGGCGCATAGGGCCCGATAATTAGCTGCTCAAACACGCCAAAACCCTCGCCGTGCTTGTCGCTGGTAACCTTGCAGGGCAGCTGAACGTGAAAATTGTCCATCGATCCGGGGCTGCATTGTTCCAGGCCAAAATCCTCGCGCTCCACTTCAAGCGGTCCGTGATAGAGCCCGTGGTTCCATTTGGGTGAGGTATAGCCAAGCCCGCGCATCTGGAACCGGCCGACCGGCTCAAGCGTCAGGGTTTCCGGGCCGTCTGGCCCTTCGATCACCAGCTTTCCATCCCGGGGCCAGCGGGTGCCGGGGACAAGCGGCGATGCCATTTCCCCTTCGGAATCGAACAAGCCATCGGCATCGGATCCATCAGGCGCAATCACCGCACGGGTATTCCAGCGATTGCCCTTGGCATCGGCGTTCACGTGGAAAAACACGCTGCGGTCCGCAAAGTTGATCGGGGTCCATTGCCAGAAGAAACCGGGGATCACACCGCTGCCGTGCGGCTGTTCATCGCGGGTGCCAACGGGACGCACGCCCCAGCTGCGATCGCGCGTGCCCATGGTGCCAGGCGCGCAATCGTGCCGCTCACCATCCACGTCGATCCAGCCCGAGTAATGCCCGTTCTGGGTCATCCGGGTGTAATCCATGAACGTGCGCGGGCCGATCCGGTGGATGAAGCGCGGCTCTTCAATTGGAAAGGCCCGGCCGGCAAAGGTCAGATCAGCCTTCAGCCCTTCGCCGTCCACAACGATCCGCAACTTGCTAAGTGGCTCGATCACCTCGATCCGGATCGGGCCGACCTGCATATCAAGCCGCTCCATCCCCAGTTCGCGGCTGGCGTGGAGATTGTACTGCACCCCATCGCGGATCGCGCAAAAATGGGCATCGGCAACGTTGAGGTGCGGATATATCCCCAGTGCCGCGGCAAAAAAGCCCGAGCCATCGGGAGCATAACCGTTAAAGAAATAGCGGTCGTAAAAGTTCCGGTCCGTCCCGGCATAGGCAACCGGCTCAGGCGTTTGGTGCAACGGATAGTCATCGCCCTTGGTCAGCATACTCCGCTTCCTTCAAAGTGTTCGTCATCCTCGCGTAGGCGGGGACCCAGTGTTGGCCCGCTCTGGGTCCCCGCCTGCGCGGGGATGACGAAGCGAGAGGTTTTATCCCTTTAGCTTTACCAACGATCCATGTTGCAGTGCCAGCGAACACCCGCCGCGGGCCATTGAAAGAAAATTGGCATCGCCGCGCTCGGTTCGTTCGACGTAGGCCGCGCTGAACACCGCAGTGGAAACGCCGTGCAGTGCGCCCACCACGTATTCGTCCCAAATCTCGGCACGGCTAAGCGGAACACCGCGGCTCGACATTTCAGCGCAGTAAAGATCAAGCAGCTCATCCTCATGCGCGCGGCGAAGGGTATCGCCGATGCCTGTGCCCATGAAATAGCCGATGTCAGTCATGCCGCTGCCGATTGCAATCGTCTGCCAATCGAGCACCGCGATCGGCTCTGCACCGCCTTTGATATCGAACAGCATATTGTCGAGCCGGAAGTCACCGTGGACCAGGCATCTGGCGCCGCGCTCCATGCCAAACCAAAGCTCGCTCAAATCACATAGGTTTTCGCAGATCGCCATCAATTCAGGCTCAAGCAGATCGCCGTAGCGTTCGCGGAAGGTTGCCTGGGCATTGCCATACAGCGCCTTGATCTGTTCAACTTGACCAGGCTTTGGCTTAAGCCAGGGCCGGTCGATCAAGGCCGGGTTGATCAAGCTGGGTGCGTGCAGCCCGGCGGCCTGGCAGATACCGGCACGGGCATCTGCCAGGCTGCAACTGTTTAGCTGGTTGCCGCCCCGGCAGGGACCCAGATCTTCGAAAATCAGCACGAATTCGACGCCGTCCTCAGCCAGTTCGGCGGCAATTACGCCCGGCACGCGGATATCGAGCTGCGGTGCGAGTTCGCGGTAGAAGCTCACTTCCTTGGCATAGAGCCCGAAGGCCCCGGCAACGCCGCGGCTGGCCAGATCCTCGGCCGGAAACTTGCCCGCCACGCTGGCCGGGCCGCAATCAGGGCGATCGTAGCTTAGATGAAACCGCGCGCTATCGCCAACCTGTCCGGTGCCGATCGGCTCCCAGCGAATATCGGTAATCGCTGCATCAGGGCCTATTCCGTGGCGATGCAGTTGGGTTGTCAGCCACTCTGGCGAAACCTGCGCCGGATGGCTTGGGAAATTGGTCATCGCCGCTCCTAGCCCGCGCCCGTTAATCAGACGATTAAACAACTATCGAATGAACATGCAACCGACAATTTTCCGACGATTTGGCGAAAGGGTGCAATTGCTGCCCCGAACCCGGACATGGTCAGCCAATCGGCGCGAGAACAGGCATGGTCCCCGCGCGCTGATTGGCTTTGATTGTATTGCCGCATTTACCCAGGGCTTAGGCAAGCCGCCCAAACGCGCCTGCCCCGGCATAGTGGGCAGCATCTCCCAGCTCTTCCTCAATCCGGATCAACTGGTTGTATTTGGCAAGCCGGTCTGATCGGGCCAGCGACCCAGTTTTGATCTGGCCGCAGTTGGTGGCCACTGCCAGATCAGCGATGGTTGCGTCCTCGGTTTCGCCTGATCGGTGGCTCATTACAGCGGTATAGCCGTTGCGGTTCGCGATGCTGACAGCATCCAGCGTTTCGGACAGCGTGCCGATCTGGTTGACCTTTACCAGCAGCGAATTGGCCAATCCCATCTCGATCCCCATCGTCAACCGCTTGGGGTTGGTTACAAACAGATCGTCACCAACCAGCTGGACCTTATCGCCGACCAGATCGGTAATCGCCTTCCAGCCCTCGAAATCATCCTCACCCATGCCGTCTTCGATTGAGCGGATCGGGTAATCCTTGCACAAGGCGGCCAGATAATCGGCCATCTGGGTGGGGCTAAGCGAGAGACCCTCACCGCTGATTTCGTATTTGCCGTTCCTGAAAAACTCAGTCGCGGCGCAATCGAGCGCCAGGGCAATCTGCTCACCGGGCTTGAACCCGGCCTTGGCAATTGATTCCATGATGAAATCCAGCGCCGCGCGGGTACTTGAAAGGTTCGGGGCGAAACCACCTTCATCGCCAACGGCTGTGGCCAGGCCCTTGTCGTGCAACCCCTTTTTCAGGGTGTGAAAGATTTCCGATCCCCACCGCACAGCTTCGGCCAGGCTATCTGCGCCAACTGGCATGATCATGAATTCCTGGAAATCAATCGGGTTATCGGCATGTTCGCCGCCGTTGATGATATTCATCATGGGCACCGGCAAGACATGGGCGGAAACCCCGCCGATGTAGGAATAGAGCGGCAGGCCCCGCGCATTGGCCGCAGCCTTGGCCACCGCCAGGCTGGTCCCCAGGATGGCATTGGCACCAAGCCGCGCCTTGTTCTCAGTCCCGTCGAGCTCTATCATCAGCGCATCGATTTCGCGCTGGTCTTCAGCATCGATACCCAGCAGCGCATCGGTGATCTCGCTGTTTACCGCTGCCACAGCCTTGAGCACGCCTTTGCCCAGATAGCGCTTCTTGTCTCCATCGCGCAGTTCCACCGCCTCGTGCGCCCCGGTTGATGCACCCGAAGGCACGGCCGCGCGGCCAAAGCTGCCATCATCAAGCAAAACGTCCACCTCAACCGTCGGGTTGCCCCGGCTGTCAAGAATTTCACGAGCGTGGATGTCAATAATCGCGGTCATGGCGGGTCAAACTCCTCAAGGGCATTTGTGCAATTCCCTAGGCAGCCCCGCCGATACCCGCAAGTTGCAATGCAGCATGACAGGGGCTTGAAGAGATAGTAATTCGTATCCACATCGGATCCAGGCCCGGCCGGCGGGCAGCGAAAGGTAAGATCATGGCCAAGACCCCCACCAAGACTACTGCAAAACCTGCAACTGCGGCCAAGGCGCCGGCTAAAAAGGTTGCTGCAGCCAAGAAGCCCGCGCCTGCCAATGCCGCCGCCGCAACCGATGCGGCCAAAGCCAAATTTTCCAAAGCAATCGAGGAAGCCAAGGCCGGTGCCGCCGCACTGAAGGATGAGGCCACCGCCAAAGCCGGAGCCTACCGCGAACAAATCGCCGCCAAAAGTGGTGACTGGGCCGAGGAAGCCAAGGATCTGGCTGCCCAGGCCAAGGACCGCGCCGCCGATCTGGCCAAGGAAGGCAAGGCCAAGACCAGCGACGCGATTTCGAGCCTGGGCAGGGTCGTTTCTGAAAACGCCGGTGCAATCGATGAGAAGCTGGGTACGCGATATGGCGATTATGCCCGCACTGCGGCACGATCGATGCAGGAAACCGCCGCCAAGATCGATTCCAAGGAATTGTCCGAACTGGGCGATGATGCCAAGGAATTCGTCCGCAAAAGCCCAGGCCTGGCAATCGGCATCGCTGCGGTTGCCGGTTTCTTTCTGGCACGGCTGTTTCGCGGCGGATCGTCTGACG
Source organism: Novosphingobium sp. (assembly GCF_040079535.1). Lineage (GTDB taxonomy): Bacteria > Pseudomonadota > Alphaproteobacteria > Sphingomonadales > Sphingomonadaceae > Novosphingobium. Next base: position 350 of record NZ_JBEBKB010000072.1, on the reverse strand, counting down.
AAAGCTGATCGGCAAGAGTTGACAGGCCCGGTGCCCCAGCCTCTTGTCGCGGCAATGGACGATGAAGCTCCACCTCTGATTGCAGACCAGCCAGCCAACCCGGCTGAACGTTCGCTGGTGGAAGACGTTCGCCAGCTGGTCAGCGATGGCCGCACCCTGCTGGATGCGGAGCTGGCTTATCAGAAAAGCCGCGCCGCTGTTGCCGGGCAAGGCGCAAAAGGCATTGCTGGGTGGGGCGCGCTGGCGCTGGTGCTGGTGTTCTTCACGCTGATGGCGCTGGTTCTGGGGCTCACCCTGGCCTTGTCTGCCAGCATTGGACCGTGGCTGGCCACGGCGGTGATGGTGCTGGG
>NZ_JBEBKB010000071.1:0-4856 GCF_040079535.1 Novosphingobium sp. | reverse complement strand
GCCCTTCCTGGTCCCCGGCTTGCCCTCATTGCTTCGACCCACAACCGGCGCGTAGCTTTCACCGGGCAGGCCAAGTTCATCGGCCTCAAGCCTGCGGATTTCGTCCCTCAACCGTCCAGCTTCCTCAAACTCAAGGTCAGCTGCGGCGCCCCGCATCCTCCCTTCAAGCTCTTCGATGTAGCTGCGCAGGTTGTGGCCCACCAGATTGTTGCGAGCATCGTCCTCGATCTCGACCAGCACGCCATCGCGCGATGCCGTATCGGCGACGATATCGTGGATGTTGCGCTTGATGCTCTCGGGCGTGATGCCGTGTTCGATGTTGTAGGCGTGCTGTTTTTCGCGGCGGCGGTCGGTTTCGGCCATCGCGCGTTCCATCGATCCGGTGATCCGGTCGGCATAGAGGATTACCCGGCCATCGATGTTGCGCGCGGCGCGGCCGATGGTCTGGATCAAGCTGGTTTCGCTGCGCAGGAAGCCTTCCTTGTCCGCATCCAGGATTGCCACCAGCCCGCATTCGGGGATATCGAGGCCTTCGCGCAGCAGGTTGATACCCACCAGGACATCATAGACCCCAAGCCGCAGATCGCGGATCAGCTCGATCCGTTCAAGCGTTTCCACATCGCTATGCATATAGCGCACCCGCAAACCGGCTTCGTGCATGAATTCGGTCAGATCCTCGGCCATCCGCTTGGTCAGCGTGGTGACAAGCGTTCGGTATCCGGCCTGCGCAACCTTGCGGCACTGTTCGATGCAATCCTGCACCTGATCTTCAACCGGGCGAATTTCCACCGGCGGATCGATCAGGCCGGTGGGCCGGATCACCTGTTCGGCAAAGGCCCCGCCCGATTGTTCCATTTCCCAGTTGCCCGGCGTGGCTGAAACGGCCACCGTTTGGGGCCGCATTATATCCCATTCGTTAAACCGCAGCGGGCGGTTATCGATGCAGCTGGGCAGGCGAAATCCGAATTCGGCCAGCGTGATCTTGCGGCGATGATCGCCTTTGCTCATCGCGCCGATCTGCGGCACGGTCTGGTGGCTTTCATCGACGAACAACAGCGCGTTATCGGGCAGATATTCAAACAGCGTTGGTGGCGGTTCGCCCGGCAGGCGGCCGGTCAGAAAGCGCGAATAGTTCTCAATCCCGGCGCAGCTTCCGGTTGCCGCGATCATCTCAAGATCAAAATTGGTGCGCTGCTCCAGCCGCTGGTGCTCAAGCAACTTTCCCTCAGCCTCCAGCTCTTTCAGCCGCTCGGTAAGTTCGAACCGGATCGCCTGAGCCGCCTGCTGCATCGTCGGTCCCGGCGTCACATAGTGCGAATTGGCATAGATCCGCACCTTGTCGAGGCTCGCCCCTTTTTTGCCGGTCAGCGGATCGAATTCAGAGATATCCTCGATCTCGTCGCCGAAAAAGCTGATCCGCCATGCCATGTCCTCATAGTGCGATGGGTAGATCTCAAGGCTATCGCCGCGCACCCGAAAATTGCCGCGCTGAAAAGCGGCATCGTTGCGCTTGTATTGCTGCGCCACCAGCTTGCGGATCAGTTCGCGCTGATCGACGCTTTCACCTTTCTTGAGGTCAAAGATCATCGCCGAATAGGTCTCAACCGAACCGATCCCATAGATGCACGAAACAGAGGCCACGATGATCACGTCATCGCGTTCAAGCAGGCTGCGGGTGGCGGCATGGCGCATCCGGTCGATCGCCTCGTTTACCGAGCTTTCCTTCTCGATGTAGGTATCGCTGCGCGGGACATAGGCTTCGGGCTGGTAGTAATCGTAGTAGGATACAAAATATTCCACCGCGTTGTCAGGGAAAAAGCTTTTCATCTCGCCATAAAGCTGTGCGGCAAGGATCTTGTTGGGGGCCAGGATCAGCGCCGGGCGCTGCGTCGCCTCGATCACTTGCGCCATGGTAAAGGTCTTGCCGCTGCCGGTAACGCCCAGCAGCACCTGCGTCGCCTCACCATTGTTCACGCCCTCAACCAGCTCTGCAATCGCGGTGGGCTGATCGCCGGCCGGGGAATATTCGGAGACGATCCGGAATGGCTTGCCCCCGTCCGCCTTCTGCGGCCGTGCCGGCTTGTGCGGCACAAAGCTGGCGGTGGTGTCGGGCTCGTCAAGGCCCCGGCGGATGATCAGTTCGGCCATTTGGGACATATGGCGAACATTGCCGCTCGGGGCAAGTCTGGTTGGAGGGGCGCGGCTCAACAGGCGCCCCCCTATTTCTGTCCAGCGCTATTGCAGGCAATCAACCAAGGGCACACATCCAACGTGCGGCTTGATCACACGTTTGGTTGATGGCGGAGCCTTTACCAACAACGCTTCGGGCCGGGTTGGCCGCAAGACCAGATCGCCGCCGCAGTTAGGGCAGGCCCCGGCGAAATTCGTTTCGGCACAGTCCGCGCAGAACGTGCATTCGAACGTGCAGATCCGGGCACGAGGGTCTCCATTTGGCAGATCGAGATCACAGCATTCGCAGTTTGGACGGATGTCGAGCATTGCAATTCTCCTTCAGGGCGATTCCATGGTTCCGGTGCCAAGCATGGCCTGCGTTTCAGCGATGAAATGCGCCTGGCTTGGCTGGTCAAGGATACCAGACCCATAGAGCGACAGACTTCCGTGCAGGAGCACCAGCACGCGCATCACCGCCCGGCGCCGATCCTGCGGACTGTCGTCGGGTTTGGTGAAGTGCCGCATAGCCTCGGCAATGCTGAGGTGCGCTGCGGCTTGAAGTGCTGGTTTGAATTTCATCGTGGCATGTGGGCGGCTCATCATCAGCGCGTAAAGATGCGGAGCGCCAAGCGAAAAGGTTAGATATTGGGCGATAAACGCAGCGGCATTGCTGGCGGCTCCAAGCTCCAACCCCAGCTTTTCAAAGCCGCGCTCTGCTACTGCATCCAGCAACGCCTCGCGATTAGCAAAGTGGTGATAGATAGTGCGGTGGGCCACGCCGATCAAATCCGCAATGCGGCGAAGGCTTAGAGCCTCCGCGCCGTGCAGCGACACCGCATCAGATGCAGCGTTCACGGCATCCACGCGGACGTTTCCATGCCGATAAGTCGTGCGTGTCACAGGCATCGCCATCAGTGACTTTACCGGGAAACCCAACAATCCGGCAACCCAAATTGCAACCATTCCGCGCGGCGCTTGACTCAATCGGTTGATCATCGCAATTCAATATCCATCCACTGGATGGTTATTGGGCATTCCTGAACCATTTGCAACCGGGAATTGAACATGGCGATTTTTGAACAAGGTGCAGAACCCGCAAATTGGCAACCCACGGAGCTGGCGCGCGGGCCATTTTCCGGGCTTCAGGGCGGGGCGATTGCAGGGTTGCTTTCTGGGGAGATCGAACGGCTCGCATCAGAACGGAGCTGGGGTTTCGCGGTCAGCGCCAGCATCTGGTTTCTTCGCCCGGTTCCGATGGCATCGCTCCGCACCGAGATTTCTGTTGTCCGCGCGGGTGGCCGGATCAGTCTGGTCGATAACGCACTGTTCTGCGTGGGGGATGATCAACCCTGCGCGCTGGCGCGGGTTACGCTGGCCCAGCCACGGCCAATCGAAATTGCCGGGTACCAAGCACCCAAACCGAAGTTGGTCGATCCACTTATCTACCCGAGTTCGGAACGAACGGCACCACATGGCGGCCCCTGGTTTATGGATGCGATGGAAGCGCGGACTGCCAGTGGTATCAGTTGGTTTCGCCTGAAATACGAAGTTATCGCCGATGCCGGACCGCTCGCCCAGGTGCTCGGCCCGGCTGATTGGGCGCATGGTATATCCCGCCCAGTATCGGGCGTGGTGGCCGATCCCAATTCCAACTTGCAGGTAAATCTGGTCAGGCAACCACAGGGCAAATGGATCGGTGTGGAACCGCTGACCCATTGGCAACCTGACCTGGGTGGGGGAATGGGCGGCGGTTTGCTTCGCGACGTCTGTGGCGTGATCGGGCGGGTTTCAATGAGTGTGGCTTTGACCCCGTTCCCCAAATAGCCGTGGATCTTGCCACACCATCTTGGCGGCGACTTCCTTCGAATTTCTCCCAAACAATGTGATACCGCCAAGCTTGGTGGCCTTGTCCTTGCGGATCGATCCTTCAACCCGGTTCGGCGCAATAAAATCGGTCGCGGTAATCAGCAATGACTTTGGCATTTTCAAAGACAGCGTCAGGATCATTGAAGGCAGATCTTAAGGTTGGGTCGGATCGCAAGGCGCTGGTCATCCGGGCATACGCATCGACCGCAAGGCGCGCAGCCGCGCAGGAGCCGGGAAAATCCCCGGCCTCGTATAGGCGCTTCGCCTCCTTGCCTTTGGTTTCGCCTTGCAACGCATCCTGCTCCAGGGAATTTCGCTGCGCTCCTGTGACCTTGTTGCAGAAAGTTTCATCGCGGGTTTCTACAACGATCTTGGCATTATGATAAATCTGCGCGGGATTGCCAAAGGCCCCTTCGAGCTCTGGATTGGCCCGCATCGCGCTGGTGATCCGGGCCAGTTCGTCGGCAGCAGCACCGACAGTTGAACAAGCTGCGGCCTGGTTGCCTTCTTCCCATTGGCTGGTGGCCATCTGGTACATTCCCAAAGCCCAGGTTACTCCCTTCTGCAGATCGCGCTTCTGGGCATTGATCGCGGCATCGGTCCGGGCGTCGGTTCTGGGAAAAGGTGTGGATCCATTGGCTATTTTGCAAATGTCATTTGTAAGAATTCGCGCGTTGGTCAGATCGGTATTGACTGCATTTAGATATTCGGACGGGGCATCATTGCGCGCCAGTTCCTTCAGGTTTGCAGCCTTGATCAACAGTGTGCAGGCTCGAACCACATAGACGCGCTCATTCGTGGCCGCTGCCTTATCAAGT
>NZ_JBEBKB010000070.1:0-6081 GCF_040079535.1 Novosphingobium sp. | reverse complement strand
CCCCCTCCCGGCCGCCCAGAACCTAAGGTTATCCTATGGGTGGCCGGGAGGGGGAGCGGGCCGGTGTTGTCGGCCGCGCTAGCGGATAAACTAAATGCTTGCCTGCGCTTGCTGGCCGAAAATGCGCTCAACCTCAAGCACCAGGTCTTTGAGATGGAACGGCTTGGACAGCACCTTGGCTTGCGGTGCCTCGCGGCTGGCTTTCAGTGTCACCGCAGCGAACCCGGTGATGAACATCACCTTGGTTTTGGGGCTGATCTCGGCGCAGCGCTGGGCTAGTTCGATCCCGTCCATTTCGGGCATCACGATGTCCGACAGCAGCAGATCGAATTCATATTCCTGAAGCAATGGGATCGCGGCCGTACCGCGATCGACTGCCATCACTTCATAGCCTGCGTTTTCAAGCGCGCGCGCAAGGTAGGTGCGCATGGCCGCTTCATCTTCGGCAAGCAGGATGCGGATCATATCAGGCTCGTTCTGGTTTGCGTTGTCCTTACCGCCGCTTTCACGCCGGTCGCGATTGCCATGATACATAGACAAGGCAGGTTAACAATCTGGCTTGTTTGTTAGGCATTGGGCACTTTGACACAGATCGCGCAGCAGGCCAATTCTGAGCGATGGAACACGAAGTGCTCAATTGGAACGATTCGCAGCGGAAAACCGGGGGCATCATCCCTGGCAGCGGCGGTCTGCCGGCCTTTTCGCTGGTTGCGCCGCAGCCATCGGCAATTCCCATACTGATCGCAGTTCCGCATGCCGGGCGGGCCTATCCCGGCACGCTGCTTGAACGGATGCGCAATCCTGGATTTGCCGCTCTCAAGCTGGAGGATCGCTATGCCGATCGGCTGGCTGAACGGGTGGCACGGCAAACCGGCGCGGCGCTGCTGGTGGCCAATGCGCCGCGCGCGATGATTGACCTTAACCGCGGCAGCGATGAAATTGATTGGGATATGTTTGCCCGCGGGGCGCCCGATAGCGGCGCAAATCCGAAGCCGGGGATCCGGGTTCGCAGCGGGCTGGGGCTGATCCCGCGCCGTCTGCAGGGCCTGGGTGAACTTTGGAAGCGCCGCCATGATGAGGCTGATCTTGCCGCCCGGATTGAACAGATCCACGCGCCCTACCACGCATGCCTGGCAGAAACCCTTGCCACTTTGCGGATGCGGTGGGGGGCTGCTTTGCTGCTTGATCTGCATTCAATGCCGCCGCTGGGTTTTCGCGGCGGGCAGGCCGGTCCTGATTTTGTGCTGGGTGATCGGTTTGGCGCTTCTTGCAGCGGGACATTGGTGGGCAGCTGTTTCAGCTATTTTGCCCAGCACCGCTGCGGCGCTGCACATAACCGGCCCTATGCCGGCGGCTATGTGCTGAATAGGCATGCCGATCCGGCAGCCGGGATCCACGCGCTTCAGCTTGAGATCGACCGATCAAACTATCTGGATGCGCGGCTGGCAGAACCAGGCGCCGGATTTGATGCCATGGTTGATTTGCTGATCGGACTGGTCCGCCGAATGGCCGGTGAAGTAGCCGATCTTGGCCGTCTGGGCAGGCCTGAAAGCTGGGTCAGCGCAGCCGAATAAAAAACCACCTCGTGCAAGCAGCACGAGGTGGCCAAGGTTCAGGGAGGTGGTGCACGAATGCACCTGACCCGCCGGGCCATGAGGGAAGCACGGCGAGACCGTTAACAAATAGTCGTCTCTGCGAAGGGATTCAAGCCTGCTCAAAGCTGCGCAAACGAAACGGCGCGATTCCGCCAGTTAGCGGGACCGCGCCGTTAAGAATTTGGCCCCTAGAATCAGGCAGTCGGAGCGGGAATCGGTCCCTGACCCTGCTGAACCTGCCGCGCGAACACTTCGCTCATGTGTTCAAGGCTGAACAAGTGGGCATAGACCAGCGCGAGCATGCCGTTCTGGTTCATCGCGCGCAGCACATCGCCGCGCAGTTCGCGCAGCTTTTCCTGATCGATCATCTTGAAGCCACGATACACGAACGGGGTTTCGTTGCCGGTTTGCTGGATCGATACTTCGCCGTCCATCAGCAGGCCGTGCTTGACCAGTTCTTCAACGAAAGCCGAAGTGCGAAATCCGGCTTCTTCGAAATTGCGGCAGAATTCCAGGGTTGCCTTGCAGGCTTCGGTTGGCTCTCCGCCTTCGAACAGCTTGTTGCCATCGTCAAATTCGCCAACCAGTTCGCTGGTCGGATCAAAGCACAGCGAAAGCTCGTCCGAATCTGGCGCCAGTTTGGCCAGCATGAAGGGATAGCGGCGGGCGTAAGCCGGCACATAGGCCGGATCGGTCTGCTTGCCATCGGCATCGAAGTAGGTGTTCACCCCTTCGTTCAGGCCCATCAGCGCCAGCGGGACCGGCGTTTCCGAGATCGAGAAAACGATCGGGTAGCTGCGCGATGCGTGAACAAATTCTTCTGCGGTCAACGGCACAGCGTGCTGACCAACCATCCACTTTGCAGTTTCGGTTGAGCGCGTGCTCCATTCAGCATGATCGCGGCTGTTAAGCGGCATCAGATCGTTGTAAAACATCGGCAGGGTGGCGGCTTGGGGCGCGCTGGCCATTGCAATTTCTCCGGTAAGAAGGCGATTCCTGGCCGGCAAGCTCCCGGCGCAAAACGCGCCTTTAAGCACTTGGCGGGTTTGGCGCAAGCGGTAGCAATTTTCCCGGGTTAAGCAGGCCTTGCGGATCGAGTGCAGCCTTGATCCGGGTCATCAGATCCAGCGCTACGGGATCAGCCAGGCGGCCAAGTTCGTCAACCTTCATCTGGCCGATACCATGTTCAGCAGAGATGGAGCCGTGCCATTCGCTTACCAGATCGTGGACCGCACGGCTGATCGTCTTGCCTTGTTCAAGCTCCCATGTGCCGCGCACCGCATGCGGCGGGGCTGTCACGTGGAAATGGACATTGCCATCGCCCAGGTGGCCAAAGGCGAATGCACGGCAGCCGGGAAACAGGCTTTCGATCTGCGCGGTGGCGGTGGCAACGAACTGCGCCATAGCTGAAACCGGCACTGAAATATCGTGCTGCATCGCGGCCCCTTTGCCGCGCAGCGCCGCAGATATCGATTCGCGCAATAGCCAGAAGGCTTCGGCCTGGCTTTCGTTCATGGCCATCACTGCATCTTCGATGATCCCTTGCCCGGCCGCGGCTTCAAGCAAGGCCTGCGCGGCGCCGGGCAGATCATCGGCGGGATCATCACCGACCAGCTCGATCAGGGCATGCCAGGCATGCGGCTGGGCCAGCGGAGTTCGCGCGGCAGGAAGGTGGCCGATCACCGCATCAAGGCACTGCTGCGGCAGAACCTCAAACCCTTCAAGCCTGCGCCCAAGCTGGGCTTCGGCCAGTTCCAGCAGCTTGCGGGCCATTCCAATATCTTTGAGGCCCGCCCAGACGACCTGCCGGCCGGTGATCGGCGGGGCCAGCCGCAGCCGGGCCGCGGTTATCACCCCCAGGGTGCCTTCGCTGCCAATGAACAACTGCTTCAAATCGAACCCGCGGTTGTCTTTTTTCAGCGCCGTCAACGCCGAATAGATCGATCCATCCGCCAGCACAGCCTCGATCCCCAGCACTTGCGCGCGCATCGTGCCATGGCGCAAAACCTGGGTGCCGCCGGCGTTGGTGGCGATCAGACCGCCGATTGTGGCCGATCCCTTGCCGCCCAAAGTCAGCGGGAAACGCAACCGCGCCGCACCAGCGGCCTCATGCAGGTGCTGCAGGATCACGCCCGCCCCGCAAGTAACCTCACGCGATGCAGGATCAACCGGGCCGATCATGTTCAACCGCCGCAGCGAAAGCAGCACGGCCTGGCCGCTGGCATCGGGCGTGGCGCCGCCAGACATGCCGCTATTGCCGCCCTGTGCAACCAGCGGCACCCGGTGCCGGGCACAAAGGCCGATCAGCGCCGCAACTTCATTCCGATCGGCCGGCGAAGCCAGCCCGCAGGCCTTGCCGGTGTAGCGGCCGCGCCAGTCGGTCAGCCAGGGTTCCATTGCATCGGGAGCGCAGGTGAAGCCTTTGGGCCCCAGCAAATCGGCCGCAGCAGCAAGAAAAGTGGCATCAGATCCAGACATCGCCATGCGCTATGGCATGCCGGCCCGAACGGAGCGAGTCCTGAGCGATAGGTTAAGCGGTGGTTCAATCATCACTGCTATAGCGGCGGCGATGAACCCTGCGCTCCACCTATTGGCCCCGCTGGCTCTGCTGTTCCCGGCCCTGGCCGTGGTAGAAGCACCGCGCGATGTGGTGCAGCCAGCCAGTCCGCCGGTGGTGGCGCTGCCGGCCGAACAGGTCAGCATTGAACAGCGGGTAACGATCCGGATCAATCCGCGCCCAGCGCCAATGCCTGATGGGCCCGATATGTTTGATCGCAGGGCTGATCGCGAGCCCAGATTTATCGAGCGCAAGTTTGGCAAATGCGTTGCGCTGGCGGGAATCGCGGGAATTCAGCCGGCCACCAGCAACAAATTGTTGCTGATTATGCGCGATAACCGTCTGATCACGGCGCAGCTGGAAAAAGGCTGCCAGGCGCGCGAATTCTATTCGGGCCTGATCGTGAAACGCGCAGCAGACGGGCAGTTGTGCGTCGATCGTGATGCGCTGATGTCGCGCAGCGGGGCCAATTGCCAGGTTGTGGGCTTTCGGCAGATCGTCCAAGTGAGCGATTGACCGGGTTTAGTACAAGGTCTGGGCACCGTTTTCTTGACTTTCCTGCGGCTGTGCGCCAATGGCCCGGCCAATCCAGCGCATGCTTTGGGCACGTGGGCTGGGCCCCTTTACATCCGGACATAGCGCAAGATCATGAAATTTGCCGACATCGGCCTATCCGACGAATTGCTCGCAGCGGTAACCGCCAAAGGCTATGACACGCCCACCGCGATCCAGGCTCAGGCAATTCCCAGCGTGCTGATGATGAAGGATATCATCGGCGTGGCCCAGACCGGAACCGGAAAAACCGCCAGCTTCGTGCTGCCGATGATCGATATTCTGGCCCACGGCCGGCGCCGCGCGCTGATGCCGCGCAGCCTGATTCTTGAACCGACCCGCGAATTGGCAGCCCAGGTTGCTGATGAATTCGCGCTCTACGGGGTCAACCACGATCTCAAAATGGCGCTGCTGATTGGCGGCGTGCAAATGGGCGATCAGGTCAAGGCGCTGAAAGACGGCGTGGACGTGCTGATCGCCACGCCGGGGCGGCTGATGGATCTGTTCGAACGCGGCAAGATCCTGCTGACAGGTTGCGATCTGCTGGTGATCGACGAGGCCGACCGGATGCTCGACATGGGCTTTATCCCCGATATTGAAACGATTTGTTCGAAGCTTCCAGCCCAGCGCCAAACCTTGCTGTTCAGCGCGACCATGCCGCCGCCGATCAAAAAGCTGGCGGACAAGTTCCTGACCAATCCCAAATATATCGAAGTGGCCCGCCCGGCTTCAACCAACACTCAGATCGTCCAGTTCAAGGTTCCGGTCACATCTTCACGCGGCAAACGCGATGTGCTGAAGCAATTGCTGCGAACCGACGACGTCAAGACCGCGATGATCTTTTGCAACCGCAAAACCACCGTGCGTGATTTGGCCAAGACGCTGAAGCAGGATGGGTTTTCGGCTGGCGAAATCCACGGTGACATGGATCAATCGGCCCGTATTGCAGAGCTTGATCGGTTCAAGGACGGCACGATCAACATACTGTGCTGCTCAGACGTGGCGGCACGCGGGCTGGACGTGAAAGGCGTGTCGCACGTCTTCAACTTCGATACTCCATGGCATCCTGATGATTACGTTCACCGGGTTGGCCGCACTGGCCGCGCCGGGGCGACTGGCCGCGCCTTTACCCTGATTGCGCCTGAAGACGCCGAAGCGATCGCCAATGTTGAAAAGCTGACTGGCGCGAAGCTGCCGGTGTTTGAAGTTGGGCAGGGCGGAAAGCCTGCCGCGCGCAGCGATGATCAGGACGAACGTGCCGAGCGGCCTTCGCGTTCGCGCCGCGTCAGCAAGCCAGAGCGGGCTGAACCTGCGGCCCAGGAAGATCGCGCTCTGCGTGAGGAACGCGCTCCGCGCGAAGCCCGCCCTCCCAGAGAG
>NZ_JBEBKB010000069.1:0-6162 GCF_040079535.1 Novosphingobium sp. | reverse complement strand
GTTCCCCCCGGCGCGCCGCAGCACCGCGAAATGCGCACCCATGTGATTCACGGTGATGGATCCCTAGCCGAGCCGCCGATGCCGCCCGCGCCGGGGGTGGCTCACGTGCAATGCGGCAATGGCAAGCCGTTTACCGCGCGGGTGGAGCGACAGGACAAGGGTCAGCGCGAAGTCTCTGTGATGTCCTTCTGCCTCAAGGGTGGCTCGCCAGCACAATCGCTTGAAGGCCTGCGCCATGCCCGGGCCCGGGTTTCTGCAGACACCCACCTTTCCCCAGAAGCCAAGGCCGAAGTCCTGCGCCAGATCGATGCCGAGATTGCCCGGCTGGAAAAGATCGCCTGATCCCGGTCATACAGCGCCGTCAGGCGGCGCGCCTGGGTTCATTCCCCGCGCCGATCCTTGCGCCGCTTGTCCCACCATTCAAGCCGTTTCAGCACCTCGCGCTCAAACCCGCGCGGGGCCGGGCGGTAATAGGTTTGCGCGGGCAATTCGTCGGGCCAGTAATTGTCGCCTGAAAAGCCGTCTTTGGCATCGTGATCATAGGCATAGCCTGCGCCGTATCCGATATCTTTCATCAACTTGGTTGGCGCATTGAGGATGTTGGCGGGCGGGGCCAGGCTGCCGGTTTCGCGGGCGCTTTTCCAGGCTTCCTTCTGCGCAACATAGGCCGCATTCGATTTGGGCGCGGCGGCCAGATAGAGGCAGGCCTGAACGATCGCCAGCTCGCCTTCGGGGCTGCCCAGAAACTGATAGGCATCCTTGGCTGCCAGGCATTGGGTCAGCGCCTGCGGATCGGCCAGGCCAATATCCTCACTGGCAAACCGGACCAGACGGCGCAGTACATAGAGCGGCTCTTCCCCGGCGGTCAGCATCCGGGCGAGGTAATAGAGGCTGGCCTGCGGATCGGATCCGCGCAGCGCCTTGTGCAGCGCCGAAATCAGATTGTAATGCCCATCGCGGTCCTTGTCATAAACTGCCACCCGGCGCTGCAGGAACTTGCCTAGTGCGGCTGGATCAAGCGGATCGGGGATATTCGCGTTGTAAAGCGTCTCTGCCTGATTGAGCAGGAACCGGCCGTCGCCATCGGCGCTGGCGACCAGTGCCGCACGGGCATCTGCGGTCAGCGGCAGTGGCCCGGCCAATTCCTCAGCCCGGTTCAGCAGTAGATCCAGCGCGGCGGTATCAAGCCGGTGCAGGATCAGGACCTGGGCCCGGCTGAGCAGGGCGGCGTTGAGTGCGAAACTGGGGTTCTCGGTGGTCGCGCCCACCAGCGTGACAGTGCCCTTTTCAACGAACGGCAGAAAGCCATCTTGCTGTGCGCGGTTGAACCGGTGAATTTCGTCCACGAACAGCAGTGTACGTTGGCCTGGCCCCAAGCCTCCACGCGCCGCCAGCTCGGCCTCGGCAAAGGCCTTTTTGAGATCGGCCACGCCTGAGAACACTGCACTCACCGAAATGAACCGCATCCCCACGGCATCGGCCAGCAGCCGGGCGATGCTGGTCTTGCCGGTGCCCGGCGGGCCCCACAGGATCATGCTGGAGAGCCGGCCGGCTGCAACCATTCGCCCAATCGCGCCCTCTGCGCCGGTCAGATGTTCTTGCCCGATCACATCGGCCAGACTGCGCGGGCGCAATTGGTTCGCCAATGGCGCGGCTTCGCCGGGCAGATTGGCGCCAGCCAAATCGGCGGCGGGCGGGGGCAGGTCATCGGCAAACAGATCGGACATTGTGCCCCCTGCTTAGACCAAACGGTGCCCAAGGTTAATCGTCAATGCAAGCGTAGCGAAGCAATCTGGAATGGTTCGCACGGGCACGGCCGGGTTGCCTGCAAAATTGAACGATTATAGATATTTGTGCGGACCTGGCGGGCAATTTGAGAAATCGTCAGTTCCGTGATAACTTTCACCAACCTTGCAGAATCGGGGATGAGGAAATGACTTTTGAAACCGCGCCGGTCAGGCCGCCGCTCAGCTTTTGGACTATCGCGGGCCTGGGTTTGGCCTGGAATATGTTCGGCGCCTATCTATACATGCTCAGCAAGATTGATCCGGAAGCCGCGCTTCAGGGCGTGACACCGGCCATGCGAGACTACGTGGCTGCCATGCCGCTGTGGGCGCATCTGGGCTGGTCGCTGGGAATCTGGGGCTCGGTGCTGGGTTCGGTGCTGATGCTGGCGCGCAGCCGCCATGCCACCGGTGCATTCATGGTATCGCTGATCGGTGCCTTGGCCAGCTTTGCAGCTCAGGCCATGGCCGGGGTGCTGGAAACAGGTCTGGCCGCCACCATCATTGCGGTGATTGCGTTTCTGTGGTGGTTTTGCCGCAAGGAAGCGGGCAACGGTTCGCTGCGCTAGATTCTTTTCCACTTACGTGGAGACTCCACCGGCCCACTCCCCCTCCCGGCCACCCCATTTTGGGCAACTTATGGGTGGCCGGGAGGGGGAGTGGGCCGGTGGTGTGCTGCTTCGGCCAAACCGAAGCAAACGCTAGCCGTTGCCATTGGCCTGGCTGATCACCCTAAGATAGGTATCGGCCACAGCCTTGTTGATCTTGTCCCAATCAAAGTCGCGGCTCAGCAGCTCGCCAGCTGCACCGTGGCTGCGGGCCAGATCGCGGTCGCCCGCATAGGCGGTCAGCGCATCGGCATAGCCGGCAATATTGCCCGGTTCTATCAGTCGGCCCGATTTGCCATCATCGACCAGATTTTCGCTGCCGGTTGCCGCCGCTGCAACCACCGGGATGCCTGATGCCATGGCTTCAAGTGAGACATTGCCGAAGGCTTCTGTTTCTGATGGAAAAAACATCGTGTCCATCGAAGCGACAGCCCGGCCAAGCGCTGCTCCGCCGGTAAATCCGATGAAAATACCGTTGCCCAGTCGTTCTTCAAACCAGGCCCGGGCCGGGCCTTCGCCCACCACCATCACCCTGTGCGCCACACCGCGGCGGCGCAGCTCGTCAACCGTGTCGCAAAACACGTCGAGCCCCTTTTCCATCACTACCCGGCTGAGGAAGCCGATCACGAAATCATCGTCTGCAATACCCAGGCTTTGCCGCCAGGCCAGATCGCGCCGAGCCGGATCGAAGATCGTTCGATCAACCCCGCGCGACCAGATCCCGATATCGCTGCCCATCCGTTCTTCGCGCAGCACTTCGACCATCGATTGCGAAGGCGCGAGCAGGGCATTGCAGCGGCGATAGAACCGCCGCTGGATTGCAATCGCCAGCGGCACTAGCAAGCCCAGATGATAATAGGGAAGGTACGTTTCAAATCGGGTATGGACCGATGCGACCACCGGCAATCCGGCTTTGCCAGCCCAGGCAATCGCGCTGTGCCCGCTGATATCGGGCGCGGAAACGTGTACTATGTTAGGCTTGAATTCCGCCAAATCGGCCTTGATCCGGGCATTTATCCCCGAAGACAGCCGATAATCGGGTCGCATCGGGATTGGCAGCGAAGGCAGCGAAACCAGATCGCCGGTTGGGGCCATGCCGGGGTTGTCGGTTGTTGGTGAATAGACCCGGACCGCCGCACCTTGACGCAGAAAATACCCCACCAAACGGTTGAGAGCGCGGTTGGCGCCATCGACCGTGATGTTGTAATTGCCCGAAAACAGGGCGATCCGAAGCTCGCTGGTCTGCATGCGCCTCGCCAATAGCGTGGAAAGTGTGACAGGGCCAAGAAAATGAACGGGCGTGCGGACCGCTCGGTGCAGGTCCGCACGCCCAGACTTGGAACAGGTCCGTTACCAGCCTGCGTCTTCGTCGTCTTGTTCGTATTCGTCAGACCGATTGTTGGCTTCGTATTCGCCGTAATTTTGGTCCTGGCGGTAATCCTGATTGCGCCGATCTTCACCGCCCTGGCTATAGCCGGTCTGATCATAGTCTGCCGGATAGGTTTCGGCGCTGCGCCCGCCATAGCAGAAATCGGGGTCGTCTCGCCCGCCATCGCAGCTTTGGCGATCATCAACATCGCCGCCCACCACCACGGCAATCGCGGCTACGGTCAGCACTCCCAGCAGCACTGCGCCGACCATATCATCCTGCTTGTGACGGCGATGATCGCTGGCCGCGGCGGGGCTGGCGCTGACTAGCGCGGTTGCACCAAGTGCAGCGGCAAGGATCGACTTCCGGGCGAGGCTGAACATCGCAAAATCTCCCTCAGCGGCTTGGCCAACAAAATGTCAGCGCCAAGCCGATCTTACGGGACACTCTTGAAGCCGCGCACCTGAACGCACCCGGTGCGCAAGTTGCAGCCTATATTCATGAAACCTTGCGAAATTGCCCGAAAGGATCAGGCCATTTCCTTCTTCCGCCCGGCTTTCTTGCGCTCATGCGGATCAAGCAGGGCCTTACGCAGGCGGATGCTCTTGGGCGTCACTTCGACCATTTCATCGTTGTCGATATAGGCGATGGCCTGTTCCAGCGTCATGATCCGCGGCGGGGTCAGCCGGATCGCATCATCCTTGCCGGTCGAGCGGAAGTTGGTCAGCTGCTTGGACTTCATCGGATTGACTTCAAGATCATCGGGCTTGGCGTTCTCGCCGATCAGCATGCCTTCATAAATCTTGTCCTGCGGCCGCACGAACAACACACCGCGCTCTTCAAGCATGTTGAGCGCATAGCCAACCGCTTCGCCCGCGCAGTTTGAGATCAGCACGCCGTTGGGACGGCCATCGATCGCGCCCTTGTAGGGTCCGTACTTGTCAAACAGCCGGTTCATGATCCCGGTGCCGCGCGTGTCCGAAAGGAATTCGCCATGATAGCCGATCAGTCCGCGGCTGGGGGCGGTAAAGGTGATGCGGGTCTTGCCGCCGCCCGATGGCCGCATATCGGTCATCTCGGCCTTGCGGATCGCCATCTTCTCAACCACCGTGCCCGAATATTCGTCATCGACGTCGATCACCACGGTTTCATAAGGCTCGGTCCGGCCACCGTTGTCATCCTGGCCATACAGCACCCGCGGGCGACTGATCCCCAGTTCAAACCCTTCGCGGCGCATGGTTTCGATCAGGACGCCCAGTTGCAATTCGCCGCGCCCGGCCACTTCGAAGCTGTCCTTGTCGGCGCTTTCGGTAATCTTGATCGCAACGTTGGATTCGGCTTCGCGTTCCAGCCGGTCACGGATCATCCGGCTGGTTACCTTGCTGCCTTCGCGGCCCGCCATCGGGCTATCATTAACGGCAAAACGCATCGACAGTGTCGGCGGATCGATCGGCTGGGCATAAAGCGGCTCGGTTACCGCAGGATCGCAAATGGTGTTGGCCACAGTTGCATCGGTCAGCCCGGCGATCGAGATGATATCGCCAGCGCGGGCTTCGTCCACGGGTACGCGTTCCAGCCCGCGGAAAGCCATCAGCTTGGATGCGCGGCCGGTTTCTACCACGTTGCCATCACGATCAAGCGCGTGGATCGGTGAATTGACCTTGATTGTGCCCGATTGAACCTTGCCGGTCAGGATCCGACCCAGGAAGTTATCGCGATCAAGCAGCGTTACCAGAAATTTGAACGGACCATCAACATCGGCTGCCGGGGCCGGAACATGGCTGACAATCTTTTCGAACAGCGGGGTCAGCGTGCCCTCGCGCATGGTCGGATCTTCGTTGGCATAGCCATTGCGACCCGAAGCATAGAGCACCGGGAAATCGCACTGCTCATCGGTTGCATCAAGGCTGACGAACAGATCGAACACTTCATCGAGCACTTCCTGGATGCGCTCATCCGGGCGATCAACCTTGTTGACCACCACAATCGGGCGCAGTCCCAGTGCCAGCGCCTTGCCAGTGACGAATTTGGTTTGCGGCATCGCCCCTTCAGAGCTGTCTACCAACAGGATCACACCATCGACCATCGACAGGATCCGCTCAACCTCACCGCCGAAATCGGCGTGGCCGGGGGTATCGACGATGTTGATGTGGGTGGTCTGCCCGTGGTGATCGTCCCATTCGACCGACGTGCATTTGGCCAGAATGGTGATCCCGCGTTCTTTTTCCAGATCGTTGGAATCCATCGCGCGTTCTTCAACCCGCTGATTGTCGCGGAATGTGCCGCTTTGACGGAACAATTGATCGACCAGGGTAGTTTTGCCGTGGTCAACGTGGGCAATGATCGCGATATTGCGCAGGGGCAGGGGGGCGGACATTCGTAGGTTCTCTCTAACGGGGGG
>NZ_JBEBKB010000068.1:0-6284 GCF_040079535.1 Novosphingobium sp. | reverse complement strand
GTGCCGAAGATAGCGGCGATGGCGGCAGCACAAGCAGCGATGGTGACGGCGGATGCGGCGGCGGGGGCTGCGGCGGTGGCTGCGGCGGGTGCGGGGGTTAGGCCGCTTTCAGCAGGCCCTCCAGCGCGGCTGCGAACTTGCCAAGCTCAAAATTCTGCGGATCGTCGTGCGCGTCGGGGATCAGATCGTCCACTGTGGCGTGCTGGGCCGGGATCAACCAGCGCCCGGCGCGCGCGCTGGCGTAGATATAGAGCGCGGCCAGCTGGCGGTATTGCGCATCTGAAAAGCCCTGAGCAGGCCCCTGGGTATGCCCGCGATCATCAAAGCCTTCGATAAAGCGCCGCGGCTGGACGGTTTCGATATGGATAAACCGCCCGCGCGCGGGCGCGCCAATCACCCGGCTTTCCAGCTTGGTCGCGCGCCAGCCTTCAGCAAAATCATGCCCGGCCCAGATCTGGCCAAAGCGCGACAGGAAGATGTGCGCGACGGGTTCGGCGGCAAAAGTGCCGTCCATATAGGGGGCAAAATCGTTAGTCCTGCGGTCTGTATCGAGGTTCTTCGGGAAAGGTTCGTCGCCATAGAACGGCGTGCTGGTATCGTGGATCACGAAATACAGCAGTGGCAGCCCGGCCTCGGTCTGGCTGACGGGTGCATTGGCGTGTTCGGTGGCGAAGGTCCGGTAGGGTTCAGGGAACGCAGCGATTGCGGCGGCTTTTTGGGCGGCAGTGGGCAGCGGGGCATCGGTCATCAGCCAGGCGATCATTGGTGGCAGCGGCTGGTCTTCCTTTTCGCCCAGCAGCCCCACCTTGCGCATCAGGCATGTGGCCTGTTCCAGCGCAGTGCCCGCAAAAGTCAGCGTATCGCGATCAAACCGGCAGCCGCCAATGATTTCTGAACGGGCGGGTGCGGCGAGGGCCAATGCTGCGGAAATGGAGGCAATGGTTAGTTTTCGCAATTGACCCACTCCGTCTGTTTGTATATACGGAATGTATATACGGAGACTGCCATGAACAAACCCGATCAAAATCTGCTGCGCGAAATGCCGCGGCATTTCGATCTTACCGGCACAACGAATGCGGGCAAGGGCCTTGGCGCACCGCGCCGGGTCAAGGTATTCAAATCAGGCAATTCGCTGGCTGTGCGGATGCCAAAGGGGCTGGGTCTGGAGGCTGGGATGGAACTGGAGGTCACTATGTTACCCAGTGGTGCTATGGAATTGCGCCGGGCTGAACCCGCCAAGCGAAAATTCAACATCGACAAGGTTTGGGGTAGTGCCACCAGCCTTAAGCCCATTGATTCGGATGATCGCTGGTTTGAAGAGCGGAAGTTGGATTGGGGCAACGGCGAGGCGTCGACACCGAAGTGAAATACCTGCTCGATTCATCCGCCATCATCAAATTGACGATGGGGCAGGGCGCTGCATTGCGTGCGCGTGCCTCGCAATGCGCCGTCGGGGACATTGTCACTTCGACCATTGCTATTGCTGAGGTGCTCTACGGTTCGGCCAACGAAAAGCCGCCGCCAATTGCTCAACTCGAAGCGTTCATGGACGAAGTTCAGGTACTCGATTTCAATATTGCTGCAGCTCGCGCATACGCCGGCCTACCTTTCAAGCGGGCAAGCTATGATCGATTGATTGCGGCTCACGCCTTGGCATTGGGGCTGACGGTGGTGACGGATAACACAAAAGACTTCGCTGATGTGCCGGGCCTCAAGGTTGAAAACTGGACCATTTGAATGTCCTTCCACGCCACCGTCCTCACCTTATATCCCGAGATGTTCCCCGGGCCGCTTGGCATCAGCCTGGCGGGCCGCGCGCAGTCTGAGGGCAAGTGGAGCCTCGAGGCTGTCCAGATCCGCGATTTCGCGGCCGATAAGCACAAGACCGTTGATGATACGCCCGCAGGCGGCGGTGCGGGGATGGTGCTGCGGGTTGATGTGCTGGCGGCGGCGGTTGACTATGCCCGCGCGGCCAATCCCGATGCTCCAGTCCTGGCCATGACCCCGCGCGGGAAGCCGCTTACGCAGGCCCGCGTGCGTGAACTGGCGGCGGGCCCAGGCGTGATCGTGCTGTGCGGCCGGTTTGAGGGATTTGACGAACGGATTTTCGAAGGCCGCGGCGTGGAAGAGGTATCGGTCGGCGACATTGTCCTGTCGGGCGGAGAGCCTGCCGCGCTGATGCTGCTTGATGCTTGCATTCGGCTGCTTCCCGGCGTAATGGGCGCGGCTTCAAGTGGGGCTGAGGAGTCGTTTGAGAACGGCCTTTTGGAATATCCCCACTTTACCCGGCCCGCAATGTGGGAAGGGCGCACGATCCCTGAAGTGCTGCGATCGGGGGATCATGCGAAGATCGAAGGCTGGCGCAAGTCACGCTCTGAGGTCGATACACGGTTACGCAGGCCGGACCTTTGGGAGCGTCATTGTGACGCTCGGGTCCAGTCTGCCTCTGGCGAGCAGGCGAAGAAAAAGGACTGAGGGTTATGAACCTCATTCAACAAATCGAGGCCGAGGAAATTGCCAAGGCCGCAAAGACCATCCCGACCTTTCGTCCTGGTGACACCGTGCGCGTTGGCGTGCGCGTGGTCGAAGGCGAACGGACCCGCGTTCAGGCCTATGAAGGCGTCTGCATCGCGCGTGCGAACAAGGGCATTTCCAGCAATTTCACCGTCCGCAAGATGAGCTTTGGCGAAGGAGTGGAACGTGTGTTCCCGATCTATTCGCCCAACATCGAATCGATCACCGTTGTCCGCAAGGGCGTGGTGCGGCGGGCCAAGCTTTATTACCTGCGCGGCCGCACCGGCAAGCGCGCTCGCATCGCCGAACGTCGCGATCCGCGGCCGGGCGAAAGCTGAGCTAGCCAGCACGGGTAAAACCGGATTAGGAAGGCGTCCCGGCACCAGCCGGGGCGCCTTTTCCTTTGGGGGGTAGAGCCTTGCCATGCGATTTGCCTTGTTATCAGCTGCGTTATCCGCCGCTGCTGCTCTGCTTGCCGTGAGTGCCGTGCCAGCCGGGAGTGAGACGGTGAGCGCCGCGCGGCCGCGCGCGCCAGTCCTTTCGTTCGAACGCGTCTTCGCTAGCCCCAGCCTGTCTGGTCCGGTGCCGCGCGGGGTAAAACTTTCGCCCGATGGCCGCTGGCTGACGGTGCTGAAAAGCCGCCCCGATGATCGGGAACGCTATGACCTGTGGGGGTTCGATCGCAAGGCCGGCAAGTGGCGGATGCTGCTCGATTCCACCGCGCTTTCCAGCGGCCGCGAGCTTAGCGAAGCCGAAAAGATGCAGCGCGAACGCCAGCGGATCGGCGATCTGAAGGGCGTGGTCAGCTATTACTGGCGCGAAGACAGCGCAGCCGTTCTGGTGCCATTGGATGGCGAGCTGTTTCTGGTCCACCTGGACGGCCGCAGCGAGAAGCTGGGCGGGGTCGGCGGTGATCTGCTCAACCCGGCGCTAAGCCCCAAGGGGCAGTACGTGTCTTTCGTGCGCGATCGACGCCTGTGGGTGGGCAAGGCCGGGGCCGATGTCATGCCCGTTACGCCCATGGAACCGGCGGATACCATCCATTGGGGCGAGGCTGAATTTGTCGCACAGGAAGAAATGGGGCGGATCGGCGGCTATTGGTGGGCGCCCGATGAAGCCCGCATCGCGGTGCAGCGCTTTGATGATGCCGGGGTAGGGATCGTTACCCGCACCGCAATCGGGGCAGAAGCAACGCAGACCTTTCAGCAGCGCTATCCAGCCGCGGGCACTGCCAATTCCGATGTTTCGCTGTTCATCATGAACCCCGATGGCAGCGCGCGCGTGCCGGTAGATCTGGGGCCGGAAAAGGACATCTATCTTGCCCGGATCGATTGGGCGCCCGATGGCAAGGTGCTTTATGTCCAGCGCCAGAACCGCGCGCAAACTGTGCTGGATATGCTGCGGGTCGATCCGGCCACGGGCAAATCGCAGGTATTGTTCACCGAACGGGCGGCCGATAAAAGCTGGATCAACCTGTCTGATAATTACCGCTTTCTTCGGGATGGCAGTTTGATCTGGTGGTCGGAACGCGATGGCTTTGGCCACCTCTATCACTTCAAAAACGGCACCTGGCGGCAATTGACCAAGGGTGATTGGGTAGTCACCGAACTGGCCGGAGTGGACCAGAAACTGGGCCGGGTCTATTTCACCGCCAACAAGGACGATGTTCTGGCACCGCAAGTCTATGCGCTTGATCTGGCCAAACCCGATAAGGCCAAACTGCTGTCTGAGCCGGGCTATTATCACACGGCCGCGATGGACAAGGCGGGCCAGACGCTGCTGATAACCCGATCATCACCCACCCAGCCGTCGCAGGTCTATATTGCCGATGGCCAGGGCAAGCGGCTGAGCTGGGTTGAGGAAAACCGGATTGGCCCGGCGCATCCCTATGGCCCGCATATCACCAGCCATCACGCGCCGCAGTATGGGACGATTAAGGCCGCCGATGGCACTGCTTTGCACTGGAAGATGACCACGCCCAGGATGGAGCCGGGAAAGCGCTATCCCGTGTTCTTCGATCACTATGGCGGGCCGACCGCGCAAGTGGTCAAGCGCAGCTGGGCCAGCCCGCTGGAACAGGCGATTGTCGCGCGCGGCTTTATCTATTTCCAGATCGACAATCGCGGAAGTGAGAACCGCGGGGTCAAGTTCGGCTCTGCGCTGTACCGGGCGATGGGCGGGGTTGAGGTGGAGGATCAAAAGGCCGGGGCGCTGTTCCTCAAAGGGCTGCCCTATGTCGATGGGAAACGGATCGCGACCTATGGCTGGTCCTATGGCGGTTATATGACGATCAAGATGCTGCAGGCTGATCCGGGGCTCTATGCGGCGGGAATTGCCGGTGCACCGGTTACCAGATGGGAGCTTTACGATACCCATTATACCGAACGCTATCTGGGCGATCCGCGGTTGGTGCCGCAGGTCTATGCCAGTTCCAATGCGCTGGCCAATTCAGGCAGGATCAAGGATCCCTTGTTCATCATCCACGGCATGGCTGATGATAACGTGGTGTTCGAAAACAGCTCCATGCTGATCTCACGCTTGCAGGCAGAGGCGGTCCCGTTCGAAATGATGCTGTATCCCGGCTATACCCACCGGGTAGGCGGGCCCAAAGTGGGAGTACACCTGTGGAACTCGATCTTCGCATTCCTCGATCGGAACATGCCGGCAAATTAGTCACGCTTGGCCGCCGGGCGGCGCTGGTGGGCGGCGTGGCTGCGCTGGTGGTGGGCTGCCGTGAACAGGCGGCCGCACAGGCGCCTGCTGGCTTGGTATCACCACGCGCGCGCCAATTGATTGCAGCAGCCCGAAAACAGATCGGCATTACCCTGGCCTATGATCCGGCCTATACCGCGCTAGCCTATCCGGGCGGGGATGTGCCGCGATCCAGGGGGGTCTGCACCGATGTGGTGGTGCGGGCCTACCGCGATGCCTTCGCCATCGATCTGCAACGCGAACTGCATCAGGATATGGCTGCCAATTTCCGGCTCTACCCCAAGCGCTGGGGGCTGGCCCGGCCCGATCGCAATATCGATCATCGCCGGGTGCCCAATCTCGAAACGTTCTGGACCAGAGCCCGTGCCCGCCTGCCGATTCCGACCGAGCCGGAAGGTTGGAAGCCGGGCGATCTGTTCACCATGCTGATCGATGATCGCCTGCCGCACACGGGAATTATTTCAGACCGGATCGCCGCGAACGGCAACCCGTTGGTGATCCACAACATCGGCGGCGGCACCCGAGAGGAGGACCGGCTGTTCGATTACCGGCTGACCGGGCGCTTTCGCTGGCGGGTTTGAGATAGGTGCATTCGTGGTCATCCCGCGCCCTCGTCATCCCCGCGCCCTCGTCATCCCGCGCCCTCGTCATCCCCGCGCAGGCGGGGACCCAGAGCGGGCCAACCCTGGATCCCCGCCTGCGCGGGGATGACGAAGAAGGAGGAAGGTGAGTGGTCCATTCTGAGTTTCAGCCCTGCGTCTATATCCTCGCCTCCCAGCGCAACGGCACAGTCTACACCGGCGTTACCTCCGACCTCCTGGGCCGTATCCACCAGCACCGGGAAGGAACCTTTGGTGGCTTCACCAAGGAGCATGGCGTCAAACAGTTGGTTTGGTTCGAGCAACACTCGACCATGGAACATGCGATTACCCGCGAAAAGCGGATCAAGAAGTGGAACCGGGCCTGGAAGTTGAACCTGATCGAGCAAGCCAACCCGCGCTGGCGTGATCTGGCGGAGGATTTTGGATTTGAACCGCTAGCCTGACTCGGTTCTTTCC
>NZ_JBEBKB010000067.1:0-6485 GCF_040079535.1 Novosphingobium sp. | reverse complement strand
GGCCGGTTGGGGGCAAGGCTGGAGACAAAACGGGGACAATTATTTCTCGTTTTGTTCTCCATCTCTGATAGGCTGGGCGCTTGCCCGCTGATTCGGTTTGCAATGGGTTTGGCGCTGCCGGTTTGATGCCGCAGCAACGATGATACGGAAAGACGGGGCATAGGGTGGAATTCAGGAACGGAGACGAGCCGGCAATGGCTGAAGTAGAAGCCGCGCTGGCATCGGGTGAGGCCAAGGCCCAACCGAAAGCCGGGACCACCCCCAAGAAGGAGGCGATGCCGGCCGTGGCGATGAGCGAGAAGAGCGATCTGGGCAGCGATGCGCTGGTTGCACAGATTGGTGCCGAAGCGATTCAAGGTGCACTGGCTGGCGCCATGGCTGCCGCAGCCGCGCCCTTGGAAGATGATTCCAAGGCGATCCACGAGCGCCGTTTTGCGATTGAGGTCGATCACGCCCGCGATGCGCTTTTGACCGATTTTGGCAAGGATACGCTCGACGATCGCTATCTGTTGCCTGGTGAACGCTATCAGGATTTGTTTGCGCGGGTTGCCGCCGCCTATGCCGATGATGAGGATCACGCCCAGCGGCTTTACGATTACATCAGCCGCCTGTGGTTCATGCCGGCAACTCCGGTGCTGTCAAACGGCGGCACCAACCGCGGTCTGCCAATCAGCTGCTATCTCAATTCAGTCAGCGATAGCCTTGAAGGGATTGTTGGCACCTGGAACGAAAACGTCTGGCTGGCCAGCCGCGGCGGCGGGATCGGGACCTATTGGGGCAATGTTCGCGGGATCGGTGAGCCGGTTGGGCTTAACGGCAAGACCAGCGGGATCATTCCGTTCGTTCGCGTGATGGACAGCCTGACCCTGGCGATTTCGCAGGGATCGCTGCGGCGCGGTTCGGCCGCGTGCTATCTCGACGTGAGCCACCCGGAGATCGAGGAATTCCTCGAAATCCGCAAGCCATCGGGCGATTTCAACCGCAAGGCGCTAAACCTGCATCATGGCGTGCTGCTGACCGACGATTTCATGGAAGCCGTGCGTGAAGGCGCTGAATTTGCGCTGCGTTCGCCCAAGGACGGTTCGGTTCGCGCCACGGTCGATGCCCGCTCCTTGTTCCAGAAGCTGGTCGAAACCCGGCTCGCCACGGGTGAGCCCTATATCGTCTTTGCCGATACGGTGAACCGGATGATGCCCAAGCATCACCGCGATCTGGGGCTGAAGGTTTCAACCTCAAACCTGTGCAGCGAGATTACCCTGCCGACCGGCAAGGATCATCTTGGCAACGATCGCACTGCGGTTTGCTGCCTCTCCAGCCTCAATCTGGAAACCTGGGAAGAATGGAAGGCTGAGGACCGCTTTGTCGAAGACGTGCTGCGGTTCCTCGACAATGTCCTGCAGGATTATATCGACCGTGCACCGGGCGAGATGGCACGGGCCAAATATTCGGCGATGCGTGAACGCTCTGTTGGCATGGGGGTGATGGGATTCCATTCGTACCTCCAGAAGAAGGGCATCGGCTTTGAAAGCGCAATGGCCAAGGCGCTCAACCTGGTGATGTTCAAGCGGATCGCGGCCAAGGCAGATGAGGCTTCGCTGCTGCTGGCACAGGAACGCGGGGCCTGCCCTGATGCCGCCGATATGGGCGTGATGCAGCGCTTCAGCTGCAAGATGGCGATCGCGCCCACCGCGTCGATCAGCATCATCTGCGGCGGCACTTCGGCCTGTATCGAACCGATCCCGGCCAACATCTATACCCACAAGACGCTTTCGGGCAGCTTTGTGGTCAAGAACCCCTATCTTGAGGCGTTGCTTCAATCGAAGAGCAAGGATTCCACCGCGGTGTGGAATTCGATCCTTGAACACGGCGGTTCGGTCCAGCATCTCGATTTCCTCAGCCCTGAGGAGAAGGCGGTTTACAAGACCAGCTTTGAGATTGACCAGCGCTGGCTGCTGGAATTCGCGGCCGATCGCACCCCGTTTATCGATCAGGCGCAGTCGCTCAACCTCTATATCCCGGCCGATGTCGATAAGTGGGATCTGGCCATGCTGCACTTCCAGGCCTGGGAAAAGGGCATCAAGAGCCTCTATTACCTGCGCTCCAAATCGGTCCAGCGTGCTGGCTTTGCCGGCGGGGTAGAGGCCGACAACACCGCAGAACCGGCAATCTATGAGCTGCCGACCACCGATTATGATGAATGCCTGAGCTGCCAGTAATCTGGCGGCACAGGCTGCTCGATCGGCTGAAGGGATACCGCGCGATGGATCAGAAAACCGGATGCAGCCTGGTCGGGCTTGGAATCGGCGCAGTTTTGCTGCTTGCGCTGCTGCTTAGCTGGCCGCAGTACCGCGTCTATCAGCAGCGTCTGGCGGGTGAAGCGCGGCTGGCCGAAGCGCAAAGCTCGCGCCAGGTCGCGATCCTTGAGGCCCGTGCCAAAAAGGAAAGCGCGATCAGCCTGGCCGAAGCCGAAGTGATCCGCGCCTCAGGTGCCGCAAGGGCCAACAAGATCCTCCAGGATTCGCTGGGCGGGCCCGAAGGCTATCTGCGCTATCTGCAGATCCAGTCGCTGGAAGAAACCAAGGCCAGCTTGATCTACGTTCCGACCGAAGCTGGGCTGCCGGTTACCGAAGCGAAGCGTCTCGATCGATGATGCCCACTTTGATAGCCCACAAACCCGATACAATTGGATACGAACAGCCGCTTGCAGCCATCGCCGGAACCTGCTTGCTGCAAATAGTTCGCAATATCAAGGAATCGAAGTCTCATGCGCAAGTGGCACCGCTGGATCAGCGTTTTTTTCGGAGCGTTCATGCTGTTTATTGCCGCAACCGGCGTGCTCAGCCAGATCGGCGCGCTGGTCAACAATGGCGGGTTCGAGACCGAGGCGAGCGAGGCTGCGGCCAAAGCGCGCGCCGCAGCGGCGGTTCCGCCGGGCTTCGTCTGCCCCGAAACCATGGCGTGCCGGCCCAAACCGCCGCAAAATCCAGGCAGCTGGAATGTCGGCTTTCTGCACCATCTGCATTCGGGCGAGGAATTTGGCCCAGCCGGTGTGGTGATCTCGGTCCTCAGCGGAATCGCGCTGCTGTTCTTCAGTTTTTCGGGGCTGTGGATGTATCTGCAGATGTGGCGAAATCGCGCCGCCAGAAACGTCAAGCCCGGCTGGTTCTGGAACTAGCCGCTTACCCCCACCCTATCCACCGTTTCACAACCACGCCCGGCTTCGGCCGGGCGGGGCGTGATGCTATGCTTATCCGCTGACCGTTTCCCGGAGTCGTTTGTAATGTCCCTTCTCGAAGCCCGCAAAAGCTACAAGCCGTTCGAATATCCGTGGGCTTATGAATTCTGGAAGCGCCAGCAGCAGGTCCACTGGATGCCAGAGGAAGTGCCGCTGGGCGAGGATTGCCGCGACTGGGCGCAGAAGCTTTCAGAGCATGAGAAGAACCTGCTGACGCAGATTTTCCGATTTTTCACCCAGGCCGATATCGAGGTGCAAAACTGCTATCATGAGCAGTACGGCCGGGTGTTCAAGCCGACCGAAGTAAAGATGATGCTGGCCGCATTCAGCAACATGGAAACCGTCCACATCGCGGCCTACAGCCACTTGCTTGACACCATCGGCATGCCCGAAAGCGAATACAGCGCCTTCCTTGAATATACCGAAATGGCTGAAAAGTGCAGCTACATGCACACTTTCGGGGTCGATTCCGATGAAGATATCGCCCGCACCCTGGCCATGTTCGGCGGCTTCACCGAAGGGATGCAGCTGTTCGCCAGCTTTGCCATGCTGATGAATTTCCCGCGTTTCAACAAGATGAAGGGCATGGGGCAGATCGTCAGCTGGTCGGTTCGCGATGAGAGCCTGCACTGCGAAGGCATCATCCGCCTGTTCCACACATTTTGTGCAGAGCGGCAATGCCTGACCAAATCGGTCAAGGAAGACATCATCGATTGCTGCCAGAAGACCGTGCGGCTGGAAGACAATTTCATCGATCTGGCGTTTGAACTGGGCCCGGTGCCCGGCATGAGCCCCAAGGAAATCAAGCGCTACATCCGCTACATCGCTGATTGGCGCCTAAGCCAGCTGGGCCTGCCCGCGATCTACATGATCGAGGATCACCCTCTGCCCTGGCTTGCCCCGCTGCTCAACGGTGTAGAACACGCCAACTTCTTCGAAACCCGCGCCACCGAATATTCAAAGGCCGCCACCCGCGGCAACTGGAACGACGTCTGGTCGAGCTTCGATTCGCGCCGCAAGGCCAAAGGCGATGTCGAAGGCGCGAACGACGCCGGGGTGGATGCGGGGAGCGAGCCGGATATGTTTGCTGGCGGGGTGAACGCGGCGGAGTAGGGCGTAACGGGATCACGATAATACCCCGGTAAACATTCCATCTCTCGGCCTTTTCCGGGCGTGCTTGCCCCGCCGCAATCCAATGATACACCTGATTTTCAAGGAACAAAGCCATGTCCGCCTACATCGTCTTCATCAAGGAACGCGAACACGATGGCGCGGCCATGGCAACCTATAGCGCGGCAGCCGGGCCTTCACTGGGCGGGCACAACGCCAAGCCGCTGGCCTATTACGGCGGGATCGAGACGCTGGAAGGTCCAGACGCGCAGGGCTGCGTGATTGTGGAATTTCCGACCATGGAAGAAGCCAAGGCCTGGTATCAGTCTGACGCTTACCAGGCAGCGCGCGCGCACCGATTTGCCGGAGCCGATTACCGGGTTTTCATTACCGCCGGGCTCTAGCCCGCCAGGCTCACCAGACGCGCCTGCGAGGCAGCTTTTTTGTTCGCGCACCGATCCAAATCGGATCTACACCAACCCATGCCCCTACCCCTCAATCCTGCCACTATCGCAACCGGCCTGATCGGGGTGAACTTCATCACTTTTTCCATGTTTGGAATCGACAAAGCCCGGGCCGAGCGCAGATAGTGGCGGATCAGGGAATCGACCTTGCTGGGGTTGGCGCTGCTCGGCGGAACCATGGGGGCCTATGCCGGGCGTGCGCTGTTTCAGCACAAGACCCGCAAGCAGTCGTTCAACAATGAACTGTTCGGCATTGCGGTGCTGCAAACGCTGGCCCTTGGCGGCGCGATCGGCTGGTTCCTGATTGGATAGAGGCCGATGGCCAACGGCCAGGCCGGTAAGAAACCGAAGCGCAAACGCTTTGGCCCATTCCAGCCTGGCGGGCCCTTTCGATCAGCCAGACGAATTGCACTGGTGGCGATAGGGATTGGAGCCATTGCCAACATCATCAAGCGTGTTGCGGCCTTTGCAGGCTGCCCACCTGACATGGTTTCCGGTACTAGCACCCTGGACCGGGTATCTCACGCCCGAACCGATCGTCCAGATGTTCGTGTACCTGCCACCGCGGCAATCGACATTCTCGACGCACCAGGCCGCTTCGACAGCGAAGCCGCAACCATTATGAAGGCCGTTGTCAACCAGATCCAGGCAATTGGTGGCGTCTGTTCCAGCGCCATCGCCATAGGCGTAAGCCGCCGTCGCAGGCGCCAGCAACAAGGCCAGCGGGGCGGCGGCAAGCAGCGTGGCGGTGATTGCGGAATGCAGATTTGGTTTGGTCATGGCAATTTTCCTTTGTTGCATTGGATGGAACGCAACTTGTGCCACCGAAGCAGCGCGCCTGCTGTGACCCGGATCACAGTGGTTGCTGGCCCATCAAGGTGCCGGCTTGCATCTGGGCCCGCTTCGCTTCAGCATGGCGGCAATCGTTATAGGAGAGCTGATCGATGCGCCGCCTGTTGCCGTTCCTGTTGATCGCCCTGGCCTTTTCCCAAAGCGCCGAAGCCAAGACCCGCAAGCCGACCAAGGCCGAGCAGGCCGCCGCTGAGGCCAAGGCCAGGCTTGATGGCGAAGTGGCCGCGGTGCGCGGCGCAGCGGCGGCGCAGGTCAAGGCGATCCAGACGCTGGACGATGATCCCCTGGGGCCGCAGCTGAACGCGGTGATCGCCTATAACCCGAACGCCGCCTACGAAGCCGGATTGTTGGCCCAGACCGGGCGGTTGAGGGGCAAGACGGTGCTGATCAAGGACAACATCGAAACCCGCGATTTTCCGACCACCGCCGGCAGTCTTTCCCTTGCCGGCAACCAGACCGGGCGCGATGCGCCGCTGGTCGCCCGGATCCGCGCCGATGGCGGGGTGATCCTGGGCAAAACCAACTTGAGCGAATGGGCCAACATCCGCTCTCCTGCCAGCTCATCAGGGTGGTCGGGCGTGGGCGGGCAAACCCGCAATCCCCATGCCACCGATCGCAGCCCTTGCGGATCCAGCAGCGGCAACGGCGCGGCGGTGGCGGCGGGGATGGCCTGGGGCGCGGTGGGCACCGAAACCGATGGTTCAATCACCTGCCCGGCCAGCATCAACGGAATTGTCGGGTTCAAGCCAACCGTCGGGCTGGTCAGCCGCGGCTTCATCGTGCCAATCAGCCACAGTCAGGATACCGCCGGGCCGAGGTCGCGC
>NZ_JBEBKB010000066.1:0-6528 GCF_040079535.1 Novosphingobium sp. | reverse complement strand
CCGCCGAGGCCCGGCTAGGCGCGCTCGGACTTTCTGCCGTTGCTACCTAATGCCGGGCTAACCTAAGATAGGGTGGCCGGGAGGGGGAGCGGGCCGGTGGTGCTTTCACCCAGCCTAAGCGACAGCTTTCAGCCGCCCTTTGCCGTGCTGAGCCATCCAATCTTCCAGAACCGGCGCAATCTTGTCACGCCACTTGCTGCCATTGAAGATGCCATAGTGGCCTACTTCGGGGGCGAGGTGATACTTCTTGCGTGAAGCGGCAAGCCCGCTGGCCAAGTGCAGGGCTGCCTTGGTCTGCCCTATCCCCGAAATATCGTCGCGCTCGCCTTCAACGGCCAGGATCGCGGTATCCTTAATCTTGGCCAGATCAACCAGCTTGCCGCGGTGCACGAATGTACCGTTTGCAAGCGAATGCTTCTGAAACACCTCTTCGACGGTTTGCAGGTAATAGGCCGCGTTCAGATCACAGACTGCACGGTATTCCTGGTAAAAGTCCTTGGTTGCATCGGCGCTTTCATCGGCGCCTTCGACCAGATGCTTGAACATGTGCCAGTGGCTAAGCATGTGATTGCCCAGGTTCATCGACATGAACCCCGCCAGCTGCAAAAAGCCCGGATAGACCCGGCGGCCAGCGCCCGGATACTGCAATGGCACGGTGGCAATCACGGTATGGCGGAACCATTCGATCGGGCGCTGCATGGCCAGATCGTTGACCGACGTAGGCGCTTCGCGGGTATCGATCGGGCCGCCCATCATGGTCAGCGTCAACGGCCGGCATGGGTTCCTGGCATCAGCCATGATCGCGGTTGCGGCCAGCGCCGGAACCGAAGGCTGGCAAACCGCCAGAACGTGCGCGCCTTCCCCGATGTGTTCGAGGAAGCTGATCACATAATCGATGTAATCGTCCAGATCGAACTCACCCTCGGCAAGCGGGACCATCCGGGCATCGGCCCAATCGGTTACATAAACGGTAGCGCGTTCGGCCATCCGTGCGACGGTACCGCGCAGCAAAGTGGCAAAATGTCCGCTCATCGGGGCAACGATCAGAAGATTGGGTGCATCTGATGCAAGGCCGGCATGGCTAAACTTCAGCAGGTTGCCCCAAGGGCGGTGCATCACGATCGCTTCGGTGACTGGGTGGGTTGCGCCATCCACCTCAACCGTTTCGATATCGAAGGCCGGTTTGCCATAGCTGGCGGTGGAGTGTGCAAACACTTCAAGCGCCGACGCCATGATCGGCCCGGCTCCGGCATAGCCAAACGGCAGGGCTGGATTGTTCAGCATCTGCGCGCCGACCGAGGCCCAGGCGCTGGCGCTGTTGAGCCACGAACGCTGCAATTCATGTGCGGTGTAAAGCACTGTCCAGTTACCCCTGCTGGCCCGGCTGTTCCGGACATTTGCACCTGATGGTGCGCGCAATCGGCTTATTGTGCAATGCACAAATTTGCATTGCGGCGCACAATGGGTTCGGGGGAGCCACTTAATCGCTTACGCGGGCGCGGGCGCTGTGCTAGGGCCCGCGGCATGAGTTCCGCCCCCTCCGGCGCTGCGCCAGAAGCCCCCACTGAAACCCCTGCTCTCAGCGAGCCCAAGCCTGCGCGCAGCCTTGGCCCCTTGGGGATGGTCGCCCGCGAAACCGGCAAGTATCCAAGGCAACTGCTGTTTGCGCTGGCCGCGCTGCTGACAACTTCAGCCTGCACCCTGGCGATCCCCGAACGCATCCGGATCATGATCGACAAGGGATTTGGTGCCGGCTCCAGCATCACCTCGATCAACAGTTCGTTCCAGTATCTGCTGATGATTGCCGGGATTTTGGGCATCGCCACGGCGGTACGGTTCTATTTTGTCTCGTGGCTGGGTGAACGGGTGATCGCCGACATTCGCGAAAAGGTGCAGGCCAACCTCTTGCGCCTGCCTCCCAGCTTTTTTGAGGCCAATAGCCCCAGTGAAATCTCATCACGGATGACCGCGGATACCGCGATTATCGAGCAGGTGGTGGGCACATCAGTATCCTTCGCATTGCGCAATGCGATCACCGGGATCGGTGGGATCGTCTATCTGTTCTTTCTGGCACCAGCGATGCTGCTGCGGATCCTGATCGGGATTCCGCTGATCATCGTGCCGATCGTCTGGCTGGGCAGGATGGTCAGCAAGGCATCCCGATCCAGCCAGGACAAGATCGCCGATGTCGGCTCTCGCACGTCAGAAGTGCTGGGCGCGATGCGGGTGGTGCAAGCCTTTAACCAGGAAGCGCGTGAACAATCGCGCTTTACGGCAATCGTCGAACAGGCCTTTGCGGCGGCAAAACGGCGCTTTGGAATCCGCGCAATCATGACATCGATCGTCATCGTAGAGGTGATGGGCGGGATTGTGTTGTTGCTGTGGGAAGGGGCGATCCAGGTGGCCGAGGGCAAGATGAGCACCGGTACAATTGCTGGCTTTGTCTTCGCATCGCTGATTGTAGCAGGCGCGTTTGGCGCGCTGACCGAAATCTACGGCGATTTGCTGCGCGGTGCCGGGGCAGCCGGCCGGCTGACCGAACTGCTAAACGAACAGCCCGCGATTGCCGCGCCTGCCCGCCCGCTAACCCTGCCCGCACACGCCCGCGGAATGCTGGCGTTTGAGAATGTTTCATTCCGCTATCCGACCCGGCTTGAACACGCTGCACTGGCCGACTTTTCGCTGACAATCGAACCGGGCGAGACCGTGGCCGTGGTTGGCCCATCAGGAGCTGGCAAAAGCACGCTGTTTCAGTTGGCCCAGCGATTCTATGATCCGCAGGCCGGAACCATCAAACTGGATGGGGTGCCGCTGGTTTCAGTCGATCCAGCCGAAATTCGCCGCCGGATGGCGCTTGTCCCACAGGAAGGCGTGCTGTTTGCCGCAAATGCCCGTGACAACCTGCGCTATGGCAACTGGGAAGCCAGCGACGAGCAGATCTGGGAAGCGGCCCGCGCCGCGAATGCCGAAGCATTCCTGCGCGAACTGCCCGAAGGGCTGGATACATTCCTGGGCGAAGGCGGCGCGCGGCTTTCTGGCGGCCAGCGCCAGCGAATCGCTATTGCGCGCGCAGTCTTGCGCGAGGCCCCGATCCTGTTGCTGGACGAGGCCACGTCTGCGCTTGACGCTGAAAGCGAGCGGCTGGTGCAGGATGCGCTTGAACAGCTGATGAAAAACCGGACCACGATGGTCATCGCGCACCGCCTGGCAACAGTCCGTGCGGCCGATCGGATCGTGGTGATGGACAAGGGCCGCATGGTCGAAACCGGGACCCACAAGCAACTGACCAAAGCCGGCGGGCTCTATGCTCGCCTGGCCTCGCTGCAGTTCGATGACAAGGCGTTCGCCGCTGGTGGAGACAGCTAGGTGGACCCGATTGTCACTGCAATCCTGCTGGGCATTGTCGAAGGCGTAACCGAATTTATTCCGGTTTCATCAACCGGCCACCTGATTTTGGCGACCGAAGTGTTCGGATATGATGCCAAGACCTGGGCCGCGTTTAACGTTGTGATCCAGCTTGGCGCGATCCTGGCTGTGGTCGTGCAGTACTGGCGGACATTCTGGGCGGTCGGCCTGGGCCTGCTGAAGCTGCGCACCGAAAGCCTGGCTTTTGTCCGCAACATCCTGTTGGGCTTTCTGCCTTCCGCGGTGATCGGGCTGGCGCTGAAGGACTATATCGACGTTTTGCTGGGCAGCCCCGCCGTGGTCGGCTGGGCATTGATCCTGGGCGGGATCGCAATTCTGGCGATCGAGCGCTTGGCCAAACCGGGGCCGCCCACCAGCGTGGCACAATTGCCCGCGCGGCAAGCATTAGGCGTGGGTTTTGTGCAATGCATCTCGATGATTCCCGGCGTCAGTCGGTCAGGCGCGACAATCATGGGTGCGCTGGCGATGGGGATCGAGCGCCGGACCGCGGCTGAATTCAGCTTTTTCCTGGCGATCCCGACCATGCTGGGGGCAACCGCGCTGGAATTGTGGGATAGCCATGCCGCATTGATGGACGGCAGCGGGTTGGTCGGCTGGAGCGAAATTGCGGTGGGCTTTGCCGTTAGCTTTGTGGTTGCGCTGGCTGTGATCAAGCTGTTCGTGGCCTATGTCAGCCGCGCCGGGTTTGCTCCGTTCGCCTGGTACCGGATCGCAGCCGGGGCATTGGCAATATATCTACTAAGCTAAACCGGCTGCGCGCCGCTGCCCCGCCCGCCGCGCAAGGAATACTCTTGCGTTCCGCGGTGCAGCACATCGTCAATGTCGATTACCGCGGTGTTGGCGTAAGTAAAGCCGGCTCCTAGCGAGCGGTAGAGCCGGTCAAAATCGCGATCGACGGTATCGTGGTATAATTCCTCGAAGCTCTCGATCACAAAATAGCTGGGTTGCAGATCGTCTATCACATAGTCGGTCCGCATCACCCGATCGACGTTTAGCATGATCCGGTTCGGGCTTTGTGCTTCAAGGCAGAACACAGCCTCGGTTGGCCCCGAAAGGATCCCCGCACCATAGGCCCGCAATCCTTCCGCTTCGAGGATCAGCCCGAATTCGACCGTGTACCAATAAAGCGCGCCAAGCGCCTTCAAACGATTATAGCGCATCGCCTTCCACCCGGCCCGGCCATATTCCTGCATGTAATCGGCATACGTCGGATCGGCCAACATTGGCACATGGCCGAACACATCGTGGAATACATCGGGTTCCTGAATATAATCGAAGCTATCGCGGGTGCGGATGAAGTTGCCGGCCGGAAAACGGCGGTTGGCCAGATGCCAGAAGAACACATGGTCCGGGATCAGCATCGGCACTGGCACCACCGACCAGCCGGTCAGTTGGCCCAGATCTTCTGAAAGCTTGCCGAATTCGGGCACCCCGCCCCGGCCAAGATCAAGCTTGTCGAGCCCGGCGATAAAGGCGCTGGCGGCCCGGCCAGGCAAAATCTGAAGCTGGCGGGCAAACAAGAGATCCCACACTGCGTTCTCATCTGGGCCATAGGCGTGCTGGAACGGCTCCAGCCAATCTTCCCCAACATGGGCCGGACACTTGAGCGGCGCGGTGAACAAATCAGGGCCCAGAGCTGGCAGCTGTGCAAAATCGGTTTGAGACATGGTTGCATTTGTAACTTTACCGAAACGGGACGGCAATCAATTTTCGGCAGGTTGCGCAGCGGAATTTATGCGCACAATCTGCTGCATGAAAAGGAACGGGACCCGATGAAGCACCTTAAACGCAAGAAGTTCGAAGCACTCTATGCCCCGCTCGAGCAAGAGCTGGTTGCCATGGCCCGCTGGGCGGCGGCCACGGGTGCACGGATCATGGTGCTATTTGAAGGACGCGATACGGCAGGGAAAGGCGGCGCGATCCAGGCTGTGGCCCAGCCGCTTAACCCGCGCCAATGCCGCATTGCCGCATTGCCCAAACCATCGACCCGTGAACAGAGCCAATGGTACTTCCAGCGCTATGTGGCACACCTGCCCGCCGCCGGCGAAGTGGTGCTGTTTGATCGCAGTTGGTACAACCGTGCCGGGGTAGAAAAAGTGATGGGTTTTGCCGCCCCGGCGCAGGTTGATGCGTTCCTAAAGGCCGCGCCGGTATTTGAGCAGCAGTTGATCGATGATGGCATCTTGCTGTTCAAATACTGGCTGACCACCGATCAAGAACAACAGGAATTGCGCTTTCAGGAACGGCTTGAAGATCCGCTAAAGCGTTGGAAGCTTTCGCCGGTGGATGTGGCCGCGCGTGAAAAATATGATGCCTATACGCTGGCCCGTGAAGAAATGCTGGAGGCCACCCACACCAAGGCCGCGCCGTGGACCCTGATTGATTTCAACGATCAGCGGCGCGGCCGGCTGACCCTGATTCGCGATCTGCTTGATCGGCTGCCTGACACCCATGTTGATCCTGAAGCGATCGAGCTGCCGCCACTGGGGCACGCTCCTTCAAAAGAAGGCTTTACGGTACTGAAACCGATCGCTGCGTACAAGGACGCAAAGCGCACGGACTGAGCGCGCTTTCCCTTGACTTTGGGCCGGTCCTGACGCATTGGCGCGGCCTTCCGGGGCGGTGCGTAAGTGCTGCCCCAATGCTTTACAGCGTAGTTTCATGGGCTTTACCGCCCGAATCAAGAGTTCAGGACAAGAGCCATGGCGAAGCCCGCAACCGTCAAAATCCGCCTGGTGTCGAGCGCCGACACCGGCTTCTTCTATGTCACCAAGAAGAACCCGCGCAACACGACCGAAAAGATGAGCTTCAACAAGTATGACCCGGTGGTGCGCAAGCACGTCGAGTTCAAGGAAGCCAAGATCAAGTAAGGGCGATTCGGCCTGGTGCGCCAATCGCCTTCGCGATTGGCTTGCAAAGCCAGCCCGCTCCCCCGGCCCGACCACCCCAACGGTACAATCTGCGAGTGGTCGGGCCGGGGGAGCGGGCTGGTGTTGTATCAAGCGTCAGCTGGATGTTTGCCAATTCATTGCGAGTTCAAGCCCACCGCGCTAGCAGGCTTGGCATGAACATCGCAATTTCCACCTTTCGATCGCTGGCCGG
>NZ_JBEBKB010000065.1:0-6575 GCF_040079535.1 Novosphingobium sp. | reverse complement strand
TGCGCCCAGCATACCGGCCAGCTGCTGAGCCAGCGTTTCAGGTTCGGTTCCGTAGAATTCGGCATGCCAGCTATCAAGCTTGGCAGCCTTCGCGGCCCAGCCCAGCGCATCATCAAGCCCGCCGAATTGATCGACCAGCCCGTTCTGGCGCGCGGTGCCCCCATCCCACACGCGGCCTTCAGCCACCTTTTCAACATCAGCAGCGCTTTTGCCGCGCGATTTGGCGACCAGCGCGATGAACCGGGAATAGCCATTTTCGATATTGGCCTGCAGCATCGCATCCGCTTCCGGAGATATCCCGCCAATCGGATCGGGCTGGCCCGAAAGCGGTGTGGTGCGCACCCCATCGCTTTGCACCCCATAACTGGCCAAGGTTTTTTCAAAGCTGGGGATCACCGCGAAAATCCCGATCGAACCGGTGATCGTGCCAGGTTCGGCAAAAATCCGCCCGGCCGGGGTCGATACCCAATAGCCGCCGCTGGCCGCATAATTGGCCATCGAAACAGCCACCGGCTTGCCCTTGGCCTTGAACCGTTCAACCGCCAGCCGGATGGTTTCCGAAGCCAGCACCGAGCCGCCCGGCGAATCAACCCGCAGCACCAAAGCCGAAGCATCATCTTCATTGGCTTGATCGATCAGGGCCGCAATCCGGTCTCCTCCAGCGGTGCCCGGCCCGGCGCTGCCATCGACGATTTCACCGGCAACGGTTACCACGGCCACGGCATCGCCCGAACTTTCTTCTGGGTGTGCAGCCAGCAGCGCCGCTGGCCGATTGGCGGCAAAGCTGCCGGGGGCATCGTTGCCGGGTTCTTCGCCCACCAGCGCCTTTACCCGCTCGCCAAAGGCGATATCATCGCCCAGCTTGTCAACCAGCCCGGCGCTGAGCGCAGCTTTGGCGGCATCGCCGCCGCTGGCCTTGATCCAGCCGACCGGATCGGATGTGACCAGATCGATCCGGGCCTTGGGCCGCGCCTTGCCGACATCGGCCTTCCACTGTTCCCAGATCGCAGCATACAGCGCCCCGCGCGCTTCCTTCGATGCGGCAGAGGCCTGATTGCCTTCATATGGTTCCACGAAGTCTTTGAAAGTACCGACTTTATAGACATGTACATTAACGCCGAAGCGCTTGAGCAGATCCCCATAATAGGGCGTGGTTCCCCCCGGCCCCATCACCAATACACCGCCCACCGGGTGGACCCAGACTTCGCTGGCATGGGCGGCCAGCATCACCGCATCGTCCAGATAGGCGACGCCGTAGGTAAGCACCGGCTTCTTGGCGGCGCGCACTTCATCCATCGCCGCGCCAATTTCCTGGATCGAGACCAGCCCGCCGCCGGTGAAGGTCGAAAGATCAAGCACCACCGCCTTGATCCGTTCATCCTTGGCCGCAAGGCGGATCGCGCGGGCCAGATCGCGGGCACGGTATTGACCCATCGGGGCTGCGCCGCCGATCAGCGTTTCCAGCGGATCATCGCCGGCCGGTTCTTCAACGATTGCACCGTCAATCCGCAGCAACAAGGCCCCATCCCTGACCCGATCCCCGGCCGGACGCGCGCTGAGCGCGCTGAACAGCGCCGCGAAAAACAGCAGCATTAACAACAGCACCAGGCCATCCTTGACGGCAACGAGGAGGTGCCAAACCTTGCGGGCAAAAATCATGCGGGGTTCCTGTACGGCGCCTGAGCGGCTGTGGCGTGTTCCCAGACATAGGGTTGGCCTGCTGCCTTGACCAGTGTCACCGGTCGATTGGCATCGCACCCTTGCCGGGGACGCAATCGGTGTCTATGGCGCTGTCTTCAATGACAGCTCCGAAATCCGAAGCCGCAAGCCGCTATCCAGCTGGCTCTGCTGCCTTCCCGCACCGCGACCTGACTGGCCTGGCGGGGCTGGCCCCGTGGGAGATCCTATTTCTGCTCG
Organism: Novosphingobium sp.; assembly: GCF_040079535.1. Classification (GTDB taxonomy): domain Bacteria; phylum Pseudomonadota; class Alphaproteobacteria; order Sphingomonadales; family Sphingomonadaceae; genus Novosphingobium. The sequence goes on along the minus strand of NZ_JBEBKB010000065.1, from coordinate 4,658 downwards.
ATGAGGCGGAACAATGGGTTGATCTGAACCGCAGCGCAAACAAGCGCGATGGCCGGCTGGCAGGCCTGACAATCATCAACGCCTTCTTCGAAAACAGCACCCGCACATTGCTGAGCTTTGAAATTGCCGGCAAGCGCCTGGGTGCAGACGTGGTCAATATGCACGCCGCCCAATCGAGCGTGAAGAAGGGCGAAACGCTGATCGATACGGCGATGACGCTGAACGCAATGCATGCCGATGCGATTGTGATCCGGCACCAGTCTTCGGGTGCGGTCAGGCTGATTGCAGACAAGGTTGATTGTCCGGTCCTTAACGCTGGCGACGGGCAGCATGAGCATCCCACCCAAGGGCTGCTGGACGCGCTGACCATCCGCACGCTTCTGAAAGAAAAGGGGGCCGGGCAGGATTTTTCCGGCCTCAAGGTAACAATCTGCGGCGATATCCTGCACAGCCGGGTGGCCCGATCAAACATGCATTGCCTGACTACGCTGGGTGCCGAAGTGCGGGTTTGTGCCCCCCCGGCGCTGATGCCCGCGGGGGTTGAAGAACTGAAGGTCCAGCCGTTCCACGATTTTGATGCCGCCCTTGATGGCGCCGATGTGGTGATGATGCTGCGCCTTCAACAGGAACGGATGAGCGGGCAATTCATCCCTTCCCCGCGCGAATACCGCCATCTTTATGGCCTCACGCTCGATCGGTTGGCCCTGGCCAAACCCGATGCACTGGTGATGCACCCCGGCCCGATGAACCGGGGGATCGAAATCGACAGCAATGTTGCCGATCTGGCCGGGCGCAGCGCGATTACCACCCAGGTTGAAATGGGGGTGGCGATCCGGATGGCCTGCCTTGACGTGCTGACCCGCCGCGCGCGCAAAGTGGAGGGCTGGGCATGAGCCGTCTGGCACCGCTGACGATCCACAATGCCCGGCTGGTGCTGCCAGGGGCTGAACCGGCGATGGGCGCGCTGCGCACGGACAATGGCCTGATTACAGCGCTGGGCGCGTGTCCGGCTGAACCGGGCGACACCGTGATCGACGCCAAGGGCGCGCTGCTTGCCCCGGGACTGGTCGATCTGGGGGTCTTCGCGATCGACAAGGGCGCGCTGCATTTTGGCGGGATCACCCGCGCGGCGCTGATGCCCGATCAGGGTGTTGTCCTGGATAAACCCAGCGCGGTCCGGTTCGCCGCGCAATCGGGCAAGCCTGATCTGTGGGTCCATCCGCTGGCGGCGGCAACCCGCGATCTGGCCGGCGCCGAAATCGCCGAACTGGCGCTGATGCGCGATGCCGGCGCCCGTGCAGTCGCCACCGGGCGGCGCTGGATCAACGATTCTGGCGCGATGTACCGGCTGCTGTCATACTGCGCGATGCTGGACCTTGTTGTATTCGCCCATGCCGAAGATGCCGCGCTGACCGGTGCGGCAGTGGCAACCGCAGGAGAAATGGCGACCCGGCTGGGCCTGCCCGCTGCTCCATCCGAAGCCGAAGCCCTGGCCATCGCCCGCGATCTTGCCCTTGCCGAACTGACTGGCGCACAGATCCATTTTCGCCAGGTGACCACCAAGCGCGGGCTCGATCTGATCCGTGCTGGCAAAGCCCGCGGGATCAGGGTGACGGCCGGGATCACGCCAGCGCACTTCATGCTGTCTGACAGCGCGATTGGTGATTTCCGCACCTTTACCAAGCTGTCCCCTCCGCTGCGGAGCGAGGCAGACCGGCAGGCGGTGCTTGCTGCGCTGGCTGATGGGACGATCGACGTGATTGCATCGGGCCATGATCCGCGCGGTCCTGAGGACAAGCGGCTGCCCTTTGCCGATGCCGAACCGGGCATGGCCGGGGCAGAAACATTGCTGGCACTGACCCTGGGGCTGGTGCGCGACCGCGTGATCACTATTGCGCGCGCATTTGAACTGCTGGCCGCCAATCCGGCGCGCTTGCTGAACGTCGCCGCCGGCCAGCTGGTGGTGGGGATGGAAGCCGATCTTGCCCTGATCGATCCCGTCAAGCCGTGGGTGGTCGATAGCGATCAGATGGCCGCGAGCGCCGGCAATACCCCGTTCGACAAACAAGGGGTTGAAGGCCGCGTCCTGGCCCTGTGGAAGGGCGGCGCAGCGATCAGGCTCTAGCCATACAAAAACCCCTCTGCCCGGGGGCAAAGGGGTTTTGGTAACGTTGGGTATTGGAACCGATCAGCGGCGGGCTTTGCCCTGACCGACCGGGCCTTTGGCCTGTGCCAGCTTGGTAGCAGGATGGGCCAGCGGACGCATTGCCAGCTTCGGCTTGGCCTTGACCTGGCGATGCGCCATCGCTGGTGCAGCAGCAGAGCGGCCCTGCGGCGCGCTGACCGCATAGGCGAAGCATACCCCGCCCCGGCCCTTGACGCTTGAACACAGACCATTGGCACCGCGGCCATCAAGACCAGCAGCAGCGACCCGCCAGAACTTGCGGCCCTTTACGGTTACTGCGGTGATCTTCATCTTGAAATTGCGCAGTTCCGGATTGCGTTTGGCATAATAGCCCCAGGCGCGGCGGGCGCCCTGTTCGCTGGCGAACGCGCCAAGCTGGACCAGGTGGCTTGAACCGCGACCGGCAACCGCTGCGGCAGCATGACGCGGACGCAGGCCCGGGCGGTGGGCAACGGCCTTGGGCTTGGCAGTAGCAGCATGGTGCGCACTGCGCGGAGCGGCAGCAACGCGGACCTGACGCGGCTGGGGCGCGGATGCCGCCACTACCGGGGTGGCATCAAGCGGCTGGACCACCGCGGCGCTATTGTATTCGGGGCGGAAAGCCTCAGGCACATCGGCAGCCGGTGCTTGTTCAGCAGAACCTGCAGCGCCGACCGGCTGATACTGCGCCAGCGATGCTGATGCCTCAGCCGAAGCCGCCGGAAGTTCGCCATTGGCACCCAGCGCGGCGGCCGGGGCCGGTGTGGCTACCGGAGCGCGAACAGCGCCGGTTTCAGCAGCAAGCTGCTGCTGATCCGAGCTGGCGTTGAGCGCAAGTGCAGCCGGCTGGCCAGAATCGGCGCGCATCGGTACGCGCAGCAGGGTTGCGACGCGCTGTTTGGCATCTTCAGGCTTGGCCATGCTGGCCCAGGTGCTGAGCCGGGCATCAAGCTGATCGGCCGGAACGTCCTGTGCGGCCATGACCCGGGCTTCGCGCCAGCGCCCATCCAGCGCATAGGCATAGGCCAGATTCTGGCGCAGCTTGGGCGAATTATCACCCGAGCGCAGCGCATCCGAAAGGATGGCGACACCGCGGCTGGTTTCGCCGGCCAGGGCATAGGCCAGGCCAAGATCAGCAGCCGGAATGGCATCACGCCAATCGTTTAGGATCCCGACAGCATCCTGATGGCGGCCAGCACCAATATTGGCCAGCGCCAGCGACAGTGCGGTCTTGGCCGAATTGTCACCCAGTTTCATCGCATCGTCGAAAGTCGTCGCGGCGCTTTCAAAGCGCCCGGCCCGCAGATAGGCCTGACCCAGCAGAGCGCGATAGGCCGGCTCACGCGGGTTGGCGGCAACCACTGATTCAGCCAGGGCAATCGCCTTTTCCACATCGCCCTTGGCCAAGGCCTTCTGGGCTTCGGCTGCGGTCTTGTCGGGGCCGGCCTTGGCAACAGCGCTGTTGCTCAATCCAACACCGGAAACCATCGCAAGTGCGATTGCTCCAGCAAGACTCAGCGGCGAAGTCGGACGACGGATGTGGTTGGTATTCATGGGAAAACTCCCTTCCTCGACAAAATCAATGGCACTTTTTTGCCACCTGGGCGGCAAGATCGGCTATTTCAGGTAAATCGTTCAGCAACGCATCAAGCGCATCGGTCACCAGCTGCTGGGCACTGCGGCCCTGGATCGTGCAGGCCAGACGCAGTTTCAGATGGCGTTCTGCATCAACCCGCAGGGTAAAGGCGGCGCGGCGGCCACTGGCCAGGGCCGAGCGGCGCTCAACCTCGATCCGGCTAACGGCAGCGCGCTGTTGGCGCAGCACTTCAGGAACATGCGCTGCAAAATTGGCTTCCGGACCGATCGGCACGACATCTGCGGTATGATTGGCACCCAGATCGCCAGTGTGACCGCCAGTGTGACCGCCAGTGTGATCGGCATCGTGCCCCATGTCATTCCAGCCCAGATCGTCATGCTGGACCTGCAGGGCACTGGCCTGCGAGCGCATCGCCGGGCGCGCGCCGCCCTTGCGGGCAAGCAGCCTGGGGCTGAGCGAAGCGATCGGTTTGGGTTCGGCCATGCCCCGCGCGCTCCGGTTAAGAGCCTGCGACCCGGCGGCCAAAGCCACCAGCCGGACGCTGCATTCCCGAAACTGCCGTTACACTGGCAGGGGCGGCAAAAACGGTACGGCGGAAATTCTTTTCCAGCCGATCGGAAATATAGCCCCACAGCGCGGTCACTTCGGCTGCGCTGCGGCCATTGGGATCAACTTCCATTACGGTTCGGCCATCGATCATCGAGGCCGCAAAATCGGTGCGGTGATGCAGGGTAATCGGGGCAACAGTGCCGTGCTGCGACAGCGCAACTGCGGCTTCCGAAGTGATTTTGGCTTTGGGCGTGGCCGCGTTGACCACAAAGATCAGCGGCTTTCCGGCACGTTCGCACAGATCGACAGTGGCGCCCACGGCGCGCAAATCGTGCGGGCTGGGACGGG
>NZ_JBEBKB010000064.1:0-6827 GCF_040079535.1 Novosphingobium sp. | reverse complement strand
TCCCCCGCCCGCGCCCGGTCATAGGCCCGCGCGCCATCGACCTTGATCGCGGAATAGACCGGCGGAACCTGCACGATCGGCCCGGTAAAGCGCGCCAGCACGGCCGCTACGTCTTTCCACGCGGGCCGGACAACACTCTCCGCGATCACCTTACCTTCAAGATCGAGCGTATCGGTCTCAGCCCCGAACGCAATCGTGAACTGATATTCCTTGTCGCCATTAAGCATCCGCCCAGTCAGCTTGGTTGCTTCACCAAGGGCAATCGGCAGCACCCCGGTGGCCAGCGGATCAAGTGTGCCGCCGTGGCCGACCTTGACTTTGCCAAGGCCAGCTTCGCGGCAGACGCGCTTGACCGCGGCCACGCCTTGAGTGCTGCCAAGCCCCAGCGGCTTGTCGAGAATGATCCAGCCATCGGGCATCTGGTCAGGCCCCGGCGATTGCCCCGACCAGCCCAAGATATTGGCCGGTCAGCCAGTTGACCGGAGCGCCAATCAGATAGCCGACCGGATCGAATGAAGGGATCAATTGCGGCAGGACCACGATCAGGACAATCACCAGCAGGAAGCCATATTTGCGCAAGTTGCCATATGCCTGCGCCGCGCTTTCGGGCAAAAGCCCTTCCATGATGTGCGATCCATCAAATGGCGGGATCGGCAGCAGGTTGAACAGCGCCAGAAAGACATTGATCAGGATGAATTTGAACAGGTTGAGATAGACGAATGCCGCCACTGCCGACGGTTCTTGCCCCGAACCATTCAGGCGCATCAGCAGGCCAAGTACCACGGCAGAGATCAGCGCCATGACCAGGTTCGATCCCGGACCTGCCGCAGCAACAAGCATCATGTCGCGGCGCGGGTTGCGCAGCCGCTGGTTAAACACCGGAACCGGCTTGGCCCAGCCGAACACCGGAAACTTCGCCAGTGCCAAAAGGCCAGGCACAATGATCGTTCCCACCGGATCGACATGCTTGAACGGGTTCAGGCTGAGCCGGCCCAAGCGCGCCGCAGTGTCATCGCCCAGTGCCCGCGCGGTCAGGCCATGCGCCACCTCGTGAAAAACGATCGCAAAGATCAACGGCACGATCAGCGCCGCAGCCTGGATAATGGTATCATTCATAAGCCTAATTTCTCCCGGTCGCGCTCTACCACCGAATAGATCGCGCTGTCGCGCAGATACCCGGTCCAGGTAATCATATGGTTGCGCAGCACCCCTTCGAAAAGGGCCCCGATCTTTTCGCAGGCCGCCATCGAGCGGGCATTGCGGGTATCGACCGAAAAGAACATCCGTTTGAGCCCGCAAGCAAAGCCATGCGCCAGCATCAATCGTTTGAGCGGGCCATTGACTGCACCGCCGCGAAATTTCGGGCGCAAATAGGTGTTGCCGATCTCAGCCGTCCGCCATTCAAGATTGGTCCCGATCCAGGCCGTCATCCCGGCCAGATCGCCGTCCACCAGTATCGCGAACGGCAGCCGGTCCGGGTTGGCCAGCAGCCGGGTGAAACTCTCATCGAAATGATCGGAATCATAGGAGATGCCATACATCTCCCAGATCGCCGCATCCTCGCCGCAGGCCTCGCGCAAGGGTTCGCGGTGATGCTCGGCCAGCGGTTCCAGCCGCAGCGACCCATCTTGCAGGACGGACAGCAACCCCAGCGGGTCTTGCCTCACCACCCCAACGCCTCAACAAAATGCTTGCGACACAGCGCAACATAGCGGTCGTTGCCGCCAATCTCGGTCTGCGCGCCTTCGGCCACCGCGGCGCCGCTTTCATCGACCCTCAGGTTCATGCTCGATTTGCGGCCGCAGTGGCACACGGCCTTGAGCTCGATCAGCGAATCCGCGATCCCCAGCAGCACCTTGGCACCGGGGAACAGCTCGCCCTGAAAGTCGGTCCGCAGGCCATAGCACAGCACCGGAATTCCCATAAAATCAGCCACTTTGGCCAGCTGCCAGACTTGCGCTTCGGTCAGAAACTGGGCCTCATCCACCATTACGCAAGCCAAGGGTTCTACCCGGTGCGTTGCCCCGATCCGATCGCCCAGATCGGTTGCGCCATCAAAGCGGTGGGCCTGTGCGTGCAGGCCGATCCTGCTCTCGATCGCCTTGTCGCCCCCCCGATGGTCCAGCGCGGCGGTCCACAGCATGGTCGCCATGCCGCGTTCGTGGTAGTTGAAATTCGCCTGGAGCAGCGTGGTCGATTTGCCCGCGTTCATACTGGCGTAGTAAAAATAGAGTTTGGCCATCGCCATTCCTTAATCGGCTGAGACGAAAGTGCCAGCGCGATTGACAGGGCTGGCATGGGCGGTGCACTCCGCACTGATCGCAAACGAAAGGGTCGGCCTTGCGAAGACTGTTTGCCATGGCGGCACTGGCCTCGCTTGCTGCGGCGCCGCCAGCCTATCGTTATCAGCTTGATAATGCGCACAGCACTGTAACCGCCAAGGTTTCCTACCTTGGTGTGGGCAGCAAGACTGCGCGGTTTCCGGTGATGAAAGGTGCGATCCGGATCACGCCAGATCGGCTCGGCGAAATCGATCTGTATGTCGAATTGGATGCGCGGGCGCTGGATGCTGGCAGCAAGGGCGATACCGCACAGCTGCGCGGCAAGGATTTCTTCGACGTTGCCCGCCACCCGGCAATCACCTTCACCGGACAACGCATGACCATGAACGGGCCGGTTTCAGCCCGGCTTGATGGCACAATCACCGCGCGCGGGATCAGCCGCCCGGCCAGCCTTGCGGTAACATTCCGCGATCCACCCGCCCGGGCAAGCGGGCGCGATCCGGTGCAGCTGCGCGCCACTACCACGATCAATCGCCGCGAATTCGGGATGAACGCCTATGGCTGGGCAATCGGCAAGACTGTGAAGATCACCATCGATGCCCGGCTGATGCCAAGCTGAAAATCAGGCGCAGATCATCCCGTCGCCTGCTTTGGTGAAATTGACCAAGCGGATGCCGGGCAAGGCTTGCGGCCAATTCTCATACATCGTCACCCCGGGGATCAGCGTGCAGACGCTGGTGCGATTGCCTTTGTCGCCGGGTTTTTTGGCGATGAAGGCTTGATAATTGTATGCGGTGCCCGAACCGTTGAGCACGATCATGTTCCCGCCCTCAAGCGACACCTTGATCTCATCTTCGCCGGGCTTTTCATCGTCAAGGCCCGTACGTGCGGAAGCCGGCTGACCATCGACGATCTTGAAGAACCATGTTTCGCCTTGTTGCACGAACAGGCCCGGCTGAGCATACTTTTCGGCAACCCTGGGTTCGTCGGCCGCAGCGGGCGCCAGTGCCAGCGGCATCACCGCACAAGCTATCACGAGCAAAATCCGGCGCATGGCAATCCTCTCAACCTATTGAAAGCACAGCGCCATCTTGCCGCACCGCGCCGCGCGGCGCAGCCGCTTAATCAAGATCGCGCTGAACCTTGGGATCGCGCAGCAGCTCTTCGATTTTCTCAGCCACATCGAAGCTTTCATCGGACAGGAATTTAAGCTTCGCTGCAAATCTGAGCTTCAGCTTGCCCGCCACTTCCTTTTGAAAGAACGCCGTGTTGGTGCGCAACGCTTTGAGCACAACCGCATCATCCGAGCCCAGCAGCGGCTTCACGAAAACGGTCGCATGGCGCAGATCCGGGCTCATCCGCACCTCGGTAACGCTGACCGCGTGGGCACTCAACACCTCGTCATGGACCATCTGCCGAGTCAGCAATTCGCTGATCACATGGCGCACCTGCTCGCCCACCTTCAGCAGGCGGACCGAGCGGGTTTCGGGGGTGGCGGCTGGTGCCATCAATCGCCTGCAACTGGCAAGAGATCTTCCAGATCGAGTTTGAGCGCCTTGGCGAGCTCTTGCCAGAGCCTGATTCCACCTTCGGCACGCCCTTTTTCCAACTTGGAAATGAACGAACCTTGCCGACTGACCATCTCACCAAGGCCATCCAACGTCAGCCCGCGATGTTGTCGCCAGACCATCAAAGGATTTTCTCCGTTTATCAAACGATGGACAATCTCGGCGGGAATATACTCTTCGCCAGAGGCGCGACGCTCGTCCGCTTTGACCGCCGCAACAATATCGGCATAGTTCTCTGCCGCTTCGGACAGATGCACGAACTCTTCACGGCTAAGGACCACCATCTGCGCACCGGCGATCTCGACAAACTGCACGGTCATCGTTTCACTCCTCGTAGATGGACCCACGCGGGCCGATTTGCTCGATTGCCAGAATTGACCCATCGATGCAGAAGATAACACGCCAATCCTGCACTCGGAGACGATACTCGTCCCGGCCGACAAGCTTGGTGACGTTCGAATTGGAAGCCAGTGGGCTGACAGCCAATTCGTTGATCTTGCGCTCGATCAACACCCTCTTGTTCGAGCGTAACAGCGATTTCAACGCCGCTTTGGCATAGCGCACTTCCACAGTTTCCGTCTATATCAGACGGAAACTGTGGTCAACTCATTCTGTCCATTTCGGACCTAAAGCGTCCGTTCGCGTTCTTCCACTTCGAACACTTCGAGCATGTCGCCGGCCTTGATATCGTTGGTATCCTGCAGCAACACGCCGCATTCGAGGCCTGCGCGGACTTCGGGGACATCGTCCTTGAAGCGGCGCAGCGAAGCGATCGTGGTTTTCGAGACGATGACATCCTGGCGCGTAAGGCGCGCAAACAGCCCCTTCTTGATCCCGCCTTCAAGCACCAGCAGGCCAGCCGCCTTGTCGCGCTTGCCAGCCGGGAACACATCCTTGACCTCGGCCCGGCCAACCACATGCTCGATCCGTTCCGGACCCCAGATCCCGGCCATTTCCTTGGCGATGTCATCGGTCAGATGATAGATCACATCGAAGTACTTCATCCGCACCTTCTGGCGATCAATCAGCTCGCGCGCCTTGGCATTGGGGCGAACATGGAAGCCGATGATCGGCGCGCCGCTGGCCCCGGCCAACAACACATCGCTTTCGGTGATTGCGCCAACGCCGGATTGCAGCACCTTGACCTTGATCTCATCGTTCGAAAGCTTGTTAAGGGCATTGACGATTGCTTCGGTCGATCCCTGCACGTCGCTTTTGATCACTACCGGATATTCGATCACATCCGATTTCGCCTTCAGTGCAGAGAACATGTTCTCCAGGCTGGCAGGCGCTGTGGTGGTGCGCTTGGTGGTGGCCTGTTCCTGACGGAATGCGGCCACTTCGCGGGCCCGGCCCTCACTTTCAACCACGGTCAGCGTATCGCCGGCCATCGGCACGCCGCCGATCCCCAGCACTTCCACCGGCAGTGCCGGCGGTGCAACCTTGATCTGGCGGCCCTTGTCATCCAGCATCGCGCGAACGCGGCCAGCGTGGGTGCCAACAACCAGAATGTCGCCCACTTTCAGCGTGCCGCGCGTGATCAGCACGGTCGCCAGCGGGCCCTTGCCCTTGTCAAGCTTGGCTTCGACCACGGTTGCTTCGGCCGAGCGATCCGGATTGGCCGTCAACTCCATCACTTCGGATTGCAGTAGGATTTTTTCGATCAGTTCATCCATCCCCTTGCCCGATTGGGCCGAGACTTCGACATCCTGAACATCGCCAGACATCGCCTCGACCACGATCTCATGTTCAAGCAGACGTTCGCGGATTTTCTGGGCATTGTATTCCGGCTTATCACACTTGGTGATCGCCACGATCATCGGCACACCGGCCGCCTTGGTGTGATTGATCGCCTCGATTGTCTGCGGCATGATCCCATCATCACCGGCCACCACCAGAATGACGATATCGGTGACATTGGCACCGCGCTGGCGCATTTCGGTAAATGCTTCGTGGCCCGGCGTATCAAGGAAGGTGACCAGATCGCCGCCTTTGGTCTTGATCTGATAAGCCCCGATATGCTGTGTGATCCCGCCAGCTTCGCCGCGCACCACATCGGTGCCGCGCAATGCATCAAGCAGGCTGGTCTTGCCGTGATCGACATGGCCCATGATCGTCACCACTGGCGGGCGTGCCTTCAGCGTTTCCAGCGCATCAACGTCTTCTGCGGTATCGATATCGATATCGCTATCCGAAACGCGGGTGATGTTGTGGCCGAATTCTTCGACCAGCAGTTCAGCCGTATCCTGATCGATCGTCTGGTTGACCGTTACCGGCATGCCCAGTTTGAACAGTGCCTTGACCAGATCAGCACCCTTTTCGGCCATCCGGTTTGCCAGTTCCTGGACCGTGATCGCTTCGGGCACAACGACATCGCGGACCTGCTTTTCGCGCGGCTGGGCATTGCCGCCAAAGTGGGCGCGCTTTTCCTTTTCACGCGCACGCTTAAGCGCGGCAAGGCTGCGGGCGCGGGCGCCTTCATCCTCATTAAGCGCCTTGGAAACGGTCAACTTGCCTGAATGGCGCCGTTCGGTGCTGGTCTTGTCACGTGGATGGGCGATCTTCTTGGCCGCCGGCTCGGGCCGCTTGGGCGCGGCCACCGGGGTAAAGCGGCGGGCAGCCGGCGCTGCGACACCGCGCGGTGCTTCTTCAGCCGCGGCGGCGCCAGCATCAGCGGCGGCTTCAGGTTCGCTGGCCGCAGCAGCCTCAGGTACTGGCGCAGCAACAGCTGCAGGCACAGCATCTTCTGACTCGGCCTTGCGATTGTCTTCAGTGCGGCGACGCTCTTCTTCCTGAACGCGCAACCGTTCTTCAGTCTCGCGGCGGGTTTGCTGTTCAAGCACCGAAAGCCGCGCTTCCTCTGCTTCGCGCTGGAGCCGGGCGACCCGTTCTTGCGGTGTTTCAGCCGCTGACGAAGGCCGTGGCGCAGCCGGTTTGGCCACGACCGGCGCAGGCACCGGCGCGGGCGGCGGCGGTG
>NZ_JBEBKB010000063.1:0-7112 GCF_040079535.1 Novosphingobium sp. | reverse complement strand
GCTTGGATTGCGCGGCGTAGGAAAGACCGTACTTCTCAACAAGATTGAGCAAAAAGCCGAAGAAAACGGATATCTCACATCATTTATCGAAGCGCCTGAAGATCGCAAACTGGTTGACCTACTCTACCCAAAAATTCACCAGGTACTGCGCAAGCTATCCATTGTTGAAGCGGCCAAGGTCGCGACACATAGCGCTATGCGAGCGCTCCGTAGCTTTGCTGGAGCGTTCAAGTTGAATGTGGGTGATTTCGAGTTTTCGGTCGATCCTGAACCCGGGATCGCCGACAGCGGCAATCTCGAATACGATGTAACCGAACTATTCCTGAAGGTTGGCGAAGCGGCACGTGCAGCGGGTCGAGGCTGGACCCTGCTTATCGATGAGGTGCAATATCTTTCGACTGAGGAGCTGGGGGCACTGATTGTTGCAATCCATCGGAACAATCAAAAGGCCCTTCCGGTGATCCTGTTCGGCGCAGGTTTGCCAGCAATTTCAGCTCTGTCGGGGGATGCAAAGTCCTATGCGGAGCGGCTGTTCATTTTTCCAAAAGTGGATGCCTTGCCTTATGATGATGCAGTCAGTGCGATCCGACAGCCGATTGAAGAAGAGGGCGAGACAATTGAAGTCGGTGTGCTTGATGAAATCGTCACTTTGACGAGAGGGTATCCATACTTTTTACAAGAGTGGGGCCATCAGGTCTGGAACGCTTCACCAAGCTCCCCCATCGCAATAAGCTGCATCGAAATGGCGGGAAAGGAAGCCTTGAGAAGGCTCGACGAAGGGTTTTTCAAAGTTCGCATTGATCGACTGACGCCCAAAGAAAGGGAATATGTAATAGCAATGGCTCGTTTGGGCCCCGGCCCATACCGCTCAGCAGACGTCGCGGAAGTGCTAGGCGAGAAGTTAGCAACCTTAGGACCGCGACGCGCCCAAATTATCGCAAAGGGAATGATTTACAGCCCAGCGCACGGTGACATCGCATTCACAGTTCCATTGTTCGACGAGTATCTGAAGCGCCATTGGATCAAGGACTAGTGATCTTGGTGTCGGACGCCGTCGCCCGAAGCAAAAACGCACAGCACGCTAATCCAACCCCCACACCTGCCGCAGCCCCTCGCCCAGCGCGAGCGCCGCCGCCATAGCGAGGTTCATCGAGCGCACTTCTGGCCGGATCGGGATCCGCAGCTGCGCCTCGCAGGCTTCGGCAACATCTGCCGGAACCCCGGCGCTTTCCTTGCCGAACAGCAGGACATCGCCGGGCCTGAAGGCGAAATCATAAAGCGAAGTTTCGGCCTTGGTGGTGAACAGCACCAGTCGCTGCGGGGCCGTGCTTTTGCGAAACGCGGCGAAGCTGGCGTGGCGGACCACTTCGACATGATCGATATAGTCCATCGCGGCACGGCGGACGCGGGCATCATCCCAGGCAAAGCCCAACGGCTCGATCAGGTCTACCCCGGCGCCCAGGCAAGCGCCAAGCCGCAGCGCGGCGCCGACATTGCCGGGGATTTCGGGTTCGTAAAGGGCAATGCGCATGGAACTTCACCGGTTATCTTGAAGCCGAAAAGGTCCTCTCCATTTTCCGCGTAGGCGGCAAATGGGGAGGTGGATGGGCCGCAAGGCCCAGACGGAGGGGTGATGACGCCAACGCAGAAGCTCTCTCCGTCAGCGGCTGGACGCCGCTGCCACCTCCCCATTTGTGGCAGTCGCCAAAAATGGAAAGGATCTTGGGCCTAGCCGCCCAGCATCCATTCCGCCACTTGCCGCGCAACATCATTGGCCGCCTGGTTCAGCGCCGGACCGACAAATTCGGCCTTGGCCGGCACTCCGGGGACCACGGCTTCAAAGCGGCGGCTTTGCACGGTGCCATCGGGCATTGTCCGCAGCGCATCATAGCGCACCACCACTGCACCGCTGCGCGCATCATAGCCCATATCGACCAGTTGCCCGCCCAGCCGTTGCCCGCCTGGCGCTGCGGGCTGGCTGTCTTCCAGCACCAGCGCCGTGGTCCGGGTCCGCAAGGTCTCGGCAATCAGGCCACGGAACAGGCGGGCCGGGCGTTCAACCCAGGTCGCATCGACCAGATAGGCCACACTGGTATCGCTGACCTGCACTGGCACCCGCAGCACGGCCAGTTTCTGGCTGGTATCGGGTTCCATTACAACGATCGTGGTAGCGGCGGTGCCGCTGGCCATCGTTCCAGCCGCAACCGGCTTTTCAGCCGCCAGCGAGAGCAGGAACCTGGGCGGCTTGCCCCCGCCGCCCAGGCTGACACAGCCTGCCAGCGCGGCCAGCAGAAGCGCGGCCCCGGCGGCGCGGATGCGGATGCGGATCGGCTTCATGGCCCGGTTTCCCTTCAAGGCTTGTAATCGGGCAGATTGGGCCCGCCCAGCAGGCCGCTGGCCCCCTGATCGTTGATTTTTTCGGTCGCTGTGCGCAGCGCCTTGGTAGTCGCGCGCAGATCGCGGATCGCAGCTTCGGCTTCGGGCAAGGTGGTAGTGTTCACCCGCTGGGCACCGGGCCGCATATCGGCCAACATGCCATCAAGCTGTTTCGATGCGCGCTCAATCGATTTGAGCGACTGGTTGAACTGGCCCACCATCGGGCGGAAATCCTCGTTCATCATCGCATTGGTCGATCCGGCCACGCTCTGGAATTCTGCCAGCGCCATCTGGGCTTGAACCAGCGTTGTCTGCAATTCCAGCAGGGTCTTCTGCAATTGCGGGGTTGCGCCTGCCAATCCGCCAGTAAGCTGCTGAGTATTAGACAGAATTCCTTCGATCGCCGATTGGTTCTTTTCTGAAAACAGCAAAGTCAGCCGCTCAGTCAAAGTCGCCAGTCGTTCCAGCAAAACTGGGGCGGAGTTGAGCAGCTCGCCCAGCCCGCCCCGCTTGGTCGGGATCACCGGAATGCCTTCGGGGCACAGCGCTTTGGCATCATCGCCCTTGCAGCTAAGCAGTGGGTTGCTGTTGTTTGCGCCTTCCAGCTGGATCGTGGAAAGCCCTGTAAAACTGCCCTGAATCGTCGCCGTAGTGCCAACCCGGATCGGCACGTTCTTGTCCACCACGATCCGTACATGGACAAATCCGGGGTCCTTCTTCCACAGCTCGATAACCTTTACCTGGCCCACCGGCACGCCCGAAAAATTGACCGCCGAGCCCTTGGACAGGCCATCGACGGCCTGCTTGAAAAAGATATCGTATTCGTGCTTGGACCCTTCATTAAGCCGCGCCATCCAGACGATAAACGCCGCCAACAAGGCGAGCAGCGCAAGGGTTACTGCGCCCACCCAGACATATCTGGCCTTGGTCTCCATGCCTGCTTAATCCCCCGGTTTCGCTTGCTTGTCCATGGCCCTTGCGCGATCACGCACCATTGCTGCCGCGCGCTTCTGGGCGGTCTGGGCAGCACGGCCGCGTGGGCCATTGAAATATTCCTGGATCCACGGATGATCGAGCGCCAGCAGCTCAGCAATCGTGCCCACCGCAATCACGCGCTTGTCAGCCAGCACCGCCACCCGGTCGCAAATCTCATACAGCGTATCAAGATCGTGGGTGATGAGGAACACAGTATGACCCAGCGTTTGCTGCAATTCCCGGGTCAGATCATCAAACGCCGCCGCGCCAATCGGATCAAGCCCGGCGGTCGGCTCATCCAGAAACAGCAGCTCGGGATCCAGCGCCAGCGCCCGGGCGAGGCCAGCCCGCTTGCGCATCCCGCCCGACAGTTCTGATGGAAACTTGTCAGCCGCCTCGGCCGGCAGGCCAGACAGGCGAATTTTGTATTCGGCAATCTCGCGGCGCAGTTCAGCGCCGATTTCAGGATGAAATTCGCGCAAGGGCACTTCGATATTTTCGGCCACAGTCAACGTTGAAAACAGCGCCCCACCCTGAAACAGCACGCCCCAGCGGCTGCGGATATCAACGTCACCGGGTTCACGCGGCTCGCCCATGGTCTGGCCCAGTACCTCGATCCGGCCTTCAACGGGGGTTTGCAGCCCGATGATCGAGCGCATCAGCACCGATTTGCCGGTGCCCGATCCGCCCACCACCCCGATAATCTCACCTTTATGCACGGCCAGATCGAGATTTTCGTGAATCACCTGGCTGCCGAACTGGTTCTTAAGCCCTTCAACCAGGATCGGGTATTCGCCCAGATATTGCTCGGCACTCATCCCCAGCCCACTTCGGTAAAGAAAACGGCAAAGAATGCGTCGAGCACGATGACCGCAAAGATCGCCTGAACCACCGCAATGGTAGTCTTCAGCCCGACTTCCTCGGAATTACCCTGAACCCGCATTCCCTGATAGCAGCCCGCCAGCGAAACAATCAGGCCAAACACTGGCCCCTTGATCAGCCCCACCCAGATATCGTGCATTGGCACCACTTCCTGGATCCGCGTCAGGAATGAAAAGAACGGAATATCGAGCGAAAACATCGAGACAAAGGCGCCGCCGATTACGGCCAGCACCGATGCATAGAAGCCCAGGATCAGCATCATGAAAGTGCAGGCCATGATGCGCGGGATAATCAACGCCTCCATCGGCGAAACCCCGATGGTGCGCATCGCGTCCACCTCTTCGGTCAGCTTCATCGTGCCGATCTGGGCGGCAAATGACGAGCCCGAACGGCCTGCAACCATGATCGCGGTCATCAACACACCCAGTTCGCGGAACGAGAGCCGGCCAGTGAGGTTGATCGTATAAATCTCTGCCCCAAACTGTTCGAGCTGGACCGCTCCTTGCTGGGCAATCACGATCCCGACCAGAAAGCTCATCAACCCGATGATTGGCACGGCGCCAACACCAACCAGCTCCATCTGCCGAAATAGCGAAATCCAGCGGATTCGCGATGGATGGCGCAGCACCCGCGCCGTAGCGACCAGCAGCGCACCCAAAAAGCCCAAAAGCTGGGTCACGCCTTCAACATAGGCAACAACATGCCTGCCCAGCCGTTCCAGAAGCCGCACAGGCGCGCCGGGTTCTTCAACCTCATCAGCGTCGCCGGGATTCTTGTCCTCAACCGCGGCGATCAACCGCCAGGCTTCGGTGCTGGCGCCGGTGATCGTCGCTTCGGTGCGGTGGGCCAGGCGCCAGACAAGCCACGCCCCCACCGTATCGATCGCGCCTACTTGTGAAAGATCGACCCGCTCCAGCTTATGATCAAGCCCGCGCAACTGCTGATCGATCGCCCCGACCGAGCTCACCACCAAGGGCCCGCTCAGCGCAAGTGCCTGCGTGCCGTCCTCTGCGGTTTCGATCGTAAAGTCAGCCCATTCGCGCATCGGATGGGTGTGTGCGGGAAAATTGCGGCACAGGCAAGGCGGGGCGGATCGGCGAACCAACCGTTGCGCCGCTGCCTCAGCACTGGCAAAGGCCGGGCGATATGACTGACAATGCACTCGACAAGACATTCGACCCCGCCGCAATTGAGGCGAAGTGGTACGCACATTGGGAATCTAACGGACTGTTCCGGCCCGAGCGGCCAGATGCCCAGCCGTTCACCATCGTCAACCCGCCGCCCAACGTAACCGGCAGCCTCCACATCGGCCACGCGCTCGACAATACCTTGCAGGACGTGGTGATCCGGTACGAACGGCTGCGCGGCAAGGATGCGCTGTGGGTGGTCGGCACCGACCACGCCGGGATCGCGACCCAGATGGTGGTCGAACGCCAGCTGGAAGCCGCGCAGGACAAGCGCACCAATTACAGCCGCGAGGCTTTCGTGGGCAAGGTCTGGGAGTGGAAGCACGAAAGCGGCGGGACGATCACCCAGCAGCTGCGGCGCCTTGGCTGTTCGATGGACTGGAGCCGTGAACAGTTCACCATGGATCCGCACTTTACCACAGCCGTGGTCAAGGTGTTCGTAGACCTATACAACAAGGGGCTGATTTACCGCGATAAACGCCTGGTCAACTGGGATCCCAAGTTGAAGACTGCGATTAGCGATCTTGAGGTTGAAACCCGCGAGGTGAAGGGCAGCTTCTGGCGGTTCCGCTATCCCTTTGCCGATGGATCAGGCCATGTTGAGGTTGCGACCACCCGGCCTGAGACGATGCTGGCCGATATGTGCGTGGCGGTGAACCCTGCCGATGATCGCTACAAGGCAGTCATCGGCAAGGACATCCTGCAACCGCTAACGGGCCGCACGTTCAAGGTGGTGGCCGATGAACATGCCGATCCGGAACTGGGCAGCGGCGTGGTCAAGATCACCCCGGGGCACGATTTCAACGATTTCGAAGTAGGCAAACGCGCCGGGATCAAGCCGGCAGATATGCTCAACATGTTCGATGCCGAAGCCCGCGTGGTGCAGACCGCCGATGGGTTGGTGCCGGCCGAATTCGTTGGCATGGAACGGTTTGCGGCGCGCAAGCTGGTGGTTGAACGGATGAAGGAAGCCGGGTTCCTGATCCCGCACGTGACCAAGGACAAGGACGGTGAAGAGGTTCAATCCGATGCCGAACCGCGCACCATCCAGACCCCGTTCGGCGATCGCGGCGGGGTGGAAATCGAACCCTGGCTGACTGACCAATGGTATGTGAATGCCGAGGAACTGGCCAAGGCACCGCTTGAAGCCGTGCGCAGCGGCGCGGTGGAGATCGTGCCGAAGAGCTGGGAGAAGACGTTCTTCAACTGGATGGAAAATATCCAGCCGTGGTGTGTTTCAAGGCAGCTGTGGTGGGGGCACCGGATTCCGGCTTGGTATGGGCAGCTTAGGGATGGAGATGACCTGTATGGACATTTCACGCCGATCAAGGACTCGGGAGGTAGGCGAGCAATCTTCGTTGCAGAGACTTCCGAAGAAGCTCTTGCGCAGGCTCGCGAATATTATGGAGACAAGTTCGCGCCATACTTGGCGAAGGAAGACGATCCTCGCGAACTGACGAAATTGCATATGACCGAGCAGGGACAGCCAGTGCCTATTCAACTCGTCCGCGATCCCGACGTCCTCGACACCTGGTTCTCCTCCGCCCTGTGGCCCTTCGCCACGCTGGGCTGGCCGGATGCGGAGAAGCCCTCTCCCCTTCAGGGGAGGGGGTTGGGAGAGGGGGCGAGCGCAGCGAGCGCTGGCACCGGACTCCCCCTCTCCCCGGCCCTCTCCCCTGAGGGGGAGAGGGA
>NZ_JBEBKB010000062.1:0-7206 GCF_040079535.1 Novosphingobium sp. | reverse complement strand
GTGTTCTTCGATTGGGACAAGTCGGATATCACGCCTGAAGCGGCGTCGATCCTCGACAGCGCTGTGGCTGCCTATGGCAACTGCGCCAATGTTCCGATCATGCTGGCCGGCTTTGCTGACCGTTCGGGCGGTAACACCTATAACCAGGGCCTGTCGGAACGCCGCAACGCTTCGGTTACCCAGTACCTGTCTGATCACGGAATTCCGGCCGGTGCCATCACCAGCCAGGGCTTCGGTGAAAGCAACAACCGCGTGCCGACCGCGGATGGCGTCAAGGAACTGCAGAACCGCCGGGTGGAAATCACCTACGGTCCGGGTTCGGGCATGTAAGCCACGCCTTTGCAGGCAAAGGATTGGGGGGCCGGAGCGATCCGGCCCCCTTTTTCTATGCGCAGGCAGGGCGGCCTGTTCTGTGCGAAAGCGGGTAGCCTGTTGCCGGTCGCGCGGCGGGTTGGGCCAGGATCGCCGTGTTCAATCAACGCGCAACCGGGGGCTGACAGCCTGCCGCCGCAGACTGGCTGGGATGACAGATTGGAGCACAAGCTGATCCCGGCGCAAGCGGGGCCAGAGCCTGAGAAGCTCTCGTCAGTCAGACGGGCTCGAATCAGGCTTCGGCGCGTTCGGCTATGCTCGCCTCAGCTTTGGGCACGGTCCGATAGGCATAGATCAGCAGACCAAGCGCGACCGGTGCCACACCGATCAGCGAGAGAATTCCAACCTGCAAATTTCCAACCAGCTTTCCGTCGATCATGGTGCCGGCAAGGTCCGAAATTTGCCCGACCATGTATGCGCCAAACGACAGGCCTACCAAGGTGGTTCCCAGAAAGAATGACGCCGTGGCGGTACCCCGCATGCGCGGCAGGACCAGATCCTGGGTTGTCGCCGCAGCTGCACCAAGGGCGGCCGCACCAAACATTCCGGCCAGGAAATTCATCGCATAGAATGTCAATGCATCGGTAGTGGTGTAGCCAATCCAGATCGGAATTATCGGGGCAACCGCCCCGAACATGACAACCAGAATTCGCCCGGCCGGATTGCGGGCACGAAGCGCATCTGAAACGCGGCCTCCAATAATCACACCGAGAAATCCGGCCAGAGCGCCGCTGGCTCCCAGCACGAATGCCAGCTCTCCCTTGGGCAATTTCAGGACCGTTTCGGCATAGGTCGGAGCCCAGAATGCCAAGGCATAGGCCGCCAGCGAAACCAGTCCGTAGCCCAGCGTGGTGCAAATGAAGGCGGGAGTTCCCCAAATCAGCTGAAACGTTGCCGGATCGCGTGCCCGAAGCGTGCTCGCCCATGAAAAGACTGCGTAGTAACCTAGGGAGACGGCCGCCCATTGCGCTTCCTTGCCGGTTAGCGCGATCATCGCCAGCGCAAACAGCGCAAGCAGCGCAGCAACAATGACATTGATCAGCAGCGCGCCTTGCCCGCGCCGCGCTGCCCCGAAAAAGGTCAGCGGGGGGATGATCGTGGCAAGGTCTGCCAAGAAGTCGGCGAAGGGCCGCTCCGATTGCTCTGCTGCGATCCCGTCCATTAGGCCGCGCTTCGGTTCGCGCAACGACAACACCAGCAGCGACAGCAGCAGCCCAGGAAGGCCTACGACCAGAAAAGCCGCTTGCCATCCCTTGAGACCAAGCGGACCGGCCACGGGATAGGCGATGTTCCAGGCTTGAACCACCCAAGCTCCGATGAACAACGATACCCCGCCGCCAAGATAGAGGCCCGAGGAATATATCGCCAACGCCGTGCCGCGCTGACGTTTTGGGAAATAGTCCGAGATCAGCGAATAGGCAGTCGGGCTTGCCGTGGCCTCGCCAACCCCTACACCCATGCGCGCAAGCGAAAGGGTTAGCTGGTTGTACGCGAACCCCGAAAATACGGTCATTGTGGACCACAGTGACAAGCCGACCGAGAGTAGCCGGACCCGGTGCCAGTTATCAGCAAGGCGGCCTAGCGGGATCCCGAACAAGGCGTAGAATACGCCAAATGCCGCTCCGCCCAAAAAACCCATATCGGCATCATCAAGGCCCAGGTCACGCTTGATATCCACGGCCAGGATACTCAGGATTTGCCGGTCGATGAAGTTCAGCACGTAGACCAGCACCAGCACGCCAAGCACATACCAGCTATAGCCGCTTGCCTGGCTGGGGGGCACAACAGCGGTATTGGTCTTTTCCAAATTAACTCTCCCGGAATTGATCTTGGTTAGTGCGCATAGCGGGCCGGATCTACCAGCCCGGCCTTGGCAAATCCTTCGCGCCGCAATCGGCAGCTATCGCACAGACCGCAGGCGCTCCCATCGCTTTGCGGATCATAGCAAGACCAACTCATCGCAGGATCAAGCTTGAGCCGCATGGCCTCCTGCGCAATTTCAGCCTTGCCAAGGTATTGCAGCGGCGCGTGGATCGTAAACTGGTTGCCGCCGGCACCGGCTTTGGTGGCCAGGCGGGCAAGATCGGCGAAGCCTGCGATGAATTCCGGGCGACAATCAGGATAGCCCGAATAGTCTAGTGCATTGACCCCGATAAACAGGTCTTTCGCCCCCAAGGCCTCAGCCCAGGCCAGCGTCAGCGAAAGAAACACCAGATTTCTCGCCGGGACGTATGTGATCGGAATATCTGAGCCGACCCCGTCCTTGGGAACCGGCAAGTCAGCGGTCAACGCAGAACCACCGAACTGGCGTAGATCGAGTGGCAGGATAACGTGGAAATCAACCCCAATGGCTGCAGCGATAGCCCGGGCCGCGTCGATCTCGCGGCGGTGGCGCTGATTGTAATCGATTGTCAGCGCTGCCACACGGTAGCCAGCCTCGCGCGCCAACCCCGCACAAACCATCGAATCGAGGCCGCCTGAAAGCAGCACTACTGCTATGGGATTTTGGTTGGACTGTGCTGCTATCATGCCCTTTGGGCTAGCCGCTGTGGCGTGTTAACGCAACGAAATCAGCCTGGGGTGCAACTGCCAGCGTGCCGGGCTTCCACGGCAAATTCAAACGGCAACCCATCTACGATTCCCTGGCTATCCAATTGAATCAGTCGATTGGTTTCACGCCGGATCCGAGTGCGGCCATAGCCATGGCCGCGGCAGGTGTATTGCACCACCACTTCGCCCGGGGTGTCCTGCACAACATAGCTATCGCATGACCGTCCGGGGTGGCGCAGCTGGACCAGATCCCGGCCTTTGGCGATGCAGGCCCGCTGGACAACAGCTCCTGCTCGGTCGCGCATTTCCCAGCGCCCAGGGGCCAATTGATCGAGCATCGCAAGCGCAGGTCCGCCCCCGAATGCCGGCGCAGCACAGGCCAGAAGTGCTGCGAAGGCAGCCCTTATTCCAGTTCGTTTGCCCAAATTCATCTATGTTATTCCCAGCGCCTGCCAGGGCCCATGGGGGCACCTGGTATGCAGATATAATACTACACGCTGCGCTAGCGACCAAGTGTGCATTTTCATCGATGAATTGAGCAGCTTAGACCGGAATTTCAAATAGCCGCGAACAAAAAGCGCAATCGACCACCACCAGACCCGATTCGTCGCGCATTTCGGCTTGATCGTCCTCCGGGAATTGGGCGATCACCGATGCATAGTGCTCTATGCTGCAACGGCATCCGCGCCGAAGCATCGGTCCAGCTTCAACCCGCACCTCGCCCTCATCATGAAACAGGCGCCAGACCAGCGCCTCGAGTGACAAGGTCGGATCGACCAGTTCGTCGTGCCGGGTGCTGCCAGCCAGTACAGCGATATGCTCCCACTCCGGATGATCCAACCGCACGTGCAAACGTTCACGGCCTTCCTCTCCCTCGGCCAGGTGCTGCACCAGCAAGCCTCCTGCTACACAACGTTCGCCTTCGCTGCGCACGGCCACCCGGATCAGGGTAGGCACCTGTTCTGACTGCGCGAAATAGCTTTCGCAGGCAGCCGCCAGCGAATCGCCTTCAAGCGGGACGATCCCCTGATAGCGCTGACCGGTGCTGGCCAGATCAAAGGTGATCGCCAGATAGCCACGACCGAACAGTGCGTAGAGCGATGGGTTTGCCCCCAACGCCACCAATCGTTCGGGGTTGTGGCGGACATAGCCGCGCAGTTCCCCGCCGCGATAATCGCAAACCAGCAGGTCAACGATCCCATCCTCGGTTTGTGCCTGCATTGTCAGCTGGCCCTCATCATCCTTCAGCAGCGTTCCGATCAATGCGGTCACCACCAGCGCTTCGGCCAACAGATGCCGGATCGGCAGCGGGTAGGCATGGGCGGTAAGGATCGTATCGAGCACGGGCGATAGCCGCACGGCCCGGCCCCGTGCGTTTCGCGCAGGGATTGTAAAGCGCAGAACCTGGTCAAAGCCAGTCTCGTCCCCAGCGATGCCCGCTGCTCCGCTCACAATTGACCGAACACCCAGCGAAGCACGCTTTTCTGCGCATGGATGCGGTTTTCAGCCTCGTCCCAGACCACCGATTGCGGACCGTCGATCACGGCGTCGGTCACTTCCTCATCCCGGTGGGCGGGCAGGCAATGAAGGAACAGCGCGCCGGGTGCCGCGTTGGCCATCAGTGCTTCATTGACCTGATAAGGCATCATCGCGGCAATTTTTGCGGCACTATCTTCCTGGCCCATCGAGACCCAGGTGTCAGTTATCACGACCTGGGCATTGGCCATCGCTTCTTGTGGATTGCGGCAGACGGTGATCTGCGCGCCGCGGGCGCGGGCTGCCGCGACATATGCCGGGTCGCTGTCAAACCCTTCGGGAATCCCAAGCCGGACATTGAATTTCATCAGCCCTGCCGCTTCGATGACCGAATTGAGGACGTTGTTGCCATCGCCCAGCCAAGCCACTTCCAATCCTGGCAAGGCCCGGCCATGCTCTACGATCGTCTGCAGATCTGCCACGATCTGGCAGGGGTGCGATCGGTCTGTCAGGCCGTTGATCACCGGCACGCTGGCGTAGTGAGCCAATTCCTCGATCTTGGCGTGATCGCTGGTGCGGATCACGATTGCATCGACCATCCGGCTAAGTACCCGGGCGGTATCGGCAATGCTTTCACCGCGCCCCAGCTGCATGGTTCCGGCTTCCATCGCCAGTGAATGGCCGCCTAGCTGGCGGATTGCCGCATCGAATGACACGCGGGTGCGGGTGGAATTCTTCTCGAACACCATCGCCAGCACGCGATCCTTCAGCGGTTGGTCGGGATCAGGCTGGCCCTTGGGCCAACCGGTCCGGGCCGATTTACGTTCCATGGCGTCATTGATCATCGCTGCCAGGGCATCACCGCCGGCATCAGACAATTCCAGGAAATGACGGATCATGATGCCGCAGCCGGCGGCTGATAGCTGGCGGCGCCGGCCGAAAGCTTTTCGAAGAATTCGTCGATTTCGGCATCTTCGATCACCAATGGCGGAACCAGCCGCAGCGTGCTGTCGCCAGCCGCGACAGTCAGCAACTGATGGTTGTCCCGCAAGTGACCAACGAATTCGCGCGGTTCAAATTTCATCTTGACCCCAAGCATCAAACCCTTGCCGCGGACCAGTTCGAACATCTCGGGGTAGTTGCCGATGAATTGTTCAAGCCGCGTGCGCAAGCGATCACTCTTGGCCCGGACTTCCGCCAGAAATTCGTCGTTGGCGACAGCGTCGAGAACCGCCTCGCCCGCTGCAATAGCCAGCGGGTTCCCGCCATAGGTTGAGCCATGGGCACCGATCACCATGCCGCGCGCGGCCTTTTCTGTGGCAAGGCAGGCCCCGATCGGGAAGCCGCCACCCAGCCCTTTGGCGCTGGCCATCACATCGGGCACGATCCCGTATTGCTCATAAGCGAACAGGGTGCCCGATCGGGCCATGCCGCATTGCACTTCATCCAGTGCGAGCAGCAGATCGTGTTCATCGGCCAGCGCCCGCAGGCCAGTCATGAATTCCATCGATGCTGGGCGGATCCCGCCTTCGCCCTGCACGGGCTCAACCAGGAAACCCGCAGTGTTAGGCCCAATCGCCGCACGTGCGCCTTCAAGATCGTCGAAATCGACATATTTGAAGCCTTCGAGCAGCGGATAGAAACCCTTGTGCATCTTTTCCTGACTGCTGGCACTGATGGTCGCCATCGTCCGGCCATGAAAGGCATTGCGGAAAGTAATTATTTCAAACTTGTGATTGTTGCCAACATGTTGGTGATAGGCGCGGACGGTTTTTATTGCGCATTCCACCGCTTCCACGCCCGAATTGGTGAAAAACACCGTATCGGCAAAAGTCAGGTCAACCAGCCGCTGGGCCAGATGTTCACCTTGCGGGCTGCCATACAGGTTCGAGACGTGCATCAGCGTTTCGGCCTGGCGCTGGATCGCGCCAATCAGGCCTATGTGCGAATGGCCCAGCAGGTTGACCGCGATACCCGCTGCGAAATCCAGATAGCGCCGACCATCTTCCCCGATCAGGTGGCAGTGTTCGCCGCGCACCGGCCGGAAACCGCAGCGGGGATAGACTGGCATCAGCGGAGTGATCGACATTGCTGGTTCCTTCTTTGGGATCGTGGGGTGTGGATTTCGAAAACGACAAATGGCGACCCCGCAAAGGGCCGCCATTTGTGCGTGTTTAGACCTTCGGCCGGGCCGGGACAACCCCGAACCCGCACGCGAAAGCGATCAGGCCTGGCTTGCCGCCAGATTGACCGCCGAGTATTTTCCGCGCCGATCAACTTCGATGTCGAACTCAAGCCGATCACCTTCGTTGAGGCTCGACATACCAGAGCGTTCAACCGCGCTGATATGCACGAATGCATCGGGCTGGCCGTCATCACGGGTGATGAAGCCAAAGCCCTTCATGGCATTGAAGAACTTGACCGTTCCGGTTGCTCGCTCGCCAGTCAGCTCGCGCTGCGGAGCCACTTCGCGCTTTTCAACCGCGATGACATCACCCACCACTTCGAGGTCGCTGGCCGAAACCTTGCCACCGCGATCAACGAGGGTGAACTTGAGCTGCTGGCCTTCGGCCAAGCCTTCAAGGCCAGCGCGTTCAACCGAGCTGATGTGGACAAACACGTCTTCGCCGCCAGCATCCTGCTGGATGAAGCCAAAACCTTTGTGGGCGTTGAAGAACTTTACAGTTCCGGTGCCTTCGCCAACGACCTGGGCTGGCATACCGCCGCCACCACCGCCGCCGCCGCCACGCGGGCCGCCAAAGCCGCCGCCGCCAGAGCGCGGAGGGCCGCGATCGCCGCCGCCGAAGC
>NZ_JBEBKB010000061.1:0-7896 GCF_040079535.1 Novosphingobium sp. | reverse complement strand
ACGCTGGGCAACGCGCTGCGCCGGGTGCTGCTTTCCAGCCTGCAGGGCGCCGCGATCACCTCGATCAAGATTGAGAACGTGCTGCACGAATTCTCGTCGTTGGCCGGTGTTCGTGAAGACGTGACCGACATCGTGCTTAACGTGAAGCAGATCGCTATCCGCATGCAGGGTGAAGGCCCCAAGCGGCTTCAGCTGGCTGCCACGGGCCCGGGTGAAATCACCGCTGGCGATATCGCCGTTTCGGGTGACATCGAAGTGATGAACAAGGATCTGGTGATCTGCCATCTCGATGAAGGCGCTACGCTTAACATGGAACTGACGGCCGATACCGGCAAGGGCTATGTGGCGGCTGTATCGAACCGTCCGATTGACGCGCCGATCGGGCTGATCCCGGTTGATTCGCTCTATTCGCCGGTCCGCCAGGTTAGCTACAAGGTTGAAAACGCCCGCATCGGGCAAGAGCTTGACTATGACAAGCTGAGCCTCTCGGTTGAAACCGATGGCACGATCTCGCCGGAAGACGCCGTAGCCTATGCTGCGCGGATCTTGCAGGATCAGCTCTCGCTGTTTGTCCACTTTGAAGATGCGATGCCGGTTGGCTCCTCGCCGATGATTGGCATGGCCGCTGCGCCGGCTGAAGAAGGCGATACCAACCAGCTCAACCGCTATCTGCTCAAGAAAGTGGACGAATTGGAACTGTCGGTTCGCAGCGCCAACTGCCTCAAGAACGATAACATCATCTACATCGGCGATCTGGTTCAAAAGACCGAAGCCGAGATGCTGCGCACGCCGAACTTCGGCCGCAAGTCGCTCAACGAGATCAAGGAAGTGCTGTCCAGCATGGGCCTGCGCCTTGGGATGGACATCCCCGGCTGGCCGCCCGAGAATATCGAAGAAATGGCCAAGAAGCTTGAGCAAGAGCTGCTGGGTTAACCGCTATCAGGGGCGCCTTCGGGTGCCCCGCCACGGTAACGGCAGCCGCCGCAAGCGCTGCCAGGTATGGGGTACCTGATACGGCCCCCTAACGAACGAAGGAAAGATCAATGCGTCATAGATACGCCGGGCGTAAGCTTAACCGCACTTCCAGCCACCGCAAGGCGCTGCTGCGCAACATGGCTGCCGCGCTGCTCAAGCACGAACAGATCACCACCACGCTGCCCAAGGCGCGCGAACTGCGCCCCTATGTTGAAAAGCTGATCACGCTGGGCAAGCATGGCGGTCTTTCGAACCGGCGTCTGGCCCATGCCCGGTTGCTTGATGATGCCCAGCTGGTGAAGCTGTTTGACGTGCTTGCCGCGCGTTATGCTGATCGTGCCGGTGGTTACACCCGCGTGATCAAGGCTGGTTTCCGCGGATCTGACGCGGCACCGATGGCCGTGATCGAACTGGTTGACCGCGATGTTTCGGCCAAGGGTCAGGATTCGGGTCCGGTATTCACCGCCGAAGACGAATAATCCCGCCGTTCATCGAACGGTGAATTGCAAAGGCGCTGACAGGCTCTATCCTGTCGGCGCCTTTTGCATATGGGGAGAATGTGAAGTGCTTCGTCACGCCCGCGCCGGTCTTGGTGCAATTCTTGGACTATGTGCCGTTTCGGTGATCGCTGAACCCATGAGCCTTGTTTATCCAGCCACCCGCACGGTTGACGTTGTTGAAGCGCACTTCGGTGAAAAGGTTGCCGATCCCTATCGCTGGCTGGAAAACGATGTCCGTTCGGATAAGGACGTGGCCGAATGGGTTGGCCAGCAAAACCAGCTTAGCCAGGGCTATCTGGCCAAGCTGCCGGGCCGTGACCAATTTGCGCAGCGGATCCGCGCGTTGATGGATTACGAACGCTTTGGATTGCCGCGCAAGGCTGGAAAATCGTATTTCTATACCCGCAACAGCGGCTTGCAGAACCAATCGCAACTGTTCGTGCGCAAGGGGCTGGGCGGTGCACCGCGGCTGCTGATCGATCCGAATGGCTGGGCCAAGGACGGAGCCACCGCGCTGGATGATTGGGAGCCATCGCAAAGCGGCAAGCGGTTGGCCTATTCGGTGCAGGATGGCGGCAGCGATTGGCGCACGATCCGGGTGCTTGATGCGGCGAATGGCAAGGTTTTGCCCGATGAAATCAAGTGGGCCAAGTTCACCAATATCGCCTGGATCGGCGACAAGGGCTTTCTCTATTCGCGCTTTCCTGCACCGGTTGAAGGACAGGCCTTTCAGCAGCTGAACACCAATCAGGAAGTGCGCTTTCACAAGATCGGCACACCGCAATCGGCGGATGTGCTGGTCTATGCCACGCCCGATCACCCGGACTATGGCCACACTGCGCAAGTGACCAGCGATGGCCGCTGGATGGTGATCACCACCGCGCAGGGGACGGACAACAAGTATGAGGTGCATGTCCTTGCTATCGACAAGCGCGGCAAATGGAGCGCGCCGCAGACACTTGTTGCTGGGCTTGAGAATGACTGGCGCCTGATCGAAGGGATGGGCGATTCGCTCTACTTTATCACCAACAAGGGTGCGCCTAAGCTCAAAGTGGCGAAAGTTGACCTCTATCGCAAAGCACCGTGCGTAGTCACCCCGGAGCAACCAGAGGATGACGTGGCATTTTGCAGGCGGCATCAATATGCCTTCACCGAAGTCATCCCCGAACGTGCCGAAACGCTTGAACGCGCGCAGATCGTGGGTGACAGGCTGATCGTCACCTACCTTAAGGATGCGGCCTCGATCGCCGAGGTGCTGTCGCTTGATGGTACGCCGCAAAAGGATATCGCACTGAACGCGATCGGCACTGCCAGCGGATTTTCAGGCCGGCCGGGCGATCCAGAAACGTTTTATGCGTTTGCCAGCTTCAATCAGCCCAGCGCGATCTACCGGTATGACAGCGCGACCGGTGTCAGCACACCGTTTGCGCAGCCCAAGCTGACCTTCAATCCCGATGATTATCTGGTCGAGCAGCGCTTTTTCACATCGAAGGATGGCACCAAGGTGCCGATGTTTCTGGTCCGCAAGAAAAGCGCGGTTGCCAGCGGCAAGCCGATGCCAACCTTGCTTTATGGCTATGGCGGGTTCGATATCTCGCTGACTCCGGCCTATTCCGCCACGCGGATGGCCTGGCTGGAAGCGGGCGGGGCCTTTGCCATGGCCAACCTGCGCGGCGGCGGGGAATACGGCAAGGCCTGGCACGATGCCGGGCGGCTGAACAACAAGCAGAACGTGTTCGATGATTTCATCGCTGCGGGCGAATATCTGATCGCCCAGGGGATCACCCCCAAGGGCGGCCTGGCAATCCAGGGCGGATCGAACGGCGGCCTGCTGGTGGGGGCGGTGGTCAATCAGCGGCCTGATCTGTTTGCCGCAGCCAACCCGGCAGTGGGCGTGATGGATATGCTGCGGTTCGATCGGTTCACCGCCGGACGGTACTGGGTTGATGATTATGGCTATCCATCAAAGGAAGCCGATTGGCGGGTGCTGCGGGCCTATTCGCCCTATCACAACATTCGCGGCGGCGCCGCCTATCCGGCGATACTGGTGACCACCGCTGATACCGATGACCGGGTGGTGCCTGGCCACAGCTTTAAATATGCCGCCGCGCTGCAGGCCGCAGACCCATCGGGCAAACCGCACCTGATCCGGATCGAAACCCGGGCCGGCCACGGTGCCGGCAAGCCAACTGACAAGGTGGTGGCCGAAGGCGCCGATGTTCTGGCGTTTTTGGGGTATTGGAGCGGGCTGGCTTTGAACTAGGCTTCAGGCCTGGCCCGAAACTTCAGCACCAGGGGCTTTGCGGTGCTTGCCGATGAAGGGCCAGATCAACTGATCGATCAGGCCGTGCGGGCGCCGTTCAAATCCGGTTTCTGGCCGTCCGCTGGGCACGTTGTAGCCACCTAGCAGCACGTCAAAGAACGGGAACAGCGCAGCGAAATTGCTGTCATAGTGCTCAGGTGCTGATGAATGATGGCGGCGATGGTAGGCCGGGCTGTTGATTGCCCATGACCACTTGCCAAAGTTCCAATCGAGATTGGCGTGGGCCACAAAATTCCACATGCTGATCGCGAAATAGCCCATCGCGGCGAGCGGGGTGGGCGAGATGATCATCCCGGCCAGCGAATAGACCGTAACCGTCTTGATCAGGCGATCGGCCCAGAAATGGCGATAGGTGGTCAGCACGGCCATATCGGGATCGGAATGATGCAGGCTGTGCATCTCCCACAGGATCGGGATCCGGTGTTGCAGGCGGTGATACAGGTTTTCCCCCAGATCCTGGACCAGGATGAACAAGACGACGCCGGCCCAGGCGGGCAGGGCTTCCCCTTCGATCAATGATCCGGCTTGCCATGGCTTTACCCAGGCATAGATTGAAAATGCACCTGCGGTGGAGATCGCGAAAGATTGCAGGTTGATCCACCAATCGCCCGAGCTGTGTCCGGCACGCCGCTCTAGCAGAGTGAGGACAATTATCACCGTGATTGAGGGCGAAAGCATTATAAGCCAGTTCATTGCTTCAGCTTAGCCAACCATGGTTAACCAACCGTTGCCACTCCAGATGTTCATAAAACTCGGGTTTAACCTGAACAATAGCTGGCAGCCAGGTTCAGGATCAAGCCACCGGCGATTCGGTAAACCTTCAATCATGTTCGGACAGTCCCGTTCGAATGGAGTGAAGGATCAAAGCCATGAAGACCATCAGCAAATCCCTGATCGGAACCGTCGCGGCGGGCGCGATGGCGATCACTTCGGCAAGCCCGGCATTTGCGGGCCACCGCGATCGCGACGGCGTCAGTGTTGGCGATGTGATCGCCGGCGCCCTGATTATCGGCGGGATCGTTGCAGTTGCCTCGGCCGCAGACAACGATCGCGATTACCGCGGCTATGAAGGCTACAACGGATATCGCGGCGATCGCCGCGGCCATGATGATGACCGCCGCTGGCGCGGCAACCCGCGCCAGGCCGTGGAACAGTGCGTCCATGCCGCAGAGCGCTATGCCGCAAGCCGCTATGGCCGGGCCGACGTTGTCGATATCCGCGAAGTTCGTGATACCCGCAATGGCTTCGAAGTGAAGGGCCGGATCGCGGTGGGCGGCGGACGTGACCGCAGCCGCGGCTGGCGCAATGGCGGCGGCTATTACAACGACGGCTACTACAACAACAACAATGGCAACAACCATAACAATGGCAACCATTGGGGCGGCAACTACGGACGCGGCGATGACGGTTCGTTCAAATGCAAGTTCGAACGCGGCCGGATTGCCGATCTGGACATCGATGGAATCCGCGGGCTCTAATTTCGCGGCACCATGAAGTAACGCTGGCGGTTCAGGCTATAGCAAGCCTGGGCCGCCTAGCCGTTGGTCATCAGGGGTAATGCGCGTGACGCTTTTGGGCTGCTTGGCCTTCCCTGCAGGAGGGCCCGCACCATGACAGTCAGATTTTCCCGCGGCAGCGCAGCGCTTGCCAGTGTTGCTGCTTTTTCACTCACCGCCAGCCCGGTCATGGCCAATGGCTGGGGCGATTGGGGCCGGCATCGGCACCGTGACCGGGTTGATGTTGGCGATGTCCTGACCGGAATTCTGATTATCGGCGGGATCGCCGCAATTGCCAGCGCGGCCAGCTCCAGCAACCGTGATCGTGATCGCCAGCGTGAAGATCGCCAGGATCATGATCAGGACTATCCGCAGGATCGCGGTCCCGGCTATGCCCCGGCAGTGGAGGCCAGCCCTTCATGGACCGAAGGCGGGGTTGGCGCGGCTGTCGATCGCTGCATGCAGGAACTATCCAGCGGCGCAGGCCGAGACGAGATTGAAAGCGTCAACCGGGCTGGGCAGGGCTGGCGCGTCCAGGGCCGGACCGGCCAGGGCAAGGCTTTCTCTTGCACCGTTGATGGCAGCGGCCGGATCCGCAATATCTCGGTTGAGGGCGAGGCGTATTAACGCCCCGATTTACCCCTCCACTTAGTGCAGGCGGCTTTGCGGGAACATCCAGCGCTGTGACAGGCGTGGTTTGAACGGCTTCCATTCGCCCTCAGCCTGTTTCAGGCGATCTGCCAGCGCAATCATGACGCTGGGGTTTACACCAAGCCCGCAATGGCTGGCGTGCACTTCGATATTCTCGGTTTGCAGGCTGCCCTTGTCCGGATGCTGGACCGATCCGCGCCAGTGGACAATGCCATCGGTGCGGGTCAGGATTGAAGTGGTTGGCACCGGCGGTGCCTGATCCAGCCCGGTAAAGTGGCCGTGTTTGACCGGTTCGGGTTCCTTGCCGTTGAGCATTTCAAACAACCGGCTGGCGTTGGTATGGCGGCGATCATCGTGGATCGGGCTGCCCAATGAGATCACCTGGCGGACCGCATCAGGGTGCAGCTTGGCCAGTTCGCGCGCGAATACACCGCCCAGGCTCCACCCGACGATTGAAACTTTGCGCCCGGTTTGCTTGAAGATGTCGAGCAGTAGATGCTCCATTTCGTGGACCCGCTGAAGATCCACCCGCACGTTGCGGCCCAGCTTCCAGCCATAGGCATCATAGCCCAGATCTTTCAGCAGTTTGCGCATTGGCTGGGTTGATCCATCGGATGCCATGAAGCCGGGCAATACCAGCACTGGATGGCCATCACCCTTGGGCAGAAGCCCCAAAAGGTGGCGCGTGGCATAGAACGCGGCAAGCTCGAGCACCGCGCGGCCTTCGGCCAGGGCGAGCAACGTGTGCGGCGGACGAGCCTCAATTTCCAGCGCGGTGCGCGATGCAGTGGTTGCGGTCATTTCTTTTTGCTCTTCCCCGATTTTGCCGCGCCCTTTTTCGCAGCAGGTTTTGTTTTTTCGGTTTTAGCCGGCGTGGCCTGGCGTTGTTCTGGTGGCGGTGCGGCGCGTGCAGCATCGCGCAGTTCGGTAAAGCTGTCCTCGATGCATTGTGCGTAGAAATCCGGATCCGGCATCAGCTTGCGATCGGCGGTGAACGCGATCGTTGCTTCCTTGCAATAGCTTTGGACCACGTGGCCCAGGCCCAGACCATCGGTAAGGCACAGCAGCCCCATCATGCTTTCAAGCCGGGCTCCGCTGGAATAGATCGGCACGGGCGGGCCGGGCACATTGGTGACCACGGTGGAGAAGGGCGGGCCGACCCGGTTAGCCAGGCCAAGCCGCGTAAATAGCTGTGCACCCAGCGCCATGAACAAGGCTGGTGAAACCTTGCTGATCTCGGTCATGTTGCGGGCACCGATCGCGTCGGTCATCGCTTTGGAATTGACGGTCTGCGAATGAACGTAATCAAGCCGTTCCAACGGATCGGCAATATGCGTGCCAAGCGGCGCGATAAGCGCGGCAACCTGATTGCCCATATCACCTTTTTCGCCGCTTGATCGAACCGAAATGGGGGCCATCGCGGTCAGGGTTTTGGCTGGCAAGTCATTGTGATGCAGCAGATATTTTCGCATCGCTCCGCCAACGATCGTCAGGAATACGTCGTTGACCTTGGCCCCTGCCGATGCCTCGCGGATCGCCTTGATATCGGCGAGCGGGACCGAACGCCC
Organism: Novosphingobium sp.; assembly: GCF_040079535.1. Lineage (GTDB taxonomy): Bacteria > Pseudomonadota > Alphaproteobacteria > Sphingomonadales > Sphingomonadaceae > Novosphingobium. Next base: position 383 of record NZ_JBEBKB010000061.1, on the reverse strand, counting down.
CTCGATCACCCGGTTAGGGGAAAGCACCGCGTTAAAGCGCGTTCGCGGCGCGATCATTTCGCCGTGAAGTTTGAAATCCTTGGCGATCAGTCCCTTGATCGCATTGGCGACGCCCGGCATTGCCTTTGCTGCAACGTCCAGCTGGCGCAGCGGGTTGGCCAGATTGTTGATCCAGCTTTTGGCCAGCAGTTCGGCAAAGTTGGGCGGATCTTCGCCCCTCCAGGTATCGGGCTCGTTCGGCGGAGGAGCATTGGGATCAAGCGTGTGCAACGCTTCCATCAGATCAATCCCGCTCATCCCGTCAACCGCGGCATGGTGCACCTTGGTGACCATCGCAAACGAACCGGGGGTGATGCCGGGAATATTGTCGAGCCCTTCAACAA
>NZ_JBEBKB010000060.1:0-9322 GCF_040079535.1 Novosphingobium sp. | reverse complement strand
GCTTTACCCCAGGCCCGGCCCACACCCCGGCCATGATCCGCGATCTGACCAAGGCGCTCACCGAAATCTGGCAAAGACTCGACCTCGCACTGGCGGCATAGGCCCAACCTGTATGTTTTTGGGTCTCATGGCAGCGGATTCCCGCTGGACCACTCCGTAAAATCCGTTACGACTCCGCCGCTGCGCAGACCTGCGCTGGAAATCACGCAGGCAATCAATGCGATTGCCGGGTCTTAAGGGAGTGAAAAATGGCAACCGATTGGGCCGCAGACGTCAAGAAATATGCCGCGAATGCCGATGACGCCGCAATTGCAGGCATTGTGCGTTATTGCGGGATCGCACTTCGCAGCAAGGATTCCTCGCTGGTCGCCTTCAGCGACAAGACCGAGACTGACCGTGTTCGCAACAACTTCCTCAAGAAAAAGCTTGGGTTGACCCAAAGCGATGCGGTGCTGGACAAGGCAATCGCCGCAGTTGGCGCCGTAATGAAGGCCGATCGCACCAAAAACCGGGTGACGGTCTATTACCTGCTGGCCGCTGAATTCAAGAAGCTTGGCCTGTTCGTCAAAGCACCTGCTGCCAGCAAGGCTGCGGTGAAGAAGGCACCGGCAGCCAAAGCTCCGGCTAAGGCTCCTGCCGCCAAAACTGTGGCTGCCAAGCCTGCCGCAAAGAAAACTGCGGCAAAGGCAGTTGGCGCTGCTGCTGCAGTTGCTGGTGCAGCTGTGGCGGCAAAAGCCGCAGCCAAACCTGCTGCCAAGAAGGCGGCTGCCAAGCCCGCTGTGAAGGCCGCCGCGCCGGCCAAGGCCGCAGCTGCGAAGCCTGCTGCAAAGAAGGCCGCAGCCAAGGTCAGCACCGCCAAGGCGCCGGCCAAGAAGACCCAAGGCCTGCTCGACAAGACCGCAGCAGTGGCTAGCGATGCCGGCAAGGCCGGTTCGGCTGCTGTTGTCGGCACCGTAGCCGCCGGCGCAGCAGTGGCTGGCGCGGCGATTGCGGCCGCAGCAGGCGCTGGCGATGCCGTGAAGGATACCGCTGCCAAAGCCGTGGGCGCCGCAGGTGATGTTGCTGGTGCGGCGGGTGCTGCTGTGAGCGGCGCTGCCGGTGCCGCAGCCGATAAGGCCTCTGCTCTGTTTACCGGCGGCGGCCAGGCAACAAGCTCTGATGAAGACGGCGGGATGGGTTGGCTGCTGTGGCTATTGGCCGCTGCCCTGATCCTGGGCCTGTTGTGGTGGGTGTTCGGCCGCGGCGGTGACGCCACCGACGCTGCTGGCGCTAGCGCCACCGAAGCCGCCGCCAGCGTTGATGCTGGCGCGCCGGCCGATCTTGCATCGGCCCCGGCTGAAGGAACCGCTGCAATCCCGGCCGGCGCCGGTGTGACCAGCGAACTGCGCGATGGCAAGCCTGTGGTGAAGGTCTATTTCGATACCGGCAAGACCGATGTCGCGGCAGCGTTTGCGGCAAGTGCAACCGGGCTTAAGGGCTATCTGGCCAGCAACCCGGGTGCCAAGCTTGCGGTATCGGGATATTCCGATCCCAGCGGCAATGCTGCTTTCAATGCAGAGCTTTCCAAGAACCGCGCACAGGCCGTCCAGGCGGCCTTGGTTGCAGCCGGTATTCCGGCCGAATCAGCCGAAATGGTCAAGCCAGAAAACAGCGCCGACGGATCGGTTTCCAAGGAAGCCGCACGCCGAGTTGAAGTGACCGTCCAGTAAGCAATCGCGGCTGACGACGAAACGAAGAGGGGCGCTGCAATTGCAGCGCCCCTTTTTGATTGTCAGTGCAGCGAAACGATATTGTCAGCGTAGCGAAACGACGTTGTCTTTCGCGCGCGGATCCTGGCGCTGGCCGGTGTACTGGCTGGCCATCGGTTCGTCCGAGACTTCGAACAGGCGGGCCTGGCCAAAGCCGTTGAACGCCGTTTTCATTGCGGCCCCATATGCCCCCAGCATGCCAACTTCGATGTAGTCGCCAGGCTGCATATCGTCTGGCAGCATGAACGGACCTGCCATAAAATCGGCATCGTCACAGGTTGGGCCATAGAAGGCGAACGGCGCAAGGGCTTCGGACCGGCCCGGCGTGATACAACGCACCGGAAAACGCCAGCCGACATGCGCCGCATCATAGAGCGCGCCGTAAGCGCCATCATTGATATAAAGCTCATCACCGCGGCCGCGTTCAACCTTGACCACCAGCGAGCTGTATTCCGCACACAGCGCCCGGCCCGGTTCGCACCACAATTCCGATGAATAGGAAACCGGAAGCGATTCTGCGGCGCGGTGAATTGCACCGAAATAGTCTTCGAGCGGGGGCGGTTCCATCCCCGGATAGATCGAAGGGAAGCCGCCGCCAACATCCACGATATCAACCGTGACCGAAGCATCAACTACGGCGGCACGGACCCGCTCCATCGCCTGGACATAGGCAAACGGGGTCATCGCCTGGCTGCCAACGTGAAAGCAGATGCCCAGGCTGTCAGCAACCTGGCGGGTCGCTTGCAGCAAAGGCGCGGCATCAGCCAGATCGATCCCGAATTTGGAAGCAAGGCTTAGCTCTGAATATTCGGAAGAAACCCGCAGCCTTACGCACAGCGACAAGTCTTCGGCAGCGGCACCGGTTTCGCTGGTGGTCGCCTCGACGATCTTGGCCAGTTCCTCATAGCTATCAAGACTGAACACACGCACGCCGTGGGCCTTGTATGCCTCGGCAATCGCACTCTTCGATTTGACCGGGTGCATGAAGCACAGCACGGCATCTGGCAGCGCGCTACGAACCAGCCGCACTTCGGCAATCGAGGCGACATCGTAATGGGTGACGCCAGCCTCCCACAACACCATCAAAAGATCGGGCGAGGGATTGGCCTTGACCGCATAGAGCGACTTGCCCGGAAACTTCTCAGCAAAGAAGCGGGCAGCGCGCGCGGCGGCGTGCGGACGGTTCAGGATAACGGGTTCGTCGGGCGAAAGAGCGCGAACTACAGCCGATGCATCAGGAAAATGGTGCAACTCAAGGGACCCCCAATAGGCCTTTCGGCCAAAACAACACATTAGACGACGGCTGCCTTGCGGTTATTGGAAGTCCCCATGGGGCAGCGGAGGCGGGCTATAGAGATTCGCACCTTAACTGCAAGTGAAAATCAGCCCCCGATCAGCCCCGCGTCAGGTGATCGGCCATCGCGCGGAAGGCGGGAAGCGTGGTGGGATCAAACACTCCGTTGGCGGCGATCGGGTGCGATCCAAACCGGGCGATCGTCACCTCTGCCACAGGATCGATCCAGATCGCCTGGCCGTGAATTCCGCGTGCCGAAAAAACGCCATGATTTCCGCCCATTGCCCACCACTGGCTGTTATAGGATCCGCCCGGGATCCATTGATAGCCGGCTGGGGAAAAGGCTTCTGTCACGCCTCCGGCCTTGATCGCGCGAACGGCGTCGTGGGCAATCGCCTGGCCGCCTCCGCCCTGGCCATCACAGCGCACCGCTTCGCCAAATCGGGCCATATCGCGCAGCACCGGATTGAGTCCGCCGCCGGCAAACGGCATCCCGGTCGAATCGGTCAGGAAATCGGCGTCCTGTTCCATCCCCAGCGGCTGCCAGATTCGCTGCGACAGGACATGATCGAGCCGCTTGCCCTCGGTCCGTGCGACCAGCCAGCCCAGCACTTCGGTATTGCAGGTGCGATAAGTAAAGCGCGTACCGTGTTCGCCATTTTTGGCGATGGTGGGCAAAAAGGCATAAACATCGGGCGCGCCAGCATAGCCCGGTGGGCGCGGGGTGAGGCCCAGGGCATTGCTCATCGCGCCGATGCCGCTGGATGGGTCGGTATATTCCTCGCTGAAATCCAGCGCAGTAGTCATATCCATCACGTGCCGCAATGTGGCGTCGGCAAAGCCGCTACCGGCAAGCTCAGGGATCAGGTCCACTATTGGCGCCGCCGGATCAAGCCGGCCTTCCGCGATCAGCATTTCGGCCAGAGTGCCAACAAAGCTTTTGGTCACCGAAAAGGCTATGTGCGGCGTATCACGGCGGGTTACGCCGAAATAGCGTTCATAGACCACCGCGCCCTTGTGCATCACCATGATCGCATCGGTGAAGTTGACGCCCAGCGATTCCTGCCAGGTCAATTCCCGGCCATCATCCATTGCGGCAAAGCTGATTGCATCCAGATCATCGCGCAGTGTTTCGGGCAAATCGGCAACCGGCCCCTGCCCACGCGAAACCCGCGCCGTAGGCAAAAATTCGCGCATGTGTGAATAGGCATAGCGGTGGGTCGGAAAGCGCATGTGATCGGCCCGTTCCCACGCCAGCCGCTTGGCTTGGGGCGGGGGCAGTCCCTCCATCCAGCCCATCGCGGCGGGGTCAGATGTGTGGGCATCAAGGATTTGACCGGACACTTGCACTCTCCCTTGCCGTTGCACCAGTCAGCATGCCCTAGGAAAGCCGATCGCGGAAGTCCTCATAGCCAAAGCGCTTGATGCATTCGAGGTTATCGCTTTCGCTGTCCCACAACCAGATCGAAGGCAGCGGCACCCCGTTGAAGGTGGTGGTCTTGACCATCGAGTAATGCGCCTGATCAAGGAACGCGAAACGCTGCCCCACCTGCGGCCCTTGGGCAAAGCGGTAGTCGCCGATCACGTCTCCTGCCAGGCAAGACGGCCCGCCAAGCCGAACTGCTCCGCCCTGCCCTTCATCGACCCGGTCTTCGTCGAACGCCAACTCGCCCAGCATCGCCGGGCGATAGGGCGCCTCGATCACATCGGGCATGTGGCAGGTGGCCGAGATATCGGTGATCGCCACCGGCATTCCGTTCTCGCCGATGTCGAGAACCGTGCCGATCAATATTCCGGCATCCAATGCCACCGCTTCGCCAGGTTCAAGATAGACTTCGGCCTGGGTATCTTCCTGCATATCAATCAAGAACTGGACCAGCTCATCGCGCTGATAATCGCTGCGGGTAATGTGATGGCCGCCGCCAAGATTGATCCATTTGAACTGACCGAAATAGGGCTCAAGGTGATCGAAGGCGACATCCCAGGTTCGCCGCAGCGGCTCGAAATCCTGCTCGCACAGCGTGTGCATGTGGAGCCCGTCGATCAGGTCGATATGCTCTTCGGTCAGCTGGTCGATCGGAAAGCCCAGGCGCGAATGCGGGGCACATGGATCATACCGCGGCACTTCACCTTCGGGGTGCAAGGGATTGATCCGCAATCCAATGTCAAAGTTTTCACCGCGCGCGCGGGCGGCTTCGATGATCGCGCTGCAACGGATGATCTGCTGGGGGGAGTTGAAAATCACGTGATCCGACAGCCGCAGGATTTCGTCCAGATCCTCTGGCTTATACGCCGCGCAATAGGTCGCGATTTCGCCGTCGTAGAACTCAGATGCCAGCCGCGCTTCCCACAGGCCTGAGGCGCAAACCCCGTCGAGGTATTCCCCAATGATCGGTGCGGTGGACCACATCGAAAACGCCTTGAGCGCGCCCAGCACCTTCACTCCTGCACGGTCGCGAACATCAGCCAGCACCGTCAGGTTTTGCCGCAGCCGCGCGGCATCGACCACGAAGCTGGGGCTATCGACGCGGCCAAGGTCAAATTGGGCAAATGCCCCCGGATCGCCGGCCCTGGTTTCCATCAAAACTCCACCGGCCCATCCAGTTCCTTCACCTGCCACGGCAGCCCATGCGTACCCAGCATGTCCATGAACGGATCGGGATCCATCTGCTCCATGTTGAACACGCCCGCGCCGCTCCAGGCTCCGGTCAGCATCATCGCCGCACCGATCATTGCTGGCACGCCGGTGGTGTATGAAATTGCCTGGTTGCCGGTTTCGGCAAAGGCCTCTTCGTGATCGCAGATCTGGTAGATGTAGAAGGTCTTGGTCCCCGATCCATCCAGCGCTTCGCCGGTGGCGATATCGCCGATGTTGGTCTTGCCCTTGGTGGTTGGGCCGAGCGTTTCAGGCTTGGGCAGAACGGCGGCAAGGAATTGTAATGGAACGATTTCCTTGCCTTGATAGATCACCGGATCGATCCGGGTCATACCCACATTCTGCAGCACTGTCAGGTGGGTGATATAGGCATCGCCAAAGGTCATCCAGAACCGCGCGCGTTCCAGTTCGGGGATGAATTTGGCCAGGCTTTCCAGCTCTTCATGGTACATCAAGTACATGTTTTTGGGGCCGACGGCTTCAAACTCGAAAGCCACTTTTTTGCCCATCGCCGGGCTTTCGACGAACGCGCCGTTCTCCCAGTGCCGGGCCGGAGCGGTTACTTCGCGGATGTTGATTTCCGGGTTGAAATTGGTCGCAAAAGCCTGGCCGTGATCGCCGCCGTTGCAATCGAGGATATCAAGCTGGCGGATGGTCTTGAGCTTGTGCTTGCGCAGCCACATCGCGAAAACGCTGGTCACGCCGGGATCAAACCCGCTGCCCAAAAGCGCCATCAGCCCGGCCTGCTTGAAGCGGTCCTGATAATCCCACTGCCAGGAATATTCGAACTTGGCCTGATCCTTCGGCTCATAATTCGCCGTATCCAGATAGTTCACCCCAGCGGCCAGACAGGCGTCCATGATCGGCAGATCCTGATACGGCAGCGCCAGATTGACCACCAGCTTTGGCTGGATCTGCTGGATCAGCCGGGTCAGCGCCGGTACTTCCTCGGCATCGATCTCATAGGTCGAAATCGTCTGCCCGGTCCGTTCCAGAACCGAGGCCGCAATCGCATCGCATTTTGAGCGTGTTCGGCTGGCGAGGTGAATCTCGCTAAAAATGCCTGCGCTTGCCGCCATCTTGTGGACGCAAACCGAGCTGACCCCGCCCGCGCCAATCACCAGAACTTTGCTCACTGCTCGAATCTCCTTGCCTCGATTTGGCGCGCATATAGAATTGTTTCATGGCCACACAACAAATGAGAAGCCCGACTCCTGAAGGTGTCGCGATTGCCGCTGCCAAGATAACGCAATTGCTGCCGAAAACACCTCTAATCGAGGCCGCGGTGAACGGCGTGCCGGTGTGGTTCAAGGCAGAGAGCCTTCAGCCGGTTGGCGCATTCAAGATTCGCGGGGCCTGGCACCGGCTGACCGACCTGACCGAAGCCGAGCGGGAACGCGGCGTGGTTGGCGTTTCCAGCGGCAATCATGCCCAAGGCGTGGCCTGGGCAGCCAAGCGGCTGGGTATTGCGGCAACCATTGTGATGCCGATCGATGCCCCCAGAACCAAGATCGAGGCAACCCGCGGTTATGGCGCCAATGTGGTGCTGTATGATCGGCCCAGCGGCGAGAACCGCGATGCGGTGGCGCAGCAGCTGATCGACCAGAGCGGGGCAACCTTGGTTCATGCCTATGGTGATCCATGGGTAATCGAAGGCCAGGGCAGCGCCGGGTTGGAGATTGCCGCGCAATTGGCTGAGCGCGGCCTGCCTGGCCCCAGCAGGATCGTCTGCCCGTGCGGCGGCGGCGGACTGACGGCCGGGCTGGCATTGGCCTGCCCCGAAGCAGAAATCGTGCCGGTTGAACCCGAAGGCTGGGACGATGTCCGGCTAAGCCTTGAACAGGGCAAGATCGTGCCGGTGCCCGATCCCAAATTTCCCACCCAGTGCGATGCGCTGCAAACCCCGGCCACCTGGCCGATCAACTTTGCGGTGCTGCAAGCGCGGGTGGCGAAAGGCTATGCCGTTACCGCCGCAGAGGTTCGCGCGGCGCAGCGCTGGGCGTTTGCCAACCTGCATCTGGTGGTTGAACCCGGCGGGGCGGCGGCGCTGGCGGCAATTTTGGCCGGCAAGGTTGCGATCGATGGCCGCACCGCCGTGATCCTTTCCGGCGGCAACACCGATCCGGCTGACTTTGCCAAGGTACTGGCCAGCAACGATTAGTTGCATTTGACAATCGGTTTTTCCAGGACCAACCTCGCGCCCCTCGGATCGCCAAAGAAAACGAGGGGGAATACCAATGGAAGCCAAAATGCTCGCGCCGGCCGCCGTACTGGTGCTGTGGTCAATCATCATGCTGATGTGGACCGCGCTGACCCGCTTTCCAGCAATGTCAAAGCTGGGCGCCAATATCAAAACCGCACCGCCGGGTGGCCGCGGGCAAAACCTTGAAGGGGTGCTGCCCGATAGCGTCCAGTGGAAATCGCACAACTATGCCCACCTGATGGAGCAGCCGACGATTTTCTATCCGACGGTGGTGATCCTGGCCTTGCTGGGCCCCAATCCGGGCACGATCATGATCGCCTGGGGCTATGTTGTGCTGCGCATTCTGCATTCGATCTGGCAGGCCACGGTGAACACCATTCCGGTGCGCTTCACGCTGTTTATCCTGTCCACCATCTGCCTGGTCATGCTGGCAATTCACGCTTTTGAACTGACCGTTCTGGTCTGAGGGGAGACCTTACATGATACAAGCCGATATTCTTCAGCCGCTGGCCGTTCTGGCCGGGTGGACCATGGTGATGTGGATCTGGATGTACGCCACCCGTATCCCTGCGATAAACAAGCTGCCCAAACCCGATACAGCCGGTGCCGATCAAGGCTGGACCGGGGCCATGCTGGAAGGCCTGATCCCGCGCGAGATCCAGTGGAAAGCGCACAATTACAATCACCTGCACGAAGCGCCAACGGTGTTTTATGCGGTGGCGCTGGCGCTGGCGATGATTGGCCAGGGTGATGGCCTGAACGCAACAATCGCCTGGGCCTATGTCGGGCTGCGGATCGTCCATTCGATCTTCCAGTCAACCGTCAACAAAGTGATGCCGCGCTTCATGCTGTTCGCGCTGAGCAGCCTGTGCCTGATGGCGCTAACGTTGCATCTGCTGCTGGCGGTGTTTCACTGATTGCGATGCTCCGGGCGGGTATAACCCCGCCCGGAGCGCCGTTCAAAACATCTTGCGCAGCGATATTCCGATCACCCGCCCGCGCGGGTCCATATAATCGGCCTGATAGGATAGCGGCACTGCGCCGCTGGCATCGGTAACCCGCTGATGGGCATCGAGCAGGTTCTGGACGCTGAACGAAAGCCGCGCGCCCTTCAGGAAGGGGATCTTCTTGATCAGCTTTGGCCGCTGTGAGAAATCCAGAAACACGAACAGATTGACACTGGCCACGCTGCCAAAACGCAAATCACTGGTGCCCGGCGTGCCCGATGCGGCAACGGTGGTCGGCGCGCTCCAGCTGCCCTGGGTGAACATCCCCAGCCCCTTGTAGAACAAGCCGCCGTTAAATTCGATGGCGTGGCGCGGGGTGCCGGCGGTGGACAGCGCATCCCCACCCAGCAGATCAAGCGAGGGCCCGCCCGGCGCGATCAGCACGCGGCTGGAAAACTGCGCGGTATGATAGAC
>NZ_JBEBKB010000059.1:0-9880 GCF_040079535.1 Novosphingobium sp. | reverse complement strand
ATCCGGCGGGGCCTTTTTGTGTCTTCAGCAAAATGGCAGGCGCTTATTCTGCGCCTTCGCTTGCTTCGGGGTTCAGATATTCGCCTGCATCGGCATCGGTCCCGTGGGTTTCGCCTTCAACCGCAGCGAGCGGATCGGCAAAGCCGGCCGCTTCCGGGCCCTGGGCCAGTTCCGCGGCGTGCTCTTCGGCGGCGCTATCGGGTGCGATAAGCGCTTCCTGGAGCTTGCGGTACTGGGCCCGCAGCGCAGCATCGCGGCTGGTGGCGGCAACCCGCAGGCGGTTCATGCCGGCCCCGGTGCCGGCCGGAATCAGGCGGCCAACGATGACGTTTTCCTTGAGCCCGATCAGGCTGTCTCGCTTGCCTTCCACGGCCGCTTGCGTGAGTACACGGGTGGTTTCCTGGAACGAAGCAGCCGAGATGAACGAACGCGTCTGGAGCGAAGCCTTGGTGATGCCCAGCAGCACCGGCTTGCCCACCGCTGGTGCCTGACCTGGCGCCAGCTTGGAGTTGTATTCGTCCATTTCCTCGCGATCGACCTGTTCGGCGGCCAGCAGCACAGTGTCGCCGCCATCGGTGATTTCAACCTTCTGCAGCATCTGGCGAACGATCACCTCGATGTGCTTGTCGTTGATTTTCACGCCCTGCAAACGGTACACTTCCTGGATTTCGGCGCAGAGATATTCGGCCAACGCTTCCACACCAAGCACCTCAAGGATGTCGTGCGGATTGGGTGAACCGGAAATCAGGTTATCACCCTTCTTGACCCAATCGCCCTCCTGAACGTCGATCACCTTGGACTTGGCGATCAGATATTCCACCGGATCGCCCTCTTCCGGGATGATCGCGATCTTGCGCTTCGCCTTGTAATCGCGAACGAATTCGATCCGGCCGCTGATCTTGGCGATGATCGAATTGTCCTTGGGGATGCGGGCCTCGAACAGTTCGGCAACACGCGGCAGACCGCCGGTGATGTCGCGAGTCTTGGCGGCTTCGCGGCTGGCACGGGCCACCACGTCACCGGCTTCGACCATCTGGCCATCTTCAACCGAAAGCGTTGCGCCCGGTGCCAGCATGTACCGCGCAGCTTCGCCCGAGCTTTCATCAAGCAGGGTCAAGCGCGGCCGCAGGTCTTCCTTCTTCGAGCGGCTGGCCGAGCGATTTTCGGTGATCAGCTTGCTCGACATGCCGGTGGCATCGTCGGTCTGTTCGGTCAGCGTCTTGCCGTCGATCAGATCCTGGTACTTCACCACACCCGATTTCTCGGTGATGATCGGCGTGGTGAACGGATCCCATTCTGCCAGCCGTTCGCCTTCCTTGATGGTCGCGCCGTCTACGTGCAACAGGTGGGTCCCGTAGGGCACCTTATGCATCGCACGTTCGCGGCCTTCGTTATCCATGACCACGATTTCGCCGCTGCGCGCTAGGCTGAGCCGGCGGCCGCGCTTGTCGGTGATGGTCAGGATATCGCGATAGACCACGGTCCCGTCGCACAGTGCTTCAAGGTGCGATTGCTCGTTGACCTGCGCGGCCCCGCCGATGTGGAAGGTACGCATGGTCAGCTGGGTGCCGGGTTCACCGATTGACTGTGCGGCGATAACGCCAACAGCTTCACCGATGTTGACCGGGGTCCCGCGGGCCAGATCGCGGCCATAGCAGGTTGCGCAAACGCCCTGTTCGGCTTCGCAGATCAGCGGTGAACGGATCCGCACGGCCTGAACGCCCGATTCCTCGACCGCCAGGGTTGCCGCTTCATCAAGTAGCGTCCCGTTGGGCATGATGACATTGCCTTCCTTGTCGGCAATGTCTTCGGCCAGGGTCCGCCCCAGGATGCGTTCGCCCAGCGAGGCAATGGTGCTGCCGCCCTGAACAATCGCCCGCATTTCCAGCGCGCGTTCGGTTCCGCAATCTTCGATCACCACTACGCAGTCCTGCGACACATCGACCAGACGGCGGGTCAGATAGCCTGAGTTTGCAGTCTTGAGCGCAGTATCAGCCAGGCCCTTGCGGGCGCCGTGGGTGGAGTTGAAGTATTCAAGAACGGTCAGACCTTCCTTGAAGTTCGAGATGATCGGGGTTTCGATGATTTCGCCCGAAGGCTTGGCCATCAGCCCGCGCATACCCGCCAGCTGCTTCATCTGGGTTGGCGAACCACGTGCGCCCGAATGGCTCATCATGTAGATCGAATTGACCTGACGCTGGCGGCCCGTTTCCGGGTCGATCGGGCTGGCCTTGATCTCTTCCATCATGGCGTTGGCCACCTGATCGCCGCAGCGGCTCCAGGCGTCGATCACCTTGTTGTACTTTTCCTGCTGGGTGATCAGGCCGTCCTGGTACTGCTGTTCATAGTCAGCCACCAGATCCTTGGTTTCGGCAACCAGCGCATCCTTGCTGTCGGGGATGATCATATCGTCCTTGCCAAACGAGATCCCCGCCTTGAAGGCGTTGCGGAAGCCCAGGCTCATGATCGCATCGGCGAACAGTACGGTCTCTTTCTGGCCGGTGTGGCGATAGACCTGATCGATCACATCGCCGATTTCCTTCTTGGTCAGCAGCTTGTTGACCACATCGAAGGGCACGGTGTGCGATTTGGGCAGGCATTCGCCGATCAGCATGCGGCCCGGGGTGGTTTCATAGCGAACCATCCGTTCAACCTTGTCTTCACCGGTTTGCGGCACGCGGGCGATAACCTTGGAGTGCAAGGTTACGGCACCGGCATCAAGGGCATGGTGCACTTCGGCCATATCGGCCAGCAGCATGCCTTCGCCCGGCTCACCCACGCGGTCCATCGAAAGATAATAGAGACCAAGCACCATATCCTGCGAAGGAACGATGATCGGCTTGCCATTGGCGGGGCTGAGGATGTTGTTGGTGGACATCATCAGTACGCGGGCTTCAAGCTGGGCTTCCAGGCTAAGCGGCACGTGGACCGCCATCTGATCGCCATCAAAGTCGGCGTTGAAGGCCGAGCAGACCAGCGGGTGCAGCTGGATGGCCTTGCCCTCGATCAGCACGGGTTCGAATGCCTGGATGCCCAGACGGTGCAAGGTCGGGGCGCGGTTCAGCAGAACCGGGTGTTCACGGATCACTTCGTCCAGGATATCCCAGACTTCCTTGCGTTCCTTTTCAACCCACTTTTTGGCCTGCTTGAGGGTCATCGAAAGACCCTTGGCATCAAGCCGCGCATAGATGAACGGCTTGAACAGTTCGAGCGCCATCTTCTTGGGCAGCCCGCACTGGTGCAGTTTCAATTCCGGCCCGGTGACGATCACGCTGCGGCCCGAATAGTCAACGCGCTTGCCCAGCAGGTTCTGGCGGAACCGGCCCTGCTTGCCCTTGAGCATATCGGAAAGTGATTTCAGCGGACGCTTGTTGGCGCCGGTGATCACGCGGCCGCGGCGGCCGTTGTCGAACAGCGCGTCAACGGCTTCCTGCAGCATGCGCTTTTCGTTGCGCACGATGATGTCAGGCGCGCGCAGTTCGATCAGGCGCTTCAGGCGGTTGTTGCGGTTGATTACGCGGCGATAGAGATCGTTGAGATCCGACGTCGCAAAGCGGCCGCCATCAAGCGGCACCAGCGGGCGCAGCTCTGGCGGGATAACCGGCACAACTTCAAGGATCATCCATTCGGGGCGGTTGCCCGATTCGATGAAGCTTTCAACCACCTTCAGCCGCTTGATGATCTTCTTGGGCTTCAGTTCCGATTTGGTTTCGGAAAGCTCCTTGAGCAGGTCTTCCTTTTCCTGTTCAAGGTCGAGGCTCATCAGCATGTGCTTGACCGCCTCGGCGCCGATCCCGGCCGAGAACGCGTCTTCGCCGTACTCGTCCTGGTATTCGTAAAGCTCGTCTTCGGTCAGCGTCTGGTACTTTTCGAGCGGGGTCAGGCCCGGCTCGATCACAACATAGCTTTCGAAATAGAGGATCCGCTCAAGGATCTTGAGCTGCATGTCGAGCAGCAGACCGATGCGCGAAGGCAGCGATTTGAGGAACCAGATGTGCGCAACCGGCGCGGCCAGTTCGATGTGGCCCATGCGTTCGCGCCGAACCTTGGTGACGGTAACTTCAACACCGCACTTTTCGCAGACTACGCCCTTGTACTTCATGCGCTTGTACTTGCCGCACAGGCACTCGTAATCCTTCACCGGGCCGAAGATGCGCGCGCAGAACAGGCCATCGCGCTCGGGCTTGAAGGTCCGGTAGTTGATCGTTTCGGGCTTCTTGATTTCGCCGAACGACCACGAGCGGATGCGCTCGGGGCTGGCGATGCCAATCTGGATCTGGTCGAAAGTTTCGGGCTTCGCGATCTGGTTCGTGAATTTGGACAGGTCGTTCATTTTTCAATCCCTCTGTGGGGTGAATGTGTTGGGCGGGGCAGGGACGAGGCGGGCCGTGATGGCCCGCCCGATCCGTTATTCCGCGGCCTCCGCGAGATCGTCGCCTTCGTTCTCATCGGTTAGAGACGACAGCTCGACGTTGAGGCCGAGGCTGCGCATTTCCTTGACGAGCACGTTGAAGCTTTCGGGAATGCCGGCTTCGAAGGTATCGTCACCCTTGACGATCGCTTCGTAAACCTTGGTGCGGCCGACCACGTCATCCGATTTCACCGTCAGCATTTCCTGCAACGTATAGGCAGCGCCGTAAGCCTGGAGTGCCCAGACTTCCATTTCCCCGAAGCGCTGGCCGCCGAACTGCGCCTTGCCGCCCAGCGGTTGCTGGGTAACGAGGGAGTAGGGGCCGATCGAACGGGCGTGGATCTTGTCGTCAACAAGGTGATGCAGCTTCAGCACGTACTTGCAGCCCACGGTGACCTTGCGGTCAAACGCGGTGCCGGTGCGTCCGTCATAAAGCGTGACCTGTCCTGATGTGTCGAGCCCGGCCTTTTCCAGCATGGCGGTAACATCGGCTTCGACAGCACCATCGAACACGGGCGAACCCATCGGCACGCCAGCGCGAACGCTTTCTGCCAGTTCAACCAGCTCGTCAGCAGTGCGGCTGGAGATATCTTCGGCATAGTTGGAGCCATAGATATCAAGCAGCAATTCGCGCAAGGCTTCGGGCGGCTGCCCTGCGGCCGGGTTCGGATTGGCTTCACGCCAGGCATCCAGCGCTGCGCCAATCTTCATGCCAAGCCCGCGTGCAGCCCAGCCCAGGTGGGTTTCGAAGATCTGGCCCACGTTCATACGGCTGGGCACGCCCAACGGGTTGAGCACGAAATCGACCGGGGTGCCATCGTCGAGGAAGGGCATGTCTTCCTGCGGCAGAATCCGGCTGATGATACCCTTGTTGCCGTGGCGCCCAGCCATCTTGTCGCCCGGCTGCAGCTTGCGCTTCACCGCGACGAAAACCTTGACCATCTTGAGCACGCCGGGGGCAAGTTCATCACCGCGTTCCAGCTTGTCCTTGCGATCCTCGAACTTCTCCTGGATCGCCTTTACGGTCTCGTCGTACTGGGCTTTGACGGCTTCGAGCTGGCCCTGGACCTTGTCATCGGCCACGGCGAACTTCCACCATTCGTGACGCTCTACTTCACCCAGGTTTTCCTCGGTGATGGTATCGCCCTTCTTGAAGCCCTTGGGTGCGGCGCCCGCAACCTGGCCCACCAGCATATCGCGCAGGCGGTTGTAGGTGGCGCGGTTCAGAATGCCGCGTTCGTCTTCGCGATCCTTGGCAAGGCGTTCGATTTCCTCGTTCTGGATCTGGCGCGCACGGTCATCGATTTCGATCCCGTGGCGGTTGAATACGCGCACATCGACAATCGTTCCAGCCACGCCCGGCGGCAGCCGCAGCGAGGTATCGCGAACGTCCGAAGCCTTTTCACCGAAGATTGCGCGAAGCAGCTTTTCTTCAGGGGTCATCGGGCTTTCGCCCTTCGGCGTGATCTTGCCGACCAGGATATCGCCTGGATGCACTTCGGCGCCGATGTAGATGATGCCGGCTTCGTCGAGGCTGCGCAGCGCTTCCTCGCCCACGTTGGGAATATCGCGGGTGATGTCTTCGGGCCCAAGCTTGGTATCGCGGGCCATGACTTCAAATTCCTCGATGTGGATCGAGGTGAAGACGTCTTCCTTGACGATGCGTTCGCTGATCAGGATCGAATCTTCGTAGTTGTAGCCATTCCACGGCATGAACGCGACCAGCACGTTGCGGCCCAGCGCCAGTTCGCCCAGCTCGGTCGAAGGACCATCGGCGATGATCTGACCGGTTTCGATCACATCGCCCACCTTCACCAGCGGACGCTGGTTGATGCAGGTTGACTGGTTAGACCGTTCGAACTTTTGCAGGCGATAGATATCAACGCCCGATTGGCCGGCTTCGATATCGCCCGATGCGCGGATCACGATCCGGGTGGCGTCAACCTGATCGACAATCCCGGCGCGCAGCGCGCCGATTGCCGCGCCCGAATCGCGGGCCACGGTTTCTTCCATCCCGGTGCCGACAAACGGCGCTTCGGCGCGAACCAGCGGCACGGCCTGGCGCTGCATGTTCGATCCCATCAGCGCGCGGTTGGCGTCGTCGTTTTCCAGGAATGGAATCAGCGATGCGGCAACCGAAACCAGCTGCTTGGGGCTGACGTCCATCAGCGTTACGTGATCGCGCGGGGCCATAACGAATTCGCCGGCTTCGCGGGCTGAAACCAGTTCCTCAACGAATGAGCCGTCCTTGCTGAGCTCAGCCGAGGCCTGGGCCACGGTGTGCTTCTGTTCTTCCATTGCCGAAAGATAGATCACTTCGCCGGTGACCTTCTGGTCGATCACCTTGCGGTACGGGGTTTCGATAAACCCGTACTTGTTGACACGGGCAAAAGTGGACAGCGAGTTGATCAGCCCGATGTTCGGGCCTTCAGGCGTTTCGATCGGGCAGATCCGGCCATAGTGGGTCGGGTGAACGTCGCGGACTTCGAAGCCTGCGCGCTCACGGGTAAGCCCGCCCGGCCCAAGTGCCGAAACGCGGCGCTTGTGGGTAACTTCGGACAGCGGGTTGGTCTGATCCATGAACTGCGAAAGCTGGCTTGAGCCAAAGAATTCGCGGACTGCAGCCACTGCGGGCTTGGCGTTGATCAGATCGTTGGGCATCACGGTCGAAACATCGACCGAGCTCATCCGTTCCTTGACTGCGCGTTCCATCCGCAGCAGGCCGACGCGGTACTGGTTTTCCAGCAGCTCGCCCACCGAACGGACGCGGCGGTTGCCCAGGTTGTCGATGTCATCGACATCGCCCTTGCCGTCCTTCAGGTTCACCAGCTCCTTGACCACGGCGAGGATATCTTCGCTGCGCAGGGTGGTGTGGGTGTCTTCGGCATCAAGCGCCAGACGCATGTTGAGCTTGACCCGGCCCACGGCCGAAAGGTCATAGCGATCGGCATCGAAGAACAGACCTTCGAACAGCGCTTCGGCGGTTTCGCGCGTCGGCGGTTCACCTGGGCGCATTACCCGATAGATATCAGCCAGGGCGTGATCACGGTCTTCCGATTTGTCAGCCTTAAGCGTGTTGCGGATCCACGGACCGGTCGAAGTGTGATCGATATCGAGCAGATCAAGTTGATCGATCCCGGCGTTGTCGAGCGCTTCGAGGCTTTCCGGTGAAACTTCGTCACCGGCTTCAATCCAGATCCGGCCGGTCTTTTCGTCGATCAGATCAACCGCCGAATAGCGACCAAAGATTTCCTCGGTCGGGATCAGCAGTTCGGCCAGGCCATCCTTTTCGGCCTTGCTGGCGGCACGCGGGCTGATCTTGGTGCCAGCCGGGAAGATCACTTCGCCGCTTTTGGCATCGACAATATCAAAGGCCGGCTTTGAACCACGCCATTGATCGGCAGCATAGGGCAAACACCAGCCGCCGCCCTGGATATTACTTCCGCCGCGCTTCCACAACACCTTGTCATAGAAGAAATCGAGGATTTCTTCCGAATTGAGGCCCAGCGCATGCAGCAGCGCGGTAACCGGCAGCTTGCGCTTGCGATCGATCCGGACGTTGACGATATCCTTGGCGTCGAATTCGAAATCGAGCCACGAACCGCGGTAGGGAATGACGCGGGCGGCAAACAGATACTTGCCGCTTGAATGGGTTTTGCCGCGATCATGATCGAACAGCACGCCGGGTGAACGGTGCATCTGCGAAACGATCACGCGTTCGGTGCCATTGATGATGAAGGTGCCGTTCTCGGTCATCAGCGGCATGTCGCCCATGTAGACGTCCTGCTCCTTGATATCGAGCACCGAGCGGGTTTCGGTTTCGGTATCCACCTCGAACACGATCAAGCGCAGCGTAACCTTCATCGGCGCGGCATAGGTGATCCCGCGCTGGCGGCATTCGGTGGTGTCGTACTTGGGGTCTTCCAGCACATAGTGCACGAAATCGAGTTCGCTGGTCCCGGCAAAATCGCGGACCGGAAAGACCGAGCGCAAGGTTTTTTCCAGACCAGAGACATAGCCGATCGCCGGGTTCGAACGCAGGAACTGCTCGTACGATTCGCGCTGAACCTCGATCAGGTTCGGCATCTTCACCACTTCGTGGATATCGCCGAAGATCTTGCGGATGCGCCGCTTTGCACTGACGCGAACGCCGCCGGCAGGAATGGAAGGCTTCTTGGCCATGGGAGGGTCTTGCCTCTTTCAATAGTGCCGGGCCAGAATCAACTTCTGACTCCCCGGCAGGAATAATGCCACGCGCGTGGATGGCGCCATCAAACGAGAAAAGGCCGCCCAATCCAAATGGAAAAGGAGGGCAGCGCCCCCCAATGGAAGCGGCCCGCAGCCTTCGCGTCAGATGGATAACCCGCCGCTTCCTTCCGTGCCTGGCCCCCGCGCATGGGCCCTGCTTGCTCGAAACAATGGGTGAGGCGCGCATATAGGTAGGGGCTGACCGATTGTCAAACGGAGTGAGGCGCAATGCGGCGCGTTTCTGGGCTTTCCGATAATCGACGTGCCATATATCGAAAAACGATAATATCATTTGACTGGTTGCGCGACTCGGATTATTGAATATCGATATCAACCATATCGGAGTTCAACAAATGACCAATCGCAATCGCCCGCTCGCCACGATATTCGCGGCCGCCATGTTTGCCGCTTTGTGGCTGCCCACGCTGGCTATGCCGGCCACCACTGTCGCAGCCACGCTGGCCTGATCGGCAAAGCCAAGGAGATAGTGTGATGGATACCGCCCCAAAAGATCCCTTGCTCGGATCCGCCAAAGTGCTGATCGTTTTGACGCAGATCACCATCATCTTCGCGATGGTGATGATCGGTATCGGCATCGGCGCCATGCTCAGCGTCTCGCAAGCCGAGGTGCTGAAACAAATCACCAATGCCGGCGCCCCCGAATTCAGCTTTGGCCTGCTGGTTGGTTTCATGGCACTGGTGATGGTTCTGCTGGGACTGGCCCACAAGTTCTTCAGCCAGCTTTCGGGCATCATCGACTCGGTAAAGGAAGGCGAACCATTCCGCGCTGACAATGCCGACCGGCTGACCCGCATGGGCTGGATTTCGGTGATAGTGCACGGTACTGCCCTTGTCCTGGCCGGTATTGCCAAATGGTTTGCGCCTTACCTTGAGCAGGCTGGCCACGATGCCGAGCTGGGCTTCGATGTCGAGCTGACTGGCGTGCTGCTGACCATTATTCTGTTCATTCTGGCCCGGGTATTCCGCCGCGGCGCTGAAATGCGTGAAGAGCTGGAAGGGACCGTGTGATGCCGATCCCAGCACCGCGCACCGCCGAAGGCCGAATCAGCGTCAAACTCGACGACCTCCTCTACGCCCGGCGCATGACGCTGACCGATCTGGCTGCTCGCGTCGATATCACGCTGGCCAACCTCTCGATCCTGAAAACCGGCAAGGCCAAGGCCATCCGCTTTTCCACGCTGGAGGCGATCTGCCGCGAAC
>NZ_JBEBKB010000058.1:0-11870 GCF_040079535.1 Novosphingobium sp. | reverse complement strand
CCCTTCAGGGGAGAGGGTTGGGGAGAGGGGGACTCACGCATGACCCGCCTCCAATCCGCCTTCTCGCGCGGCCCCGCCCTTGTCACTTTTGTCACCGGGGGCGATGGCCCTACCGCTGAAATCCTCGACGCGCTTGTCGCAGGCGGGGCGGATGTGATTGAGCTCGGCATGCCCTTCACCGATCCGATGGCCGATGGCCCGGCGATCCAGCAGGCCAACCTGCGCAGCCTTGGTGCGGGCACTACCACTGCCGACATATTCGCCATCGCCGCCGCGTTTCGCGCGCGGCACGCAGAGGTGCCGCTGGTGCTGATGGGCTATGCCAATCCGATGGTGACGCGTGGGCCTGAATGGTTCGCTGCCGAGTGCCAAAAGGCCGGGGTTGATGGCGTGATCTGCGTTGATATCCCGCCTGAGGAAGACCAGGAACTGGGCCCGGCGCTGCGCGGCGCGGGCGTCAGCCTGATCCGGCTGGCCACCCCCACCACCGATGCGGCGCGGCTGCCGGCAGTGCTCGAAGGCTCTTCGGGGTTCCTCTATTACGTTTCGGTGGCCGGGATTACCGGGCTGCAACAAGCCGCGCAGGCCAGCATTGATGAGGCCGTGGCGCGGATCAAACAGCACGCCACAATCCCCGTAGCGGTCGGCTTTGGCGTGCGCACACCGGCGCAGGCGGCGGCGATCGCCAAGGTGGCCGACGGCGTAGTGGTTGGCTCGGCGCTGGTCGAGCTGGTTGCGCAGCATGGCGGCAATGCCGCTGGCCCGGTGCGCGAACTTACCGCAGCCTTGGCCAATGCAGTGCATTCGGCTAGAGCCGCTGCATGAGCTGGATCGATCGTGTTCGCAAAGCGCTGCCTTTTCAGGACAAGCGCGATACGCCTGACAATCTTTGGACAAGCTGCCCTTCGTGCAAGGAGATGCTGTTCACCAAGGAATATGAGGAAAACCTGAGCATCTGCCCGCGCTGTGATCATCACGGCCGGATCGGCACCGATGCCCGATTTGCGCAGTTGCTGGACGCGGGCTTCACCATTCTGGATAGCCCCAGGGTCAAGGAAGACCCACTCAAGTTCCGGGATCAGAAAAAGTATCCTGACCGGCTGAAGGCTGCGCGCCTGGCTAACCCACATCCCGATGCACTGACCAATGCACTGGGCGCGGTGGCGGGCCAGAAATGCGTGCTGGGGGTGCAGGATTTCGCCTTTATGGGCGGATCGATGGGCATGGCTGTGGGCGCGGCGTTCGTTGCCGGGGCTAACCAGGCGATCAAGGAAAAATGCGCTTACGTGATCTGTACGGCGGCGGGCGGCGCGCGGATGCAGGAAGGGATCCTTTCCCTGATGCAGATGCCCAAGGCCACCGTGGCGATCAGCCGCCTGAAGCGCGCTGGCCTGCCCTATATCGTGGTGCTGACCGATCCGACCACCGGCGGGGTAACCGCCAGCTATGCCATGCTGGGCGATGTCCACATTGCCGAACCCGAATGCCTGATCGGCTTTGCCGGCCAGCGGGTGATCCAGGATACGATCCGCGAAAAGCTGCCCGAAGGGTTTCAGCGGGCCGAATATCTTTATGAACACGGCATGGTTGATATGGTGGTGCACCGGCACAAGCTGAAGGCAACGCTGGCCAGCGTGCTGGATTATCTGGGCGCGGCCAAGGCGGCCTGAGCCTCGCGTGAAAGATTTTGCCGTCTCGGATAGCCCCCGCGTTCAGGCGCAGCTTGACCGGCTGGGGGCGCTGACCCTGCCCAGCGGGCGGCTGGGGCTTGAGGTGATCCATCAGCTGCTGGCGCGGCTGGGCGATCCGCACAAAAGCCTGCCACCGGTTTTCCATGTCGCGGGAACCAATGGCAAGGGCAGCACCTGTGCCTATTTGCGCGCGATGCTGGAGGCAGACGGTTACACCGTCCACGCCGCAACCAAGCCGCATCTGGTGCGCTATAACGAACGCATCCGGGTGGCGGGCAACCTGATCGCGGATGATCTGCTGGCCGATCTGCTGGAGGAAGTTCTCGACGTCGGCTCGCTTGGGGGCGAGGATCTGAACCCCAGCTTTTTCGAAGTCACCACCGCCGCCACTTTCCTGGCATTTCACCGCACACCTGCCGATGCCTGCGTGATCGAGGTTGGCCTTGGCGGCCGGTTCGATGCCACCAATGTGCTGGATGGCCAGGCCGCTTGCGCGATTGCCACGCTGGGGATCGATCACGAGGGCTTTCTGCTGGTGCCCGAACATGGTGCTCCGCAAGACCCGATGTGCCGGATTGCGTTCGAAAAGGCCGGAATTGCGCGGCCCGGCGTGCCGTTGGTGACGCAAAGCTATGCCCCTGCCGTGACCAAGGCGGTGATCGAACAAGCGATGGTGGCTGGCGCGCGAACCTATATCCGCGATCTTGATTGGTCAGCCGCGATTGGCGGGACGATCCAATACCGCGACCGCTTTGGCGAATTGAACCTGCCCCTACCCGCGCTGGCCGGAACCCATCAGGCCGATAACGCCGCGCTGGCTGCAGCAATGCTGCGCCACCAGACACAGGTTCCGGTTTCAAGCGAAGCGATGGCCAAAGGCATCCGCACTGCGCACTGGCCCGCGCGGCTGCAGCGTTTGGGTGAAGGCCCGCTGACCGCCTTGGTTCCGGGACGCACGGTCTGGCTTGATGGCGGGCACAATGTTGATGCCGGGTTGGCGATTGCACGGTTTTTTGGAGCGCAAAAACAGGCCCACCCCCAACCCCTCCCGCCTGCGGGAGGGGAGCGAGACTTGGCGGCTATGCCGCCTAGTCGCAGCGGGGTTGGCCAAGCGCAACGCATTCACCTCATCACCGGCATGCTTTCCAGCAAGGACCCGGCGGCGATCGTTGCCCCGCTGAAGGGCATGCTGCTTAGCCTTTCGGTTATCCCCGCGCCGGGGCACGAAGCCCACACCCCGGCAGAGATCGCGCGCCATGCCGATCTGCCGGTGCAGGCATTTGGTGATGTTGAAGCCGCATTGAAGGCCCTGCCGGATAAAGGCGACGTGCTGATCGCCGGATCGCTTTATCTTGCGGGCGAGGTGCTGCGGCTCAACCGGGAATTTCCGGACTAAGCCTTTGCAGCCTCGGGCCCATCGTCCTCAGTGCTGGGCTGGCGGATCGATTGGGCCAGATAACCCTTGTTCCAAAGCAGCCACAGCAGCAGCATGCCAGGAATCGCGGCAACAATCGTAAAGCCCCAGAACCAGGTCCAGCCGAGCCTTTCGGCCAGTACCCCGGCGGGGCTTGCCAGCCAGGTCCGCCCAAATGCGGCGAAGGATGAAAGTAGCGCGAACTGCGTGGCGGTATAGGCCAGGCTGGAAAGGCCCGATAGATAAGTGGCAAATACGGTCAGCCCGATCCCGCTGGTGACATTCTCGGTCCCGATCGCGGCAACCAGCATCCAATAGCTGTTGCCAGTGACCGACAGTAGCATGAACATGACGTTTGAGAACATCATCAACAGGCCCGAAATCAGCAGCGCCCGGCCCATCCCCAGCCACATGATAAACGGCGCGCCCAAAGCCGAACCAACGATCAGTGCACCAAAACCCCACAGCTTGTTGGCCGAGACATAGTCCATATCGGCGAACTTCAAATCGACGATCATCGGCGCCAGCATGGTTTGCCCCATGGCATCACCAACTTTGTAGACCAGCACGAAACCCAGCACCAGAAAAGCGCCGTTGCGGCCCAGAAATTCACGGAACGGGTTGATGATGGTTTCCATCGCCCATTGCCCGGGCTGCATTTTCGCAGCACCGGCAAAGCGATCGACATATTTGCCCGGTCCGGCAATTATGGCCCCGATTATCGCCGGGATGATCGCAAATGCGGTCAACCCATAGGCAGAGGCCCAGCCCATCCCCAATCCTTCGGCTGAAGCAAGATAGACCGTGCCAGCCCCGGCGATCAGGTTGCCGGTGCGATAGCCGAACTGGTTGGTGGCGGTGCCGTGGGCAAATTCCTCCTCCTCAAGAATCTCGATCCGGTAGGCATCGATCACTATGTCTTGCGTGGCAGAAAGGAACGCGGTGACAATCGCCCACAGCACAAAACTGCTAAGGTGGCCCGGCTGCGGATTGCTGTCACCCAGTTGCCAGATTGAAACGAACAGCAGCGCCTGAATGAAGAACAGCCAGCCACGCCGCTGGCCGAATGCCTTGGTCAGGAACGGCAACGGCAATTTATCAACCAGCGGTGCCCAGATGAACTTGATCGTATAAGGCGTGCCCAGTGCCACAGCAAAACCGATTGTCGCGGTGTCTATCCCCACTTTGGCCAGCCAGAAGGTCATTGTGGCGACCAGCAGCGTCAGAGGAAAGCCGCTCGAAATGCCAAGTAGGAACGTGATCAGCGGGTTTTTGCGCAGGTACGGCCTGAACGCCTTCAGGCGCGTGGCAAGCAGCGCCAAGCCAATCAGTACGCCCGCAAAAATAATGAACCGAACCAGATCGACCGACATCACCAACCCCTCAATCAATTTTGCCGCGAACCTAGCGGCGAAATGCGGTATGACCAGCCCTTATGGTTCAGGCATCCCCGCATACCGGCACGCTTTCCGGCGCTATACCCACCGCAGGCCAGATCGCGCTGGCCCAGCAGATCGTGGATGGCTGCATCCGTTCCAATCGCGGCATCACCACGGTGCCTGCCGCTGTCTATACCGATCCTGAACACTGGGCCCGCGAAAAGGCGCTGATGTTTGGCCGCGCGCCGCAGGTGCTGTGCCCTTCGGCGCTGATCCCCGATCCCAACATGGCGGTGCCGCACGATGCTACCGGCCGGCCGCTGCTGATCACGCGTGACGGCCAGGGCAAGGCCCACGTCTTCCTCAACGCCTGCCGCCACCGTGCAACGCGGCTGGTTGAGGGCAGCGAGGTGCAATGCGCCAAACGGCTGACCTGCCCCTATCACGCCTGGACCTATGCCACCGATGGCCGCCTGCTGGCCCTGCCCCGGCCCGAAACCTTTCCGGGTTTGGAAAAATCCGATCACGGATTGATCAAACTGGAAAGCTGCGAAGCCGGCGGGTTGATCTGGTATGCGCCCGCTGGCGGTGCCGATTTTGCCGATGTCCGAACGCTTGGTTCTGATTTTGATGCCTTTGCAATGCGCGATCAGCACCTGTTTCGCCGCCATACCCACGATGTGGCCAGCAACTGGAAGCTGATCATGGATGCTTTCCTTGAAAGCTACCACGTTGCCCGCCTTCATGCCGCCACGATTGGCCCATTCTTCAAGGATGGTATCACCAGCGGCGATCAGATCGGGGCGCACCAACGCAGTTTCGTGGCCCGCGCTGCTGAACTTGGCGGCGTGGATCTGGGCGATATGGCCGCGCTTCGCCGGATTGGCACCTTTGCCTATCAACTGTTCCCGGCGACCGTGCTGGTGATCAGCCCCGATTACATCAACGTCATGGCGCTGTGGCCGCAGGGGCATGACCGGACCTTGGTCGAAGACTTCATGCTGATCCCCGAGCAGCCGCAGACCGACAAGGCGCGTGATCACTGGGAACGCAGCTGGAAGCTGCTGGATGGCGGTGTTTTCGGCGCTGAAGATTTCCGCGCCGCTGCGCTCGGCCAGCAAGGGCTGCAAAGCGGCGCGGTTTCAGAAATCACACTGGGGACGCTCGAAAGCGGGATCCGCCGCTTTCATGAGATTTGCCAAGAGCAGATGGAGCTGGCTGAGGGGTGACGCGGGCGGACCACTCGCGTAAGGGCCGCGCATGACAACTCCCCAAGACACTCCCCCGGAAGGTTCCGAATCCGCCCCGCGCAGCGGAGAGCGCATCGCCAAATTGCTGGCGCGCGCCGGCATCGCCAGCCGCCGCGAGGTAGAGCGGATGATTGCCGATGGCCGGATCAAGCTGAACGGCGAAGTCCTGACCACGCCCGCTACTGTGCTCAAAAACCTCAAAGGCGTGACGGTGGATGATCAGCCGGTAAAGGCCGCCGAAGCCACCCGGCTGTTCGTATTTCACAAACCTTCCGGGCTACTGACTGCGGAATATGATCCGGCTGGCCGGCCCACGATCTATACCGCGCTGCGCAATGCCTTGCCGCAGGGAACCGGGCGGGTAATGCCGATCGGGCGGCTGGATTTCAACACCGAAGGCCTGCTGCTGCTGACCAACGACGGCGAACTGAAGCGCGCGATGGAACTTCCTTCAACTGGCCTGCCGCGCACCTACCGCGCGCGGACCTATGGCGAGATTTCCCAGGAGCAGCTGGAAACCCTGATCGAAGGAATTGAGATTGACGGAATGCGATATGGCCGGATCGATGCCAATATGGAGCGCCGGACCGGCCGCAACCAGTGGATCGAACTGACTATCCGCGAAGGCAAGAACCGCGAAGTGCGCCGGGTTCTGGAATATTTCGGACTGGAAGTCAGCCGTCTGATGCGGACATCGTATGGCCCGTTCGAACTGCTGGATCTGGGGCGCGGGCAAGTGGTCGAAATCCGCCAGGTTGACGTCGAAAAATTCCGCAGGACCTTGCTGGGCGGATCCGCCGCCGATGCGCCGCGTTCTGCGCCAGAACAAGCCCGCGCGCGGATTTCGCGGGCTACCCCGCGCAAAGGCGCCAGTGCACCGGCAAGACCGCGCGGGCCTGCCCCGGCCAAGCCAGCATCCGGGAAGCCGGCACCGCGCAGGCCTTCGCAGGGTAAGCCTTCTCAGGGCAGGCCATCTCAGGGCAGGCCATCTCAGGGCAAATCTGGCCCTCGCAAACCCGGTCCGCGCACATGAGCCTGCGGATCATCGCCGGCCAATGGCGCGCGCGCAAAATTGTAACCCCGGCGGGCGAGACTACGCGCCCAACCGCCGATCGAACCCGCGAGACATTGTTCTCAATGCTGGCTAGCCGGCTTGGCAGCTTTGAAGGACTGGCAATTGCAGACCTGTTCGCCGGATCGGGCGCGCTGGGATTTGAGGCACTTTCACGCGGCGCAGCAAGCTGCATCTTTGTGGAGCAAGACCCGGCCGCAATCCGGGCGCTGCGCAGCAATATCAGCAATTTGCAGGCCTCTCCTCAGTGTGATGTCAGGGCGACTTCCGTACTTTCGCTGGGTCCGGCCAAGGCCCCGCTTGACCTGATCCTGCTGGATCCGCCCTATCAGACCGGCGCCGGCGAGGTGGCGCTGGACAAGTTGCAGCGGCTTGGCTGGATTGGCCCTGCAACCTGGATCAGCCTGGAAACGGCGCACAATGAAGTGCCCAGCATCAAGGGCTTGCAGATGTCAGCTGATCGCAAAGTCGGCAAGGCGCGGATCACGCTGCTGCGGATGGCCCCCGCGCCAGACTGACACCCAGCAGCGTCAGCGCGCCCGCCGCCACCAGCAACAGGCCGATCAGATCGCCGTGCCCGGCGTTGCTCATCTGCTTGGCCAGCAGCGGGGTAACCGCCCCGCCCAGAATACCGCCCGCGTTGAAAGCCACGGAAACGCCGGTATAGCGCACTGAAACCGGATAGAGCCCGGCCAGCCACCCGCCCAGCGGGCCATAGACGAAACCCATCGTAAACAGCGCGGCGGCCAGTGTCGCAAAAACGGTCAGCCCCGATCCGGATTGCAACCCGGGACCAAATACCAGGCCAACCGCAATCGTCGCCGCTGCGCCCATTAGCAACACTTTGCGGGCTCCGATCCGATCAGCCCATATCGCCGCCAGAACGATCCCGATCGCCAGAAACAGATTGGCCCCCAATTGCAGCATCAGGAACTGTTCGCGCGGCCAGCCCAGTTTCTTGGTGGCCAGATCAAGCGCAAACGCGGTCGAAAGATAGAACAATGCGAAACAGGCAACCACCCCCGCACTGCCGGCCAGAACCGCACCCCAATGGTGCCGCAACAACGCGCCCAGCGGCACAGCTGGCGGCGGGGCATGCTCCAGCGCCGCACGAAACGCTGGCGTCTCGGTCAGGCTAAGGCGTACCCACAGCCCGATCCCGACCAGCACCGCGCTGGCCAGAAATGGCACCCGCCAGCCCCAGCTCAGAAAATCTGCCTCGCTCAGCCCCATGCCTAGCGCCAGAAACAGCCCGTTGGCGGCAAGGAACCCCACTGGCGCGCCCAATTGCGGGGCCGCACCAAACCGGACTTCCCAGCCCTTGGGGGCATTTTCCACGGCCAGCAGCGCCGCGCCGCCCCATTCCCCGCCAAGCCCAAAGCCCTGGCCAAAGCGCAGCACACACAGCAGTAGCGGAGCGAAGAACCCGGCCACTGCATAACCGGGCAGAAACGCCACCAGCAGGGTAGAAAGGCCCATCAGCAGCAGCGAGGCAACCAGCGTGGCCTTGCGCCCAACCCGGTCCCCAAAATGGCCAAAAGCCACCGCACCAATCGGCCGGGCGATGAAAGCCAGCCCAAACACCATGAAGGCCTGAACCCCCTGAGCTTCGGGGCTGCTTGAAGGAAAAAACAACCCGCCGAACACCAGCGCAGTGGCCGTGGCGAATACATAGAAATCGTAGAACTCAACCGCAGTGCCGGTCAATGCGGCGGTAAGCGGGCGGGCGTGCTGGCGGATCGGGTGCATGGTGCACATCGGTTGCCTTTGACATGCCTCATGTCAAGCCGCGCCTGCCGCCACCGCACTTGCAAGCGGCGGCAATGTTCCCTAGCTGTTCACACGTGCAACACCCGAACGAATCCGCCCCAGATCCATTGCTGGACCGCCTGAACACGCCCCAGCGCGAGGCTGTACTGGCCACAGAAGGCCCCGTGCTGATGCTGGCCGGGGCCGGCACCGGCAAGACCGCAGCGCTGACCGCGCGGCTGGCGCATATCATCCGCAGCCGCCTTGCCTGGCCCAGCGAGATCCTGTGCGTAACCTTCACCAACAAGGCTGCGCGAGAGATGAAGGAACGGGTCGCAGGGCTGCTTGGACCGGGGGCCGAGGGATTGCCGTGGCTTGGCACGTTCCACTCAATTGCCGCCAAACTGCTGCGCCGTCATGCTGAACTGATTGGCCTGCAATCGAACTATACAATCATCGATACCGATGATCAGTTGCGGCTGTTGAAGCAAATAATCCAGGCCGAGGGGCTGGACGACAAGCGCTGGCCGGCCAAGCTGCTGGCGCAATGCATCGATCGCTGGAAGAACAAGGGCTTGAACTCGGCAGATCTGAGTGCGGCAGAAAGTGATGGCTATGCGGACGGCCAGGGGCAAAAGTTCTACGCGCTTTATCAGGCCCGGCTAAAGGCAATCAACGCCTGCGATTTTGGCGATCTTTTGCTCCACATGCTGAACATCTTGCGCAACCACCGCGACGTGCTGGAACTGTACCAGCAACGCTTCAAATATATCCTGGTTGATGAATACCAGGACACCAACCAGGTCCAGTACCTGTGGCTGCGACTGCTGGCGCAGCTGCGCAAAAACATCTGCGTGGTGGGCGATGATGATCAATCAATCTATTCATGGCGCGGCGCAGAAGTGGCCAATATCCTTAAGTTTGAAAAGGATTTTCCCGGCGCCAGGGTTATCAAGCTGGAGCAGAATTATCGCTCTACACCCGATATTCTGGCGGCCGCATCGGGGCTGATCGATGCCAACAGCCAGCGTCTGGGCAAGGTGCTGTGGACAACACGCAGCGGCGGTGACAAGGTTCGGGTGATCGGGGTCTGGGACGGACCCGAAGAAGCGCGCCGGGTGGGCGAAGAGGCCGAACGGCTGGAGCGCGAAGGGGCCAGCCTTGCTACGGTTGCAATTCTGGTTCGCGCCCAGTTCCAGACCCGCGAATTTGAAGACCGCTTTATCGCGATCGGCCTGCCCTACAAGATCGTTGGCGGCTTCAGGTTCTATGAACGGGCGGAAATTCGCGATAGCCTTGCCTATTTGCGGCTGATTACCCAACCCAGCGACGATCTGGCGTTTGAGCGGATCTACAACAGCCCCAAACGCGGGCTGGGTGACAAGACGCTGGAGAAGCTCCATCGCCATGCCCGCGCGCGCGGCGTTCCGCTAAGCCTGGCGGCGGTTGAAATTGCCGATACCGACGAATTGCCGGCTCGGGCACGGGGCACCCTGCTGGCCTTCATGCGCAATGTAGCGCGCTGGCGTGATCTGGCCAAACAGACCACACCGGCGGAATTGGCCCGCACGGTGCTGGATGAAAGCGGCTATACCGCCGCGTTGCAGGCAGAAAAGAGCGCGGAAAGCGCGGGCCGCCTTGAAAACCTGGCCGAACTGGCGCGGGCGATGGAAGAATACGAGACGCTGGGCGATTTCCTCGAACACGTCAGCCTGGTGATGGACAACGAGGCGAATGACAGCGCCGAAAAGCTGACGATCATGACGATCCACGCTGCCAAAGGGCTGGAATTCGATCACCTCTATCTGGTTGGCTGGGAAGAAGGCGTGTTCCCCAGCCAGCGGGCAATGGACGAAGGCGGCCTGGCCAGTCTGGAGGAGGAGCGCCGCCTGGCTTACGTCGCAATCACCCGTGCGCGGCGCAATGCCACCATCCTGCACGCGGCCAACCGGCGGATCTATGGCCAGTGGACCAGCTCGATCCCCAGCCGATTTATCACCGAACTGCCCGAAGCGCATATCGAGCAGGAAACCACCCTATCGGGCGGATCATCGCTGTGGCGGGCGCAATGGTCTGAACAATCCGATCCTTTCGCCCATATCGCCGCAGCCCAGCCATCGCGCACCAT
Organism: Novosphingobium sp.; assembly: GCF_040079535.1. Taxonomy (GTDB): domain Bacteria; phylum Pseudomonadota; class Alphaproteobacteria; order Sphingomonadales; family Sphingomonadaceae; genus Novosphingobium. The sequence goes on along the minus strand of NZ_JBEBKB010000058.1, from coordinate 1,187 downwards.
GACCCGCGGCCCCGGCTGGCAACGCGCCGCCGGACGTGACTATGACACGGCCCCCAAACGGCTGGCCGAAGCGACCCGCAGCGCCGCCAGCTTCGCCGCGAAGCCGCGCAGCGATGTGGGCCCGGGTGTGCGCGTGTTCCACGAGAAGTTCGGTTATGGCGTTGTGACTTCGCAAGAAGGCAACAAGCTCGAGATCGATTTCGAAACTGCCGGACCCAAGCGCGTGATCGACAGCTTTGTGAAGCCGGCAGATTAGGCTCTAGCTCTGTTTCTATGAACCTGAATCAGAGCAACACCGGCCCGCTCCTGCTCCCGGCCACCCACCAGAGTACCTGTGGATGGGTGGCCGGGAGGTGGAGCGGGCCGGTGTTGCTTCCACGCAAAGTGGGAACGGATCTAGGCAGGCACAGACAGCTCTATCGCCAGCGCGTTCAAACGCCGATCCAGTATTGCCATGGCATTGGCATAGTCATCGTTGACCGATGGCAGATCGGTCCAATCCCGAATTTTCGCAGGCGGAACGGCTGCTGGCAGGGGGTTAAACGCGACGATCAAATCGGCCCGGTCCCAATCGGCCTGTTGCAAGATAGCCGGTTCATCGCGCAGGGTATCAATCCCGGCGGCTACCAGCCGTGATCGCAGCTGCGGCGAAACGTGATCTTCAATCTTCAACCCGCGCGAGAACGCTTTGATCGCTAGCCCCCGGTTCCTGACCTTGCCCCGGAACATTTCGCGCGCAATTGCACTTTTGGCGGTGCCAAACTCACACACAAACAACACCGTTACCCGGTTGGCGCGCCTTATCGGCGTGCAGCCGGCTGCCAGCAGGGCTGCGCCACCCGCCACAATGATGCCGCGCCGCGAATAGCCTGAGTTTGAAAATATCATACGCACATCCCCCTCAATCAGAGTGGAAGGCGGTGTTTGGGCACAGGCCAGTTTCGGGAAACCGCATTATCCCGCCGCTTGCCAGGATAGCGCCACACCGGCAGCCTGGCAATCGGGCGTTTACAGCGCTGAGATGCCCAGGAAGCTGGGGACCGGGCCGTTCCAGACATCACCATTACCATCGCCATCATCCGCCGGTTGGCGCTTGGCTTCTGGCTTGGGTGGCGCGGTCCCATCGCGCTTGGGGCGATCCTGGCGCGGCGCGCGGGCTTCGCGAGGGGGGCGAGCCTCTCTGGGGG
>NZ_JBEBKB010000057.1:0-11890 GCF_040079535.1 Novosphingobium sp. | reverse complement strand
GGGCTGGCTTGATTGGATTTTGCTGGCACTGGTTCCGCTGGCGGGTGTGGCCCTGGCCATGCTGACCGCGCGGCAGACTGTGCTGCGCGCGCTGAGAAAGATGCTGTAGGCCAAGACCATGCTGCGCCGTGTCGTTTCCCTGATCCTGATCGCCTGGGCTGCCGGGTTCATCGTGTTCGCGGTAACCTTGCCGCAGCCCGCCGGCGCCCAGCGCAGCGATGCGGTGGTGGTGCTGACCGGCGGGGCCGGACGGATCGATCGGGCGATTGACGTCCTGGGCAAGGGCTGGGCCGGGCGGATGCTGGTTTCCGGGGTCGATCCGAAGGTCAAGCCAGGGGAATTCGCCGCGCAGTTTGATCTTTCGCCCATGCAGATGCAGTGCTGCATCACGCTGGGCTATGCCGCTACCGATACGATCAGCAATGCTCAGGAAGCTGCCGGCTGGGTCCGCAAACACGGCTATCGCAGCGTGCGGCTGGTGACCAGCGACTGGCACCTGCGCCGCGCCCGGGCCGAGCTGGACAAGGCGCTGCCGGGCTACGTGATTGTGATCGGTGATGCGGTGCAGACGCGTCCTACGCTGCGGATGCTGATGGTCGAATACCACAAACTGCTGGTCCGCAGCATTCCCGGACTGGAAGGAGGTTAGGATGGTTGCGATCCGCGCCCTGCGCAGTCTGCTGTTCTACTTCGTGTTCTATCTGGGCACGGTATTTGTGGTGCTGGCTTGCCTGATTGCACTGCTGGGGGACCGCCAGACTTTTCGCCGCGCGGTTGATCGTTGGGCGCGCTGGCACCGCTTGTGCGCGCGATTTCTGCTGGGGATCACGGTTAGGCTTGAGGGAACTTTGCCCGATGGCCCGATCTTTGTGGCGATGAAGCACGAGAGCTTTTTCGAGGCGATCGATATCGCTCGGGTGCTGCCGCACCCCGGCGTGTTCGCCAAGGCCGAGCTGATGCGAATCCCGCTGTGGGGGCTGGTGGGCGATCGTTATGGCCTGGTTGAGGTTCAGCGCGATCAGGGAGCCAAGGCGCTGCGCCATATGTTGAGTGCGGCCAAAAGGATTTCGGCGGAGGGCCGCCCCTTGATGATCTTCCCCGAAGGAACCCGTGTGCCGCATGGCACCCGCCAGCCGCTTCAGGCCGGATTTGCCGGGGTTTACAAGCTGCTGGGTCTGCCGGTGGTGGCCATTGCGGTTGATGCTGGGCCGCTGTACCATCGCTGGATCAAGCGCCCCGGTATCATCACCTATCGCATCGCCGATCCGATCCCGCCGGGCCTGCCCCGCGACGAGGTGGAAGCGCGCGTACAGGCCGCGATCAATGCGTTGAACCCGCAGTGAGCGGCAACAAGCAGCGCCGTTCACCGCTTGAGGTGCTGGGCCCGGGGCTGGTAACCGGCGCAGCTGATGATGATCCATCGGGCATCGGCACCTACAGCCAGGTCGGTGCGCAATTTGGCTATGGCCTGGCCTGGACGATGTTCTTCGGCTTTCCGTTGCTCGCCTCGATCCAGGCGATCTGTGCGCGGATCGGGGCAACCACGGGCAAGGGCATCGCGCAGAATTTGCGCCAGCACTATTCGCCGTGGTTGCTGCGCGCGGTCGTCCTCATGCTGCTGGCTGCCAATGTGATTAACCTGGGTGCCGATCTGGGGGCAATGGGCGCGGTTCTGGCTTTGATCATTCCCGGGCCGGTGCTGCTGTTTACGGCGTTGTTTGGCTTGGCTAGCGTGCTGCTCGAAGTGTTTCTCAGTTACGCGCGCTATGCCAGGATCCTCAAATGGACGACGCTTTCGCTGTTTTCCTATGTCGCCGTGGTGTTCGTGGCCGATGTGCCGTGGGGCGAGGCAGCATGGGGCACCTTCGTCCCCCATTTCACGTTCGACAAACCGCATGCCATGGCCTTGGTGGCGATCTTTGGTACTACGATCAGCCCCTACCTGTTCTTCTGGCAAGCCGGGCAAGAGGTGGAGGAACAGCACCGCCGCCATATCAAGCCGCTCCACGTCAGCCCGCGCCGTGCCGGGGCAGAGCTTAGGCGGATTCGCACTGATACGCTGGTAGGCATGGGCTTTTCACACCTGACCGCGCTGTTCATTGTGATCGCCACCGCCGCCACGCTCCACGCCAATGGCGTTACGGATATCGCCAGCGCCGCCGATGCCGCGCTGGCCCTGCGCCCGATTGCTGGCGACTTTGCCTTTGCGCTGTTTGCTGTTGGGATCATCGGCACCGGGCTGTTGGCGGTGCCGATCCTGGCTGGCAGCGCGGCCTATGCGCTGAGCGAGACTTTCGGTTGGACCGAGGGGCTGGACCGCAAGCCGCGTGAGGCAAAGGCATTTTACGGCGCGATCGCGGCCGCAACACTGGGCGGGATCGCACTTAACCTGATCCAGATTGATCCGATGCGCGCGCTCTATTGGGCCGCCGTGGTCAACGGCCTGCTGGCCCCGCCGCTGATGGTCGTAACAATGCTGATTGCCAGCAACCGCGTGGTGATGGGCGATCTGGTGATTGGCGGCTGGCTGCGGTTCGGCGGCTGGCTTTCCACCGCGGTCATGTGGGTGGTCGCAGGGGTATTCTTGTTCAGTTAGCTGCGGCTGACGTGTACTTTCAGGTTGACCAACCGGGTGTCTCCGAAAGTAGACAGGAACGCCACGTCAGCGGCATCGCGGCCCACGCCGATCTTGGCGATTTCGGTCGGCCCAGCCATGCCGGTGGCATCAAGCAGGTGCCAGCTTCCGCCAAGATATACCTCGGCCACGGCATGAAAATCAGGCGGGGCAACATCGGGCGCATAGACGCTGACATAGCGGGCCGGGATCGATGCCGCGCGGGCCAGGGTGATCAGAACATGCGCAAAATCGCGGCACACACCGCGCCGCGCCAGCAAACTGTCAACCGCGCTGGCATGGCCGATGGTTGCGCTTGGGCCATAGGTAAACGCCCCGGCAATCCAATCGCGGATGGCCATGATCCGCGCCCCGCCAGACAGACCAGCAAATTCGCCTTCGACAAAGCGTTCGAACAGGTCTGATTGGCAAAACCGCGATGGCATCAGATAATCCACCACATCGCCCGGCAAAAGATGCGGCGGAGTCTCGCTCAGCGTGGAAAAGGCTTCAGGCTCTGGTGCGCGGCTGATTTCTATCTCTGCCGTGTAATCCACCACCAGATCGCGCTCAACCCGCAGCCAGATCCGCTCACCCACATCATCGTGGCCGGCAACCCGCGAAAAATGCGCAACCGGGCTTAGTCCCAGTCCCGAATGTAGCACCCGCTGTTCGGGCAACTGGGCGGCTTCGATCTGCATCAATACGTCGGTTGGCCGGGAAAAACTGTAGGCCAGTTCGCAATAGACGGAGATGGACATGGATCAGCCCTCGCCGTGATCGCTGCGGCCAAAATCAGGCCGGGCATCGTCCTGGCCTTCTTCGATGATCGAGCGGCGGATGGCGCGGGTGCGTTCGAAATGGCCAAACAACTGATCGCCATCACCGATCCTGATTGCGCGTTGCAGCGCGGTCAGATCTTCGGTGAAGCGTTGCAGCATTTCCAGCACCGCATCCTTGTTGGACAGGAACACATCGCGCCACATCGTTGGATCGCTGGCAGCAATGCGTGTGAAATCACGAAAACCGCCGGCCGAATACTTGATCACTTCGCTTTCGGTTACCCCTTCAAGGTCCGATGCGGTGCCAACGATGGTATAGGCGATAAGGTGCGGCAAATGGCTGGTTACAGCCAGCACCAGATCGTGGTGTGCCGCATCCATCAGTTCAACATTGGCCCCCAGGGCTTCCCAGAACGCGGCCAGCGCAGCAACTTTGGCGGGATCAGCATTGGCGGGCGGTGTCAGGATGCACCAGCGCTGCTGGAACAGACTGGAAAAGCCCGCGTCGGGGCCGGATCGTTCGGTCCCGGCCACCGGGTGGGCCGGGATAATGGTCTGGCCCGGCAAGGCTTCGGCCAGCGCCTTGGCCACGCCTTGCTTGGATGATCCGACATCGCTGACCACGGCGGCGGCGGGCAAAGCGCTGGCGAGTTCAGCGGCAACCGCGCCCATTGCGCCTACCGGCACACACAGCACAACCAGATCGGCCGCGCGCACGGCATCGGCGGCGCTTTCGCAAACAGTGCCAACCAGTCCGCGCGTTGCTGCCCGTGCGCGGGTTGCGGGATCGGCATCATAACCGCTGGTCCGGATGCCAGGCAGATGCTCTTTCACTGCCAGGCCAACCGAACCGCCAAGCAAGCCCAGGCCGATGATTGCAACGCGCTGAAAGGTCATTTCGCTGCCTCTGCCAGATCGCGCAGAACACGGGCCACACCGGCCATGTCTGCGGCCGTGCCGATTGTGATGCGGACGCCGTGGGCCAGGCCTTGCCCCGGCAGCCAGCGGGTGATGTAGCCAGCCCCGGCCAACCCTTCATAGGCGGCCCGACCGCTTAGCTTCCCTTCGCAAATCACCATCACGAAGTTCGCTTCGCTATGAACCGCGCGCAGGCCGTGGTTGCCCAGCGCATCGATCTGGGCCATGAAAGCGGCCCGTACCTCGGCATTGTGATCGCGCGATTGTTCGACGAATGCATCATCGTTCAGCGCCGCCAGTGCCATCGCCTGCGCTTCGTTCGATACGTTGAAGGCCCCGCGCAGCCGGTTCAGCACTTCGATCACTTCGGCGCTGCCCGTGCCCCAGCCAACGCGTTCACCGGCCAGGCCATAAGCTTTGGAGAAAGTGCGCGTGGCAAGAACATTGTGCTGGCTTGCTGCCAGTTCCATCGATCCGTCATCACAGCCGGGCGCAACATATTCGATATAGGCAAGATCAAGGACCAGCAGCACATTGGCCGGCAGGCCGGCGTGCAACCGGGCGATCTCGGGCTTGGGCAGATAGGTTCCGGTAGGATTGTTCGGATTTGCAACAAGGACCACTCTGGTCTTGTCAGTCACCGCGGCAAGCAGTGCATCAACATCGGTGCCATATTCGCGCGCCGGTGCTTCAATCGGCACCGCGCCGCAGCGCCGCGCCACGATATCGTAGAGCGAAAAGGCATATTGCGAGAACAGCACTTCATCGCCGGGCCCGGCATAGCCGCTGGCGGCCAGATAGAGCAGTTCGCCAGAACCGGCGCCCATGATGATCCGATCGGGTGGGATCGCGTATTTGGCGGCCAAAGCAGCCCTTAATGCAGTGCTATCGCCATCGGGATAGCGCGATGGGTGGTCAGCCATTCCGCGCGCTGCCAAGGCCTGCGCGCTGCATCCCAATGGGTTTTCGTTGGCGGACAGCTTGATTGCGGGCAAATCCCCATCGCCCCCGGACTTGCCGGGAACATAGGCATGGATCCCTGCGATCCATGGCTTGGGGGTAAGCGTGCTGGCCATTGAAGGGCAGCCCTTAGCAGCCCTTTCGCCGATTGACAGCCCGCTTTGCCTCGCCCAAGCGAACCTCCATGGCGACACGCGCGATCCCTATTGCCAATCAGACGCTGGTTCTGTCTGCGCCGCTGCCGCTTGATGGCGGGCAAAGCCTGGCTGGCGTGGCCGTAGCCTATGAAACGGTCGGTACGCTTAATGCTGACAAGTCCAACGCGGTGCTGGTGTTTCATGCGCTGACGATGGACCAGCATGTCCTTAGCCCTCATCCCAAGACCGGCAAGCCCGGCTGGTGGGCCAAATCAATCGGTCCGGGCAATGTGATCGACACCGATCGGCACTTCATCATCTGCGCCAATGTGCTGGGCGGCTGCATGGGATCAACCGGCGCTGCCAGCCTGGCGCCTGATGGCGCGCCTTATGCCATGCGCTTTCCGGTGATAACCATCCGCGATATGGTGCGTGCGCAGGTGGCCTTGCTTGATGCACTGGGGATTGACCAGTTGCACGCCGTGGTTGGCGGTTCGATGGGCGGGATGCAGGCGCTAAGCTTTGCCGCCAACTGGCCGCAGCGGACCCGCGCGGTGCTGGTGATCGCCAGCACGGCGCGCCATTCGGCTCAGAATATCGCGTTTCACGAAGTTGGCCGTCAGGCGATCATGGCCGATCCCAAATGGCTAGGCGGAGACTATTACGCCAGCGGCAAAGGGCCGGAAGATGGCTTGGCCGTGGCGCGGATGGCGGCGCACATCACCTATCTTTCCGAAGAAGGGATGCACGAAAAGTTTGGCCGCAAGCTGCAGGACCGCCCTGACGGGACCAAAGGCGTTAAAACCTTTGGCTTCGATGCCGATTTCCAGATCGAAAGCTATCTGCGCCACCAGGGGCTTAGCTTTACCGATCGGTTTGATGCCAATTCCTACCTCTATATAACGCGGGCGATGGACTATTTCGATCTCGCCGAAGAGGTTTCCGGCGGCGTCGGGGGCGGGCGGCTGGCCGATGCCTTTGCCGGATCAAAGGCACGCTTTTGCCTGGTCAGCTTTGATACCGATTGGCTCTATCCCACCAGCGAAAGCCGGACCATCGCCCATGCATTGAACGCGGCGGGCGCGCCGGTCAGCTTTGTCGAACTTTCCGCACCGTTCGGGCATGACAGTTTTCTGCTGAACGTCCCCGCGCTGGACCGGGTGATCGCGGGGTTTCTGGGATGATTGCGCTGCGCCCGGATCTGGCGATCATCGCTGAAAATATCGCATCCGGCAGCCGCGTGCTGGATGTTGGCTGCGGCGATGGCGCGCTGATGGCTGAACTGCGCGATCGCCATATGGTTGATGCCCGCGGTCTTGAGCTTGATCAGCACAACGTGGCCGAATGCGTCGCCAAGGGGCTTTCGGTGATGCAGGGCGATGCCGATGCCGATCTGGCAGGCTATCCCGATGCCGCGTTTGACTATGCCATTCTCAGCCAGACCTTGCAGACCACCAAGCGCCCCGATCTGGTGCTGGATGCGCTGCTGCGGGTAGGGCGCAAGGCGTTCGTATCGTTTCCCAACTTTGCCCATTGGAAGGTGCGGGCCAGTTTGCTGTGGAACGGGCGGATGCCGGTTACCCGGCTGTTGCCGATCGCCTGGTATGAAACACCCAACATCCACCATGTTACGGTGCGCGATTTCCGCCTACTGGTGACAGAGAAGGGCTATCGGGTGGAAGGCGAATGGTTCCTTTCAGGTGATACAGGCATTGGCCCCGCTGCCGCTGCGTGGCGAGCAGAACACGCCGTGTTCTTGCTATCGCGTTGAAGCGTCGTTCACCAGCAGCACAGAATCATCGCGGGCCAGCGCCCACAGGCTAAGTCCGGCCGCAGCCGCGCGCTCAACCGCCAGCGAGGTAGGCAAAGAGACGCAGACCAGCGCGGTGGCCCCGCCGCGAACGGCTTTTTCAACAATTTCATAGCTGCAGCGGGCGGTGCTGATAACGAAACCCGGGCTTGGCGCTTGCCCGGCGCGGGCCATGCTGCCCACCAATTTGTCCATAGCATTATGCCGCCCAACGTCTTCGCGGATCGGGCCGATCGCCCCCAAGGATGAGGCCCAGGCGGCGGCATGGGCCGCGCCGGTGCGGTGGGTCAATTCCTGTAGTGGCCGCAGGGCCGCCAATGCGGCGAAGACTGCGCCGGGTTCGATAACTGAATGCGCGGCAACTTTGGGCAAGGGCCGCGCCACTTCGGCCAGATTGTCGATCCCGCACAGGCCGCAGCTCGATTCGGCAACCCGCGTGCGAACCCGCTGGGTCAATTTTTCGATTCCCAGACCGGCCAATTGTGCGCGGACTATCCAGCCGTTCTCAACTTCGGCGATGGCCAAATCGGTAATATCTGCTGCGCTGGCCGCGAGGCCTTCAGCCAAGGCAAACCCGATGGCAAAATCGTCCAGATCGGCCGGAGTGGCCATCATCACGGCATAGGACAAGCCATTGAATTCAAGCGCCACCGGGGCTTCGGGCACCCACACGCGCGAAATTGCGCGGCGGGTGCCGTCTGGCCTTAGTTCGAACGTTTGGCTCACATCCGTTTGAGCGCGCACAGCTTGTTGCCATCAGGATCACGCAAGTAAGCAAGATAAAGCGCGCCCATCCCGCCTTCACGCACGCCCGGCGGATCTTCGATCGCGGTGCCGCCATTGGCAACGCCGGCCGCGTGCCAGGCATTGGCCTGTTCAGGATCATCCATAGCGAAACCGATGGTGCAGCCATTGCCCGCCGTAGCCGGCTGGCCATCGATCGGGGGCGTTACCAGAAACACTCCGCCGCCGTGCATATAGATCAAGCGGCCCTTATCGTCCTGGATCGCTTCGTTGCCGCCAATTGCTTTGAAGGTGGCGTCGTAAAAGGTCTTCGATTTGGCGATATCGTTCGATCCCACCATGTTGTGGCTATACATGCGTTCCTCCATCGGGTTGCGATTTGCTACGTTTAAGGCCTTGGGTCCGTGGGTCAACCAGGCTTGCGTTCGGGCTGGCGATACATATTGCGATTGGATCAGCTTGGCTTAGACTGCCGGCATGACCAAACCAATCGCACTCTGCCTCGCCCTTGCCAGCCTGGTTTTCCAGCCTACCGCCGCAATCGCTGCCGGACCTGCGCTTCCCGATCTTGACAGCCAGCTGCGCTGTGCCGTGCTGTTCGCCTTTGTCGCCAACGAGCAGGACAATCACAACGCAAAGTTTGCCCGGTTTCCGTCGATGGACAAGCCCGGTGAGGCGTTTTTCAACCAAACCGTTGTGCGGGTTCAGGCCGAACGCAGTGTCAAAGATAACCAGTTGATGGAATACATAATGGAACAGGGCAAGGGCCTGATTGTTAAAGCTGCATCGTCCGATGATCCCGATGCGGCGATTGACGAAGCCATGGCCGGCTGTCTGCCGATGTTCACGCAGATCGCGCCAAAGGCCGCGCCAGGCAAGTAACGCGGCCCTGCTTCAGACGTTTTAGGAATAGGTTATTTTGACCGGTGCTGCCCCATTCTGGGGGCAGCGGGGCGGTCCTGATTGCAAATCGGCTGGAATGCTGCATTCATCCGCCAGCAGAACAACAAGGGGCGCACATCGTGGCGGTTATCGCCGTCTACAGCATGAAAGGCGGGGTGGGCAAAACCACCCTGGCGGTCGATCTGGCGTGGCGGTTTGCAGCTGCCGGTGGGCGCAATGCGCTGCTGTGGGATCTTGATCCGCAGGCTGGCGCTGGTTACCTGCTGGGATTCGAACCGGCCCCGCATGGCCGCGCCGCCGCCGTCTTTCAGCGCGATGGCAAACCCCGCCAGTTGATCGAGCGGACTGCCTATGATCGCCTTTCGCTGCTGCCGGGCGATGAGAGTTTGCGCCATTTACCGGGACAATTGGCCCGGCTGGGGCAGCGCCGCCGGCTGGCGACCATGACCGGCCAGCTCAAGGCGGAATACGAACGGATCGTGCTCGATTGCCCAGCGGGGCTGAGCGAGGTTTCCGATCAGGTGATCGCTGCGGCCGATCTGCTGATCGTGCCGCTGCCGCCCAGCCCGCTTTCGGCCCGCGCGCTTGATATGCTGCGCCGTGAACTGACGCGCAATCACCACCGCCATCCACCGATCCTGCCGGTTCTATCGCTTTACAATCCGCGCCGGCCGCTGCACCGGGCGGTGCGCGAAGGCGCTGCTGCCACCTGGCCCGTGGTTCCATTTGCCGCCCAGCTTGAACAAGTAGCGGTTCAGCGCGCGCCGCTGGGGACTTTTGCGCCCGATTGTGATCCGGCCCGCGCTTTGGGCAAGCTGTGGGCGGGGATTGAAGCCAAACTGGCATCGCTCCGTGAACCGCAGGCTCAAGCCCAGGCATTGTTCGGTGCGCAGCCTGTTGTAACCTGACCCAGCGTTGCACGCGCCGTTCAGTCCCGCGCAAGCTCGGCAGGATTATTTACCCCGCGGGCCCGGATTTGCGGGCGGGAGGGTTTTGATCATGTCGCTGCGTTCGCTTGTGCTGGCTCCGCTGGCCGCTCTGGTGCTTGTCCCTGTTCCGGCCTTTGCCAATGACCGGGCCCAGGAAAATGCCGAACTGGTCAGCCAGTTGCAGGATCCTCGCACCCAGGATGCGGTTGGCAGTGCGCTTGGCGCAATGGTCGGCGCGCTGCTGGGGATCAAGGCCGAACCGTTTGTGCGGGCCGCCGAATCGGTGGGCAATCATGACGCTCGGCGCGATGTTCCTGCGGGCGCGACGCTGGGCGATCTGGCTGGTGCTGACGCGCGCCGCTTGCCACGGCAGATCAAGCGCCAGGTGCCGCACCTGATGAATGCTGCCGGATCGATGGTTGGAGTAATGGATCAGTTGGCCCCTCAGATCGAAGCGATCGGCCGGCAGATGGAGCGTGATCTGGGCGGGCTCGACTAGGGTCAGGACCCTAAGGCTTTCGCAAATCGCAGCCACAGGCTAAGCGCGGCGGCATGTCTAATGCGCCGCGCCATGCGATCATCGATATCGGTTCCAACACCATCCGGCTTGAGGTGTTCGGGGCCTCGGTCAAGGACGTGCTTTACAACGACAAACTGGCTGCCGGACTGGGCCGGGGGGTGGTGGCGCGCGGCCGGCTTGATCGGCGCAGCATGGCCACTTCGCTGGCAACCTTGCGTCGTTTTGCGGCCTTGCTGAAATTGATCCGGCCCACATCGCTGCGGGTGGTGGCCACGGCCGCTGTGCGTGATGCCGCAAATGGCGGAGAATTTCTGGAAGCGGTGCGCGAGCTGGGGCTGCCGGCCGAACTGCTCTCGGGCGAGGATGAGGCGCGGGCATCGGCGATGGGCGTCATCGCCACCCATCCTAAAGCAAGCGGGCTGGTGGCCGATCTGGGCGGTGGCAGTCTTGAGCTGGCCCGGATTGGGGCAGACCGGGTTTTTCAATGCACCTCATTTCCATTGGGCGTAATGCGGGTGGCGGCGATCCGCGCCGAAGGGCCGGGGCGCTTGCGCAAGGTGCTGAAGGATCTGCTGCGCCAGCAGGACTGGGCCCAGCTTCAAACCGATGAGACGCTCTATCTGGTCGGCGGGGCGTGGCGTGCACTGGGCCGGTTTGATGCCTATCGTTCTGGCCGCAGTTTCGCTGCAGTAATCCCGGCAGACGATGCCCGCCTGCTTAAGGCCGCCATCCGTGAAGCCGGCCCCCGGCGGCTTGCCGCGCTGCCGCGGATCACCCCCCAGCGGGCCGCACAGCTGGGCCATGCATCGGCGCTGTTATCGGCATTGTTGGTTGAGACCGGCGCCCGGTCCGTGCAGGTTTCCAAGACCGGCCTTCGCGAAGGGCTGCTCTCACAGCAGTTATCCACCTGATTTAGTCACCACCTTGCCCCGCTGCGACTTGAAGCGCGATTCGCGCTTGGGCATGGGGGATCGGGATTGGATCCTGACATGTGGCAGCTTTTTCAATATCCCCTATGCCCGTTCAGCCGAAAAGTGCGTCTGCAGCTCAGCGAAAAAGGCGTGCCCTATGAATTGTGGCGCGAAAATCCGTGGGAAGCACGCGACGATTTTCTGGCGCTTAACCCGGCGGGCCGCACGCCGGTGCTCCACGAAAGTGAAAAGGGCACAACCCTGTGCGATAGCCGCGCGATCTGTGAGTATTTTGAAGAGACCGTTGAAAAGAATGCCCTGATCAATGGCACTTCGGCAAGCCGCGCCGAAATCCGCCGGCTGGTCGCGCTGTTTGATGAAAATTTCTACGGCGATGTTACCGCGCCCTTGCTGCACGAACGGATGAAAAAGCGGCTGGTCTGGCGCCAGTCGCCCGATAGCCGGGTGCTGCGCGAAGCGATGAAGCTGGCGCATGAGCATCTCTATTACATCGATCACCTGGTCGATCACCGCCAGTGGCTGGCCGGTGCAACGATGAGCCTGGCCGATCTTTCCGCAGCCGCGCAGATTTCGGTGGCTGATTATCTGGGCGGGCTGGATTGGGCCGGGCATGAACAGGCCGCTTCATGGTATGGCGTGCT
>NZ_JBEBKB010000056.1:0-11942 GCF_040079535.1 Novosphingobium sp. | reverse complement strand
CTATAAAACCAGCACCAACCGTGCCCCGCGCCAACATCAGCCAGGCGAAATGGGTGAGGAAATGTACGTCTGGTTGCGGCTCAAACTGCTGGCAGATGCGGGCCTTGTCGGCTTGCCAAATGCTGGCAAAAGTACGTTTATCAACCAGATCACCAATACCAAGGCCAAGGTTGGCGATTATGCCTTTACCACGCTGACCCCGCAGCTGGGTGTAGTCCATCACCGCAACCGCGAATTCGTGCTGGCCGATATTCCCGGCCTGATCGAAGGCGCGGCTGACGGCGCCGGGATTGGTGACCGGTTTCTGGGCCATATCGAACGCTGCCGGGTGCTGATCCACCTGATTGACATCAACGGCACCGATCCCGCCGAAGCGCTGGAAATCATTGAGGAAGAGCTCGCGGCCTATGGCGGCGGGCTGGATGAAAAGCCGCGCCTGATTGCGCTGAACAAGATCGATACGGTTGATCGCGAGCTGGTTGATATGTTCATCAAGGAACTTAAAGCAGCCGGCGCAAGCAAGATCTATCCGATCTCTGGCGCGACCGGCAAGGGGATGGATGCGTTGCTTGATGCGTTGATCGAATTCCTGCCCGCTGCGACCGTTACCGAACGTCCCAGCGGCGAACTGGAAGAAGGCGAGGACAAGCTCTGGTCGCCGGTTTGACTTAAAACCGCCCACACCTGCCATTCGTCATCCCCGCGCAGGCGGGGACCCAGTGTTGGTTGGCCCTGGGTCCCCGCCTGCGCGGGGATGACGACTTCAGGGACATGGGGAAGTCCGCCGGGCTGCGACTCCAAGCCAAAAAGCTTGCGGGTGCTGCCTTATCCGCTAATCCCCCGGCCATGACTATTGCCCGTCTCGTTGACCTAGCCGGCAAGGCCACCTGCCCCCGGCTGGTGGTCAAGGTCGGCTCGTCGTTGCTGGTTGGCACGGACGGTGTCCGGCGCGATTGGCTGGAGGGGCTGGTGGCCGAACTGGCGGCAGCGCGGGCCCGGGGCCAGGATGTAATCGTGGTCTCATCCGGCGCGATTGCGCTGGGCGCGGCCAAGCTTGGGTTTGACAAGGGCGGGCGCGCAAGCCTGGCGGATGCGCAAGCCGCAGCAGCTGTGGGGCAAATCGCGCTATCGGCACTGTGGGCCGATTTGCTTGGTGCGCACACTATCACCGCCGCCCAATTGCTGCTGACTTTGGAAGATCTTGAGGATCGGCGCCGCTATCTTAATGTCACAGCCACGCTTACCCGGCTGCTTGATGCCGGGGCTGTCCCGGTGATCAATGAGAATGACAGCGTCGCAACTCAGGAAATCCGTTTTGGCGATAATGACCGTTTGGCTGCGCGGGTGGCGCAGGCTGCCGGGGCCAGCGCGGTGCTGCTGCTGTCTGATGTGGATGGGCTGTTCGATCGCAATCCGGCCGATCCGGCGGCCCGGCGGCTGAATGAAGTGCGCGGGGTGACGGCCGAAATCCACGCCATGGCGAGCGGCGGCAGCTCGTCTGGCATGGGATCCGGGGGCATGACCAGCAAATTGCAGGCGGCCGAGATTGCCGAACGCGCCGGGATTGCCCTGGCCATTGCCAGCGGGCTGCATGATGCGCCGATTGCGCGGGCCTGTGAGCAAGGGATCGGAACATTGTTTCTCCCACGCCGCAAGGATGCAGGTCGCAAGGCCTGGCTGGGCGGGCGGCTGCGGCTGAAGGGTGCGCTGGTAATCGATGCCGGGGCGGCCAAGGCGCTGCACCGCGGCGGCAGCTTGCTGGCGGCCGGGATCATTGCGGTTGAAGGCCAGTTCCAGCGCGGTGATGCCGTGGCAGTGCAGGGCGAAGACGGCGGGGTAATCGCGCACGGCCTGGCTGAATATGATGCTGCCGATTGCACCAGGCTGCTCGGCCGCAAGAATGCGGAACATTCTGCATTGCTGGGCTATGCCCCGCGCTCTGCCGTGGTCCACCGCGATCAGATGGTGCTGATCTGATGTTGGCAATTACCGGGGCTACGGGGTTTGTCGGCCAAGCTCTGCTGGGTCGGGCGGTCAATTCAGATATTGCCGTTCGTGCCCTGGCCCGCAAATCGCAAGACCGGCGCGATGGCGTGGAATGGGTGCGCGGCGATCTTGATGCGGCCGATCAACTGCGTGCGCTGATGCGTGGGACCGAAGCCGTGATCCATGTCGCAGGCGTGGTCAATGATGCCGCCCAGTTTGAACGCGGTAATGTGCGGGGCACGCTCAACGTGATCGAGGCGGCGAAAGCTGAAGGCGTGTCGCGGTTCATCCACGTATCCTCATTGTCCGCGCGTGAGCCCGATCTCTCGGCCTATGGTGCCAGCAAGGCCAAGGCTGAAAAGCTGGTAATGGCCAGCGGGCTGGATTGGACGATCGTGCGCCCGCCGGGGATCTATGGCCCGCGCGATATCGATTATTTCGAGATGTTCCGGCTCGCCAAGTGGGGGTTGATGCCGGTGCCGCCAAAGGAAGGACGCGCCTCGATCATCCATGTTGATGATCTTGCGCGGTTGCTGCTGGCGCTGGTGCCGGGCGGTGAGGGGATTTCCTCAAGAAGTTTTGAGCCCGATGATGGCCGCCAGCATGGCTGGAGCCACTATGAACTGGCCCGCGCGGTTGGCTGGGCAATCGGCCGGCGCCCATGGGTGGTGCACCTTTCGCGCGCATCGCTGGAACGCGCGGCGCGGATTGATCGGCGTCTGCGCGGTGCCAAAGCGCGGCTGACCGAGGACCGGGTTGGCTACATGGCGCATCCCGATTGGGTGGTCAGCCACGGCCAGCGCCCACCCGCCGGCCTGTGGCGCCCGATTATTCCGACGCGCGAAGGCCTGAAGGCGACGGCGCAGTGGTACCGCGCGCAGGGTTGGATCTAAGCAGCTGCTTATTGGTGCGCGGATAAGCGCCTGTCCCTCGCCAATCATTCCCAATGCCGCCATCCCACCGGGACTATCCAGCCCAAAGGAACAGCATATGGAACCGAAACGTTGGGATCCCATCGTCAAGTTGACGCATTGGGGCATCGTAGCCGCTGTGATCGGCAATACGCTGTTTACCGAAGAAGGGTCGGGCTGGCACATCTGGATTGGATACGGCCTGGCCGCGCTGCTCGCCTTGCGGCTGCTGTGGGGCCTGGTCGGCCCGCGCGAGGCGCGCTTCAGTGCGTTCCCCCCCAGCCTCGCGCGGGTTCGCTCACACTTGGCGGAAATCCGCAACGGGCAGGTGACGCACCATGCCTCGCACAACCCGCTGGGCACACTGATGGTTTACGCGATCTGGGCAACCTTGCTGATCGTGATCGGAACCGGGGTGGCGATGTCGGGCCCGCCGCCGGCCAATCCGTCTGCGCTGCGCGGCGAGCATGTTGAGGGCGCAGATGACCGCGAAGCCGAACAGGACGAGGCCGAAATGCGCGTGCCTGGGGCCGCAGCCGCTGAGGGCGAAGGCGGTGAGGAAGGCGAAGATGAAGAGGGCCCGCTGGGCGAACTGCACGAACTGGCGGTCAACCTGCTTTATGTCCTGATAGCGCTGCACCTGATGGGTGTGGTATTCGAGAGCCGCCGCAGCGGTCCCGGAGTGATCAGGGCCATCTTGCCGGGAGGCAAACAGGATTGAACCAAGCATGGATGACAATGCAGCGGTGAATTTGGGACAAGACCGGCACGTGCTGCTGGTCGCGGTTGTGGTGGTGGTTCAGGCGGTGGCCGGGGTGTTCTTCATCGCCGATGCGCTGGGCGATCTGGGCGAAGACGGGGTAACCTTGCATATCGGCATCGAGGCACTGATAGCCTTTGCCCTGATGGCGGGCGTAATTCTGGGTGCGCGCCATACCCGGTTGCTGCTGGCCCAAGCGCGCCGCCGCGAAGCAGCGCTGAAGGTGGCGCGAGGGGCGCTGGCCGAACACGTCTCCACCCGGTTCGGCGAATGGGAACTGACCCCGGCCGAAGCCGAAGTGGCACTGTTCGCGCTAAAGGGCTGCGATATCGCCGAAGTGGCCCGGCTGCGCGGCGCAGCGCCCGGCACGATCCGCGCACAGCTTAGCAGCGTCTATGCCAAGGCGGGTGTATCCAGTCAGGCCGGGTTGGTCAGCCTGTTCTTTGATGAACTGCTTTAGGTCCTGACCCTAGAACGCCGGATCGTAACCCGGTGGCAAATCATCGGCTGCACCATCAACGTGGATCCCGCATTCGGTCTTGTCCCAGCCGTTCCACCGGCCAGAGCGGGCATCTTCGCCTGGGGCGACCTTGCTTGTGCACGGCGAGCAGCCGATCGAGGGATAGCCCCCTGCCACCAATGGGTGTGCGGGCAGGCCCGCAGCCGCCATATAGCTGCCGATTTGGTCGCTTGACCAATCGGCCAGCGGGTTGATCTTGAGCCGCCCGGCCTGATCGGTCAGATCAAGTTCAAACCGGGCAAGCCCGGCGCGGGCAGCATTCTGAAAGCCCTTGCGCCCGGTAAAGGTTGCATCAAAGCCCGCCAGCGCTGCGGCCAGTGGCTGTACCTTGCGAATTTCGCAACAGCCATCGGGATCGTAGGACCAACGCAGGCCGCTCTCATCGCGCTGGATCAATGCGGCGGGATCGGGGACGAGGTCGATCACATTGCTTAGCCCCAATCGCCCGGCCAGTTCATCGCGGTAGGCTAGCGTCTCAGGAAAATGCTTGCCGGTATCGAGGAACAGCACCGGCACGTTGCGATCGATATCGGCCAGCAAGTGCAGTAGCACCGCGCTCTCTGCACCAAAACTGGAAACCGCTGCGATCCGGCCTGCCAGTCCTTCGGCCAAAACTTGCGCCAGCATCGCGCGGGTTGGCACCGCTGCGAAGCGCGCATTCAGCGCCTCTGCATCTGCAGCTGTAAAGCGTGCGGCGGTGTCAATCCGATCGATCCGGCGGGCGGCTTCAGCCATGCCTTCTGGCCCAGATTGGCTTGCGGCCATCGCTGGTGGGCTGATACACCTCGGCGTAGCGGCTCCAGGCGGCCTCGGCATCGCCCGGATCCAGTGCGATTTCCGGTGCGAAGGCATCAAACCCGCAGCGCCGCATGAAGGCGATCTGATCGACCAGCACTTCGCCGACCGCGCGCAGCTCACCCTGATACCCGGCTTCGCGCAGGATCCGCGCAGCGGAATAGCCGCGGCCATCACCGAACACCGGAAAGTTCACTTCGATCAGCCGGATCCGGCCAAGATGGGGCAGCAAATCGCGCGCTTCGTCGCCGGGTTCAAGCCGGACCGCACTGGCGTTTGACTGTTCGCCAAAGGCCCCAACGGTAACACCGGGATCGCCAACGGGTTCATCATCGCGAAAGCGGAACTGGACGTCAGACATAGAGCGCCTCCTTGAACGGGGCCATCCCGATGCGGCGGTAGGTATCGAGAAAGCGTTCGCCTTCACCCTTGTTGGCAAGGTAGACTTCGGTCGCCTTTTCAACGGCATCAACAATGCCGTCTTCATCAAATCCGGGGCCGGTAATCTGGCCCAGTGAGGTATCCGCACCCTCGCAGCCGCCCAGCGACAGCTGATAGTTTTCCGTGCCTTTCCGATCGACCCCCAGGATCCCGATGTGTCCGGCGTGGTGGTGCCCGCAGGCATTGATGCAGCCCGAAATCTTGAGCTTGAGCTCGCCAATTTCCTGCTCTTTCGCGGCCAGGCGCTGGCTGATTTTCTGCGCGACCGGGATCGATCGGGCATTGGCCAGGCTGCAATAGTCCAGCCCCGGGCAGGCGATGATATCGCCGATCAGATCGAGGTTGGGGGTGCCCAGCCCGGCTGCATCAAGCTGCTGCCAGAGTGCATACAGATCGGCCTTCCTGACATGCGGCAAAACGATGTTCTGGGCATGGGTGACGCGGCATTCATCAAATGAATGGTCCCTGGCCAGATCGGCCATCAGGCGAATTTGATCGGCACTGGCGTCTCCGGGGATTCCGCCGATCGGTTTCAGGCTGATCGTAACCGCGATGTAGCCGGGCTGCTTGTGGGCCAGGCAGTTGTTATCCAGCCACAGCGCGAAATCGGGATCGCTGCGATCCACATCGTCAGCGATTCCGGCCTCGAACGGCGGATCAGCGAACATCGCCTTGATCCGCGCCAATTCGGCCAGCGGGGGTTCGATGTTCTGGGTCAGAAGATGGGCAAATTCAGCCTCAACCTGGGCAGTATATTCTTGCCGGCCCAGTTCGTGGACAAGGATCTTGATCCGTGCCTTGTACTTGTTATCGCGCCGGCCATGACGGTTGTACACGCGCAGGCAAGCTTCCGCGTAGGTAATCATCTGATCGATCGGAACCCATTCGCGGATACACGGCGCGATCATCGGGGTGCGGCCCATTCCGCCGCCAACATAAAACGCCGCGCCGATCTCACGTTTCGCATTTTGCACGATCTGGATCCCGATGTCGTGCAGCCGCATTGCCGCACGATCGATGTCAGATGCGATTACTGCCATCTTGAACTTGCGCGGCAGAAAGCTGAATTCGGGATGGAAGGTGCTCCACTGGCGGATCAGCTCTGCATAAGGGCGCGGATCAACCACTTCATCGGCGGCGGCCCCGGCATACTGATCCGAAGTTGTGTTGCGGATGCAATTGCCGCTGGTCTGGATCGCATGCATTTCAACCGTTGCAAGGTCTGCCAGGATATCGGGCGCATCTTCCAGCTTGATCCAGTTGTACTGGATGTTCTGGCGGGTGGTGAAGTGGCCATAGCCGCGATCATACTTGTCGGCGATGTGCCCGAGCATACGCATTTGATCGCCCGAGAGCGTACCGTAAGGCACCGCGACACGCAGCATATAGGCGTGCAATTGCAGATAAAGCCCGTTCATCAGCCGAAGCGGCTTGAACTGGTCTTCGGTGATGTGGCCATCCAGACGGCGGCGCACCTGATCGCGGAATTCTTCCACACGGGTATCGACCAAGGCCTGGTCGTAAGTATCATACTTGTACATCAGATCACCCACATGCCGGCTTCGGGATCGGCCGGCTTCAAAGTCAGGTCGGTGCGCACGGTTGGCCCCAGCGCGCGAATGCGGTCTTTGATGTGGGCAGGGCGCACGCCGCGCTGGTCCCTTATCGCGTCGATCGCATAGGCTGCGTTGACCCGGCGTGCCGCTTGTTCGCGGGCCAGGATCGTATCGCCGTGATCGCCAACATCCACTGCGTCTTCAACATGCAGCGACCATTGGACTCCATCCCACCAGGTGACAGCGCCGCTTTTCAAATCGTTTCCGGTCAAAATCTTCACAGTGCAGCCTCCAGCGCAAGGGCGCGCAATTCGTGTCGTTCGCTTTCGCCCGCCGCTTCGCCGATCACGATCACCGCCGGGCTTTTTACTTTGTGTGCAGCAACCAGCGCGGGCAGACCTGCCAGCGAACTACGCAGCATCCGCATCTGCGGGCGGGTAGCGTTTTCGATCACCGCCACCGGGATTTCAGGGGCCAGACCATCTGCGATCAGCTTTTCGGCAATTGCCTCGCTGGTGGCGAGGCCCATGTAGATCACCAGAGTGCGGCCCTTTCCGGCCAAGCCCGACCAGTCCTGATCGCGCAGTCCCTTGCATTGACCCGCCACGAAGCTGACGATCGAAGCGTGGTTGCGATGGGTCAGCGGCATCTGCGCTGCCGCAGCCGCGCCGATTGCGGCGCTGATACCGGGAACCACTTCCACCGGGACGCCGGCGGCGCGGCAGGCATCAGCCTCTTCACCGCCGCGCCCGAAAATAAACGGATCGCCGCCCTTGAGGCGCACGACATCGCGCCCCGCCAATGCTTCGCGCACCAGCAATGCGTTGATCTCTTCCTGCTGCATGGTGTGGCGCGAACGCTGTTTGGCAACAGAGATCAGCGTTGCAGTGGAGCGGGCGAGCGAGAGGACCGCCGGATCAACCAGGCCATCATGGACGATCAACTGAGCGTTCATCACCAGCCGCGCTGCGCGCAGGGTTAAAAGATCAGGATCGCCGGGGCCTGCGCCAACCAGCCAGACTTTACCGCAGGGAGGGGGACTATTGCTCATCCTGCTTCAATGGGCAGGTCTGCGTAGCGGTGCCAGCCAGAATGGCTTTGCGGGGGCCTAGATCAGCTATCGCGGACCGGCGCACCCGGCCATTCCCGGATATGCACATCGCGCTGCGGATAGGGCAGGTGCACCCCGTGTTCGCCAAACAGGCCCCAGATCCGCTTGAGCACGTCAGACCGGATGTTGCCCACGCCTGCTTCGGGATCGTCGATCCACAGCTGGATCTCAAACTGGATCGCGCTGTCCCCAAATGCGGTCAGCCACACCGATGGTTCGGGATCGGGGTGGACGCGGGGATGTTCGTGCGCGGCTTGCAGCATCAGCCGCTCGGCCAGTGCAACATCGCTGCCATAGGCTATCCCCACCGGCACTTTCAGACGAACATCGCGGGTCGAGAACGACCAGTTTTCAACGGTGGAAGTCATCAGCAGTTCGTTGGGGATCAGATATTCGATCTGGTCGCGGGTAATTACCGAAACCGCGCGAATGCCGATCCGGTTTACCTGCCCCACCGTCTTGTCGGGGCCGGCACCAACTGCAATCACATCGCCGGGCTTGATCGATCGGTCCATAAGCATGATGATGCCCGAGATCAGATTGCCAAACGTTTTTTGCAGGCCAAACCCGATCGCCAGACCCAGTGCGCCTGAAAATACTGCCAATGCGGTGAGATCAATTCCCAGAAAATCGATCGCCAGCAATCCCAGCAAAAGCCACAGCCCGACCCCTGCCAGCTTTTCGCCGAGCAACTGCTGGGTTGGATCAAGCCGGTGCATCCGGCGAAACAGGCGCCGCACCAGAAAGTTTCCGGCGCGGCCGGCAACCATCACGCCCAAGCCGACGCCAACGACCAGCAGCGCCCAGTAGAGCGAGACGTGATAGTTTCCGATATCGAACCCAAGCGCATCCAGTTTTGCCGTCCAGACAGCAACCTGCTTGTGAATGCTCATGCTCCAGACTCAGCCTCAGCCCAAGCTTCAAGGCCGCGCGCCAGATCGGCAATCAGATCGGCCGGATCTTCAAGGCCAATCCACAGCCGAACCGCATGATGGTTGCTTGCGCCAATTCCGCGCGGCGGCCAGGGCATCACATCACGATCACGTTCAGGATGGCTGCCAAGCGCCAGGCTTTCAAACCCGCCCCACGAATACCCAATCCCGAACAGCTGGAGCGCATCGACAAAGCGATCGCGTGCCTTGCTATCGCCCCCAGCCAAGGTGATCGTCATCAGCCCGCAACCGCCGGTGAAATCGCGCTTCCACAGATCATGACCTGGCGCCCCTGGTAGCATCGGAAACAGCACCGCGGCCACTTCGGCGCGCTGCTGCAGCCATTCCGCGATCTTGAGCGCGCTGGCCGAAGATCGTTCCAGCCGAACGCCCATGGTGCGCAACCCACGCAGCGCCAGCGCGCAATCATCAGGTGCAGCTTGCTGGCCCAGCATCAGCGAGCGCTTGCGCAACCTGGGATAGTATTCGGCATTTGCGGTGACGCTGCCCAGCATCAGATCCGAATGCCCGCCAACGTGTTTGGTCAGCGCCAGGATCGAAAGATCGGCGCCATGTTTCAGCGCCTGAAAGCCGGTTGGCCCGGCCCAGGTATTGTCCAGCAGTACCGCCAGGCCTCGATCCTTCGCGGCGGCTGCCAGGGCCGGCACATCGCACACTTCCATCGAAACGCTGCCTGGGCTTTCAAGCAGGACCGCTCGGCTGTTTTCGGCAATCATCGCGGCAAAACCGCTGACATCAAGCGGGTCAAAGAACCTTGCGGTTATCCCGTAATCGCGCAAGGCATGGACTGCGATTGTCCGGCTGGGATCATAGGAATTGTCCGAAACCAGCACCTCGTCGCCGGCTTTCAGCACGCTGAGCAGGGCCATCGCGGGGGCCGCCAGCCCGGTTGGGTAAAGCATTGTCCCAGCCGCGCCAGGCTCCAGTTCAGTCAGGGCATCAGCCAGCGCCCATTGGGTTGGTCCGCCGCGCGCGCCATAATGGAACACGCCGTCCTTGTTAACGTGCAGCCCGGCCTGCTGGGCGGCGCTGTTTTCATACAGATGGGTGCTGGCCCGCCAGACCGGCGGGTTCACAGCTGGCCCGGTCCACTCCTTGCGCCGCCCGCCCAAAACCAGGCGGGTTGCGGGAGAAATGTCCTTTGGCGGTTCCTTCGCCACCTGGCTTCAGGCCTTGACGGCCTTTGGCGTATCAGGATCGGCGCCCCATTCGGTCCAGCTGCCATCATACAGCGTGGCATCTTCCTTGCCGATCAGGCCCAGGCCAAACAACAGTACACAGGCCGTCACGCCGCTGCCGCAGCTGGTAACAACCGGCTTTGAAAGATCGACCCCGGCGCCTTCGAACGCAGCCTTGATTCCGGCCGCGTCCTTGAAGGTACCATCGCCGTTATAGAGCGCGGTGAACGGCACATTGTGCGATCCGGGGATATGGCCCGATGCGATGCCGGGGCGGGGATCTTCTTCTGCCCCAGACCAGCGCGCCGCGCCGCGGGCATCGATTACCTGTTCGTCCTTTGAATGCAGATTGGCCAGAACCTGCGCCTTGGTGCGAACGGTGCTATCATCCTGCCATGCGGTGAAGTGGCGGTGGCGCAGCGTTTCCTTGCCTTGTGCCAGCGGGCGGCCTTCGGCTTTCCATTTGGCAATCCCGCCATCAAGGATCGCAACATCGTGTGCGCCAAACATTTTCAGCATGAACCAGGCCCGCGCCGAGGTTTTTACCGCGCTGTCATCATAGAGCACGATCCGGCTGCCATCACCCAGGCCCAGGCTTTGCATCCGGCTGGCAAATTTTTCCGCAGGTGGCAGCATGTTTTCCACTGCGTGCGAACTGTCCACCAGATCAGAAAGGTCCATGAACACTGCGCCCGGGATATGCCCGGCTTCGTATTCGGCCAGGGGATCACGCCCCGTGCCGGCCAAATGCTTGGTGCAATCGACAATTCGCAGATCGCTCGCACCCATTTCACCTGCGAGCCACTCGGTCGAAACCAGACTATCCATAATATTTGCGTCCTCCTGGCGCAGGTCGATTCACCTGCCAGCGCCCTCTTTCGCTGCAGTTGCGAAATAGACTAGCCGCGCAATTGCGCCGCGTCGAGGGGGAGAATCGGCAACTTTGTGTTCCGCCTGCGCGGAACCGGTGTTGCAGTGACTGCATGGCTCGTCAGATTCAACTTACCGCGCGCTGGCCGATCCGCGAATAGGTACGTGGGCCCAGATCAAGCCGGAACGGGCGAAGCGCCGCGCCGGGCTGTTCGGGCAGCTCGCCCACAACAAAGGTCTGCACCTGCACCAGCGGTGTTCCCGCCGCAGTGCTGGCTTCAACCCGCCACCGGGCCAGTGGGATGAAATAGGCCGCATCGCCAGCCCGGATCGGCACCAGCGTTGCCAAGGGAAGCCGGAAATCCCCGGTAAATTCAGCGCTTTCGCCCGGCGCCAAAGTGACCAGTGCATGGCGCAGTTCCAGCCGATCGTTGTCATTCGCGATCTGTTTTTCGGTGGGCAGCGATCCGTGCGCCGCGATCATATCGCCTTCCACCGCCAACGCGGTCAGCGGCTGTTCGCTGGTGTTGGTCAAGGTCAGCGCATAATTGAGCGTGGTCGCGACCAGCGATGCATTCATCCGCCGGGCTTCAAGGGTGATTGTCAAACCCGAAGCGGCAGCGGCAGCCGGCTGCGGTGCAATCGTTGCAAGTGCGGGCGCAGGTGCTGTTTCTGGCTCAGGCTGTTCTTTGGATTTTACAACCACCGGGCGTTCAAATTCCAGCAGTTTCACCGCCGGGGTGCGCCAGCGCCACCATAGTACAGCAAACAGCGCTGCCAGCAGCGCGGCTGCCCCAGCAATCCACGGCCAGTACCAGCCGGGACCGGCCCCAGTATTGGCGCCAGTATCTGCCCCGGTAT
>NZ_JBEBKB010000055.1:0-13104 GCF_040079535.1 Novosphingobium sp. | reverse complement strand
TCTTCGCCCAGCAGTGCCGCGGCCAATGCCGGTGTGCGGACCGGCGCAGGTGCAATGCTGCGGAGCGGCTCTGCCAGCGCAACGTCGATCCGCAGCTGAGCCAGCGGCGGCGCTGCGCCTTGCGGCTGGACGGCCTGCGCAGCGGCGGCTGGTGTCGCAACGTCAGTTGGCCGCACTGCAGTAGCGGTCAAGGAAGGCACTGGCTGGCGCTCGCCAACCGGCCGGTCCTGCAGGCCGGGGGGTTGCAGACGAACCAGCTGACCGGGCGCGTCCTGGCTCTTGCCGGGCTGTTCGGGATGATGCTCGTGCGGTGTCTGCACGCCGGACTCTGGCTGTCCAGGCATTGCTGGCATTGCAGACAATGCGGCCGGTTCCGCAGGTTCGGCCCGTGCTGGCAATACCGGCAAGGACGGCGTGGTGATCGCGGCATCGCCGGCAACAGCGATGGCGGCTTCGATGCTTTCAGGCGCAGCCGGGTCGGAACTTTCGGGCAAGCCGCTTTCATCCGCTTTGGCTTTTTTGGGCAGGCCGTGCGCCGATTGATTTGGCCGTATCGGCTGCAAGGCCAGTCCAGCGGCGGCCTTCGCCGGGGTATCTGGCTGGCCGATCGGCGCAGCGCCCGGTCCGGCTGGAACCGGGTTGTCGCCCTGCGCCACGAAAGCAACCGTCACGGCAGCAACCGGCAAGGCAGGCGGCAACATTTTGCCGGGTGTTGCCGCTTGGATTGCCGCTGCAGGAATGAGCGGCGGGCCTGATGTAACCGCCGCCGGATCTGCCCCCACCAAACCCAATGCCCCCGCCTGATCCAGCGATTGGGCCAGAAGAGCGAGGAAATTCGCGCCATTGGACCCATCGCTCAGCTCGCTCGCAAGCGTGCCGGCAGGCACCGGGGTGGCCGTGGTCAGGGACAAGACGGGGCTGGCGATCATGAACAGGGCTCCTTTGCGCGGGGTCTGCTGTTAACTATTCAAGCCCCGTGCCAATTTGCCTGCGAGCCGCGCTGGCCGGATGCGATTGGCGCTGGGCCAGCGCGCGTTCGCCCGCTGCGGCGCGGTCCTCCACCGCAGCGCGGCGGCGCTCTGCCAAGGCCAGTTCCTGTTGGAGCTGATCGGCTGTGGTTTGCGCCGACGCGGCATCGCGGCTGGTCGCATGGGTTATTCCGGCCAGCCCAAGCGTGAACTGCGCCAGTTGACGCAAGGCCTGGCCATCACCAATCGCGCTCAGATCACGGTAGCCATTGGCCATTGCCTGGGTGCGGGCAGCAAGCGCGCTCAGCTGGGCCAGGGTACCTTCGGCCGCAGCGGCCTGCAGCGCGGCTTGCTGCTTGGCCAGAGCACGAACTTTTTCCAGCCGCCGCAGCCTGGCCAGCTTGGTCTGCTCACTGCGCATGGCTCAGCAGCCTGGCCAATGCTGTAGTGCTGCTTTCCAGCGGCACCACTTCATGCGCGTTTTGGCCCAGAAACATGCTCAAGGCATCGTGCATTGCGATAGCCCGATCGAGCAGCGGATCGGCACCGGGGCGATAGGCTCCCATCAGAACCAGATCGCGGTTTGCTTCGTAAGTTGCAGTCAAAGAACGAAATTCACGGGCCAATGCGGAATGCTCGGGGCCGACGATCTGGTCCATAACCCGGCTGAGCGAAGCGGCGACATCAATCGCGGGATATTGTCCGCGCTGGGCCAGATCGCGGCTGAGTACGATGTGTCCATCAAGGATCGAGCGCGCAGTATCGACCACCGGATCGTCCTGATTGTCACCATCGGCCAGCACGGTGTAGATACCGGTTATCGATCCACCGCTGGCAGCGGAATTGCCGGCCCGTTCGACCAGCTTGGTGATCGCGGCCAGCGCTGATGGCGGATAGCCGCGCGCCGCGCCGGGTTCGCCCAGCAGCAATGCCAGTTCGCGTGCGGCGTGGGCAACGCGGGTCAGGCTATCCATAATCAACAGGACTTGCCGGCCCTGCGCCCGGAAATGTTCGGCCAGACTTGTCGCCAGCATCGCCCCGCGCAGCCGCAAGTTGGGAGCATGATCGGCCGGCACCGCGACCACCGCCGTGCGCTCGCGTTTGGCTCCGGCCATATGTCGTTCGACGAAATCGGATACTTCGCGGGCGCGTTCACCGATCAGGCCAACCACCACCACCTCGGCCTCGGCTCCGCTGGCGATCATGTCGAGCAAAACCGATTTGCCCACACCCGATCCGGCCATGATTCCGATCCGCTGGCCAACCCCAAACGTCGTCAAAGCATTGAGTGCGCGAACGCCAACATCGAATGGCTGGCGCACACCCGAACGATCGAGCGCAGAGGTGCGTTTGCCCCCTGCGGGCCAGGCGGCGCGGTTGTGGATCGGAGCCAATCCGTCAATCGCCAACCCTTGTCCATCAACTGCCCGGCCCAGAAACGCTTCACCGACGCTGAGCATGCCAGGCCGGCCTTCAGCACGGACCCGTGCGCCCGGACGCAACATCACGGTATCGCCCAACAGCATCATCAAGGTGCGGCCATTGCGAAATCCGATAACTTCGGCGGTCAGCGGATCGCTGCGGCCATGGGCAACCTTGCACAAGGAACCGACCGGCGCGTTGAGCCCGGATACCTCCAGTAACCCGCCGTCGCAGGCGGTCAACAACCCATACCGACCGGGCGCAAGGTCAATCTGCGCGTTGCCAAGTTCGCTCAGCAAGGGGCCAAATAGCTTCAGCATTGCTCAAGTGCCTCGGCAATCGCGCGGCGCCAATGGGCTGGGCCATCCTCAATCCCGCCGTTGGCGCTTTCCACCCGCAAAGCGCCGCGTTCCAACGCGGGATCAGCCAGCACTTCAAGATCGGCGGGCAATTGCTTGGCAACCAGATCCAGATCATCGGGGTGAAGCCGCAGCACGCGCTCGTCATCGGCGCGCGATAGCATCGCGGCGGCGCGCTGGACCCGGGCCGCCAGTGCCGCCTTGTCCAGCGCCAGCGGAGCGATCGCGGCCTCGCACAGGGCTTCTACCGTGACGAACAATTTCTGCCGCAATTCTTCGGCAAGCTGGGAATCGAGCCGGGCCAGCGCAAGCGTGATGGCACTGTGCGCTGCTGCGCTGTCATGGGCAGCGGCAACGGCCGCGGCATTCGCTTCGGCCTGACCGGCGCCATAGCCATCATCCCAGGCCTGCGCCACGGGATCGACCGGAAGGGCAGCTTGGCGTTCGGAATGGTTCGGGCAAAACCGGGGGTCGGGCAGGAATCCGCTGCCTTGCTCCAATGCTGCAATCGGCAGACTAGACATACTCGTCCTCGCCGCCGCCTGCGCCAAACTGGATTACGCCTTCACCGGCTAGGCGCCGCGCGATTGTGACGATTGCCTTCTGCGCCTCGACCACTTCGGCCATCTTGAGCCGCCCGCGCGCGGCGATCTCATCCTTTACGCCGTCAGCTGCGCGGCTGGACATGGCGCGGAAGAACACGTCGCGGTTTTCTTCGCTGGTGCCTTTCAAGGCGTCGATCAGCAGTTCGCTTTCCACTTCGCGCAGCAGTGCACCCATCCCCTGGGCATCAAGCGCGAACAGGTGTTCAAACTTGAACATTTCACTTTCGATGGCCTTGGCCAAAGCTTTGTCGATCTTGTTCAGTTCCGGCATGATCCGCTTTTCAGCGGCCTTGCCGGCCTGGTTGATAATGTCTGCGGCCTGTTTGGCACCGCCCATTGATAGCACGCCCTTGCCGTGGCGTTGGGCAATGCGTTGTTCCAGCAGCGTTTCAAGCATGGCCACGGTATCACCCGAAATCGGGCCCAATGTGGCAACCCGGTGGACTACCTGGGTCTGATCTTCGGGTTCAAGCGAATGCAGCACTTCGGCGGCAACTTCTGGGTCCAGCTGGACCAGCAGCACCGCGATTGCCTGTGGGTGTTCACCCTTCACCAGCGGGATCAGGGCCTGCGGGGTCAGCCAGCGGGCCAGTTCGATTGCCGGACCGGCCTCTGGGTCGGCGGGCAGGATCTTCTGCATCAGGTTCTCACCTTTCAGCTCGCCCACTGCCTTGGTCATAACCCGGCGCACATGATCGCCGCGCCCGCGCGCGCTGATCCCCTGTTGCTGGGTGGAATTGACAAAGCCGCTGATTGCCTGGGTGATCTGGTGCGGGCCGATGTGGCCAAGGCCGCACATCTTCTCACCCAGCAACTGCAGTTCATCCGGGCCAAGCTGGCTGAGAATCTGCGCGGCCTGATCTTCATCAAGCAGCATAATCATTACCGCAGCGCGCTCGGCATCGCCAAGCCCCGGGATTGCTGTGTTTGACTGCTCGGTCATTGCTCTGCCTCCGGCGCGGCCTGGCCAAGCATCGCCCGCAATGCGATCAGCGCATCTTCCGGCTTCTCTTCAACAATCCGCTGGGCCAGTCCAACCTGGCGGCCCAGCACGGCGGCATCAACGGGGGTGTTGGCCGTTCCGGCTGGTGCGGCATCACCGCTGCCTTCGTTGGCCATATCGCTTGGCGCTGCCGGATCGCGTTTGAGCGCGCGGACCAGTGGGCGCACCCCCATCAACAGCACCAATAGCACGCCCAACAAGGCTGCAACGGTGCGCACCACCATGGCGAACCACGGCGCTTCGTAGAACGGCAGCGCGATATCTGCTGGCACATCAAACGGGCGGATCAACACCTGGATCTGATCGCCGCGCGCGGTATCAAGCCCCATCGCAGCGGCAACCAGCGCCTTGATCTGATCGATATCACCGGGCTTGGCTTTCTTCATCACCTCTTGGCTAACCGCGACGGCAACCGAAAGCCGCTTGATCTTTCCCGGCGCCGAATTGGCAACCGAAACTTCGCGGCCCAGCTCGTATGTGCGGCTGGCAGAGCTTTCCCCGGTTGCCGCTGGTTGGGCTGGCGTTGCTTGCGCGGTTTGGCCCTGCGGCGGGCCGGGCGTGGCTGTGGCGGCGGGCGGCGGCGTGTTGGATAGTTGGCCGGGAATGCCTTGGGCTTGTCCCGGTCCAGCAGTGCTGGCCTGCGATTGTTCCTGCGTTTCGGAACGAACCACTCCGTCCTTGTCAAACCGTTCGCGCGCCGAGGTGACTTCATCCATGTCGAGCTCAACCTGGATCTCGCTGGAATAATTGCCCATGCCCAGCATCGGGGTCAGCAGGGTATCAAGCTGCGCGCGCAATTTGTCTTCCAGGCGGCCTTGCAGCTCCAGTCGGTCACTATCCGCACTGCCGCCGGCCGATAGCAGCTTGCCGCGGCCATCGACCACCCGCACCGCGTCTGCGCTCAACCCCGGTACCGATCCGGCGACCAGATTGACGATCGCGGCAACCTGACTGTCAGACAGTTGCCGGCCCTTCTTCATGCGCAGCATGACCGAGGCGGTGGGCGGAGAATTATCGCGGACGAACACCGATTTGGCCCCTTCGGCCAGATGCACGCGAACCCCGTCGACGCCTTCTATCTCCTGAATTGTCAGCTGCAATTCGTGTTCACGTGCTGCGCGCAGGCGTTCGCCTTCAAGCGTCTTGCTGGCCCCCAGCGGCAAGCTATCGAGTGATGCAGTAGGATCGGGCGTGCCCAGTGATCCATCCTGCGCCACCAGCATCCGGGCCTTGTAGAGATCGTCTTCGGCCACGGTCAGCGTGCCGGTTGAATTGTCGATGGTATAGGCGATCCCGGCCTTGTCGAGGCTGGAAACCACCCCGGCGCGGCTGTTATCGTCCAGTTCGGAATAGAGGATCCGCTGCGGCGCGGGGCTTAGCACAGACCAGGTCAGCGCTACGCCGCCGATTGCGGCGGCACCAATGAACCATGGCAGGGCCCGGCGCACCAGCGGCTGACCGGTCAGCATGCGAATGCGGTCCAGTGGGCCACCACCGGCAAGCGGCATCAGCGCAGTATTGGCGGGGGAAAGGTCAGGCTCGGCCATCTATCACACTCCCATCCGCATGATGTCTTGGTAGGCGCTGAGCAAGCGGTTGCGCACTTGCAGCGTTGCTTCAAACGCCACCCCGGCTTCCTGCCGGGCCAGCATCACCTTCGCGATATCGGTCACTTCGCCGCGCTCGTAGGCAGCGGAAAGGCCTTCGGCCCGGCCCTGGGTATCGGATACTTCCTGCAAGGCATTGCTAAGCGCCCCGCCAAAGCCGCCGCCTTGGGGTTGAACCAAAGCCGCAGGCGCGCCGCTTTGCGTGGCCTGATGGACATCCTTGAGGATCTGCGAACGATCCAGGATCTGCTGACGCATCGCCAGGATTTGCTGGATCCCGCCCCCACCGCCAATTGGCCCAACACCGCTCATCGCCGGCCACCAGCCACGGCTATCCCGGCATCACGAAAGGCGGCCAGTCGATAACGCAGGGTGCGTTCGGAAATTCCCAATTCGCGCGCCGCTGCAATCCGGCTGCCCCCGCAAGCCGCCAGCGTTGCGATGATCGCCCGCGCTTCTGAAATCTGGACGATGTTGGAAAGGCGGCGCGGTTCGGTCTGTTCGGCGGCGGGCAAAGCATCGCCCACCAACCGGGCAGGTTGATCGAACACGATATGCTGCACGGCAATCTCAGCCGCACCATCGGCCAGCAGCAGCGCGCGGCGGACCACGTTTTCCAGCTCGCGGACATTGCCCGGCCAGCCATGATGCCGCAGCACGTCCAACGCCTCAGCCGATAGCCATGGCAGCGGCCGACCTTGCGGAGCGTGGCGCAGCATCATTGCGAATGCCAGCGGGGCCACATCATCTGCCCGTTCGCGCAAAGGACGCAAGGCAAGCGGGAAGACGTTGAGGCGGTAAAACAGATCGGCACGAAACCGGCCCTCGGCCACTTCGGTTGGCAGATCGCGGTTGGCGCAGGCGATTATCCGGACATCAATCTTGATTGGCTCGGTCGAACCGATCGGCACCACTTCGCCCTCTTGCAGCGCCCGCAGCAGCTTGGCCTGAAGGTTGAGCGGCATTTCGGCGATTTCATCCAGCATCAAGGTGCCGCCATCGGCTGCTCGGAAAAAACCCTGTGCGGCCTCGGTCGCGCCGGTAAAGGCACCCTTCTTGTGACCGAACAGCAAGGCTTCCAGCATCGTTTCTGGCATGGCAGCGCAGTTGACCGCAACGAACGGCTTGGCTGCACGGGGGCTGCGCTGATGGATAAAGCGGCTTAGCACTTCCTTGCCGGTGCCGGTTGGGCCGCCGATCAACACCGGAATTTCACTGGCTGCCAGCCGATCGGCCAGAGCCAGGATGGAGAGCGATTCAGGATCGGCTGCGATCGGGGATCCCGGTGCGGCCACGGCGGCCAGCAAGGCCGCCAGCGCGCCTTCATCGCACGGATCGCTATAGCTCAGCTTAAACCGCCCGCGTCCGCTTTCGCGCTGCAGTGCTGGATGGGCGGATCGTTCAAGTGTTACCACCGGTCCCGGACCGGGGTGAACCGGATCGCCAGCACTGCGCAGCAATGCCGCTGCGGTTCCCCCCAATGCCCCAAGGATCGCTTCGGCGCGCTGCACCAATGGTGCGTGGGTGCGCCTGACACTGTCCGTTGATCCCAAACCGTTCATCTTGATGGCCCCCTGATTAACCATGCTTCGGGGGCTCTTGTGCGCGCAGAACGTCAAACTGTTCGGTAATTTAAGGCCTAGGGGAATTACCTATCCCGGTGCGCGTTGGATTGCTGCAAGGCCCAGGGTTAGGGTGTGTAGGGCCTGCATGACTGTGCGGTCAGGTTGAAATTCGAAGTGGTGATGGCCGGAATTTTGAGTTTGAATGGCACGCTTGCTGCCACTTTGATCCCGCAAGCTTCGGTGGTTACCGTAAAGTTGGAGGAAGCAACCGAAAACCCCTTGATCTGGCCTACGGCGTGGGTCGCAATCTGGGCGCTGGTTGTGCATGAAGCGCTAACGGCGCCGCAGCGCGCTGCTGCATCAACCGCGTCCATCAGCGAATTCTGCATCCACATGCCCCGGCCAACTTCGATCACGCCAAAGCACATTGTAAACAGTATCGGCAAGGCAAGCGCGGCTTCAACCGCTGCTGAACCGCGCCGATCGGCTGCAAGGCCGCGGAGATAGTGGCGGGCTGCGCGCATCATTGAACCCTGACAATCGATGCTGAGGCTATCGAGGCGCCGCTGGAGAAGCCGGGCCATGGGAAAAGCGCAGTGTAGGTTGAGGATGCACTGGCTGTCACATAGCTGCCGGCATCAAGCCCGGACGTACATTTCGTGCCGCAGGCCTGCACTGCAATCCCGGTTGTGGCATTGGGGCAACCGCACCAGTTGGTGGGCGCTGGCGAGGCCGCAATCGCTGTCATATAGGTGCTGCGCCGGGTTGATGCTGCGGTCACTGCGCCAGCGACACCGTTCGAGTTGTAACCGTTCATCACGGCATATTCACCGCCGGCCCTGGCGGCGCGCTGCACCGAAAGGCTTGCCGAAATATATCCCGACAGATCAACCAGTCCCACCAGCAGGACGGCAAGGATCGGCGCAGCGAAAGCCAGTTCGATGATCGCCGCCCCGGCCTTGTCGCTGCAAAGTCTTGCAATCAGTTTTGCGGTTCGCATCCGATCACTCCACCAGCTTGGTTTTCGTGGGACCGCCGCCCGGGCCGACGATCTGCTTGACGCCGGTATTGTCGCAGTTTGATCCCATCGTGGCGTTGTTCTCAAAATTCACCCTGCGCCCAATAACCTGTGCGCATTTGGCGTTGCTGAACAGTGAGTTGTTGTGGAAGGAGAAGAGATCTCCCGGTGCATAGAGCGCACCCTGGATGTTGAGCGCGACATTGTTGCTGAATTCCTGGCGGGTCATGGTTGTACCTTGAGCGTAGAGGGCGATGCCCGCAAATGTACCGGTTGTCGGTGCCGTCAGGTTGATCGTAATGTTGTCGAGCAGGCCCTTTTCCTTGATACAGGTGCCATCGCCCAGGCACGCATCATCCAGTAAAACGATCGTAACTCCGCCGGTGGCATTCAAAGTCGAGGCGCTGCCCATATTGAATTTTTTCTTGATGTAGTAGGTGCCCGGACTCATCGTCAGCACCTTGCCCGCACCGACGGCAATCCCGCCGCAAAAGACCCCGGGATTAATTGTGGTGCTGGATGCAATATTAAGCAGCGCTGTGGCTGTGCAGGTCATGCTTGCGCTTGAGGGTACCGGCACGGATGCATATGGATCAGGGGCAGCGCCAATGCCTGTCTTGTTGATTGCACCCGAAAGGCTACTGTTACCCCCAACGCTGTTCCCGCCGACCGTGTAGGTATCACTAGTGATATTGCAATTGTTGCTGCACAGCAAAGCACTGCCGCTGGCAGAATTGGTATAGACCGCGCATTTGTCGTTAGGAACCTGGGCGTTGTTGGTGAACGTGGTGGCGCCGGCCGCACTTCCATCAAGCGAGAGAATACAGCCTGGCGAAGCTGTCTTGCCCTTCACCGCGACGGCCCGCACCGAAACCGATGGCGCAGAGCTGAGGAATATCCCTGCGAAATAGAGCCGCTGCGGCTTGCTGACGATAACTTCCCAGCTGGTCGGATCTGTGCTGTAGGTTCCGGTGGAAGCAGGATTGTTGACCGTGACGTTGACCGAAGCTGCGCCGTGGGCAAAACCCGCGCTGGCCATTGTGGCCTTGCCTTCGGTGGTGGCCTGCGCCTTGCTGGCGCCTGCAAGGGCTGACGTTGCTGCTGAATATGCTGCGCGATCGGCCGCCCCCTGAATGGCGCGCTTTTCAACCTGCCAAACCCCGACGTCTATCGCCAGACCCACGAATCCAACCATGAGCGGCAGCATCAAAGCCATTGTAGCGAAGGATACGCCTGCCTTGTCCGCAATCATGCGGCGCAATCCGGAACCGATTCTTGATCCGGATTCCGTGATAAAATTCAGCAGCTTGGTTGCGGTATGAGCGGTTTCCGACATAGTTGAACATCCCAGATGTAGGACGTTCGATAGCAAGCATTAGTTATCGATTTGTAAACCAGACCGTCAGATTTATGTCAGTTTCGTCGTTTTTGGCATGCTGGTGAAAATTTGTGAATTCTGGAAAATGCGGATCCCTATGGAATCAATTCCGATCCTGCGCACATTTATGATCCAATCACCAACCTGCAAGACTCGCGGATGGAAGGGCAAAAAACAGGATTTGATCGTCCGCTGCCGGGGTGGCTAAGCTTCACCCCCTTAAGTTTGCCGCGGGCCCGCCGATCTAGGTGGGGCAAGCCGCGACGGATGGTCCGCCCGGCTGGCCCAACGGGACTATCCACGGGAGTTACCCATGACTGTCATCAACACCAATATCAGCGCGATCCGCGCTGCCAATGCTTCGAACTCGGCTGCCAAGATGCTGGGCAATGCCATGGAACGCCTGTCAACCGGCAAGCGGCTCAACAGTGCCAAGGACGATGCCGCCGGTATGGCGATCGCCACCAGCATGACCGCACAGGTTCGCGGCATGAACCAGGCGATCCGCAATTCGAACGACGGCATTGCGCTGGCGCAAACCGCCGAAGGTTCGCTGACCGAAGTTACCAACATGCTGCAGCGGGTTCGTGAACTGGCCGTACAATCGGCTTCTGGCACTTATCAGGATGCCACCGACCGGGCCTATATGCAGACTGAAGTTGATCAGCTGACCGCCCAGATCGGCCAGGTGGTGACTAACAGCAAGTTCAATGGCGTTACGCTGTTCAACAATGCCACACCGACGGTAACCGTGCAGGCCGGCGCCAATGCAACCGATACCGTTGCGCTGACCATGGCCAACCTGACCACGCTGGCTTCCGCAGCTGGTACGGCTGGATCCTACAGCGTTGCGACTGCGGCTGCGGCCACGACCGTGCTGGGCACGCTCGATACAGAGCTCAACACGATCTCCAGTGCCCGTGCTGCGCTGGGTGCGGGGCAGAACCGGCTTGAATCGGTGGTCAACAACCTGACCAGCAATTCGACCAACCTGTCTGATGCCCGCAGCCGGATCGAAGATGCCGACTATTCGTCGGAAACCACCGCGATGGCCAAGGCCCAGATTCTCAGCCAGGCTTCGACTGCGATGATTGCGCAGGCCAACCAGAGCCAGCAGAACGTTCTTTCGCTGCTGCGTTAAAACCAGATACCTGTTGCCTGTCCCTTCCAGGCATGGCCCGGCGGTTCCCCTGACCGCCGGGCCTTTTCATGTTGCGATCCCTCTCGACAGGCGGCAGACTAATCGGCAGATTGCAGCAGGTTGAAAAGCATGGCGGTTTTGGTTTGATGATGATGAGGAACAGGGCTGCTGCTTTGCTGGCCGGCTTGGCAGCGCTGGGATGGGCCCAGACGGCGCAGGCCCAATCCGGTAAAATTGTCCCTGTAGCGCCCGTTGCACCTGCGCCCGCAGCGCCGGTGGCTGCACCTGCCGCGGCACCTGCGGCCGCACCCGTGGCCGAACCCGCGCCCAAACCGGTTGCCCCCGCCATTGCTCTGCCTGCCGCGCCGGCCAACAACGTGCACTGCGTCTTCGATAATCTGACGATCGAGGACCGCGAGATCACGCTGATGCTGATCGGTCTCGATTTTCTGAACGAAGGCCGTTATGCGCGGATCGCCCCGCCCAACAAGATTGTTGACCGGCTTGTGCTCGAAGCCTTGCCGCGCTGCGCTGATCCTTATCGCTGGTCACCGGCGGCATCGCAGGCAGCTGTGGCCTATGCCCATGCGATGCTGGTCCAGGATGTGCTGCGCCAGGCAATCGAATACGAAGATCTGACGATCGATCCGGTTGAGCAATACTACCGCGAAAACCGGACCCGACTGGCCGGAAAGTCACAGCTGGATGAGTTGATGGAAGAAGGCTTTGCCACCCATTTGCGCAAAGGCGGCTGGAAAGAATCAGAGCGCGGCGGGCGGTTGTTGGCGCGGGTTTATATTGAAGTGCTGCTGGCCCGCGAAACCACCGAACAGGCCTTTACCAAAGCTGTAGCACCGCGGGCGGCGGTCAAACGTCCAAAGCGTCGGGCAAAAACAGCATCGCGCGGTAGATCTTGATCCGCTTCTTGCCGGTCAGCCGGTCAATCGCACCGACCATCTGAAAGCCGGCCTTGCACGAATTGCTTGAGCTGAAGCCGGCGGGCAGCAGCGGCAAGATGTCATTCTTGAAGATTTTCAACGCCTCTTTTTGCGACATTTCTGCAACCGCTGGCGGACTATCGAGCGCGGAAACCAGCAGTTGATCCTCGGTCCGTTCAAACCGAACGGTCGAATCTTCCGGCGCGAACCCCAAGGCGTCCAGATCGTCCGAGCAGGCCTTGTAACCATTCGCGGCCTGGGCCCGCGCTTCCTCGCCATAGAGCTTCAGATGGCCATCAACCACGCCGTCACTGGCCCGCGACAGCCGCGACATCATCGCCACCACCAGATCGCCGCGCCCCGAACTGATCGAAAGCTCCAGCGGCGATCCGGTGTTGGCCAGCCGCCAGGCACTGTCGAAACCATCCCTATAGGCCGAGGCATACAGCCGTGAGGCACGTTCCCAGATCGGCCGCTTGGCCAGCAGCGCGCCCAAATCGTCTTTGCTGATGCTGCCTTCGGGCAAGGGAAATTCGGGCTTTTCAGCCAGCCGGGTGATAACCCGTGCTTCGGTCAGTTCCTTGACCGTGGGGAACCACATCTGCTCATGGTTCTTGGCCAGAACCTTGGTGATGAAATCCTTGTC
Source organism: Novosphingobium sp. (assembly GCF_040079535.1). Classification (GTDB taxonomy): domain Bacteria; phylum Pseudomonadota; class Alphaproteobacteria; order Sphingomonadales; family Sphingomonadaceae; genus Novosphingobium. Next base: position 454 of record NZ_JBEBKB010000055.1, on the reverse strand, counting down.
CAGTCCGGCCAGCTCATAGGCCAATCGCAGCGTGTCGTTGCCGTTAACGCCAAACACCGAGGTCGGCGAAAGCGCCCGATCGGTCGCGCGGTTGACGCGGGTGGCGCGGCCGCGCCGATCAACCCCGACCGCCTGGTGAAAGCCCAGGATAGCCTCTTTCCCCATCACCCGTTCGCGCCCCGCAACGAACAGCTGGGTGCAGGCCGATGCACAGTATTGTTCAACATAGGTGTTGAGCTTGCGCTTGCGCACCGCCGCCGCAATCAGCCGCGCTTCCAGGGTAAGTCCGCCCGGTGAGGCCAGAAACAGCGTGCGCGCTTTGGGCGCCCTGGATAGCACGGCATCGAACCGCTTGAATGTATCATCCAGGATCGTGCCGACCAGATAGACCGTGGTCCCATCGGCTGACAGGTAAATCCGGGGCTGCGGTTCGGCAGCCTTGGGGGCCGGGGCG
>NZ_JBEBKB010000054.1:0-13790 GCF_040079535.1 Novosphingobium sp. | reverse complement strand
CCCGTTTAAGGTACCCTGTGGGTGGTCGGGCCGGGGGAGCGGGCCGGCGTTGCAAGCCAGACGCGGAGGCGGCTGGCTACCCACCAAGAACCCCCTTCGTCGACGGCACAGCCCCCTGCTTGCGCGGATCAAGCTCTACCCCTGCGCGCATCGCCCGGGCGAAACCCTTGAAGATGCCTTCGCAGATATGGTGGTTGTTGCTGCCATACAGCAGCTCGATGTGCAGCGTGATCCCCACAGCTTGCGCGATCGAATGGAACCAGTGCTCGAACAGCTCGGTATCCATTTCGCCCAGCCGCTCCTGCGAGAATGCCGCCTTCCAGGTAAGGTGCGGGCGCCCCGAAATATCCAGCACGACCCGGCTCAGCGCCTCATCCATGGCTGAATGCGCCTCGCCATAACGGCCGATCCCGCCTTTATCGCCCAGCGCCGCCAGGATCGCCTGCCCGATCGCGATCGCGCTATCTTCGGTGGTGTGGTGCTGATCGACGTGGAGATCGCCCTTGATCCGGCAGGTGATGTCAATCAGCGAATGGCGGCTGAACTGCTCGATCATGTGATCGAGAAAGCCGATTCCCGTGGAAACGTCATAGCTGCCAACCCCATCGAGGTTCACTTCGACCTCGATGGCGGTTTCATGGGTCTTGCGGGCGATTCTGGCACTGCGCATGGGGAGGGCCTATACCCCTCAAAGAAGCGTTGTCCAGCCTGACAGCTGGGCGCAACACCGGCCCGCTCCCCCTCCCGGCCACCCTATCATAGGTAGCCTATGCGTGGCCGGGAGGGGGAGCGGGCCGGTGTTGCAAGCTATCGATGGTTGTCGATAGCGTACCCACATGGAATCCCTTTCCCCCTTGACCCGTGCCGCCGCGATGGCCACTTGTCGCTGCATGAGCGAGACCCCGGTAGACAGCCTGATCCCCTATGACGAAATCGTGCAGGAGGCTCTGCGCGCGGTGGTGGGCCGGGTTCTGGGTCAGATCGAGACAACCGGCGGCGATCTGCCCGGCGCACATCATTTCTACATCACCTTCAAAACCACCGCGCCGGGGGTGAATATTCCAACCCACCTCAAGGAACGCTTTCCTGATGAGATGACGATCGTGCTCCAGAACAAGTTCTGGGAGCTGACCGTGCTGGAAGATCAGTTCAGCGTCGGCCTGTCATTTGGCGGTGTGCCCAGCAAGCTGGTGGTGCCGTTTTCCGCGATCACCGCATTTGTCGATCCGGCGGTCGATTTCGGCCTGCAATTCCAGGCTGTCGGCACTGAAGATGCCCCGGCCCCGCACGATGATGCTGAAAATGACACTCCCGATACGCCTGCCGTGACCAGCGAGGATGGCTCGAACGTGGTCTCGGTGGATTTTGGCAAGCGCAAGTAATGGCTGACAACCGCCTGATTGCTGACATCGCGCGGCGCAATGGCGGCAAATTGCTGGATGCGGCAATCGATACGCTGCTGCCCGCCGATGGCGCAAAACCGCCTGCCGGCAAGAAAACCGTGCTGGGCAGCGTTGCCGGCGCAGTGGCAGTCCGGCTGGCGACCCGATCGGTTCCGGGTGCCATTGTGGTCGGCGGGGCAATGCTGGCCAAGCGCCTCTATGATCGCCGCCACGCAGCAAAAGCGCCGGAAAAGGCCAAGCCCAAGACTTGATTTAGGCCCCCTGCCTCTGGCATCAGCAACCATGACTTCCGACACCCGACCCAATGCGCTTCTGCGCCGCGGCCTGATGCTGATCCTGTCCTCACCATCGGGGGCGGGCAAAACCACGATCAGCCAGATGATCCTTGATCGCGATGCTGAGATCAACCTTTCGGTCTCTGCCACCACCCGCCCGATCAGGCCCGGCGAAATCGATGGGGTGCACTATCACTTCATTGATCAGGCCGCGTTTGACCAGATGGTCGAGGCGGAAGAATTCTATGAATGGGCCACGGTTTTTGGCCATTCCTATGGCACCCCCAAATCGCAGATTCGGGCCGGCCTGAAGGAAGGGCGCGATTTCCTGTTTGATATTGACTGGCAGGGCACCCAGCAGCTTTACCAGAAGGACCAGCAGGATGTGGTCCGGGTGTTCATCCTGCCCCCCAGCATCGAAGAACTGCGCCGCCGCCTGACCGGCCGCGGGACCGACAGTGCGCAGGTGGTTCAGGCCCGGATGGACCGCGCCCGCGCCGAAATCAGCCACTGGGACGGCTATGACTATGTCGTGGTCAACGATGATGTAGAGGCCTGCTATACCCAGGTCTGCGAAGTGCTCCACGCCGAACGCATGAAACGCGCCCGCCAGACCGGGCTGATCGAATTTGTCCGAGGACTGATGCGGGATTGACGCTTCCGGCGTTGCCGCCGGCCCTAATGCCCCGAAGGGTCGTTGAACACCTCGGGCACCCAGCCGTTGACGATCCCGCCGTCGATCGGAATTGTCGTGCCGACCACATAATCGCCCGCCCGGCTGGCCAGATAGATCGCGCCGGCGGCCATATCTTCGGCCATGCCCACCCGATGAAACGGAATGCCCTTGGCCGAACCTTCGGGATTTTTCGCCGCCGCCTTGTTCATTTCGCTTGGGAACGCACCCGGTGCAATTGCGGTGACAACGATGTTATCCTGGATCAGCCGCGCCGCCATCCGTTTGGTCAAATGGACTACTGCCGCCTTGCTGGCCTGATAGCTGTAGGTTTCCCAGGGGTTGGGACGCAGGCCATCAATCGAGGCGATGTTGATCACCTTGGCCGGACGGTCAAATGATCCGGCTGCCTTGAGCAGCGGGAACAGCTTTTGGGTGAGGAAGAACAATGATTTGACGTTCAGATCCATCACCTTGTCCCAGCCCGCTTCGGGGAATTGCTCGAAATCGGCACCCCAAGCCGCCCCGGCATTGTTGACCAGAATGTCGAGCTTGCTTTCGCGCGCCGCCAATTCTTCGGCAAGGCGCTTGATCTCATCCATCTGGGAAAGATCGCCGGGCAGGCCGATCACCTTGCCGGGATACTGTGCCTCAAACTCGGCCAGCGTCTCGGCGATCTGCTTGCGCTTGCGGGCGGTGATGTATACCTTTTCGCATCCAGCGGCGAGAAATCCTTCGAGCAGCATCTTGCCAATCCCGCGGCTGCCGCCAGTGATCAGCGCGACTTTGCCCTCAAGGCTGAACAGTTTGGTGAAATCCATTTTTTCTCTCCCGTTTCCTCATCCCGAATGCAATTCGAGGCGCTGGGTCAATACCCGCTCAGCTTCGCCACACGGTCTGCGTGATAATATAGATCGCCCATGAATTCAGCCAGCGCGCGATCGCGTTTCATGTAGAGGCCGATGTCGTATTCATCGGTCATCCCGATCCCGCCGTGCATCTGGACGCCTTCCTTGACCGCAAGACTGGCGACTTTGCCGGCCTTGGCCTTGGCGACCGAAACCATCAGATCAGCCTTTTCGCTGCCCCCATCAAGCAATTGCTGTGCCTTGATTACCACCGCGCGGGCAATTTCCAGTTCTGAATAAAGGTGCGCAGCGCGGTGCTGCAGCGCCTGAAATTCGCCGATCAGCTTGCCAAACTGCTTGCGCTGCTTAAGATAAGTGGTGGTCATTTCGAATGAGCCCTGGGCCACGCCCACGCTTTCCGCCGCCGCGCCGATCCGGCCTGCATTGACCACCTTGTTCAGCACTTCGCGCCCGCCATCCACTTCGCCGATCACAGCATCGGCATCAAGCTGCACGCCATCAAGCTTTACGTGGGCGGCCTGCGCGCTATCGACCAGCCGCGCCACATCAAGGCTTAGTCCGGCCGCATCATTCGGCACTGCGAACAGCGTGATCCCGGCATCGTCATCGTCCGATCCGGCGGTTCGCGCCGCCACTATCAGCATATCCGCACTGCCGCCGTGGATCACGAAAGCCTTGGTGCCGGTCAGCTTGAAGCCATTCCCGGCGCGCTCAGCGCGGCAGGCGATCCGCTCTGGCCGGTGCTTGGGGCCCTCGTCAATTGCCACGGCGAACACGCTGTCACCGGTCAAAAGGCCGGGCAGGTAGCGCCCCCGAAGCTCGTCCGAAGCCGCACCCAGCGCGGCCGCCGCCATCACCGAGCTGGTCAGGAACGGCGACGGCGTAAGGTTGCGGCCGATCTCTTCCAGAACGATCCCGGCTTCAACATGGCCCATCCCCAGTCCGCCATCGGCCTCTGCCACCAGCATCCCGGTGAAGCCCATTTCGGCGAACTGCTTCCACAGGGCATGGCCGAAACCATCCTTGCAATTGATATCGCGGAAATGGCGCAGCTGCTTGGCAATATTGCCTTCATCGGCCAGAAACCCACGCGCGGTGTCGGCCAACATGGCCTGGTCTTCGGTGTGATAAAGCGGCATCGGTCAGGCTCCCGGCAGATCGAGAATGCGTTTTGAAATGACGCCCAGCATAACTTCGCTGGTGCCACCTTCGATCGAATTGGCTTTGGTTCGCAGCCATGAACGGGCCTTGCCGCCGTGATTGGAACTTTCGCTTTCCCATTCCAGTGCGGCGCTGCCGCCAGCAGCCATCAGCAATTCGTGGCGGCGCTTGTTGATCTCGGTCCCGGCATATTTCATCATGTTGGGCTGCGCGGGATGGGCCTTGCCGACCTTGATTTCATCCAGAAACTTTTCGCCCATCGCGCTGAACGCCAACGCATCAACATCGAACATCGCCAGCTCTGCGCGCAGCAGCGGGTCTTCCAACCCGTTGCGCTTGGCAAAACCGCCGATGGTGTTCATCCGGTCATTCCCGCCCGCGCCCGAGATCATCTCGCGCTCATGCCCCAGCAGGTACTTTGCGACATCCCAGCCGCGATTGAGATCACCCACGATCTGGTGTTTGGGCACCGCTACATTATCAAAGAAGGTTTCGCAGAATGGCGAGTTTCCGCTGATCAGCAAGATCGGCTTGGTTGAAACGCCGGCACTTTCCATATCAAACAGCAGGAACGAAATGCCCTGATACTTGTTGGTCTTGTCAGTCCGGACCAGGCAAAAGATCCAGTCAGCCTTGTCAGCATAAGAGGTCCAGATTTTCTGGCCACTCACCACCCAGTGATCGCCCATATCCTCGCCATAGGTCTGCAAACTGACCAGGTCAGAGCCCGAGCCGGGTTCCGAATAGCCCTGGCACCAACGGATTTCGCCGCGCGCAACCTGGCCCAGATAGTGAATCTTTTGATCTTCGGTCCCGAATTTGAGCAGCGCCGGGCCAAGCATCCAGATCCCGAAACTGGAAAGCGGCGGGCGAGCCCCGATCCGGTTCATTTCCTCGCGCCAGATCTTGGCCTGGGCCGGGTCCATCCCCGCACCGCCATAGGGCGTGGGCCATTCGGGCACGGTATAGCCCTTGGCCACACAGCGTTCCAGCCACAGCTTCTGCGCTTCGTTCTTGAATTTGAACTTGCGTCCGCCCCAGCACATATCGTCATCATCGCGAACCGGCTCACGCATTTCGGCCGGGCAATTTTGTTCAAGCCAGGCGCGGATCTCCGCGCGGAAAGCGTCAAGGTCTGACATGGTCGGGGCTCCTTTGTTAACCGCAAGGTTAAATGGACTTGGGGGCAAGGTGCAAGCACCGAATTCGGCGGCCTGCATGCCGTAACGGAAAGGCCAAAAGCGTTGACCCGCCCTGCCACCGCCTTAAGCTGGCTGGCATAGGACAAAACAGGAGCGGACATGCGATTCTCAGGCAAATCGGTCGTAATCACTGGCGCGGCATCGGGTATCGGGCGCGCAGCGGCACTGCTGTTCGCGCGCGAAGGCGGGACCGTTTTTGCCGCCGATCTCAATCTGGCCGGGGCCGAGGCTGTTGCCCGCGAAGGGGAAAATATCATTCCGGTGGTCTGCGATGTCTGCGATGTCGCCCAGATCAAGAGTTTGATGGACCACGCTGCCGGCACGTGCGGCGGGATTGATGTCTTGTTCAACAACGCTGCTGCGGGCGGCGCGCGCGGCCGGATTGACGAAGTTGACAGCGAAGGCTGGGACTTGACCATGAACCTGGTGCTGCGCTCGGTCGCGATGGGGATCCATCATGCCGTGCCGCACATGAAACACCGCAAAGGTGCAGCGATCGTAAACACCAGTTCGGTGGCAGCGGTCGGACCGGGCTATTCGCCCACCGCCTATGCCGTAGCCAAGGCCGGAGTGCTGCACCTGACGAAATGTGCGGCAACCGATCTGGCGCAGTTCGGGATCCGCGTGAACGCGGTGCAGCCCGGCTTTATCAATACCAACATCTTTACCGCTTCGATGGAAATGCCGGCTGAGCTGGTCGATCAGGCCAAGGCGATGATCCTCCAGATGTCGAGCCATGCCCAACCCGTCGCCCGGCCCGGCCAGCCCGATGATATCGCCAATGCCGTGGCGTTCCTGAGCAGCGAAGCGGCCAGCTTCGTAACCGGCACATCGCTGATCGTCGATGGCGGGATCACCGTGGGCCCGCGCCATTCGTGGGATCCAGAGGCACCGGGGCTGTTCGATGCACTGACTGCAATGGCGGAGGCGGCACAGGCGAGCCAGCCGCAGTGACCGCGCAGGCCCAGAAGCTGCCGACCCGGCTGGCCGTTTTCCATGGGCTGGGTTCGATCGCCTATGGCATCAAGGACAACGGTTTTTCGACCTTCCTGTTGCTTTACTGCAACCTGGTCCTGGGGATGGATCCGCGCACGGTCAGCCTGGCTTTGATGTTGGCGCTGGTGATCGATGGCTTCATCGATCCCATGGTCGGTTATATGTCAGACCGCACTGTAACCAATTGGGGGCGGCGCCTGCCGTGGCTCTATATCGCGCCAATTCCGCTTGCAATTGCCTGGGTCACGCTGTGGTCGCAAACCGAAGCGCCCGGTTTTTGGGGCCTGGTAGCCATGGCCGCTACGGTGCGAATTCTGGTTTCGTGCTGCGAGGTTCCCTCGGTCGCGCTGGTACCCGAATTGACCCGCGACTATGACGAGCGCACCACCTTGATGCGGTTCCGCTTTCTGTTCGCCTGGGCCGGCGGCCTGCTGTTGATGTTTTTGGCCTATTCGGTCTTCCTTGCCGGGCCAGAAGGCATGCTTTCTGCCGATGGATACCGCAATTACGGATTGTTCGGCGGGGTACTGATTGCCCTGGCGGTGCTGGCTTCGGCTGCCGGGCAGCATGCCCTGATCGCGGTCCGTCCGCCTGCCCCCAAAAGCCCGTTCAGCCTGCGGACCGCATTTGCCGAACTCAAGGAGTGCTTCTCGCACAAGGCATTCCTGATCCTGCTGCTGGGCGGAGCATTGGCCAACACCAGCCAGGGCGTGACCTTTTCGATGAGCAACTACCTGTATCTGTTCGTCTGGCGCTTCAGCACCGCTGATCTTTTCTGGTATCCGCTGGTGCTGTTCGCCAGTGTAATCGTCTGTTTTTTGGTCCTGCCCCATTGGCACAAGCGCTGGGGCAAGCGCGATACGGCGGTGGTTACAGCGGTGCTTGGTATGCTGTTCTGGGTCACCCCGTTCATCCTGCGTGCGATGGGCCTATGGGCACAGGAAGGCACACCCGCATCGACCATCCCGGTGTTTGCGTTCTTCTTCGTCTGCAATGTCTTTTCGGTCAGCGCGATGGTTTCAGCTTCTTCGATGATGGCTGATGTGGTTGAGGCATCCGAGGAGCAAACCGGCCGCCGAAGCGAAGGCGTGTTCTTTTCAGGCAGCTTTTTCATGCAGAAATGTTCGACCGGGCTTGGCATCTTCATCACCGGGCAGATGCTGGCGATGGCCGGGCTGCCCGAAAAAGCTCGGCCCGGACAAGTCTCGGCGGCGGTGATCGATAGCCTTTCACTGACCTATATCATTGTGGTCGCCGTTTTCGCGGTGCTTATCGCGCTGGTGCTGCGCCGCTTTCCGATCACCCGGGCCGATCACGAAGCCCGTGTGGCGGCGCTTGGCGCGGCGCGGATCAACCCCGATGCGGAGGGCATGCACCCTTAACCGCCCGCTTAAAACCCCTTGGCGCAGGCTCAGTCACGTGGCACTGAGCACGGCGAGATTCGACAGTATCACCGAAAGGACCACCCCATGGATTTTGATCCCACCGAACGGCAGGTTTACTGGCGTGACCGTGTTCGCGATTTCATTGAAAGCAATGTTCGCCCGCGCACCGGCGATTACAAGAAGCAGGACGCCGAGGGTGAGCGCTGGAAAGTGCTGCAAGTGGTTGAGGATGAAAAGGCCAAGGCCAAGGCCGCTGGCATCTGGAACCTGTTCATGCCGCCGCAGATGGGCCGGACCCACGTGGACGATAGCTTTGAATTTGAGGGTCCGGGGCTGACCAACATGGAATATGCCCTGTGCGCCGAAGAAATGGGCCGGGTCGGGTTTGCGTCCGAGGTGTTCAATTGTTCTGCGCCCGATACCGGCAACATGGAAGTGTTTCACCGCTATGGCACGCGTGAACAGAAGGAACAGTGGCTGAAGCCGCTGATGAACGGTGAAATCCGTTCCGCCTTTCTGATGACCGAGCCGCAGGTGGCCTCGTCTGATGCAACCAATATCGAATGCTCGATCAAGCGCGAAGGTGATGAATACGTCCTCAATGGCACCAAGTGGTGGTCATCGGGCGCTGGTGATCCGCGCTGCAAGATCGCGATCGTAATGGGCAAGACCGATTTTGAGGCGAAGAAGCATGCCCAGCAATCTATGGTGCTGATGGAACTAAACGCGCCGGGCGTTGAGATTGTCCGCCACCTGCCGGTGTTCGGTTATGACGATGCGCCGCACGGGCATATGGAAATCAAGCTCAACAACGTGCGGATCCCGGCCAGCAACATGCTGCTGGGTGAGGGTCGCGGGTTTGAGATTGCCCAGGGCCGCCTTGGGCCGGGCCGGATCCACCACTGCATGCGCACGATCGGGGTGGCCGAAGAAGCGCTGATGCGGATGGTCAAGCGGCTATCCAGCCGGGTTGCTTTCGGCAAGCCGATCTCCACCCATTCGATCTGGGAACAGCGCATCGCCGAAGCCCGGATCGAAATCGAATGCTCGCGTCTGCTCTGCCTCAAGGCGGCGGACATGATGGACAAGGTTGGCAACAAGGCCGCCCAGGCCGAAATCGCGATGATCAAGGTCAAGGCGCCGAACATGGCGCTCAAGATCATCGATGATGCAATCCAGGCCCACGGCGGCGGCGGCGTTTCGGAAGACTTCGGTCTGGCCAAAATGTATGCCGGCCAGCGCACCCTGCGCATCGCCGATGGCCCCGATGAAGTGCACAGCCGGTCGATCGCGCGGCTTGAAATGGGCAAGTATGCCCCGCCAAGCGAAGCCGGGATGAGCTCTGGCGACATCGGCGTATCTCGCTGAGAACCTACCCCCCCTCCTGCCGCGCGGGAGGGGGCTATCAAGTGGAGAGAATACGATGAAAGCCGCAGTTCTGATCGAACCTGGCAAGCCGCTTGAGATTGAGCAGCTCCAGATCAGCAAGCCCGGCCCGCATGAAGTGCTGATCCGCACGGCAGCTTGCGGCTTGTGCCATTCGGACCTGCACTTCATCGAAGGCACCTATCCCCACGCGCTACCCGCAGTGCCGGGCCACGAAGCGGCCGGGATCGTCGAGGCGGTGGGCAGCGAAGTGCGCACGGTCAAGGTGGGTGATGCGGTGGTGTCCTGCCTTTCGGCTTTTTGTGGGCACTGCGAATATTGCGTTACCGGGCGGATGTCGCTGTGTCTGGGCGCAGAGACCCGCCGCGCACCAGGCGATGCACCGCGTCTTTCGCGCGGTGATGGCAGCGCCGTGGCGCAAATGCTCAATCTTTCGGCCTTTGCCGAAATGATGCTGATCCACGAACACGCCTGCACCCGGATCAATCCCGAAATGCCGCTTGATCGGGCTTCGGTGCTTGGCTGCGCGGTGACCACCGGCGCGGGTACCATCTTCAACGCCTGCAAATTGACCCCAGGCGAAACGGTAGCCGTGATCGGCTGCGGCGGGGTTGGCCTGGCCGCGATCAATGCCGCCAAGATTGCCGGAGCCGGGCGGATCATCGCCGCCGATCCCATGCCGGAAAAGCGCGAATTGGCGATTCGGCTGGGCGCAACTGATGTGGTCGATGCGCTGGCACCCGATGCTGCTGCACAGATCCTTGAACTGACCAAGGGCGGGGTCGATCACGCGATCGAAGCCGTGGGCCGTCCGGCTTCGGGCGAGCTGGCGGTAAAATCGCTGCGCCGCGGCGGCACCGCCACGATCCTGGGGATGATGCCGCTTAGCCACTCGGTTGGCCTAAGTGCGATGGACCTGCTTTCGGGCAAAAAGCTGCAAGGCGCGATCATGGGGGCAAACCGCTTTCCGGTCGATATGCCGCGCCTGGTTGATTTCTACATGCGCGGATTGCTCGATCTGGATTCGATAATTGCTGAGCGGATCCCGCTGGAAAAAATCAACCAGGGTTTTGAAACGATGAAATCGGGTGCATCGGCGCGCAGCGTCATCGTGTTTGACCAGTAAGCGAGCGCACCATGAGCGAAGCAATCAACGCAAATGAAGCTTTTGTCGGAACGGTTGAGCCCGAAGGAGCTGACCGGCTTGACGAAAGCAAGCTAGCCGAATGGATGTCGGCCAATGTCATAGGCTTCGAAGGCCCGCTCCACCTGACCAAGTTCAAAGGCGGGCAATCCAACCCGACCTACAAAGTGGACGCAAAAAGCGGAAATTACGTTTTGCGGCGCAAACCGTTCGGCCCGCTGCTGCCCTCGGCCCATGCGGTTGACCGCGAATACAAGGTCCAGAACGCGCTAAACAAGGCCGGATTCCCTGCGGCCAGGCAATATGGGCTATGCACCGACGAAAGCGTGGTCGGATCCTGGTTCTACATCATGGACATGGTTGATGGCCAAACGATCTGGGATGGCGCGATGCCTGGCGCCGCGCCCGAAGATCGCCGCCAGACCTATTTCGCGATGATTGATACGCTGGCGCAGCTTCATAACACCGATGTCGAGGCTGCCGGTCTGGCGGACTATGGCAAGCCCGGAAACTATTTCGGCCGTCAGGTTGATCGCTGGACCAAGCAGTACAAGCTTTCCGAAACCGAACACATGCCCGATATGGAACGGCTGATTGAATGGCTTCCGGCCACGCTGCCCGAACAGACCCGGACCAGCGTGGTGCACGGCGATTACCGGATCGACAACATGATCTGGGCCAAGGATGAGCCAAAAGTGCTGGCGGTGCTCGATTGGGAACTTTCGACCCTGGGGGATCCGCTGGGTGATTTTTCCTATGTTGCGATGGCCTATGTTACGGAAAACGGCGGCCGCAGCGGCGTCCAGGATCTGGACCGGAAGGCGCTGGGCATTCCAGAGCTTGACGAAGTGGTGGAGCGCTATTGCGCGGCTACTGGCCGCAGCAGCCTGCCCGACATGAACTGGCTGTTCGCCTACAACTTTTTCCGTCTGGCCGGCATTCTGCAGGGCATCAAAAAGCGCGTGCTGGATGGCACCGCCAGCTCTGCCCATGCCAAGGCCCAGTCTGACCGGGTCCAGCCGCTGATCGACCGCGCGGTGGAATTTGCCGAAAAGGCCGGGATGTAGCGCGGGGATTGCCCCCGACTAGAATTTACGGCTCCAGCTGGCGGCCAGTCCCTGATCGTCGGGCAGGCTGGCATAGTGGCCCGGATCGGTCCGGTAAAACAGGCTGATCATCGCCGATCCGCCCCATAACGGACTGCGCCAATTGATTTCGGTATCAAGCTCGCGCCCTTGCGGCGCAAGATCGAGCGTGCGGACGGCCAGAGTTGGCAGCAGCGTGGCATAGGAATAGCCGACCGGCAAAGTGAGTGCGATCCCGCCGCGTTCCACCCGCAATGGCTGGGCCAGCCGCAGCGAAAGGCTGTCGCTATCACCAAAAAAGCCTTCGCGGGTTGCATCAATCGACCAGGCCGAGCTTAGCATTCGTCCGCCAGCAATCGTGCCGGCGCTGCGGGGATAGGTTGCTCCGCCGCGCAAGTTTGCCCCCAGCCGCCAGCCAAGCCCCGGACGCCAGCTGGCACCCAGATCGGCGAACACGCTTTCGGCCCCGCTGCTGGCAAAGCCATCGTTAAAGCGCGCGCCCAGAATTGTGCGTTTCTCATCAAGCCAGCTGGCACCCAGTGCAAATTGCAAATTGCCGCGCTTGGTATCGACCGACAGGCCAAAGCGATCGGCCGCTTCATAGCGCCGCCGGTCTAGCTGGCTGGCCGCGGTCCAGGCCGGGGCAGCAGTAATTGCGGTGCCATGTTCGGCGCTGGCGGCAAAACCCCAGCTGCCCAATTGTTGGCGCATGGCAAAGCTCATCAGATTGTCCTGTCCGAAACCGGGATTATCACCGGGTGCGCGGGCGATCAGAAAGCCCGGGCTTTCGCGCTGTTGCAGCTGCGAGACCAGCCCATCGGCCCCTTGCGAAAAGCCAAAGGCCGCGCGCGCCTTGGGCGTCAGCTGCATCACCACCCGGCCAGCCAGCACCGATGCCATCCGCTGGTCTTCGCCGCTCATCCGCAGTCCGCTTTGCCAGGCCAGGCGTTCGATCCGGCCCCGGCTATCAACCGTGAAAGCCAGCGACAGCCGATCATTCCCGAAGCTTACATTGCGGCTGTGCGCCGACAGCGCCGGGGCCAATCGCGGCTGCAAATCAGCGCTGCGGATCAGCGAGCCAATATTGTATTGATAGGCGCGGTCATAGCTATCGAGCACAATCGCGCTGACCCCGGCCGATCTGCCCTTGGCGTCACCCATCGGGCCTGACGTAACCAGCGTGGTATCGCCCAGCGGTATTGCGGTGGTCGATCCGGCCAGACTGGTGGCGCCTTGCGGTGCAAAGGCGCTGGTGATGTTCAAGATTCCGCGGCCATAGATCGGATCTGTGCCCGGATCGCCGGCATCGCTGGCCGTGCGCAGCAGCAGTTCAACCACCTGCTGCGCGGTCAGATTGGGAAAAGCCTCGCGCAGCAGCGCGACTGCTCCGGCGATCTGCGGAGCCGAAAAACTGGTGCCCGAATAGACAAACACCGAACGCGAGCCATCGGCATTGGTAACAACCTTGAGCACCCCGTTTTCATAAGTGCAGCAAACCCTTTCGCCGCGCGCCGAAAGATACCAGGCGGCCCCGGTTCCGGCCCTGTTGCTGAAAGCTGAGATCAAGTTGCCAGCGCCAACCGAACCGGCAATGATAACATTGCCGTTGCCGGCCGCAACCAGCCCCGCCGCCATCGGATCGGGGTTGGCAGGATCGACTGCCGGGTCGGTCGAATCCCCATCGTTCCCGGCCGAAACGATTACCACCACCCCGGCATTGGCGGCATTGACGATCGCGGCGCGCAATGTGGCATTTGGCGGCGATCCGCCCAGCGAAAGATTGATCACCTTGACCCCGGCCGCAACAGCCGCGTTGACCCCGGAAGCAATGCTGCTGTCAGAGAATGTGCAGCCCGCTTTCGGATCCGGATCGGCGCAGGTTCCGGGGGTATCCCCGCGAAACATCACAATCGTTGAATTGAACGCAATCCCCATAACCCCGGTATTGTCACGTGCGCCCGCGGCGGCCAGCGCCACGCCAGTTCCGTGATCGCTATCGGGATTGGTCAGCTCGCGGTTGCCCGCTACATCGCGTGAGGCCGGATCGATCCGGCCGGCAAATTCCGGGTTGGTAGTATCGATCCCGGTATCGACAATCCCGATTTTGATACCCTGCCCGCTGTAACCTGCTGCCCAGGCGGTGATCGCACCGTGCTGGCCGGGCCCGGTCGAGCGATTGAACTCGCTGGTCTGAAAGGCAGAGCTCGGGCT
>NZ_JBEBKB010000053.1:0-13812 GCF_040079535.1 Novosphingobium sp. | reverse complement strand
CCGGCGGAAGGCGCGGCAAGGATTTGACCTCCACCCCGGTCCACAAGGCGGCAGAGGCGCTGGGGATCGAAGTGCGCCATCCGGTTTCGCTGAAGGGTGCAGAGGAACAGGCGGGTTTTGCGGCGCTGGGGGCCGATGTGGCGGTAGTTGCGGCCTATGGCCTGATCCTGCCGCAAGCCGTGCTTGATGCTCCGATGCATGGCTGCCTGAACATCCACGCCAGCCTGCTGCCGCGCTGGCGCGGCGCAGCACCAATCCAGCGGGCAATTCTGGCCGGTGATCGGGACACCGGCGTAACTATCATGCAAATGGAAGCCGGGCTTGATACCGGGCCAATGCTGGCCATGGTGAAAAGTCCGGTGGACGGCAAGACGGCGGGTGAATTGACGGCTGAATTGGCCGAGATCGGGGCAGGCCTGATGATCGAGGTGCTGGCCGACTTGCCAAGCCATGCCGCGACTGTGCAGCCCGAAATTGGTGTTACCTATGCCCACAAAATCGATAAATCCGAGGCGCGGATTGATTGGCAACGCAATTCAACCCAGGTTCTTGCCCAGATCGCTGCATTCAACCCATCGCCGGGCGCGTATTTCCAAATTGGTGATGAGCGAATTCGCGTCCACTCAGCTGTTCCGCTGCTTGGTTCTCTCGGCACGGCCAGCCCGCAGCTGGCATTCGATGCGGGTGAGCCCGGACACGTTTTCGACAATCAGCTTGGCATAACATGCGGTAGTGGAGCAATTCGGCCCGAAACCGTCCAGCGCGCTGGCCGGTCGTTGATGACTGTTCAAGAATTGTTGAGGGGCTTTCCAATTCCCAAAGGATCCTTGCTCGCTTGACCCGCTTCGCCCTCACCCTGGAATTCGACGGCACCCCTTTCTTCGGGCTGCAGCGCCAAGCGACCGGGCCTAGCGTTCAGCAGGCGGTGGAAGAGGCTGTGCGGGCCACCACCGGTGAGGCTGTCACGCTGCATGCCGCCGGGCGGACCGATGCCGGAGTGCATGCGTTGGGCATGCGGGTGCATGTTGATGTGGCCAAGCATATCGACGCGTTCCGGCTGATGGAGGCGATCAATCACCATTTGCGCCCAAATCCGATCGCGGTGCTGGCCTGCGATGCGGTCGCGGATGATTGGCACGCCCGCTTTTCCTGCATCGGCCGCGAATATCTCTACCGGATCGCCAATCGCCGTTCACCGCTGACGCTCGATCTGGGCCGCGCCTGGCAGGTGCCCCAGCCACTCGATGCCGATGCCATGCACCGCGCTGCACAGGCCTTGGTCGGGCGGCACGATTTCACCACGTTTCGCTCGGTCCACTGCCAAGCCCGGAGCCCGGACAAGACTCTCGACCTGCTAAGCGTAAAGCGCGCGGGCGAGGAAGTGCAAATTCGCGCCGCCGCGCGCAGCTTTCTCCACCATCAGGTCCGCTCGATGGTCGGCTGCCTGGCGCTGGTCGGCATGGGTCGCTGGCACGAGGAACAGGTGGCCGAGGCGCTGGCTGCCCGTGATCGCGCCGCGCTTGGCCTCAATGCGCCAAGCGAGGGGCTTTATTTTGTGCGGGCGCTTTACCCAAGCGATTGAGTGACTAGGTTGCATTTCAAGACAGATTCGGGAGATTACCAATGACCTTCACCGGCAAGCAGCTCACCACCCAGCTCGACGCGGATGGAACACTGACCCTTCAGCTGAACGACAAGACCTGGGATGCGCCAAAGCCCGGCCAGGTGCTGGTCAAGGTTGAGGCAAGCCCGATCAATCCATCCGACCTCGGCTTGCTGTTTGCCAGCGCCGATACCGAAAATGCCGCCTATTCACCCGGAAAGGTCGTGGCGAAAATGCCAGACAACGCCACCCGCGCGATGAAAGCGCGGCACGGAATGGCAATGCCGGCCGGCAACGAAGCTGCCGGCATGGTAGTGGCCGCTGGCGAAGGGGCTGAAGCCTTGATGGGCAAGCGGGTCGCCTGCGTGCCCGGCTCGGCCTATGCCAGCTATGCCTATGCCGAAGCTGCGATGTGCATGCCGGTTGAGGCCAGCGCCGAACAAGCCGCCAGCTCGTTCGTCAATCCGATGACCGCGCTGGGATTTACTGAAACGATGAAGCTGGAAGGCTTTACCGGGATCGTCCATGCTGCCGCGGCTTCTAATCTGGGCCAGATGCTGGTCAAGATCTGCCTGGAAGATGGCATCCCGCTGGTCAACATCGTGCGCAGCGAAGATCAGGTGAAGCTGCTGAAAGACCTTGGCGCGACCCACGTTCTCAATATGACCGACGCGGATTTCATGCCCAAGCTGATCGATGCGATTGCCGAAACCAAGGCGATGATCGGCTTTGATCCGATCGGCGGGGGCACCCTGGCCAGCCAGATCCTGACCGCGATGGAAGCCGCCGCCAGCCGCGGTGCCGCCTTCAGCCGCTATGGCTCAAGCGAGCCCAAAAAGGTCTATATCTATGGCGCGCTCGATTTGGGCCCCACGATCCTCAACCGCGCCTTTGGGCTGACCTGGGATCTGGCCGGTTGGCTGCTCACCCCGTTCATGATGAAAGCTGGTATGGAAATTGTCGGCCGGATGCGCGCCCGCGTCGGCAAAGATCTCACCACCACCTTCGCCAGCCACTATGCCAGGCGCGGCAGCCTTGAAGACATGCTGACCAAGGACGCGGTCGCGATGTACAATGCCCGGCGGACGGGTGAGAAGTATCTGGCTGTGCCGTGAGGCAGGCAAGCTATCGCAGGTTCAAGGGGTAGCGAGAAATGTCGTCCTTCACGATCGGGTATTTTCTAGGGCAGGTCTTGGGCAATGGCTTCGTCCTGTTCGTGTTCTACGCCATCCTCGAAACCTTGATCTTCAAACGCATTTTCGATGATCCGGTCAAAGGCAAGCTGACTGCTGCTGCGGCGGCTTCTGCGGTAATGCTGTTCATTGCACTGGCGGCAACAGTTCGGCCGGGGTTTGAAGCCATGCGGATAGTCAGCGTACTAATGGCTTCCCTGCTCGTTTCCATCTATGCGTGGCGAAGAGGCCTGAAAGTGCGGGCGCGCCAGGCAGATGTAGGCCAGACTTTCGAATAGGGCGGCTTAGCGCTGCTTTTCCGCCAGTTTCCGGAACCAACCCAGTACCTCATCAACGCTGCGGCTGTCTGCATTGCGCCAGCTTTCTGCGTCTTTCTTTGAATTGATCCGCTTGCCTTTGGGTGAGATCACGAACAGCGCAGGTGTGCCTTTCATTTTCTTCAATCCGAAGCGTCTAACCAGATCAAGATTACGCCCCTGCCCAGCCTGCGGAATTCCGACATCGATGAAGGTCACCGAAAACCGTGCACCGAACTCGTTCGTAAAGGCATCCGACGTCAGAACCTTGGCCAGGCCCTGGCTATCATGGCACCAATCGCCGCCAAACACGATCACCGCCAGCTTGCCCGTGGTCTTGGCATCGGCCAGCGCGGCATCCAGCAGCGCCTTGTCGTCTGCCGTTTCGATATAGAATTTACGCGGCGCGGGCTTTTGGGCGGCTGGTGGATCGGCGGCTGGCACCGGATCGACTGCGCCCAGCAGCGACAGTGCTGCCAATAGCGCAGCCGCGATCCGCAGCCGCCGCATCAGCCCTTCGCCACCACGCTCTCAGGCAGTTCCGTTCCGAATACGCGCTGATAGTATTCGGCGACCAGCATCCGCTCAGTCTCATCACACTTGTTGAGGAACGAGAGCCGGAAGGCAAAGCCCGGATCCTTGAAAATCGCAGTGTTCTGCGCCCAGGTGATCACGGTGCGCGGGCTCATCACAGTGGAAATATCGCCGCCCACAAAGCCTTGGCGCGTCAGGTCCGCCACCTTGACCATGTTGCCGACCATATCGGGCGCGGCATCGGTGACTTTCTTGAGCACGATTTCGCTTTCGACCGCAGCAGGCAGATAGTTCAGCGCGACGACGATATTCCAGCGATCCATCTGCGCCTGGTTGATCGCCTGGGTGCCATGATAAAGGCCTGAGGTATCGCCAAGACCAACCGTGTTGGCGGTGGCGAACAGGCGGAACCATTTGCTTGGGCGGATCACCCTGTTCTGATCGAGCAGGGTCAGCTTGCCTTCGGTTTCCAGCACGCGCTGGATCACGAACATCACATCGGGTCGGCCGGCATCGTATTCGTCAAACACCAGTGCAACCGGATGCTGCAACGCCCAAGGCAACAGCCCTTCGCGGAATTCGGTAACCTGCAAGCCATCGCGCAGCACGATTGCATCGCGGCCGATCAGATCAATCCGGCTGATATGCGCATCAAGGTTGATCCGCACCGTCGGCCAATTGAGCCGTGCAGCAACCTGTTCGATATGCGTCGATTTGCCGGTACCGTGATAGCCCTGCACAATAACGCGCCGGTTAAAGGCAAAGCCTGCCAGGATCGCCAGCGTGGTATCACCATCGAAGACATAGGCGTCATCGACATCGGGGGTGCGTTCATCGGGCCGACTGAAGGCAGGAACCTTCATATCGATATCGATGCCAAACACTTCACGCACATCGATTTCGATATCGGGTGCGGAAAGAACGGTGTTGCCGCTGGTATCCAGCTGGATGTTGGAATTTTCGCTCATGTCTGGCCCCGCCTATACGGGCGGGCGCGGCGGCGCAATATGGATTGCGTGGCAAATCGCGACCCAACCCGGATCCAGGCAGGATTCAGGCCAGATCCAGGCCAGATCCAGGCCGGGCTTTTGGGTTCCCCATGGCGCTTCCAACCCGCTTGACGGACATACCGACCAGTTGGTATGCATCCACCAATGATCCCGAATCAAGCCTTTCGCCCCCTGCCCGTTTCGGCCCGAGACAAGCTGCTGGAAGCCGGGGTGAAACTGGTCCGCGAGCAAGGCTACGCCGCCACATCAGTAGATCAGCTGTGCCGGGCCGCAGGTGTAACCAAGGGGGCGTTCTTCCACCACTTCGCTTCAAAGGAAGCCCTGGGGGTGGCGCTGGCAGGCTATTGGTCCAGCTCAACCGGGGCCTTTTTTGCCGCCGCGCCGTTTCACCATGCGGCCGATCCGGTTGATCGCGTGCTTGGCTATATCGACTTGCGCATAGCCTTGCTTGCCGGGCCAGCTGAAAGCTTCAGCTGCGTGGCCGGGACTATGGTGCAGGAGGCGTTCCTTTCAAGCGATGCAATCCGCGCTGCGTGCAATGACAGCATCACCGGCAATTCCCGCGCGCTGGAACAGGACGTGTCCGCCGCACTGGCGCAGAGCCACATGCAGGGACTGTCTGCCATCAGCCTGGCCCGGCATGCCCAGGCTGTCATCCAGGGCGCATTTGTGCTCGCAAAAGCAGTCGGCGGCGAAAGCGCGGCCGGGCTGGCGCGTGAACAGTTGCTACATCTTCGCCGGTACTTTGACCTGCTGCTCAGATCTGAACGCTAGAATCCAAATTGGGAGAAAACCGATGGCCCACATGATCTTCATCAATCTGCCGGTGGCTGACCTGCCCCGTTCAACACGGTTTTATGAGGCGCTGGGGTTTACCAACAACCCACAATTTTCCGACGAAACAGCCGCCTGCATGGTCTTGTCAGATACAATCCATGTGATGCTGCTGACCCATGCCAAATGGTGCGGCTTCACGGCCAGGCCCATTTGTCCCCAAGGGTCCAGCGAGGTGTCACTGGCGCTGAGCTGTGACAGCCGCGATGCGGTAAATGCGTTTGTCGATGCCGGCGCGGCCAACGGCGGCCGGGCAGACGTCAACCCGCCCGAAGACCACGGCTTCATGTTCCAGCGAACGATCTGCGATCCGGATGATCACGTGTGGGAACCATTCTGGATGGACGCTGCGGCGGCGATTGGTGGGTCTGAAATCAAGGAGGCAGCACAATGAGCTTTTTCGATTTGGCAGTCTATTCGGTCAAAACAACAAACCGGCAGCAGCTGGCAGAATTTGCCGAAGTCACCGATGCGATGTTCCTGGAATATGGCGCCCTACGCCTGATCGATGCCTGGGGAGACGATGTTCCCCACGGCAAAGTCACCGATCTTTACCGCGCCGTTGCGGCAGAGCCTGATCGCACGGTCTGCTTCGGGATCATCGAATGGCCTGACAAGGCTGTGCGCGATGCTGGTTGGGCCCGGCTGGAAACCGATCCGCGGATGCAAGGACTGCAAGGGCCAATGGATGGCAAACATATGGTTTTTGGAGGCTTTAGCGGCCTGGTTGATTTGCTTTCAGAAGGACAACGGGCATGACTACATTGCAAGGCAGCTGGATCTGGTACGAATTGATGACCTCCGATGTGGCTGGGGCAAAGGCATTTTATGAGGCGGTGGTGGATTGGTCGATGGCACCCGGCAGCCCGGAAACCGGCGACTATGGGTTTATCTCTGCGGCAGATGGCGCAATGGTCGGTGGAATACTTTCGCTGAGCGACAACATGATCGAACACGGCGCGCAGCCCTGTTGGCTGGGCTACATCGGGGTAGATGATGTCGATGCCCGCGCTGCCACTATCGAGAGCGCTGGCGGCAGCTTGTTGATGCCGGCGCGCGATGTTCCGATGGCCGGACGGATCGCGATGTTAGCCGATGCAGGCGGCGCGCCGTTCTATATCATGGCCCCCGCCCCGCCCCCCGGCGGCGCCGAAAGCACTGCGTTTCAGCCTGATATCAATTGCGGCCATTGCGGCTGGAATGAACTGCTGGCCGCCGACGCCCCGCGCGAAGTGGCGTTTTATTCCGGTCAGTTCGGCTGGTCGTTGCCCGAAGCCATGGATATGGGCCCAATGGGCAAATACCAGTTTATTGCCCACGATGGGGTGACTGTCGGCGCGATCATGCCTGTAATGCCGCAGACCCCGCATCCACTGTGGAACCATTATTTTTGGGTGGCCAGTATCACCGCGGCAAAGATCGCTATCGAGGCGGCCGGCGGGCAGGTTATAAATGGCCCGATGCAGGTTCCCGGTGATGGCTGGATCGTCCAGGGGATCGACCCGCAAGGCGCAATGTTCAGCCTGGTTGGTGGTGAATAACTGCCGCATCCCAGCGCCCGGTATCGTGCCGATCAGAAAGGATTGAAAATGAGCAAAGCGACACTCTGTTTGTGGCATGATGGCACGGCCGAGCAAGCTGCACAGTTTTATGCCGCAACCTTTCCGCAGACAACGGTTGGCGCAATCCAGCGCGCACCATCGGACAATCCATCAACTGAACAAGGCGCTGTGCTGGTTGTCGAAATGACCTTGCTGGGTATGCCTGCAATCCTGCTGAATGGGGGACCAAGATACCAACCCAGCGAAGCCTTTTCAGTCCAGATCCATACCGAGGATCAAGCAGAGACTGACCGGCTTTGGAACGCTATCGTCGCAAACGGCGGATCCGAAAGCATGTGTAACTGGTGCAAGGACAGATGGGGAAATTCATGGCAGATCACCCCGCGGGCGCTCTCGCGTTGGATGGCGGATCCCGATCCGGCTGCACGCAAGCGGGTGTTTGACGCGATGATGACCATGGGAAAAATTGATATCGCGGCTATTGAAGCGGCCCGCAAAGGAGATTCTTGAAATGTACGAACTGTCCGTAACCCGTCTGATCGATGCCGCCCCCGACAAGGTCTGGCTAGTGTTGACCGAGCGGACCAACGAATGGTGGTGCCCCAAACCTTGGCGCGCCGAAGTTGACTGGGGTTCACGCCAGCCCGGCGGCAAGACCTTCACCACGATGCATGGCCCAGCCGGCGAAAAGAACGAGCATCCCGGCTTTATCCTGGCCTGGGATGAAGGCCGGCGCATCGCCATAACCGATGCGATAGAAGGCGATTTGCAGCCATCTGGTCCGTTCATGTTGGGCATCTGGGAGATCGCAGCGGAAGGCAGCGGAACGCGCTATACCGGCCGGGCTCGGCACTGGACGAGTGAAAGCATGGCTCACCACAAGGAGATGGGCTTTGATGAAGGCTGGGGCGTGATGGCCGATCAATTCAAGGCCCTGTGCGAGGAAGGCTGAAACCGTGCGCGCCGCTTGTGTGAAAGCGTGGCTGCTGTGCGGCACGCTTGATATTCTTTATGCCGCAGCAACTTCGCTGATGCTTGGCCGCAGTCCGCTGGCGATGCTGAGAGCGGTCGCTTCGGGGCCGTTTGGCGATGGTGCGCGCGATTGGGGATTGGCCGGAAGTGCGCTTGGCCTGACCACCCATTTCGGCATCATGGCGGCAATGGTTGCGGCCGGATTCTGGCTGGCGCGCAAAACGCCGCTTGGTGAAATCGCACCGTGGAAAGCTGGCACATTGTATGGGCTTGTCTTATACGGTGTCATGGCCGGAATTGTCCTGCAAATGCGCTTTGGCAGCGAATTTCCAAGCCCTGACAAGCTAAAGCTGGCCAACGAATTGTTCCCTCATGTGGTTCTGGTCGGCATCCCGATTTTCATGTTTGCACGGCGGGCAATGAATACGTCCCCACCAGCCTAGCCCTGCCGGGTCGCTGCGCCTAATTTGCAGGCCATGACCCAGGCCGCCCCCGTTCCAAAAATCGCGCTGCTGACAGCAGGCGGGATTGCCCCATGCCTTTCAGCAGCAGTCGGATACCTGATTTCGGACTATTCAAGAATTGAGCCCGAAGCCGAAATTATCGGTTATCGCAATGGCTACATGGGCCTGCTGCAAGGGCAATCGGTGGCGATAACACAGCAGGTCCGCAAAGACGCACTGACCCTGATCGAACACGGCGGATCACCGTTTGGCAACAGCCGGGTCAAGCTGACCAATCTGGCCGACTGCGTAAAGCGCGGCCTTGTTCAAGAAGGTCAAAACCCGCTTCATGTTGCCGCCGAACAACTGGTGCGCGATTCTGTGACAATCCTTCACACCATCGGCGGCGATGATACCAACACCACCGCAGCGGATCTTGCCGCTTACCTTGAAGATAACGGCTATCACCTGACCGTGGTTGGCCTGCCCAAGACAATCGACAACGATGTGGTTCCAATCCGCCAAACGCTTGGCGCAGTCTCTGCTGCTGAACAGGGCGCGGTGTTCTGGGAAAACGCGGTCAACGAACAGAGCGCCAATCCCCGGATACTCCTGATCCACGAGGTTATGGGCCGTGATTGCGGATGGCTATGCGCTGCAACCGCAGCCGAATACCGCAAGCGGCTGAAGAACCAGAAATTTCTGGTTGATGCCGATTTCTCGATGGCCTTGCTCGATATCGATGCAATCTATGTACCCGAAATGTCGATCGACCTCGATGCCGAAGCGGAGCGGTTGGGCGCGGTGATGGGCAGCAAAGACTGTGTTTCAATCTTTCTGTCTGAAGGCGCTGGTGCCGGAGAAATCATGGCCGAAATGGAAAGCCGCGGGCAGGAAGTTGAGCGCGATGCTTTTGGCCACGTTCGGATCGATACCATCAACCCTGGCCAATGGTTTGCCGATCAGTTTGCCAAGCGGCTTGGTGCAGAAAAGGTGCTGGTCCAGAAAAGCGGCTACTTCGCCCGCTCAGCACGCGCCAATGCAGAGGATCTGGCCCTGATCGAGGAGATGGCGGCCGAAGCGGTCCGAAGCGGGCTGGCCGGCGTTTCAGGCGTGATCGGCCACGATGAAGGCCGCGCCGGAATGCCGCTGCGCGCAATCGAATTTCCGCGCATCCGTGGCGGCAAGCGTTTTGATACCTCGCAAGGCTGGTTTCTGGCGATGCTGCAGGAAATCGGCCAGCTCGGCTAGCAGAACACTGCTGCTTTGCGCAGCAACTGGTACGCCTCAACCACTGCTTGCAGCCGTTTCTCGCTCGATCGATCGCCGCCGTTTCGATCAGGGTGGAGCGCGTGGACCAGTTCCGCATAGCGCCCGCGCAGGGCGCGGCGATCGGCATCGATATCGAGACCGAGCACGTTCAAGGCTTTGCGTTCTTCCGGGCTGAATACCTTGCCATCGGCGCGCTGCGCCGGGCGTTGGGCGCGCGCGCGGCCACTGATCGCTTCGAGCGGATCCTTGAAATCGGCCCAACGCGGCGCCGCATCAACCCCTGCGGTTGGCGAAAAAGCGCGGGTTTGCCGATCCCAGCCATGAATCGGATGCTGCGCCGCCATGATTTCCTCGGCGCTCATCCCTTCAAACCAATCATACCCGGCGTTGAACCGGCGAACATGTTCAAGGCAGAACCAGCGGTACTGGCCCGGTCCGTCAAAATCCGAACCCTTGCGGCCCGGCGCGCGGAATTCGCCGTGGTCGAGGCAGCCCGGCCATTCGCACGCGCGGCTGCGCCCGCCAACCCTTCCATGAAATCGATCCTGCTTCACCCCTTCCCCATGGCAATTCATCAGCTAGAAGGGAAGATATGACCCAAACCATTGCTGATGAAATTGAAGCGCTGCTTGGCGCCGCATTTTCCCCAACCCGGCTGGCCGTTATCAACGACAGCGCCAAACACCACGGCCATTCAGGCGATGACGGATCGGGCGAAAGCCATTTTACGATCGAGATCGAAAGCGCAGCCTTTATTGGCGTAAACCGGCTCAATCGCCAGCGCATGGTCAACGCCGCATTGGGTGACATTCCCGGACAGCGCGTCCATGCTCTGGCAATCAAAGCTGCTGCGCCAAACCAATAGGCCAGGGCAAAATAGGAGATTGAGGATGACATTTGCAGGACAGGCCGCCTGGATCACCGGCGCATCGTCTGGAATTGGCGCGGCGCTGGCTCGCGCCTTGGCCTCGCAGGGCGCACGGGTGGTTTTGTCGGGTCGCAATTCTACCGCGCTGGAAGCGATTGCCCGGGAATGCGGCAATGCTTTGGTCCTACCGTTCGAAACCACCGATTACAGCGCGCTCCCCGGCGCGGTGGCGCAGGCCTGGGACTGGGCGTCGGAAGGCTCTGGCGGGATCGACCTGCTGGTCAACAACGCCGGAATTTCGCAGCGCAGCTTGGCTCAGGAGACAGAGTTTTCGGTCTATCAACAGATCGTTGCGGTCGATCTGCTGGCTCCGATCGCCCTGACCCAGGAACTGCTGCCACGGATGATCGCGCGCGGCAGCGGGCGGATCGCGATGATCAGCTCGATCGCGGGCAAGGTAGGCGTACCGATGCGTACCGCCTATTGCGCAGCCAAATTCGGGATTGCCGGTTATGGCGATGCCTTGCGCGCCGAAGTAGCGCATCTTGGCCTGCAAGTGCACAATATCTATCCAGGATCGGTCGCGACCGACGTTTCACGCAACGCCTTGACCGCTGATGGCAGCAAACGCGGCCAATCCGACAAGGTGATCGACAACGGTATTCCACCTGATGTCGCAGTCGCACAAATGATTGCGGAAATGCTGGCCGGAAACCGCGAAATCATCGTGGCCGAAGGCGCGGAACGGGCAATGGGCGAGGCGCGCCGCACCCCGGATGCCTTGCTCGATCAGATTGGCGCCTTCATGGCAGCCGGATACGTCCAGCGGATGAACGAAGGGGCAGAATGATGCAGCGGGTCAAGCTGGGCAATGGCATTGAACTGGATGTGATAGACCAGGGCCCGCGTGATGCTCCTGTGCTGATTTTCCTTCACGGTTTTCCGGACAGTCACCGCACCTGGCGGCATCAGATTGCGCATTTCTCGGATCGGTTTCGCTGCATCGCGCCAGATCAGCGCGGCTATCGCGGCTCATCGAAGCCACATGGTGTAGAAAACTACACACCAGACAAATTGATTGGCGATATCTTCCTGCTGGCCGCCGCGCTGGATGTAGGCAAGTTCACGATTGTTGGCCATGATTGGGGCGGCGCAATTGCCTGGGGCGTGGCGCTTATCGGCCAGGGAATGGGCCGGGTTGAGCGCGCGATCATCGCCAATGCGCCGCATCCGGTGATTTTTCCCAAACTGCTCTACACCGATCGTCAGCAGCGCGCCGCTAGCCAATATTTCCGCCTGTTCCGCGATCCCGCCAGCGATGCTCTTGTCGAACAATTCGGCCTGGGCGGGGTCCTCCTCAAGGCCTTTGGTGAAACGCCGGAAAACCCGAAGATGGAGCCTGAAGAACGCGCCGCATTGCTGGCCGATTGGGAAAACCGTGAAGCGGCAATCACCATGCTTAACTGGTACCGAGCCAGCCCGATGGAGGTGCTTGATATGGATGCGCCCTTTGCGCTGCCGGCTGATTACAAGCCGATTGCGATCCCAAAGCTGACCATCCCAACCTTGGTTGTCTGGGCAATGGACGATATCGCCCTGCCACCGGCCAATCTTGATGGAATGGACGATTTGATCAACGATCTGACCATAGCCAAAGTGCCCGGCAGCGGCCATTTTGTCCAATGGGAAGCCCCAACTGAGGTCAATGCCGCAATGGATGAGTTTCTTGGCCGCAGCGCCTGACACCCAGCGCCCGCGGGTCGGTATCGGCGCGGCGGTTGCCGCGGCCGAGCGTCAGGCGCGCCGATCGCTGCTGCGCAATCACGGCGGCGGCCATGCGCCGGTCAGCTACCTTGAACTGTTCGTCGATCTGGTCTTCGTCTTTGCGATTACCCAGCTTTCGCACTTCCTCAAGGTCCAACTCAACCTGACCGGATTGCTAGAGGCTGTGGTGCTGTTTCTGGCGATTTGGTGGGCCTGGATGTACACCACCTGGGCAACCAACTGGGCCAATCCAGAACGTATTGAAATTCGTCTGATGCTGCTTGCCATAATGCTGCTCAGCCTGGTGATGGCAGTGGCCTTGCCGCATGCCTTTGCCCAGCACGCGGGGCTGTTCGCGGGCTGCTACCTTGCCCTGCAAATTGGCCGCTCGGCCTTCATGGCAGTGGCGATGGAACGCGAGAGTCCGCGCAACGGCCGCAATATGCAACGAATTGCGATTTGGTTCACGGCATCTGGCCTGTTCTGGATAATTGGTGTGCTGCGCGGCGATCACGAGCGGCTTGGCTGGTGGGCCTTGGCGATGACGATTGAATATCTGGGCCCCGCTGCAATGTTCTGGGTCCCGCGGCTGGGCCGTTCAAAGGGCAGTGATTGGGATATTTCCGGATCCCACATGGCAGAGCGCTGCGCGCTGTTTGTGATCATTGCGCTGGGCGAAGGCATTATCATCACCGGTGCCGCGTTTGCCCAATTGGCCTTGGAAGCCACGCGGTCCTTTGCGTTTCTAATTGCCTTCCTGAGCTCTGTCTTGATGTGGTGGCTCTATTTCGATCTCGGCGCCGAACGCGGATCGCAGCACATCCGCAACCATGCCGAACCGGGCCGAGTGGCCCGCAATGCCTATACCTATCTGCACATGCCAATCGTGTTGGGGATAGTGATCGCGGCCGTTGGCGATGCTTTGCTGCTACAACAGCCCGATGGCCCGGCAACGGTCCAACTGATTGCCGTTCAAACCGGCGGTGCGATTCTGTTCTTGACCGGACTGGGGTTGTTCAAGCGCTATTCGAATACGATGGGAAATTTCCCGATGTCACATGTGATTGCAATGGTGCTGTTCGGATTTCTGGGCATGTCAGCAAGCTATGATCCGATGGCAGCCCTGCAATTTGGCGCATTGGGCGCTGCAATTTTCCTGCTGGCGGCGATATGGGAATGGGTCTCGTATCACGGCGGTTGGGTAGAGCGAGCCGAACGACTAGGCCTGAACATGCCTGCCAGAATCAAGGCGCGTGCCGAACGCCGCCGGGCCGATGTCGAAGCCCGGCGCGGCTAGATCGTGCGCTCACTTCCACCCCAGCCGACCCATGCTCCGTGGGGATGCGCGCGGGTAACAACCACGCCCTGTTCGCCGCCCGGCCAATAACGCACCACCATCTCGTGGATGTGAAGCACCCGGTTGGCCTCCAGCGCCACCCAGGCCAGCGGGCGTTCTGGTGT
>NZ_JBEBKB010000052.1:0-13869 GCF_040079535.1 Novosphingobium sp. | reverse complement strand
TCGGCTGCTGCCGCTGGCGCTGCTGCTGCTGGCGACGCTGCCAAGGCTGCCGGCGAAGCCGCTGCCGACGCTGCTTCGAAGATGTAATCTTCGCCGCACGGCAAATGATTTGGGGCGCGGGGGCAACCTCGCGCCCCTTTTCATTGGTGCGGGCCCGGTTCATTGCTTGACCGATTTAATCGCGCGCTTAAACTTCCCTTCGAACGCAGGGAGAAGCGCGCTTGAGTGATTCCCTTATCGCTGGATTGACCCGGGCGCTGGCCCGGATCGGCCTGCCCCACCCGGGCGGGCTGGAACGGCTGTCTGGCGGGGCAAACATGGAAAGCTGGCGCTTTGCGGCGGGCAGCGAGGTTTGCGTGCTGCGCCGTGCTCCATCATTGGAAATGATGGCGGGCCGGCCGATGGACCATCACGGGGAAGCCGCGCTGGTTCGCGCGGCGCGGGCTGCCGGGGTTCTGGCCCCTGAAGTTCTGGTTGAACTGGAAGCCGGGGATGGCATCGGTTCTGGCTATGTTATGCGGGCAATATCGGGTTCACCTGATCCGGTTGTGTTCCTGGCCGAAACCGATCCGCAGCTGGCAATCGGCGATATCGCCCGCGAACTGGCCGCCACCCACAGCATCGATTGCACCGGCTTGCCGGTTCCGGTGATGGATACCGCATTGGCGCTGGGCGAACTGCGCAGCCGCTTCATCGCGTACGGCGCGGATCGCCCAATTCTGGGATTGGCGCTGCGCTGGTTGGAGGCAAACATCCCGCCACCGGCTCCGCCCAAATTGGTTCACGGCGATTTCCGACTGGGCAACCTGATGTTTGAGCATGGCCGGCTGACCGGCGTGCTCGATTGGGAATTGGCCCATCTGGGTGACTGGCACGAGGATCTGGCTTTCGGCTGCATGACCGTGTGGCGCTTTTCGCGGCCAGACCGGCCTGGCTACGGACTGACCAGCATCAAAGAATTGGCCGATGCCTATCAAGCCGCTGGCGGCGAAACCTTTGATCCCCAGCGCTTTCGTTTCTGGACGTTCTACCGCACGTTCTGGTGGGCACTGGGCTGCCTGCAAATGGGCACCTTCTGGCGGGACGGGCACGATCGCTCGGTTGAACGGGTGGTGGTGGCTCGCCGCACCGCCGAACAAGAGCTTGATCTGCTGTTGCTGCTCGAAGAGCTTGCTCCGCTTGCCGAGCGGGCTATCCCCCTGCCCCCACCTGCGCCCACCCGGAAAACCAGCAAGGGCGAGCCCAGCGGCGCGGAAATGCTGACAGCGGTTTCCGAATGGCTGACCAATGACATCAAACCGCTGGTTTCAGGCCGCAGCAAGTTCGATCTGGCGGTAGCGCGCAATGCGCTGGGGATCGTGATGCGAGAGTTGGAGCAGCAGCCCTCGGCAATCGACGTACAGCTTTGCGCCGATTTGATGTCGGGCAAGGTTGATCTGGCCACGCCCGGTATCCTGGCGAAATTGCGCCGTATGGCGCTCGACAAATTGACTGCCGACATGCCGAAATATCCGGCCCTCGCCATCGCGCGGGCCCGCTGGGAAGGAAACTGACATGGATTTTGCATTGCCCCAGGATCTGATTGACTACCTGGCCGAACTTGACGCGTTCATCGCGGCAGAAATCAAACCACTGGAACAGCAGGATGACAATATCCGCTTTTTCGATCACCGCCGGGAATATGCCCGGACTGATTTTGAAAACGAAGGGCTGCCACGCCATGAATGGGAATTGCTGCTGCGCGAGGCATCATTGCGGGCGGACAAGGCCGGGCATTGGCGCTTTTCCGCGCCCAAGAAGTACGGCGGCCAGGGTGGAACAAACCTGGCGATGGCGGTGATCCGCGATCGTTTCGCCGCCAAGGGTCTGGGGCTCCACAACGATCTGCAGAACGAACATTCAATCGTCGGCAACTTCCCGTTCGTCGCCATGTTTGAACATTTCGGCACGCCTGCCCAGCAAGAAGAATTCATCCTGGGTGGATTCAATCGGCAAAAGCGGGTGGCTTTTGGCCTGACCGAACCCGACCACGGATCCGATGCCACCCATATGGAAACCGTTGCCGTGCGCGAAAGCCGCGATGGCGTGCCCGGCTGGCGGATCGATGGGCGCAAGATGTGGATCACCGGCATGCACGTCGCCACGCATTGCGCCGCTTTCTGCCGCACATCGGGCAAGGCGGGCGATGCCAAAGGGATCAGCTGCCTGCTGGTGCCTATCGATACCCCTGGGATGGTCGTCGATGAATACATGTGGACTTTCAACATGCCGACCGACCACCCACGGATGCATTTCGAAAATTGCTGGGTGCCCGAAAGCGCGATGCTGGGCCCGGTTGATGGGGGGCTGTCGATTGCGCAAAGCTTTGTCCATCAGAACCGCATTCGCCAGGCGGCCTCGTCACTTGGCGCGGCAACCTTTTGCGTTGAGGAATCGGTTCGTTATGCGCGCGAGCGCAAGCCATTCGGACAAGAATTGGCGCGCAATCAGGGTATTCAGTTCCCGCTGGTAGAACTGGCCACCCAGTGCGAGATGCTGCGCGCCTTCATCTATCAGACGGCCTGGCAGATGGACCAGATCCCGCACAAGGAACTGGAACATCAGCTGTCAGACAAGATTTCGATGTGCAATTACTACGCCAACCGGCTGGTCTGCGAAGCGGCTGACCGGGCGATGCAGGTGCACGGCGGGATCGGCTATTCGCGCCACAAGCCGTTTGAACATATCTATCGCCATCACCGCCGCTATCGGATCACCGAAGGCGCCGAGGAAATTCAGATGCGCAAGGTTGGCGCCTATCTGTTCGGCTATCTGGGGCCCCGCAAGGCCGCATTTTCAAAGGCCTAAAAGCTAGCGCTGGGCGGAGGCGTAGCTGCCACCGCTCGGGCCGATATAGCCATCATAGATCGCCCGCGAAAGTGCGGCGATCTTGGCATCGCGTCCGGAATGGCCGCCCTGCCCGGTAACGTAGATCGCCACCGCATAGACTCGCCCATCAGGGGCGCGGACAATTCCGACGTCGCTGGCGGTGTTGTTTAGCGTCCCGGTTTTGTGGGCCACTCGCACACCTTCAGGCAGCTGTCCGCGCAAGCGGCGCTTGCCGGTTTCACAGCGTTCCATCGTGGCCAGCAGGAATGAACGGCTGGCAGGGCTGAGCCAGCGGCCCTGGAATATCCCGGCCAACAGTTCAGCCATGGCCATCGGGGTTGCGCTGTCCCGCTCATCGATCAGTTGGGCAGGATTGTATTCACCGTCATCGCGGACCAGCGTGGCAATAGTGCGGTCCATCCGAAAGCCGGTGATGCCGGCGGAACGAATCCACCGGTTGACAGCCGCCGGTCCGCCAATTGCAGCCAGCAGCGCATCGGTTGCCTGATTATCTGAATAGATCAGCGCGCGTTCAATCAGCTTGCGCCCGGTTACCATCGCGCCCGGCCGAACAGGAGCGGTAACGCTGGAAAACCGCTTTGATTTTACGGGGACCATCAGCGGATAGCTGGCATCCAGGCTGAGCCGGCCATTATCAACCCCGTCGAGGAACGCAGCAGCAATCGCGATCTTGCTGGTTGATGCCAACGGAAATGGCGTGGCGCCCAGCACCCCTACCGTGCGGCCCGTGGTCAGATCGATTGCCGCAACGCCAATCCTGCCATTGCCATCATCCGCCAGGTTCGCGATCTGAACGTCGAACGCGCTGGGATAGCTGCGTTGGCCGCGGGTTGAGACATAGGGCCGCACGGAAGCGGGCGGAGCGCGCTTGGTGCTTTGCGTTGTGGGCTGAACCCGCGGCTGCACCTGCCGGGTTTGAAGTTGCTGTGTCTGGCCGGGTGTGGCCACCTGTTGGACCGGACGCTCAGCGAAAGCCTTGTCAAATTCACTCTCAAGATTTTCGGCATGCGCAGGCGCAAGCGGTGCCAGCACCGCCCCAGCCAAAGCAAGGCTGGTCAACACTCTAGAGAAAAATCCCGTCTTCATCGGGAAAGCGATAGCCCAAACATGCTTTCGGTTTGCCTAACGAGAGCGGCAAGGCCCAGCCCTGCGCGACGAGCCGCCCGATTTGCGGGGGGGATTGATCCACGCGGCAATACTTATGGCCGCCAGCAAGCCAGGCAGACCCTATTTGGGCAGGCTCCTTAACAGGAAAGGGCCGGAAGGATTGCTCCTTCCGGCCCCGGTTCCTTTGGCAAGAGGTGTTGGACCTTAGAAGTCCATCCCGCCCATGCCGCCCATGCCGCCGCCGGGCATTCCGCCCATAGCCGGCTTGTCGTCAGGCTTTTCGCTGATTGCAGCTTCGGTGGTGATCAGCAGACCCGCCACCGATGCAGCATCCTGCAACGCAGTACGAACAACCTTGGTAGGATCGATCACGCCGGCCTTGACCAGATTTTCGTAAACGTCGGTTGCAGCGTTGAAGCCCTGGGTTTCATCGTCTTCGCGCAGCAGGTTGCCTGATACAACAGCGCCGTCATGCCCGGCGTTGCTGGCGATCTGCTTAAGCGGGGTGGTGATCGCCTTGCGGACAATGTCGATGCCCTTGGTCTGATCGTCGTTGGCACCCTTCAGGCCGGCCAATGCCTTGGTGGCATAGAGCAGCGCCGTGCCGCCGCCGGGAACGATGCCTTCTTCAACCGCAGCGCGGGTGGCATGCAGTGCATCATCAACGCGGTCCTTGCGTTCCTTGACTTCAACTTCCGAAGCCCCGCCGACCTTGATCACAGCAACCCCGCCGGCGAGCTTCGCCAGACGTTCCTGCAGCTTTTCCTTGTCGTAATCGCTGGTGGTGGTTTCGATCTGGGCGCGGATCTGTTCGACCCGGCTCTTGATCTCGTCACTCGGTCCGGCACCATCGACGATCGTGGTGTTGTCCTTGTCGATCGTCACCTTCTTGGCTTGGCCCAGCATGGTCAGCGTCACCGATTCAAGCTTGATGCCCAGATCTTCGCTGATCATCTCGCCTTGCGTCAGGATCGCGATATCCTGCAGCATCGCTTTGCGGCGATCGCCAAAACCAGGAGCCTTAACGGCCGCAACCTTGAGCCCACCGCGCAGCTTGTTGACCACCAGAGTAGCCAGCGCTTCGCCTTCGATGTCTTCGGCAATGATCAGCAGCGGACGACCCGACTGGACCACGGCTTCCAAGACCGGCAGCATCGCCTGAAGCGACGAAAGCTTCTTTTCGTGGATCAGGATGTAGGGGTTTTCCAGCTCGACAGTCATCTTGTCGGGGTTGGTGATGAAGTAGGGCGAAAGGTAGCCGCGATCGAACTGCATGCCTTCGACGACATCAAGTTCAAACTCGAGCCCCTTGGCTTCTTCAACCGTGATGACGCCTTCCTTGCCGACCTTTTCCATGGCCTGGGCAATCTTTTCGCCCACTTCCACATCGCCATTGGCCGAGATGATCCCGACCTGGGCGATTTCCGACGAACCGGAAACCGGCTTCGAACGCTTGACCAGATCGGCAACGACTGCGGTTACCGCCAGATCAATCCCGCGCTTGAGGTCCATCGGGTTCATGCCGGCAGCAACGCAGGTCATCCCTTCGCGAACAATCGCCTGGGCAAGCACGGTGGCGGTGGTGGTGCCATCACCGGCCTGGTCGTTGGTCTTCGAAGCCACTTCGCGCAGCATCTGTGCGCCCATGTTTTCGAACTTGTCCTTCAGTTCGATTTCCTTGGCGACGGTGACGCCGTCCTTGGTGATGCGCGGAGCGCCGAAGCTTTTGTCGATCACCACGTTGCGGCCCTTGGGGCCCAGCGTTACCTTGACGGCATTGGCGAGAATATCGACACCGGCGAGAATGCGTTCACGCGCATCACGGCCGAATTTTACGTCTTTGGCTGACATTGTTCATTTCCTTTGAATGTAGAGCAGAAGATGGCGTTCGCTCAGCCGATGATGCCGAGGATATCGCTTTCCTTCATGATGAGCAGGTCTTCGCCATCAAGCTTGACCTCGGTGCCCGACCATTTGCCGAACAGCACCTTGTCGCCGGCCTTGACGTCCAGCGGAGTTACCTTGCCGTCTTCGGCCTTGTTGCCGGCGCCAACGGCAACGACTTCGCCTTCAGCGGGCTTTTCCTTGGCGCTATCGGGGATGATGATCCCGCCAGCAGTCTTTTCTTCAGCCTCTACGCGGCGAACCAGCACGCGGTCGTGCAACGGACGAAAGCTCATGTGGAATACCTCTCTACATGATGGTTGATGATCGTTGGCACTCACACACGGCGAGTGCCAGCACGGCGCATATGGGTGTGCGTTCACCCGCCGTCAAGGCACGTCTGAGTCAAATTTTTCAGGCCGGCAGCAGGCCCAGCTCTGCGCGGCGGCGCCAGCGATGCAGCAGCAGGATAGCAACCACCACCAGCCCCACGGCCAACCCGATCCAGACGCCAAGCCCGCCCAGCGGTGTAAACAGCCCCAGCCCCAGCGAAAGCCCGAAGCCGGGCACCCAATAGCCGAACAGGGCGATTCCCATCGGCATCCGCGTATCCTGCAAGCCCCGCAGCGCGCCAGCACCCACCGCCTGAACCCCGTCAAACATCTGGAACAGTGCTGCCACCGCCAGATATCGCACCGACAGGGTAATAAGTTGGGCATTGGCAGGATCAGCCGCATCGACATAGAGCGAGAGGACCTGATGCGGGAACAGCATCATCACGCTGGCCCCCACAAACGAGAAGGCGAAGGCCGTCCACAAGGCTGCCTTCCCGGCCAGCCGAACACCTTCACGGTCGCCCGCGCCGAAATGGTACCCCACCCTGATTGTCGCCGCCTGCCCAACCCCGAACGGCACTTGAAAGGCCAATGCGGCAATCTGCAGCGCCACGGTGTGCGCCGCCAATTGCGCCGCGCCGATCCGGCCCATCAGATAGGCCGCACTGCTGAAAAAGCCGCCTTCGGCAATGATGATGCAGGCGATTGGCAGGCCGATCCGAACCAGATCGCGCAGGCGCTGCCATTCAGGCCGCCACCAGTTCCCCAGCAGGCGATAGCGCGATAGCCGCCGGTCGCAGGCAATGACCAGGGCATATGCACCGACCATCGCAAAGGCCGTGATCACGCTGGCAAGGGCTGATCCTTCCAGGCCCATGGCAGGCATCCCCAGGTGCCCAAAGATCAGCACCCAGTTCCCCAGTGCATTGATGACGATCGCTGCCGCAGTGATGCCGGTTGCCAGCAGCGGCCGATTGAGCGCGGAGACAAAAGTGCGCTGCACGCTGGATATCACCATCGCCGGGATCGCCCATTTGATGATGTCCAGAAAGGCGCCTGCATTTCGTGATATTTCCGGATCCTGCCCGGTCAGCCGCATGAAGCCTTCACCCCAGGAGCACAGCATCACCCCCAGCAGCCCCGTGCCCACTGCCAGCCACAGCGCCATCCGCACTGAACGCCGCACTTCGCGCACCGCGTGCCGCTTTCGCCCAAGTTCAGCAGCAACCAGCGGCGCTACTGCCCCGGTCAGGCCGGTCAAGGCCCAGCTGATCAGCATGTATTGCGTTACCGCCAGGCTGGATGCGGCCAGCGGTTCTTGGCCCAGCATGGCCACGAAGATCACATCGGTTGTCCCGATCGCCATCCACAGCAAGTTGGCCAGCGCCAATGGCGCCGCCAATTGCAGCATAGCGCGCAGTTCGGTGCGCCAGGGATCAAGGGTGCTTGCGTCAGACATAAAGCCGGCCCGGATAGGCGCTTGGCCCATGCTGGAAAAGCCATTTTGCCTGACATCGAACAATTCGCACCGCAGCCGTGCGATTTATGCAACGGCTGTGGACACAAACACACTTTCCCCGCAGCCTTCGCCTGATCTACAAGGCATCAAGACTTCATTGACCCCAAGGGAGGGATCGCAACCATGCAAAAGACTTTGGCAACTGGCACTATCATCGCGCTGGCACTGGCGCTTTCGGCTTGCGGAAAGCCCGCTGCGGAACAGCCCGCCGGCAACGATGCATCTGGCCCTGCACCAGTTCCCTCGGCCAGCATGGCTGCTGCCGATGGCAAGCCCGCCGCCTTTGCACAGTGCGCCGCCTGCCATTCGGTTGAAGCTGGAAAGAACGGCGTGGGCCCAAGTCTGGCGGGCGTGTTTGGCCGCAAAGCCGGCGCCGTGCCCGGCTTTGCCTATAGCGATGCCAACAAGAATTCAGGGCTGACCTTTGATGAACAGACCCTCGATACCTATCTCACCAATCCGATGAAGATGGTTCCGGGAACCAAGATGACCTACGCCGGAATGGGCAATGCGGCCGATCGCAAGGCGCTGATCGACTATCTCAAGACTTTGAAGTGAAGGCTGCCCAGGCGAATTAACCGAAAAAGGGCGGCCCCGAGAGGCCGCCCTTCCCATTTGCGACTGCTTCAAGACAGCCGCAAAACTGGTATCGAAGCTTACTTGACTTCGACGGTACCGCCAGCAGCGGTGATCTTGGCGACGATGTCGTCGGCTTCGGCCTTGTTGATGCCTTCCTTGATCGCCTTCGGAGCGGCTTCCACCAGCGCCTTGGCTTCGGTCAGGCCCAGCTGCGTGATCGCACGGACTTCCTTGATGACGGCGATCTTGTTGCCGCCGTCGCCGGTCAGGATAACGTCGAATTCGGTCTTTTCTTCAGCAGCTTCAGCAGCAGCGGCCGGGGCAGCAGCCACGGCAACAGCAGCAGCAGCAGACACGCCCCACGCTTCTTCAAGCGCCTTGGCAAGGTCAGCAGCTTCCAGAACGGTCAGCTTCGAAAGGTCTTCAACCAGTTTGGCAATATCAGCCATGATGTTTCACTCCTAAAATGATGGAACCGGACGGGCTGCGTCCGGAATATTCGTTGAACGCTTGGATCAAGCTGCCTCGGCGTATGCGCTGAAGACGCGGGCCAGCTTGGCCGCCGGAGCGGTAGCAAGCTGAGCGATCTTCGTTGCAGGGGCCTGGACCAACCCGATAATGGTGCCGCGCAGTTCATCGAGCGACGGCATCGAGGCAAGCGCCTTGACCCCATCCGCGTTCAGAACCAGCGTACCCATCGATCCGCCGACGATTTCGATCTTGTCGTTCGTCTTGGCGAATTCGACCACGGCCTTGGCGGCTGCTACCGGATCAACCGAGCTGGCAAGCGCGGTGGGGCCGGTAAGCAGATCGTTCAGGCCGACATAGTCGGTGTCCTTGATGGCAAGCTTGGCAAGTGAGTTCTTCGCAACCTTATAGGACGCACCGGCTTCCCGGATCTTCGTGCGCAGCGCGGTGGACTGGGCCACCGTCAGCCCGAGGTTGCGGGTGACTACCACCACGCCTGCCTCGGCGAAAACCGAATTTAGCGATGCGACCGCGTCGGCTTTTTGCGAACGATCCATGCCTTACTCCTTCACAAATGGCCGCGTGAAGGCAAAGCCCCCGCCGCGACCGGCTAGGTTTGTCCACGATGCAAAAGCACCATGGGCGAGTCCGTTTGCGATGGGGAAGGAGGGCGCCAAAAACGCCAGGCCAAGCCGCGGCAAAGCGCCAGGGCCGGAAATTCTCTGTCCCCGCCTAGGCTGCGAATTAAGGGGGAAACCCCCAGCAACTGTCTCGGACGGATGACCAAGCGCGAACGCCCGGTCGGGGCGGGCCAATAGCGGGTGTGGGGGGAGAGTCAAGGGTTAGGCGGGCGCTAGGCTGCGGGGCAGCCGTTGTGGATGGGCCCAGCCTGGGGACTACGGATGTGCCCGGAGCTGGAGCACGGAAGTTGCCGAAAGCTCTGCACGCGTCACCGCGTTTTCTTGGACGGTACGAAATTCGATCCAAAACGGAGTCAAAATATGTGCTGAAAAGTAACTGTCATAGCTCCGCCAGTTTTGACAAGGTGAAATTCCCTAAGCAATATCACTCGTGGTGGGGAACTATATGGGCAATCAGATGGTCAGTACTTTGGGTGAATACGGCAGAGCCGCCGCATGCCTTCTTGCGATTCGAGAAATGATCGATACGGCCGATATCGATGGCGAAAGAAATGGCAACGGCCAAGCGCATGACATTTTCGATACCAAGAATAATTCAAGAATGGATGATACTCCGTTCCTTGGAAGATTGGCGCTCGAAGAATATCGTGAGCGGAGGCGTCGTTCCAAATATTTTGAATCAAATTTGTTCGGTGAGCCGGCATGGGACATGATGCTGGACCTGTTCATCGCAGCCGTCGCCGAAAAAAGGCTCTCGATCACTGCACTTTGCTATGGCTCTGGGTCACCTCCTACCACCGCACTTAGATGGATCGGACTGCTTGAAGGCCATGCGCTGGTCACTCGCTTCGCCGACAATTTGGACAAGCGGCGGACTTGGGTTGTCCTCACTACGAAAGGCGACAGGGCGATGAGACACTATTTGCTTGATCGCAAAAATCGGCAACGCCAATTGCTGCCAAGCTTGGAGGAATTTCCAAATTTTTAGAAAACTAGTTCCCGGCTCAGTTCGTCAGTTATCCTAAACTGATTTCTTTGCCCTTGGCTCAAGAATTTCCTGCAGTGCGCTAATAGCACTAGCGACATGCGCCGCAGCCGGGCACGTTGGAATTTCGTCTAACTTAGCCAACAAGGCCTCAGCCTCACCGATCAACTCATCGATAGATTGGTTACTGGAAGTCAACTTACTTCCCTTTTTTATTTTCGAACTCCCGGCGCTGGCTAGCATGGTTTGGGCGCGAGCGCACCAAAAATCTAATGCCTGCCGGTGCGCTCTTTCATTATTGCGTCTAGATAGGAATCGATTGCGAGTTGCCCCCCCTGAGTCAGTTTCGCGCGCATTGCGAATTCCTTTCCGGTGCCAATGCGGGAAATGAGAGCGAAGCCCTCGAGAACCTTGAACCAACGAAATCCGACGACAAAATTCAGGCGGCAAACGGTACAAGCCTCGACAACCGAATTTTCAACACCGGCCTGCTCAGCAAGATAGGCCGAGATCAGAATGTCCCAAGCTGGTTCTCCGAAAATCTCAGGTTCCATAAATTGGCGGCGGAGCATGCGTTCGCGCAAAATTTCTTTAGCCCAGTTTAGCCGTAGATCCCGCTGCACCGAATCTTCGGCTTCAATACCTGAACCGACCAGCATAAAACTATTTGGCTTACGGATTTTACTCGCCTTCTCGCTGCGAAATTTTGGTCTGATTTCATTGTCATTGCCCACGATGGCGGCCCTTTAATATGTCCCCATCTGGTTGCAGCATTTGGGCTATCGAAATTGTTTCTTTGACTAGTTTCTTATCTGTTATTCCCGCGATAACAATAAGTATTAGCACCGGTATACTTAAATACATTGATAGATATCCATAAGGTTCAGGCGCAATTCCAGGAAGAAATGCTTTCTGAACGTGGATCAAAACACCAACCAACTGCCATCCGGTGATCCAATATGGCCAGAATTTTTTCGATCTTAACGCGATCATCCAAAATCCGACCAATATCAAACAGTCGATCAAAAATATTTTCGGCTCAAAGAGGGCCCACTGCGACGCCGTTCCGGCGAGCGTGGTCGTGATTGATCCAGCGATGTAGATCATGGCGGCGAACTTTTCACTCCTTGAACCCTTCCAGTATGCAAGGGCGCATCCAATGATCGCCAGAGTGTAGAAGTAAGCCGCCACAATCCCTCCTTCACGCCACTTGTTCAAGCTGTCGTGCTGGCACGACAACCGTTGAGCCAAAAGATTTCTTTGGCTTGTCAGTCCCTGCACCAAAATCGAATACTTCGAGCCCGACTTGGTGTTGCACGGCCGTAAGTAGCAAATGGGCTTCCGTGATCACCTGAAAGAGGTTGCTCGCAATCGACATGCCTTCGCCTGCCTTGGCCACGACTTTGCGGCCAACGATGCGTGATACATTGGCCTCGGCCTGGGCCTGGGGCAGCATTGCAGCGAACTTGGCCATTTCGGTGTAGGCTTCCGAAACCGCCTGCTCGGTCGCATGGAGCTGCTTGGCAAGTTTGTGAGCCGTTGCGATCTTTTGTTGGGAAATCGACATCTAGATAACATCCTTTCTGACGGCTGCGTCAGCCGGATGCCATCTCGCTCCAGCCGCGCAATACCGCATAGAGCGCGGAAAAAGCGAAGATCGTACCTATCGCGATCAGGATCGGCCAAAGAACCCGCCACGCTAGTGTGTCGTCGTTCTCCGGTCGCCCTTTGGTAGGGAACGGCCAGCCCCAGATTGCTCCGCTGCTTGCCGATCCTGTCCGCGACGACAGTGGCGTAGCCTGAAGGAAATCCGCCACAATAGGCGACGATTGAGATATCAAGCTTTGATATTCCCCGGCTCGCGGCGACCTGCTGACCAAATTGGCTGCTTCATCGCGGCTCGACACACCAAGCGTGACGATTGATTTGCGCATCCAGCTATCTACCGTGTGAGGCGAAATGCATTTCTCACCATCGGACATTTGCTTGGCAATCGATTTCGAAGTCTGCCCCAAAAGGCTGCGAATCAGGGCTTCAACCTGATTTTCGCTCAATCGATCAACTGAATTCACGTCATGTGGAATTTGCCGCCCCATTCGACAGTCAATAGCTTGAATTCGGGATTGCAAAAAGGGTTTAGGGGCGCAGTTAACACAAACTGCTAAATACCCTCGGAAAAATGTTTATTAAGTTCGCAAGGGTGGCAGTCCCAGCTCGCTTGGCACGCAATTCGGTGCAACCTGCCCACGGCCAGAATTGGATGCGATTCGTTTGATTGCGGATCGGCTCAGGCACAGAGACATGGTATTGCGTGCCCCCGTCCAAGGGCGCACCGAAATGCAAAGGCAGCTTAGCCCCTGTCACCCCGCTGTCACCCGCCTGCCCCATCACCGACATAAGACTGGAATGCGCACGTCATTCGCGTCTGCCATAAACGTCTTGCCGCCTGCTTGGGGCCGCACGACAAGGGAGTTCAGCATGAGGTTTTTTCCCAAAGGAGCGCTCTTTGCGATCGCCGCGCTGGGGAGCACGTCGCTTGGCCTGGCGCACGGCACGCAGGCACTGCTTGCCGCCAAGGCTGATCGGGGCCAGCAGTGCCAATCGGTTGACCAGTGCGGCATGGCCCTGGCCAGCCTGATCATCCCCTAACTCACCCGGCGCAGCGCGGCGGGGCGTTTGCAGCGCCGCCGCTGCGCGGGCGCGTGATGGTGATGCGGCGCCGCGCGGAACCGGCCTTTCCCGCGCCCCAACCATTCGTTAACCATCTCGTGTCATTCCCACGGTCATGAACGGGACAACCACCACACCTTCGCTGCCGCACTGGCTTACGCCGCGCCGGCTGGATCGGGCCGAACAGGCTGTTATTGTGGCGCTGTGGCTGCTGCTGGTTTTCCGGGTGTGGCAATCTTCGGCCGGCAATCCGTTTGCACCGCTGATGCTGCTTACGGAAACTACGGTCTTGCTGTTCGTATTGCTGCGCCGGCCGACCGAGGCGATTTCCATGCGGTTTGGCGATTGGCTGCTGGCGATTACCGCCACGGCCGCGCCGAT
Source organism: Novosphingobium sp. (assembly GCF_040079535.1). Lineage (GTDB taxonomy): Bacteria > Pseudomonadota > Alphaproteobacteria > Sphingomonadales > Sphingomonadaceae > Novosphingobium. Next base: position 411 of record NZ_JBEBKB010000052.1, on the reverse strand, counting down.
GCTGATCATGCCGGTGCCGGTGCCAGATGCGATGGTGGCGCTGGGCAGTATCGCGCTGGGGCTGGTGGCTGCGGGCAATGCGGTGCAGCTGGCCGGCAAGATGTTTTTGCGGCGCAGCTTTGGGGTGGCTCCGGCCAACCGCGGGATCAAGACCACCGGCATGTACCGGCTGGTGCGCCATCCGATCTATGCCGGCTATCTGATGGTCCACATCGGGCTGCTGATGATGATGCCATCGCTGATGAATATCGCGCTTTATGCAATTGGCTGGTGGGCCCAGATCCTGCGCCTGCAGGCCGAGGAAACCCTGCTGAGCCAGGATCCCCAATACCGCGCCTTCATGCAGAAAACCCGCTGGCGGCTGGTGCCCGGCGTGTTCTGATTTTCCCACCCTGGACTGCAACCTGGGGG
>NZ_JBEBKB010000051.1:0-13925 GCF_040079535.1 Novosphingobium sp. | reverse complement strand
GGCTACTAGCTCCCTCTCCCCTTCAGGGGAGAGGGTTGGGGAGAGGGGGCCGCATTTCGGCAATAACCGCCGCCAGATTCATCAAAACACCTTCCAAATTATGCGTCACATCAACATTCGAATACCGTACAACCCGGTAGCCCTGCGATTCCAGATAACGCGTTCGCAGCGCATCGCGCGGGTCGTCGATATCGTGCGTGTCGCCATCAATCTCTACCACCAGCTTCGGATCGTTGGCGGCAAAATCTGCAATGTATTCGCCGATTACCTTTTCGCGCCTGAACTTGATCCCCATGAACCGTTCTGCCCGTATTTGCAGCCACATCTGCATGGCCGGTTCCGGCATTTTCTGACGATTGGCCTTGGCGAAGGCGGTCAGTCGTTGGTCGCGCATCTGCCCCTCTCTGCTGCGACTAGGCAGCAAGCTGCCAAGTCTCGCATCTCTCCCCTGAAGGGGAGAGAGCAGTAAAGCCCTCTCCCCTTCAGGGGAGAGGGTTGGAAGAGGGGGACTGCGCGGATAGCAATCGCGAAGTTGGGTTGGTGGTGGGTCAAAGCTCCACCCCTAAATGGTCGGCCACGGAGAAGATATCCTTGTCCCCCCGCCCGCACAGGTTGGCGAGGATGATCTGGTCCTTGTCCATCGTCGGCGCGATCTTCTTGACCGCTGCAATCGCGTGGGCTGGCTCAAGCGCGGGGATGATCCCTTCGGTGCGGCACAGCAGCTGAAAGCCGTCCAGCGCCTCAGCGTCGGTGACCGAAGTATAATCGACCCGACCGACATCGCGCAGCCAGGCGTGCTCAGGGCCGATCCCGGGATAATCGAGCCCGGCGCTGATCGAGTGGCCTTCGGTGATCTGGCCGTCATCGTCTTGCAGCAGATAGGTCTTGTTGCCGTGGAGGATGCCGGGGCGCCCGCCCGCAAGGCTGGCGGCGTGCTCCTTGTCCAGCCCGTGTCCAGCCGCTTCGACGCCCAGCATCTTTACGCTGTCATCATCCAGGAACGGGTGGAACAGGCCGATCGCGTTACTTCCCCCGCCGATTGCGGCAACCAGCAGATCGGGCAGGCGGCCGGTGCGCTTCAGCATCTGTTCGCGCGCTTCACGCCCGATCACGCTTTGAAAATCGCGGACCAGTTCGGGGTAAGGATGCGGGCCTGCCGCAGTGCCGATGATGTAGAACGTGTCATGCACATTGGCGACCCAATCGCGCAGCGCCTCGTTCATCGCATCCTTCAGCGTGGCCGCACCGGCGGTGACGGGCCGCACTTCGGCGCCCAGCAGCTTCATCCGGAACACGTTGGGGGCCTGGCGCGCCACGTCGGTCGCGCCCATGAACACCGTGCAGGGCAAGCCGAACCGCGCGCAGACCGTGGCGGTGGCAACACCGTGCTGGCCTGCGCCGGTCTCGGCAATGATCCGGGTTTTGCCCATGCGGATCGCCAGCAGGATCTGGCCGATGCAATTGTTGATCTTGTGCGCGCCGGTGTGGTTCAGTTCGTCGCGCTTGAACCAGACTTGCGCGCCGCCGAGCTCTTCAGTCAGGCGCGGCGAGAAGTAGAGCGGGCTGGGACGGCCGACATAGTGTTCCAGCAGATCGTCAAACTCTGCCTGAAACGCTGGATCGGCCTTGGCCGCGGTATATTCACGCTCAAGATCAAGAATCAGCGGCATCAGCGTTTCGGCGACATAGCGCCCACCAAACTGGCCAAAATGCCCAAATTCATCGGGCTGGGTGCGGAATGAATTTTTTTGGTTTGCAGTGCTCATGACAAGGCTGCGCTTGGCAGAGCGCGCCCGTGAAGTCCAGTGTCTGCAAGGGATTGGGTGCTTAACCGGCCTGTAAGAAAGTTTGCTGTTTGATGAATATTATGTGGCAAACCAGCAACAGAAACACTTGAACCTGTAATTTACTGTCAGGCGGTTCATTGCGCCGCAAGGATTGCTTCCCCATCTGGTCCTCACGCCCTGTATCTGGGCTTAATGATTGAGGAGTTTTCCAATGCGTAAATTCATCCTGCCGCTTATCGCTTCGCTGGCATTTGCTACCCCGGCCCTGGCCGATACCCGCGCCGAAGTGCGTGGCGGTGCGATCTGGTCGGGCGGCGTTACCGAAGATACCTATGGCGCCGCTGTTGGCTTTGATGGTGATCTGGGTCCGATGACGTTTTACGGCATCGAGCTTTCAGGTGACAAGATCAACGACACCGGCACCAAGGTTGCCTGGGGCCTGACCGGCCGGGTTGGGGTCAAGGCCATGACTGGCACCCGCGTGTTTGCTGCTGCCGGCTACACCACCGAACCGTGCGATCTGTGCGAGGATAGCTACCACGCTGGCGCCGGTGTGGAACAGAGCATCGGCGGCCCGCTGTATGTGAAGGCGGAATATCGCCACCACTTCGTAAGCGGCCTGGTCCCGGATTCGGATGCAGTGGTCGCCGGGGTTGGGTTCCGCTTCTAAGCAGACCTTTCACCAAGCATTAAAGGGGGCGGTCTGGAAACGGGCCGCCCCTTTTTTATGCGCTCAAGCAGCCCGGCACCATCGCTCAATTTTTGGACAGGTAGCTTCAAAGGGCGGTAATTTGGCGGGTTTTTACAACAATTGTTGCCAATATGGCACTGGCGAAATGCGTTTTTCAGGATGGGCTATGCGTTAATCGGGTGGCTAGGATTGGCCATGATAAAAAGGGCCATCGAAGACTTGTGGTCGCGCAAACCCAAGCAGGAGTACTGAGTATGAAAAAATTGATCCTTCCCCTTCTGGCCTCGCTGGCCGTTGCATCACCCGCCTTTGCCGAAGGCGGCGAAGCCCGCGCCGAAGTGCGTGGCGGCGTAGCCTGGTCTGGCGGAAGCTCGCAAGATGTCTGGGGCGCCGCTGCTGGTTATGATTTTGACCTTGGCCAAAGTGCGTTCGCTGGCTTTGAAGTTTCCGGCGACAAGATCGGCGTCAGCGGCACCAAGGTCGGTTTTGGCCTGACCGGCCGTTTGGGTGCCAAGGTTGGCGCCAATGCGGGGACCCGCGTTTACGGCACCGGCGGTTACACCACCGAATACTGCACCGGCTGCGGCGGCACGTGGACTGCTGGCGGCGGGCTTGAACAAACCGTTTCGGGCAAGGTTTATGTCAAGGTGGAATATCGCCACGCTTTTGATAACAACTTCAGCTCCAGCCTTGATGCCGTCGTTGGCGGTGTAGGCGTGCGCTTCTAAGCGCAGCGAAGCTCGAAATGCGAAGGGCGGCCCCGATAACGGGCCGCCCTTTTGCTATGCGGCGCGCGCGGCGGCGCAGAACGCGGCGATCAACGCCGGATCCTTGATCCCCGGCGCGCTTTCAATTCCCGATGCCGCATCGACCAGCGGCGCGCCGGTTTGGATTACGGCGCCAGCAACGTTTGTGGGTGTAAGGCCGCCAGCCAGGCCCCACGGCAAGGCACCGCGGTACCGGCCCAGCAATGCCCAATCGAACACCAGCCCCATTCCGCCGGGCAGTGTGCCCTTGGGCGTCTTGGCATCGAACAGGATGAAATCTGCGGCCCCGGCGTAGCCATCTGCGCGGTCAATATCTGCCGCGCTGGCCACGCTTAGCACTTTCCATACCGGCAGGCCGAAGCTGCTGCGCAATTCTGCTGCCCGGGCCGGCGGTTCATGCCCGTGAAGCTGGATCCCATCGAGCCGCGCCGCGTCGATCGCAGCGCTGATCGCGGCATCATCAGCATCGACAAACACGCCAATCCGCTGGCTGCGTCCAGCTGCCTGCGCGCCCAGCCCTGCGGCCAGATCAAGCGAGAGGAAGCGGGGTGAGGGGGGGTAGAAATTGAACCCAACAAAGTCTGCCCGCGCATCAAGCGCCGCTGCCAGCGCGGCAGTATCGTTCAGGCCGCAAAGCTTGATTTTGGGCGCAGGCATATCCTGCGCCCTAACGCGGCACGGCTCAGGGTGCCAGTTCGAACTGCACCGTAACCGACATCTGGGTTTCAACCTGCCCGGCCGAGATCGGCGTGGGTGCAGCGTCTGCGGCCATTTCCATCTTGGCCATGGCGTAAACCGGCTGAGGGGGGGCATAGCCGCCGCCTTCGCTGATCGAGATGATCCGCACCACCCGCAGGCCGGCGGCTTTGGCATAAAGATCGGCGCGGGCCCGGGCTGATTTCATCGCATTGACGCGGGCTTCATCGTTGGCGGTGCTGGGATCGGACAGCTGAAAGCTGGGCCCGGAAATCTGATTGGCCCCCGATGCCACCAGTGCATCCAGCACTTTGCCAAAGCCCTTGATGTCATGGCTGCGGATCGTCAGTGAATTGTTGGCCTGATAGCCAATGATCCGCGGTTCGTGGATCATCTGCCCATTGGGCCCCATTACCGGCTGGCCATAAACCGGGTTCAGGTTGATGCTGCTGGTCTGGATATCCTTGTCCGCAATTCCGGCTTTCTTAAGCGCCGCAATCACCCGGTTCATCGCCGCGGCATTGGCGCTCATCGCTTCGCTGGCGGTCTTGCCTTCGGTGGTTACCCCGGCGTTGAAAATCGCCAGATCGGGGGTGCGGGTGGTGCGGCCTTCGGCATTCAGCACTAGCAGGGTTGATCCAGCAGCGATTGTGGAGTGATTTTCATGCGCCATGGCGGCTCCGGGAAGCGAAAGGGCGAGAGCGAGGGGGGCAAGGGCGAGCGTGAGCAGTTTCATCAATTGGCTCCATGTTTTCTTGCAGCAAGTTTGGACCGGGCCGCCTTGCCCGAAGCTGAACCTATAGCGTCGCTTCTATCGCGCGGGCCGCTGCGACCGGATCTTCGGCGCGGGCGATTGGCCGGCCGATCACCAGCACGCTGGCCCCGGCATCGCGCGCGATGCGCGGGGTTACGATCCTTTTCTGATCGCCCGTTCCTGCTCCGCCGCGGTTTTGATCGCCATGCGCGCCATCAGCCAGGCGCAGGCCGGGCACCACCAGGAAACCGTCTTTCCACTGCGAATGGACCGCCGCAACTTCATGGCCCGAACACACTATCCCATCGAGCCCCGATGAATGCGCCAGATCAGCCAAGCGCATCACTTGATCGTAAGACGTGCCGGCAACCCCGGTGGAAGCCATATCGCCATCATCCAGGCTGGTCAGCACCGTAACACCAACCACCCGGCAATGCTCCCCAGCCGCAGCCTTGGCATCTTCCATCATCGCCCGCCCGCCGCCGGCATGGACTGTTACAATCGCAGGTTGCAGCACGTGGATCGCCTGCATCGCGCCGGCCACGGTATTGGGAATATCGTGCAGCTTCAGATCGAGGAACAGCGGCAGCCCGATCTTCGCAATCTCATGTACCCCGTGGTGGCCGTGGGCGCAGAAGAATTCCAGCCCCAGCTTAATGCCGCCAATGTGATCCTTGACCTTTCGGGCCACGGCATCGGCGGTTTCAATCCGGGGGAAATCGAGTGCGAGATAGACGGGATTGGTCATAGCGGGCTTGCCGGGCTTTCCTGGGTTGCAGCATCAAGCTGGCTGCTGGTGGCAATCGGGGCGGGCGGATCAAAGCTGTTCGCCTTGAGCGAATTTTCCAGATTGCCGATCCGCCGCTTGAACCGCCAGGCCGCGCCCTTAAGCAGCAGCCACATCGGCAGCATTCCAGCCAGGAAAAAGAACAGCGCAACGAACCCAACTGGCCAATCAAATCCGGCGTAACCATCGCCGGCTGGCCAGAAATTGACCCGCACAACCGGACTCCAGTTGATCGCAACAAATGCAGTCAGCGCGATCGCAATCAGCAGCAGTGCCAAAGTACGGATCATTTGCATGGCGAACCCTTCCTTTTGATCAAGGTTTTGTAGTGGGGATGCTAGGCATCTTGGCCGGACTTGGGAAGGGGCCAGTCAAGAAAGCATCGAGATCTGCGGCAGACCTGTCTGCGGCTTCTTCCATCGGCACGTGGCCGATGCCGGGATAGATGATCTTGACCGATCCAGCGATCCGCGCGGCAAACCAGTCCGCCCCCGAAACCGGGATCAATTTATCCTCCGCGCCCCACAGGATCAATGTTGGCGTCTTGATTTCACCCAAACGCCCAACATTCATGGCTCGCGATGCGTAGACCGCAAAACGCAGGCCCGTGGCGCTACGATTGCCGGGGTAGCGGTTGAGCTCCCAATAGCGGTCGATCATTTCGGGGGTGACGATTGCCTGATTCGACACCGTCTGATGGATCGACTTTTCGAACAACGAACGCGGCGTGATCACCAGCGCCAGCTTGCTCAAACCGGGCGTGCGCGCGATCTGGAAGCCAATCGGAAGCTTCTTGTTCGGATCATCGGGCGGGCCGCCTGCATCGACAAGAACCAGATGGGTCAGCTTGCCCGGATGGACCAAGGCATATTCCCAAGCGACGTACCCGCCCATGGAATTGCCGGCGAGCGCGAACTTGCTGACCCCCATTTTGACCATCAATGCGTCAAGGGTTCCAACAAAGGCAGCGGCCTCATACTGATCCGCCGGGTTGGGCCCAGTCAGCCCGTGGCCGATCTGATCGAGGCTGATGATCCGGTATTTGGCCTTCAGCCGTTCCACCCATGGCTCCCAGGCGTGGAGTGACGAATTGGAGCCGTGCAGCAAAACCAGCACCGGCCCATCGCGCTTGCCCTCATCGCGGACATGCATGGTAAGCCCGCCGCCCACATCGATGAATTGCGATGCGGCGCTGGCATATTTGGTCTTCATCGCGTCCGGATCGGTATCCGGGGCATAACCCCAGACGAACAGGGCGATCACGGCCATCAGCAGCAAGGAAAGCGTGTACTTCAATATGCGCTTCATGGTCGTTTCTCCATGCTGATATAGACCCCGATGGCCTACACGATCCACCTCCCCATTTGTGGCAGTCGCCAAAAATGGAGAGGATACTGGATCGCCTACTCCCCAAACACCCGCGCGAAAATCGTGTCGATCGCCTTGAAATGATAGTCGAGGTTGAACTTTTCCTCGAGCTCATTCGCACTCATCACTGCGCTAACTTCACTATCGGCCTTGAGCAGCTCCAGCAGGCTCAATTCTCCGTCGCTTTCCCACACTTTCATCGCGTTGCGCTGAACCAGGCGGTAGGCGGCGTCGCGTTCCAGTCCGGCCTGGGTCAGCGCCAAAAGCACCCGCTGCGAATGGACCAGGCCGCCCATCTTATCGAGGTTCTTCTTCATCCGCTCAGGGTAGACCAGCAGTTTGTCGATCACCCCGGTCAGCCGGCCCAGCGCGAAATCGAGCGTGATTGTGGCATCGGGGCCGATGTAGCGTTCAACTGATGAGTGCGAGATGTCGCGTTCGTGCCACAGCGCAACGTTTTCCAGCGCAGGCGTAACGGCCGATCGGACCATCCGGGCAAGGCCGGTCAGGTTCTCTGTCAAGATCGGGTTGCGTTTGTGCGGCATTGCGCTGGAACCCTTTTGGCCGGGCGCGAAATATTCCTCTGCCTCCAGCACTTCGGTGCGCTGCAAATGGCGCACTTCGATTGCCAGGCGTTCGATGCTGCTGGCGATCACACCCAGCGTGGCAAAAAACATTGCGTGGCGATCGCGCGGGATAACCTGGGTTGAAACGGGCTCAACCGCCAGGCCCAGCTTTGCGGCAACGTATTCCTCAACTTGCGGATCAATATTGGCGAATGTGCCAACTGCACCGCTGATCGCGCAGGTTGCCACTTCGGCGCGGGCGGCGATCAGGCGGGCCTTGCAGCGGGTGAACTCTGCATAGGCTTCGGCCAGTTTTTTGCCGAATGTGGTCGGCTCGGCATGGATCCCGTGGCTGCGGCCGATAGTGGGGGTGTATTTGTGTTCCAGCGCGCGGCGTTTGATCGCGGCCAGCAGTGCATCCAGATCGGCCAGCAGCAGATCGGACGCCTGCGCCAGCTGGACCGAAAGCGTGGTATCCAGCACATCAGAGCTGGTCATCCCCTGGTGCATGAACCGCGCCTCTGGGCCAACCTGCTGGGCGACCCAATCGAGGAACGCGATCACATCGTGCTTGGTCACTGCCTCGATTGCGTCAATCGCGGCAACATCGATTGCCGGATTGGTCGCCCACCAATCCCACAGCGCCTTGGCCCCGCTGGGTGGAACCACGCCCAGATCGCCCAGCTTCTGGGTTGCGTGCGCCTCTATCTCAAACCAGATCCGATAGCGCGCCTCCGGTTCCCAGATCGCGGTCATGGCGGGGCGGGCGTAACGGGGGACCATGTGTGAAACTCCTTGGGGCGAATGCTGGGGGATGTGCTGGCGGCGCTAAGCGGCACGGCGCTGTAAGGCAAGGGCACCGCTGGTATTTCGGGCGATCAATTGCCTAACCCAGCCAGGATTCCGTCACGCCCTGATCATCGATCAGCCAGCCTTGCGGGGATTTGCGCAGCCGAACGGTATAGCCGCCGCCGCACATCGGGCAAAGATCGTTGAAGGTGATGATTGCTTCGATCTTGTGCGCATCCTGGTTTACCGTCTCCATGAATTCCGGGCGTTCGAACACCAGGGTGTGGCGGCAAACTTTGCTGACGCGCTGTTTGCCAAAGGCTTCGAGCGCGGATGCCGGCAGGTGGTTGGTTGATGGGCGGGCAACCCGGCGATAGCGGCTGCTATCGGGCGGAGGCAGGTAAATCCAGCCTTCGGGATCGGAAGAGCCCGACCAGGTGACCGAGCTGCGCAGCGCCAGATCGGGATCGATGCAATAGTCCGGCCCCAGCTTTGATTGCGCTGCCTGGGCGGCCGTGGCCAGAACGGTGGTGACGTCGGCCTGGGTTATCATGGGCGGATCGCCAATTTTCTGGCGCGCACAGGATGCCAGCAGCGTTGCCAGCCCGATCAGCAAAAAGGGCTTTAGATGCGGGAGCAATTTCATCGATTTGTGCGGGATTTTCGTGATCTTGAATGGCAATGTTCTGCGCGCCTTAAACTGCCACCGGCGGATCGTTGTAGCTGCCTTGCATAGTGATCGCGGCATCGGGTGCGGCCAGGATCGCTTTAAGCGTTTCAACCGGATAGGCCAATTGCGGCTTGGTTTCATCAAACGCCGGCTGGGCCACCTGGGCATCGGCCAGGCACGGCGCAGGGTTCAGCATGGCCTGGGCTTCATCGCCCGAAATACCGCATTCGGCCAGCATTGACGGATCGACCCAGCGGGCCGGATCAACCGCGCTTACCGCATAGCTTACCTCCAGCGTCAGCCCTTCGGGACCGGCGAAGTAGATCGATTTGCAGAAACCATGCCCGATCGGGCCGATGGCCGGCACACCATGGCTGCGGATGCGGTTTTGCATTGCGATCAAGCCCGCTTCGTCTGGCACACGAAAGGCGATATGCTGGGTTACCCCGGCGGCGCATTTGCCAGCGCCGGTGCCAGCGTGGGTGATCCCGATGGTGCTGGGGATTTCAGCAATACCAGCCATTTCGACTACGGAGAAAAAGCTGTTATCCGCCATTTTCAGGAAGGCATGCTTGCCGCCGGGCACCCCGTGCATATCGAACAGGCCGACCAGCGGAAACCCCATCACCTGCGTGAAAAATGTTAGCTGCTGCTTCATGTCGGCAGACATGATCGCGATGTGGTGGATGCCATCAGGCTGCTGGACGGTCATTGCGCACTCCTTTTGCGGGGCAGGCTAGCATGGGGTCAGGCCCAAACCAACCTCTCGACAACGGCTCAATTCCCCGCCACCACAGTTCCAGTGCAGTCGCTTGTCCTTCACCGCCGTTCGTTTCTTGCCGCCGGGGCCGCCGCTATGCTGGCTCCTTCAAGGCTGCGCGCCCAGGAGTCGTTGATGTTCCAGTCCAACCGCCCGCCACCAGCCAAGCGCCGCTTTGTTTCCAAGGCGGTTGAGGCAGAGATTACCCGGGTTAGCGCGCTGATCAAAGACCGCGAGCTTGCCTGGATGTTCGGCAATTGCTTTCCCAGCACGCTAGATACCACGGTGTTCATGGGCGAGCAGGACGGCAAGCCCGATGCGTTCGTGATCACCGGCGATATCGATGCACTGTGGCTGCGCGACAGTTCGGCCCAAATGCGGCCCTATCTGCATCTGGTGCGCGGGGACGCCGATCTGCGCGCGCTCTATCGCGGTCTGATCCGCCGCCATGCAGCCTGTGTGCTGCTTGATCCCTACGCCAATGCCTTTACCCGCGATCCGGCTTCGCGCGATGGGCTGCACTGGTCACGCAGCGACAAGACCGAGATGAAGCCCGGTGTGGCCGAGCGCAAGTGGGAGGTGGATTCGCTGTGCTATGTGCTGCGCCTGGCCCACGATTACTGGCAAGCCAGCGGCGATACGCAGCCATTTGATGCCGCCTGGGCCAGCGCTGCCCGGCTGATCGTGGCGACGTTCAAGCAGCAGCAACGCATCACCGGCCCCGGCCCATACCGCTTTCAGCGCCACAGCACCCAGCCCACCGAAACGACCCTGGCCGGGATCGGGGTGCCAACCCGCAAAACCGGACTGATTCATTCCGCGTTCCGGCCCAGCGATGATGCCTGCACCTTTCCCTGCAATATCCCTGGCAACCTGTTTGCCGTGGCGACGCTGCGCGAACTGGCGCAGATCGCGCAAGCGGTGTTGAATGATGCAGCGTTGGCGGATGAAGCAAGCGCGCTGGCCGCGCAGGTAGAGGCTGCAGTGCTGGCCCACGGGGTGATGCAATTGCCCGATGGGCGACAGGTTTTGGCCTATGAAACCGATGGCTATGGCAATCATCTGTTCATGGACGATGCCAATGTCCCATCGCTGCTTGGCCTGGCTTATTTGCGCTGTCTGCCATCCGATAACCCGCTGTGGCGGGCCACGGCAGAGGCGGTCTGGAGCGAGGCCAACCCCTGGTTTTTCGAAGGCCGCGCTGCCCAGGGAATTGGCGGCCCGCATATCGGCGAAGGGCAGATCTGGCCGATGTCGATCATCGTGCGCGCGCTTTCCAGCGATGATGATGCGGTGATCGCCTGGAGCCTCAAAACGCTGCGCGCAACCCACGCCGGAACCGGGTTCATGCACGAAGCCTTTGATAAGGATGATCCGGCGCGCTTTACCCGCAAGTGGTTTGCCTGGGTAAATGGACTGTTTGGTGAATTGGTGATCAAAGTTGCGCGCGAGCGGCCGCACTTGCTGGCGGCGGACTATGCGGCCTGATTGGTCCAGCTGAATTCCAGCGCAACCTCACTGGTCTGCACCCCCGCCGCATCAAAGCTGCGCTCCGCAATCCGCCCTTGCCCTGCCGCATTTACAGTGACCACGCTGGAACAACGCGTGCCATAGCGCGGGTTTTGAATGAACACCGATGAAAAGGTGTCTTCGGGATCGGCTGTTTCGGGGGTTTGATCGCGCAGCGCGGCAAACAGCAGGTCGGTTCCTGCGCCGGATTCCAGCCAACGCCGCAGCGCAGCTTCCAGCCGCCTGGTCTTGAACCAGCGATCATGGTGCGCGCTGTTTGAAAGGCCGTGGATGCCCGGATCAAGTTTCAGCATTTCCCAGTGCGGGTGATTGGTCACTACTTTGAGCACCGCACCATCGGCCAGCCACAGATTGAACGGGTTCATTTCAGGCTGCGGCGCCGGTTCATTGCCGCGCAGCCAATCGGTTACCAGCGCGCCGCGCGATGCCAGATCCGGTTTGGGATAGCCCGGAGTGCGCAAATTGGTGACCAGGCCAAAGCGGCCATTGCCCACCCCCAGCCAGGTTCCCCCGGCTTCAAGATCGCGCCCGGCCAGGATCCGGCCATCGGCCCATGGGCCAAGCGGCGCGGCGGGGCGGCCATGAAATTCATCACGGTTGCCGATCGCCACCAGCCGCCAGCGCGGATCTGTGGCCCAGGCGATGGCTGCTACGCACATGGCGCTATTCGGTGTGCTTGGATCAGGATGTGATACATCTCAGCCTGCGAATCGGTTGACGGGGCAGAGTGGGGTCTGCTGCCACGGACATCAAGCGATCTGGCTGGTAGAATGCCGGGCAATCTGGCCATTGGGGGAAAAGATGGACGTCGAAGGCTTTATCGCCGCGCTTGAAAAATACCTGCGCGAATTCATCGTATATCTGGTCACCTTCTTCCGCCCTGCGGTGACCGAAGAGGTTTACGACGATCATGAGAACTATAACAAAAGCGTAATCTTCGCGATCTTCTCGACCGCTATCGGCGCCTATATGTGGAGCCGGTATATCCTGCAGGAACCCAACAATACCAAAGACATATTCGGTCTGATGATCGACAGCATGCTGATGTGGGTATCATACGGCATCCTGCTGTTCCTGATCATTCGCCTGTTCGGACGCGAGGTGCCGATCGTTCGCACGGTGATCTCAGTGGTCAAGGTGTTCTCGGTTGCGCATGTGATCGGGATCTACATGGCCTATATCGCGCTGGGTGCGACGGTGCTGTTTTCGACCATTGATTGCGCCAGGGAACATTCTGCTGCAACTTCAATGGCCTGCGCTTTCGGTATGGAGTTGTTGATCCTCTACATCTACATGCCGCGCGAATTGAAGCAGATCCTTGGGACGACTGTGGGCAGGCGCCGACGCTGGCCAATCAATCTTGCGTTTCTGGGCGTTCTTACCCTGGCGCAGCTTAGTGTTTTGACCGTGATGGAAATGAAGTTGCCTGAAAGCTCACTTGGCTGCAATATCGATCTCGGACGCGCGATATCTGGAGAGTCGGGGGAATGACTCTGATGACGAAACCTATGTTCGCAGCAGCGCTTGTCGCAGCACTGGCCTATGCCCCGGCGGCACAAGCCGGGCAATCCAAGGGCGGTTCCAGCAATCTGAAATCCAAATGCACCGTCGCAGCGGTTGTAGTGGGGACCGGTTGGGACATTTTCGGCGGGAGCAGCAGTTGTTCGATGCTCAACGAAAAAGACAAGTCCGATGCGGCAGGCACCAAACCGCAAGTGCAGACCGCACTGCCCGTGAAAAGCAAAAGGTAGGCTCTTAGCCTAAATCAGCCCGCGCGCTTTCAAGCTGACGTGGCCTTCCTTGCCGATAATCACGTGATCCAGGACGATAATCCCCAGCAGCCGCCCGGCTTCGGCGATTCGGCCAGTAATCTGTATATCGGCGCGGCTCGGTTCGGGTGAGCCGGATGGATGGTTGTGGACCAGGATCAGCGCCGCTGCCCCCAGATCGAGCGCTTTCTTGACCACCGTGCGGGGGTGGATCGCGGCCTCATCCAGCGTCCCTTCGCTAACCAGATCATCCTGCACCAGCCGGTTCTTGGTATCGAGGTACAGCACCCGGACACGCTCGTGGCCCAGATGCGCCATATCGATCGTCAGGTAATCCAGCAGCGCCTGCCAGCTGGCCAAGATCGGCTTTTCTTGCACCCCGGCGCGGGCCAGTCGCCGCGCGGCCAGGGCGACGATCTTGAACGCAGCGGCGCTGGTTTCTCCCATCCCGGGGTGCTTGGCCAAGGCCGCGCTTTCGGCATTGAACACCCCGGCCAGTCCGCCAAACCGGGCCAACAGGGTTTTGGCCAACGGTTTTACGTCTTTTCGGGGAATCGCAGTCATCAGCAGATATTCGATCACCTCGTGATCGCCCAGCGCATCGCTGCCGCCCGACAGCAGCCGCGTGCGCAAACGGGCGCGGTGGCCGGTGCCATGGTGCGGTTCGCCCTCCGTATCGGCCATGCGCTGTTGTCTCCTTGCCGCGCAATCTTGCCTTTCTAGCGTCTTGCGCGCAAGGGTGGGGCAATGTCCGAGGACGCGCTTCAAACGATTGATGATGCTCCCGAAGCGCCTGCGCCGCCGCGGCGCAAGCGTTGGCGGGTGCTTGCGGCCTTGGCTGCGGTGCTCGGGTTGGTCCTGTTACTGGGCTGGTGCAACCGCACTTCGATCGCCGATCGCTTCGTCGCCGGGCAGCTGGAAGACCTGGGTCTGCCCGGCACTTACACGGTTGAAAAAGTCAGCACCAACCGGCAAATTCTGACCAATTTGG
>NZ_JBEBKB010000050.1:0-14000 GCF_040079535.1 Novosphingobium sp. | reverse complement strand
TGGTAATGGCCTTCGTGATTTCCCGGATGCCGCGCCAATTGTTCCGGTTGGGCGCCTATCCGCTTTACGGCGCACTGATCGTGTTGCTGATTTTCGTCGATCTGTTTGGTTCCGTGCGCGGCGGCAGCCAGCGCTGGATCAATCTGGGTTTCATGATGCTGCAACCATCAGAATTGATGAAGCCGGCAATCGTGCTGACCCTAGCCCATTTCTTTGACAATTTACCCCCGGCGATGACCCGCAACTGGCGCACTTTGCTGCCAATCGCGGCACTGGCCGGGGTGCCGGTGATGTTGGTGATCGTACAACCCGATCTGGGCACCGGCCTATCGGTTGCCGTCGGCGCGGCAGTGGTCATATTCCTGGCCGGATTGCCGCTGCGCTGGTTCATCGGTGCAGGTGCCGCCGCAGCCGTTGCCGCCCCGATCGCCTTCTTCACCCTGCTCCACGATTACCAGCGCAAGCGCGTTTTCGTGTTCCTGGATCCGGAAAAAGACCTGCTAGGCGATGGCTACCACATCACCCAATCAAAGATCGCGATCGGATCGGGTGGCTGGTTTGGCAAGGGTTTTGGCAATGGCAGCCAAAGCCACCTCGATTACCTGCCCGAAGCCCAGACCGACTTTGCCTTTGCCACGATGGCCGAGGAATGGGGGTTGCTGGGCGGATTGTTCGTGCTGGGAATCTATTTGTGGCTGTTCCGCTGGGCGATGGGCGTTGCCCGCCGCGCGCCAGACCGGTTCTCGATGCTGCTGGCTTCGGGGATGACCTTTACGATCTTCTTTTACATGGCAATCAACATGATGATGGTGATGGGCCTGGCCCCGGTGGTGGGCATCCCATTGCCGTGGATCAGCCATGGCGGATCGGCAATGCTGACCAACATGCTGTGCATCGGTGTGCTGATGGCGGTCGATCGCTGGTCAAGGCGCAGCGGACAACTCAGCACCTAAGAAACCCCTTCCCTCGGCGAAAGTTCGCGCTATAGGGGGCGCTCCCGAGCGAATCGGGCCTTCCAGCAATAGCCGGAATGTGGACGCATAGCTCAGTTGGTAGAGCAGCTGACTCTTAATCAGCGGGTCCTAGGTTCGAGCCCTAGTGCGTCCACCACTCCCTTCACAGACACTACTTGCGTTCAGCGTTGATGCTGAACGTTACGCCTACCGCATCGGGGATCTGATCGGTACTTTCCCATTCATCTTGCCCAACCTTGAAGGCCAGCCGGCTGATTTGGGCAGAGCCCTGGGCCTTGGCCCGGTTTCCTGAAATTCGTAGGCTGAACACCAGACGGACCGGGCGGTTCACACCGTTGAGGCTCAGCACACCGCGCGCGGCGTAGCGATCCTTGCCCAGACGTTCAAAACCGGCGGCGGTGAACGTGGCTGTGGGGCGCAGGCCAGCATCGAAAAACCCGGGACCTTTTAACGTACCATCGCGCTCTGCATCGCCGCTGCCGACAGAGCCGAGCGCGATGGACGCTTTGATCCGGGCCTTGGGCAGATCTTCAGGATCAAACTGGATCGCCGCGCGCCACGAACCGAAGGTGCCGTTGATCGCGGTTCCGGCATAGCTGGTGGTAAAGCCCAGGCGGCTGCCCGGCAGCACCCGCCAATCTGCGCTTAGGGGCGCAGCGCTTTCGCTTTCGCTGGGGCTGGGGCTGAATTCGTCCGCCGGGCTGGCTTCATCGGTCTGCACGGGTGCCGGGCTGGCCGAAGCAACCCTCGCCGAAGAAACCGCATCGTCTTGCTGTGCCGCAGGGAAGCTCCACAAGTCAGGCAGCAACGCGGAGCTCCCCATATATGCGCAAATGCCAAGCATGAGCAGCGGTGAGATCAGTTCATATGGCCGCCAATCTTGCGAAGGCAGCATCCGCTCCGCCACGCCGTCCCTAAGGAGCCAGTGCCAGATCGCCCCGGCCAGATGCAAAGCAATCAGCGCGGGCAGCAACCAGGCCAGCACCGCGTGACCCAGCTCTGCAAGGCCATGGAATGCTGGATCGATCGGCAAATGCGGCCAGGGAAGCAGTGCGAACAGCACGGTCGGCACTTTGATTTTGGCAGTAGAAACCAGCATCCATCCAGTCAGCGGGCCGCCGATCATTACAACATATAACAGGGTGTGGACCAGCTTTGCCGCCAATCCCTTCACTCCGCGGTCTGCCGCAGGAGGACGCGGCAACAGATAGCGCAGCGCAAGCCTGAGCACGCTGAGCACCAGGATCAGTATTCCGATCGACTTGTGCCATTGATAGGCATTGAACTGCGATAGCAGCGCGGTGATACTTTCAAGCCGCAAACCCAGCCCGAACTGCAACGAGAGCAAAGCCGCCAGCACCCAATGCAAGGCTTGGGCTGCACGGTGATACTGGACTGGTGATTGTTCCACGGGCGTCTCCTGAACCGCACCCTGCATAGCGCCTTATGACGCTGTGGGAACGCCCGCGTTACTGCCGGATTGCGCGCGGGCCAATTTCAACCACTTCGGCGCTGCAGTGCCGGATCCGGTTCCAGGCATCCAGTGACGCGATCTTGTATGCTTCGGCCAGCGTCGGGTAATTGAAGCTGTTGTCGATGAAATAATCAATTGTCCCGCCCAGCTCTATCACCGCCTGGCCGATATGGACCAGTTCGGTCGCACCCTCGCCAACGATGTGAACCCCCAGCAGTTTGCGGCTGGGCATCGCAAAAATCAGCTTCAGCATGCCGCTGTCCATCCCCATGATCTGCCCGCGCGAGGTTTCTCGAAACCGGGCAACGCCGCATTCATAGGCCAGGCCCTGCTCGCGCGCGGCTTCTTCGCTGAGCCCTGCGCTGGATAGTTCGGGTACGGCATAAATCCCGATCGGAAAGTGCGATCCGGCCTTGGGCAATGGCGCGCAAAAAGCATGGCAGGCGGCGGCCCTGCCCTGCTCCATCGATGTCGCGGCCAGGCTTGGAAAGCCGATCACATCGCCCGCCGCATAGATATGGCCAATATCGGTCTGATAGGTTGCGGGATCAACGCGCAAACGGCCGCGCGGATCGGCTTCAAGCCCGCACCGGGCCAGATCCAACGGTGCCGTAGCCCCTTGCCGCCCGGCGGTGTAGAGCACCATTTCCGATCGCAGCTGACGGCCATCGGCCAGATGGCAGACCGGCCCTTCGCTGGAAGGAACGATCCGATCCAGCTCGGTCCCCAGCAATAACCGCATCCCGCTATCGCGCAGTTGATAGACCAGATGTTCAACCACTTCCTGATCGATGAATTCCAGCAACTGCCGGCGCGGTTCAACCAGGGTTACGGGAACGTCCATCGCCGCAAAGACGGTGGCATATTCAAGGCCGATAACCCCGGCTCCGATCACCGTCAGGCTGCGCGGAACGCGGGGGTTTGCGATGAATTCATCGCTATCGACAATACTGCGGCCATCAAACGGGATTGAATCAGGCCGAAAAGGCTGGGTGCCAACAGCGATCAGGATCCGGCCTGCTTCCACCACCCGTTCCCCGCCGGGCGCGGAAATTGCAATGCGGTGGGGATCCAGAAAGCGCCCTGCCCCGACCAGCGTCTGGACACCATTGCGGGCGAATTGATGCTCCAGCACCTCGATCTCATGGGTCAGCGTCTTATCAAGGCGCATGGCCAGATCTGCACCGGATATGTCACGCTTTACCCGGTAAGCCCGGCCATAAAAGCCGCGCTCGCGCCAGCCTGAAAGATTAAGTGCGGTTTCGCGCAGGGTTTTCGACGGGATGGTGCCGGTATGCACCGAAACCCCGCCCACCCGGTCGCGGTTGTCCACCACCAGCACGCTCTTGCCCAGCTTCGCCGCCTGCACCGCCGCGCGTCGCCCTGCCGGGCCGCTGCCCAGAACCACCAGATCGTAACGCAATTGCCCCTCCATCGCCGCGATTGACCTAGAACGGCAAAACCCAAAACGTATTCAGCCCGCTTGACCTGCGGCGCTGGCGTGGCAAGTTGCGGATGAAAACCAAATGACCGGTCGATCGGGGGCCAAATGAGGGGACTGATAATGCGCAAGAAGATTGCCCTTGCTGCGCTATTGCTGGGCTCTACCGCGCTGTTTTCGGGCTGTGACAAGCTGAAGCAGGTTGTGACCGGCAAGGCCGAGGTGGCCAATACCGCCTATCCGGAAAAGGTTTTCTGGGGCGATACTCACCTGCACACCAACAATTCCCCCGACGCTTTCGGGTTTGGCACCCGGCTGGATTCTGAACAGGCGCTGCGCTTTGCGCGCGGCGAAGAGGTTTTCAGCTCAACCGGACAAAAGGCCAAGCTGGCCCGACCGCTCGATTTTCTGGTGATTTCAGATCATTCGGATGGCTTCGCCACGGTCAGAAACCTCTACGAAGCACCGCGATCGATGATTGATGATCCAACCCTGCTGCGCTGGTACGATCTGCTGCACTCTGGTCCCAAAGGTTCGATGCAGGCCACCGCAGAACTGATCGATGCCAAAGCAAACGACAAGCTGCCGCCAGAAATCCTGGATGCCAAAGCGGCAGAAGCCCGATTGCGCAACGATTGGCTGAGCCACATTGCGACAGTTGAACGTTACAATGAGCCGGGCAATTTCACTGCCTTTATCGGGTTCGAATATACACTGATGAATGCTGGCCGAAACCTCCACCGCAATGTGATCTTCCGCGATAACGGCAACCGTGCTTCCACCGTGCTACCGCTGGCTTCGTTCGCGACGACCATCCCCGACGGACTGTGGGACTATATGGATGCTTATGCCAAAAAGACCGGCGGACAGACTTTGGCGATCCCGCACAATTCGAACATGTCAAACGGGCGGATGTTCTTGATGACCGAACCGTTGGGCGGCCCGATGAGTGCAGAATATGCCCGCCGCCGGGCTGCGCATGAACCAGTGGTCGAAATTACCCAGATCAAGGGGGATAGTGAAGCCCATCCGTTCATGTCACCCAACGACGAATTTTCCGGCTATGGCACCGCTGGGTGGGAGCTTGGCGATCTTATGATGGTCGAGAAAACCACGCCAGAAATGTACCCTGGCTCTTATGTCCGCGAAGCGCTGAAGCGCGGGTTGATGGTGGAACAGCGAACCGGCGCCAATCCTTATGCCTTTGGCGTGATCGGCTCTACCGACAGCCACACCTCGCTGGCCACCAGTGATGAAGACAATTATTTCGGCAAGCATTCAGGCGTTGAGCCCGGCCCAACCCGCGCCGCCGAAGCACAGAACCTGGGCACGCGATCTGGCCGGTTTGGCTGGAACTATCTGGCCAGCGGCTATGCGGCGGTCTGGGCGACAAGCAACAGCCGCGAAGCCTTGTTCGATGCGATGCTGCGCAAGGAAGTTTACGGCACCACCGGCCCACGTATGACCTTGCGGGTTTTTGGCGGCTGGGATTTCAAGGCGGAGGATCTGCAGGGCGATTGGGTAAAGGCTGGTTACGGCCGCGGGGTGCCAATGGGTGCGACGCTTAAAGCTGGCAGCGGCAGTCCCAGCTTCATGATCTCGGCCCTGAAGGATCCGGTTGGCGCCAATCTTGATCGGGTGCAGGTGATCAAAGGCTGGGTCGATGCTGCCGGACAATCGCATGAGAAGGTGTTCGACGTTGTGTGGAGCGATATGGCTGGCAAACGCAAGCTGGCGGGCGGCAAGGTTCCGGCAGTGGGCGATACGGTCGATCTGGCCCAGCCCAGCTATCAGAACACCATTGGCGCGCCCGGCCTGACCACGGTCTGGTCCGATCCGGAATTTGATCCGGCCCAACGCGCGTTCTATTACGTTCGCGTACTTGAGATTCCTACGCCAACCTGGGTTGCCTATGACAAGGTGCGCTACAAGCTGACACTCGATCAGAATATCCCGCTGAAACAGCAGGAGCGCGGCTATACTTCGGCAATCTGGTACGCCCCGGCCGGTCAATGAAGGGACCTATGATGAAACGAACCCTTTCCGCTGCGGCATTGCTGCTCACCGCTACTGCGCTCACCAGCTGCGACAAGATCAAGGACACGTTTGGCAGCAAGCCTGGCGAACAATCGATTGCCGATACGGCCTATCCCGAAAAAGTGCTGTGGGGCGATACCCACCTGCACACTTCCAATTCGGTCGATGCCTTTGGTTTTGGGACGCGGCTTGGCCCAGAAGAAGCGCTGCGCTTTGCCCGCGGTGAAGAAGTGACGGCAACCACCGGAACCAAGGCCAAACTGGAACGCCCGCTGGATTTTCTGGTTATCTCGGATCACGCCGAAGGGATCGGATCAACCAAGGCGTTGTATGATGCGCCGCGGATGATGATAACCGATCCTCAGTTGCTGCGCTGGTACGATATGATGCACGCCAGCCCCGAACAATCGCTCAAGGCTATGGGTGAAATGCTGGCCGTGCGCGCGTCTGGCAAACCCAACCCGGCGATGAGCGACAAGGCCGCCGCCGACAAGCGCACAACCAAGCTGTGGAACGAACATATCGGCACGGTCGAACGCTATAACGAACCCGGCCAGTTCACCGCTTTCATGGGCTTTGAATACACTTTGATGCAGACCGGCAACAATCTGCACCGCAACATCATTTTCCGCGATGGAGCAGACAAGGTTTCGACGGTCGAACCACTGGATCCGGCCGATGCCAAATGGCCTGAACATCTGTGGGATTACATGGATGCCTATGAGAAGAGCACCGGCGGCAAAGTGCTGGCAATCCCCCACAACGGCAATGTCTCCAATGGTTTGATGTGGATGATGACCGAGCCGAATGGCGGCCCGATGAGCGCCGAATATGCCCGGCGCCGGATCGCGCATGAACCCGTGGTTGAAGTAACCCAGATCAAAGGCGACAGCGAAGCCCACCCTTTCATGTCGCCCAATGACGAGTTTGCCGGTTATGGCACCGCTGGCTGGGATCAGGCCAATCTCCTTGGCAATATCAAGACCAAGCAAGCCGATCTGCCAGGCTCCTATGCCCGCGAAGCACTTAAGCGCGGGCTGCTGATTGAACAGCGGACCGGGGTAAACCCCTATATGTTTGGGGTGATCGGATCGACCGACAGCCACACATCGCTGGCCACGCCAGAGGAAAACAACTTCTTCGGCAAGCACACCGGCGTTGAACCCGGTGCCAAACGCGCGGCGGCGGAATTTGTTCCAGGCGTTCCCAGCGGCCGGATGAACTGGCAATCGCTGGCCAGCGGTTATGCTGCGGTCTGGGCAACCAGCAACACCCGCCACGCCATCTTCGATGCGATGATGCGCAAGGAAGTTTACGCCACAACCGGGCCGCGCATGACTGTGCGGTTTTTTGGCGGATGGGACTTCAAGGTTGATGACTTGCAAGGGGATTGGGTCAAGGCTGGCTATGCCCGCGGCGTACCAATGGGCGGGACGATGAAACCCGGCGGCAAGGCTGCCCCCAGCTTCATCGTTTCAGCACTGAAGGATCCGGTCGATGGAAATCTTGATCGGGTCCAGGTGATCAAAGGCTGGGTCGACAAGGCCGGCGTGGCCCAGGAAAAGGTGTTCGATATCGTGTGGAGCGATATGGACGGCAAGCGCAAGCTGGCCGGCGGCAAGGTTCCGGCAGTTGGTGATACCGTCGATGTGGCCACTGCCAGCTATCAGAACACAATCGGTGCGCCAGAGCTTTCGGCCGTGTGGACCGATCCCGAATTCGATCCCGCGCTTCGTGCGTTTTACTACGTCCGGGTGTTGCAGATCCCAACTCCAACCTGGATGGCCTATGATATGGCCAAGTACAAGCTGACCCTGCCGCCCGAAATTCCGCTGAAGCATCAGGAACGCGGATACACATCGGCCATCTGGTACACGCCGGGCTGATATGAACATGAAGATATTAGGCTGGCGGCTGATCAAAGAGCCGCTGGTCCACTTTGTTGTTGCCGGGGCAGCGGTTTTCTGGGTGCTGTCTGGCCGTCCGCCCGATCTGGGAGAGCGCCGGATCGTGGTTGATGAAGCCGTCGCAGGGGCACTGGTGCGGCGCTATTACGACAGCTTCCGCCGGATGCCCAGCAAGGACGAGATTGACGGCCTGATCAGCGATTGGGTGGCCGATCAGGTTTACTACCGCGAGGCCTTGCGGCTTGGCCTCGATCAGGGCGACGAAGTTGTGGTCCGGCGGATGCGCCGCAAACTTGAATCGATGGCGGTGGCCGATGCCGAAACGGCCGAACCCAGCGACGCCGAACTGCAAGCTCTGATCGACAAGGACCCGGCGCATTACAGCGAGGATCCGCGCACCAGTTTTGAGCAAGTCTATCTTGGTGCCGATACCCCGCAAAGCCGGGCGCGGGCCGATCTGCAACTGGCGCAACTTCGCGGCGGCAAGCCGGTGAACGGGGTTCCGGCCCCGCTCCCGGCCCAACTTGGCAAGGCATCGGCAGCGGACATATCGGGCCAGTTTGGCGATGAGTTCACGCTTTCGCTGCGGCGATTGCCTGTTGGCCAGTGGCAAGGGCCGGTGGCATCTGGGCTTGGCCTGCACCTGGTGCGGATCACAGCGCGCGATGCACCCAGCCCGCCAAGTCTGGCCAATATCCGCCAACGCGTAACCAACGATTGGCGTGCGGCCGCGATCCAGCGCGCCCAGGCCCAAGCCTATGGCGATATGCTGAAGGGCTATGATGTTGTGATCGTGCCGGTCAAATGATCCGTCTGCTGCGCTTGCTGGCAGCGGCAATGCTGGCGCTGGCCGCACTACCCGCCCATGCCGACGAGCTTCGCCCCGGCTATCTGGAACTGACCCAGCGCGATGCGCAGCACTGGAAAGTGGTGTGGAAAGCGCCGGTCCTGGGCGGACTGGCCACCCGCGCGCGGCCGGCCTATCCACAATTCTGTACCCAATCAGCACCGAAGGCCCGGATCGAAGGAGCCGCACTGGTCGCGGAAAGCACGTTGACCTGCACCAAGGATCTGGCCGGTAGCAAGGTTGGCATTGCCGGAATGGACGGCGCCTTCACCGATGCGTTGCTAAGGGTTGCACCGCTGGGTCGCCCGGTTCAAGCATCACGATTGACCGCCAATGAAGCGATGGTTGCGGTTTCTGCTGTGCCCGATGCCTGGCAAGTTGCGCGCAGCTATCTGGCGCTGGGGGTGGAACACATCCTGACCGGCTATGATCACCTGCTGTTCGTGATCGCGCTGGTTTTGCTGCTGGGCAATCTGTGGGTTGTAGTCCGGGCTGCAACGGCATTTACCGTGGCCCATTCGCTGACCCTGATCGGAACCACACTGGGCTTGTTTGGCCTGCCGCAAGCCCCGGTTGAGGCCCTGATCGCGCTTTCGATTATCTTCCTGGCAGTGGAGATCATAAAGCAGGATCCGGCCCAGCCCCGCCTTTCAGAGCGCGCACCATGGCTGATCGCGTTCGGGTTTGGGCTGATCCACGGGTTTGGTTTTGCCGGTGCGCTGCGCGAAATTGGCCTTCCTGAAGGGGATGTGCCGATCGCCTTGCTGACCTTCAATCTGGGCGTAGAGCTTGGCCAGCTGGCGATCGTTGCTGCCACAATAGCAACGCTAGCGCTGCTGCGCAGATTTGTTCCCCCGGCATTGCGCCCGGCAGTGCTTGCGGCCAGCTATGCAATCGGGATAACGGCCAGCTTCTGGTTTATCGAACGCATGATCGGTTAGGAGAATTTCGATGTCTGATGCCCCCGTCCTTTACAGCCTGGATGAAGCCGGCATTGCCACGATCACGCTCAACCTGCCTGAAATCCGCAATCCGATTTCCGATCTCGATCTGATCGAGGCCCTGCTGGGTCGCTTGAGTGAAATTGAGGACGATCCCAGGGTGCGCTGCGCGATCCTGACCGGCGCCGGCAGCGCCTTTTCAGCCGGCGGAAATCTGAAGGCGATGCGGCCGGATTCGGGTGGACTTAACGCCAGCCTCCCGGCCCGTACGCGCCGCAACTACAAAAGCGGTATCCAGCGCCTGCCCTTGGCCTTTGCTGCACTGGAAGTGCCAGTGATTGCCGCGGTCAATGGCCCGGCGATCGGTGCCGGGCTGGATCTGGCCTGCATGTGCGATTTGCGGGTGGCTGGTGAAGGTGCGAAATTTGCTGAAAGCTTCGTCAAACTGGGGATCATCCCGGGCGATGGGGGGGCCTGGTTGCTTCAGCGGATCGTTGGCTTTTCCAAGGCCGCCGAACTGACCCTGACTGGTGAGACAATCGATGCCGCCGAAGCGCTGAGAATCGGGTTGGTCAGCCAGGTCGTTCCGGACGATCAACTGCTGGACGCTGCCCACAAAATGGCTGCACGGATTGCCTGCAATCCGCCGTTCGCTGTCCGGATGGCCAAGCGCCTGATCTGGGATGCGCAATCGATGTCGATTGGCCAGGTGCTGGAAATGTCTGCGGCGATGCAATCGGTCGCCCATGCCACCAAAGACAATGCCGAGGCGGTCGATGCCTTCCTTGAGAAGCGCAAACCGGTGTTCAAGGGCGATTGATCCACTAAAAATGTGAAATTCATATTGGGTTTCACATTTTAATGTGATATGTGGCGCGCATGACCACAAACATCATCGAACGCGTTCGCCGCCTTGTCGCCGATGGCGGCATGTCTCGTTCTGGCCTGGCCCGCGCGGCCGGGCTACACGCCAACACCTTGCGTGATTGCACCGAGGCCGAATGGAACCCTACGACTGAAACGCTGCGCAAGCTTGAAGCGTTCCTGTGGGATAGCGATGAAAGCCCGGTGCTGGTCAGCATAGAGGAAATCATCGACGAAGCCCGCAACGGACGGATGTTCATCCTGGTCGATGATGAGGACCGTGAGAACGAAGGTGATCTGGTTATCCCGGCCCAGATGGCTACCCCCGATGCGGTCAATTTCATGGCGATGCACGGGCGCGGGCTGATCTGCCTGACGCTGACCCGCGAACGCACAGAGGCGCTTGGCCTTGAACTGATGAGCCGCAACAACGGCACCCGCCACGAAACCGCTTTCACCGTTTCAGTCGAAGCCCGCGAAGGCGTGACCACAGGAATTTCCGCGGCCGATCGATCGCGCACGGTTGCTGTGGCAATCGATGCCAGCAAGGGGCGGCAGGATATCGTCACGCCGGGCCATGTTTTCCCACTGATCGCGCGCGATGGCGGAACGCTGGTCCGCGCCGGGCATACCGAAGCCTCGGTTGATATCTCGCGGCTGGCTGGCCTTAACCCCTCGGGCGTGATCTGCGAGATCATGAACGAAGACGGGACCATGGCGCGGATGGACGATCTGGTGCCTTTTGCGCGCAAGCACGGCCTGAAAATGGGCACGATCCGCGATCTGATCGAGTATCGCCGCAAATACGATCATCTGGTGGAATGCGTCAGCGAAGAACCCTTTACCTCTGATTATGGCGGCGAATGGACCGCCAAGAGTTATCGCAACAAGACCGACCGGACGATCAACATCGTGCTGCAAAAGGGCCATGTGGTTCCGGGCGAGCCCACTTTGGTGCGGATGCATGGCATATCAATCTATTCCGACGTGCTGGGCCAACCGGGTCCGCGCAAGCGCATTCTGCAGCGCGCGATGGATGAAATCGGCCGGGCTGGCGCTGGCGTGATCGTGCTGCTGATGCCCAGCACGCCCGAGCAACTTGACGCCGAAGTTGCGCGTGCACCCTTGCCCGATATGGACTTGCGCGCCTATGGCATCGGCGCGCAGATCCTTGCGGACCTGGGCATCAACGACATGATCCTTTTGACCAACGCACACCGCAATATCGTCGCGATCGAAGGCTATGGCCTCAACATCGTCGGCGAGCGCGCGATCCCGGAGTAATTGCATGGCCCGCTTTCTGATCGTCGAAGCCCGCTTCTACGACCACCTCAACGATATGCTGATTGCGGGTGCAAAAGCAGCGCTTAAATCGGCCGGCCATCAGGTTGATGTGATAACCGTACCGGGCGCCCTGGAAATTCCCGGCGCGATCTCTCTGGCCGAACAATCGGGCCTTTACGAAGGCTATGTTGGGATTGGCGTGGTTATCCGCGGCGAAACCTATCACTTTGAAATCGTTGCAGGAGAATCCGCGCGCGGGATCATGGCGCTAACCATGGACGGGATCGCAATCGGTAACGGCATTCTGACTGTCGAGAACGAGGATCAGGCGCTGGTTCGTGCCGATCCGAAACAAAAGAACAAGGGCGGTGAAGCTGCGGCCGCGGCAATGGCTCTGCTCGCCCTCAAGGAGAAATTCGCATGAGCCGCCACCCTTCCCTTTCAGGCCTCAAGCTGGTGCTTGGCGGCAATGTCTTTGGCTGGACTGCCGATCAGGATACCAGCTTTGAAATTCTTGATGCGTTCTACGAAGCCAGCGGGCGGATGATCGATACCGCCGAGGTTTATTCGGCCTGGGTTCCCGGCCACAAGGGCGGCGAAAGCGAAGTGGTTATCGGTGCCTGGATGAAAGCCCGCGGCGTTCGCAAGGAGATGCGGATCGCCACCAAGACCGGCTGGGGCATGGAGCACGGCGATCTGAACCCTGCCACGCTTGGCACTCGTCTTGCTGGTTCGCTCGATCGGCTTCAGACCGACTATGTCGATCTTTACTATGCCCACCGCGATGATCCAAAGACCCCCCAGGATGAAGTGGCCAGCGGGTTCGCCGCGCTGATCAGCGAAGGCAAAGTGCGTGAGGCAGGAGCTTCCAACTTTACAGAGGACCGCCTGCGCTCGGCCCTCACAGCGGCAAAGTCGCAAGGTGTGCGGGGCTTCAGTGTGCTGCAAAACCAGTACAATTTGCTGGAACGCGCCGATTACGATTCCGATTATGCCAATTTCTGCGCGGCAAACGATATTGCGATGCTGCCGTTCTACGGCTTGGCCAACGGGTATCTTACGGGCAAGTACCGCAAGGATGCCGATTTCGCCCGCTATGTTCGCGGGGATCGGGTCAAGAAGTACCATGAAACCGGCGGCCCCGCCGTGCTGGGAATCATGGACCGGATTGCCAAGGAATGCGAAGCAACCGTTGCCCAGGTCGCGCTTGCCTGGCTGCTCGATCAGCCCGGCATCGCTGCACCAATCGCCAGCGCCACCACTGCCGATCAGCTTGACGAACTGATTGAGGCTATCGACATCGAACTGATGCCCGATCAGCTAACCCAGTTGAACAAGGCGGTCGCCTCGGATTAATCGAAACTGCTTCAATGCTGATAATGCTGCGCTGAGGGGTCGCGGCCAGGCGACGCACATCAAAGCTTGCTTCAAGATAACAGCGCGCCCATGTTCCGTTCAGGTTGGTCGCAGCAATCCTGAACACTTGCAACAAGGGAGATGGGCAATGAACAAGACAACCTCGATATTCGTATTGGCCAGTGCGTTGCTGGCGGCGGCACCAGCATTGGCCGCGAGCGACTACTTGCTCGAACTCGATGGCGTAAAGGGCGAGGCTGTGGCCCCCGTCCAGGTTGAAAGCTGGTCATTCGGCGTTTGCAACGCTGGGCAGTGTTCGACAGTGTCTTCGCCGCGCGATGCCGCCACTGGCCAGTCCACCGGCAAGCGCCAGTACAAGCCATCGGTCAAGGTTCAGGCCAGCCAGAACACCCAGTCACTGCGCGAATCGCCAACGCGGGCATCAGTCGATGGTTCAAGCGGGGCGGTGACAGCGCAGGAATGCAAAAAGCCCTCCTATTCAGCCGCGCATTTTGATCTTGATTGCGATGGCCGGGCCGATCTCGCCTTCGCCGGCACCCAGGACGAGGTTAGCAGTCTTTCCTTCACTTTCCAGAAAATCACCGTTGAATGGCGCGGCGTCTGCACCGGCAAGCATATCGACAAGGCGGTGCTGCGCAGTCCCGGCACCGGCGATGAATTTGTCATCACTGATGCAACGGTTTCTTGTTCGGGGCCCCGGCAATCCACTGGCCGTGCAGCGGCGACCTGTGCTGCCGGAGCCTGCGATCTGGCTGGCCCGGTAACGATGACATTTACCGGTGGTCAGATGAAGCACGTCCGGACCGGGCACGTAACCTTGCTGAAATAGAGCATTTGGGGCCCGGCATTTGCGT
>NZ_JBEBKB010000049.1:0-14174 GCF_040079535.1 Novosphingobium sp. | reverse complement strand
GCAGACGGGGCCCCGTGCTGTTCGCACGGGGCCCCTTCGCTTGGCTCCCCTCCCAGGAAGCTTAGAACTTGATACCAGCCGTGAGACCATACCGACGCGGTTCGAGCGTGAACACGTTGGTATAGTTGCCCGAAGACTGATCGGTCACGTAAAGACCCGTGATCGCATCACTATCGGTCAGGTTCTGGATCCAACCACGCAGGAACCACTTCTTGCCGGGACCGTCCAGCTGCAGCTGGGCATTGACCTGGCTGAAGCTGGGCACTTCGTTGACCACACCGTTGAAGATGTTGCCATACGACTTGCCGGTATAGATGTAGTCAGCCCGCGGGGTCAGGGTCATTTCGCCCACCGGCAAGGCATACTGGACGCCGGCCGAGAACTTGTAATCGGGCGAACCAGGCAGGACATTGCCCTTGATGTTCACCGGAATACCCGAAGAGTGGACAGTAACCCCGCCAAATCCAGCACCGATCAGCGGAGCCATCGCGCTGAGCGCGTCGCAGACACTGAAGGCACCGGTTGAGTTAAGCCCGCTGCCCGAAGGGAACGCGGTGGTGGGCTGAAGCCCAGCGCCCGGCTTGAGGCCCGGGATCGCGCCCGCATTGATCATGGTGTTGACCTGGTTGACGAAGCCGTTGACCCCGGTTGCCCCACCAGCTGTGCCGGCAAGACCCGTGTTCGACGACACCGCGCAGTTCGCACCGTTGGTGAGATCCTTGATCAGGACGGCATCTGCCCGGCCGCCACTGAAATCACGCGGGTTAGCCAGGAACTTGTCTTCCGAAACTTCGGCGTGAAGATAGCTGGCCCCGATATTGATCGTCATTTCCGGGGTCGGCCGCAGCACTGCTTCCAATTCCAGACCATAGATCGTGGCGCTGACGTTATCGTTGACCGAGGTCCGGGCAACAATGCGGCTGAGCTGCAGATCCTTGTAGCTATAGTAGAAGCCGGTGACGTTGAGGATCACCTTGCCGCCAGCAAAGCTGTTCTTCGATCCGATTTCAAACGCGTTGACGAATTCCGGCTTGAAGGTATCCGAAACTGCGAAAATCGGCTGAAGCGGCGGATTGATCCCGCCAGACTTGTAGCCACGCGAATACGAAACGTAGAGCATGTTATCATCGGTGACCGCGAAATTGAGCACGGCGCGGCCGGTCATTTCATTGAACTTCACCGTCTTGATGCTGAAAGCATCGCAGCCCGGAACCGAGCCAAGTGCACCAGCAACGTTCGAGCCAGCAGGCGAGCAGACCGTTGACGGATCGGCATCAAAACCAGCCGCGTAAGGCGTCTGGAATGCGTTGGTTGAAGTGTGCGGCGTGAGGAAGCTGGCCAAAGTTGAGCGCGCCTTCACGGTCTTTTCGTCGTGATTGTAACGCACACCCAGGGTCAGCTTAACCCGGTCGTTGAAATCATAATACATTTCACCGAACACACCCTGGCTGCTGATCCGCAGATCGTCCGAGGTATTGCGGAAGAACGGCGTACCAAGGTAGCTTGGCGGACGGCCGGTTGAAAGCGCCGTAATCGCCCCCAGAATACCAGCAAAGTAATCAATCCCGAAGGCGTTCACATAGTAGCTGTTTTCGGTCAGGTGGAACTTGCTGTAAATCCCGCCCAGCAGGAAGTTGAAATTCCCATCCCACTTTGACGAAATGATCGCTTCTGCCGACCAGCTGGACTGGTATTGGTTCGAACGGTCATAATCTTGCGGGGTCATCGCGCAGGAACGATGCCCGCCGTAGGCGCCGGTTCCGGTTTCTTCGGGAAGCGAGGTGCAGAGCACACCATTGGGCCCATTGGGCGTCAAGGCATTGTAGACCGGCAGGAAGTAGGCTGCAGTGCCCGGACCAAAGGCCCCGGCCAAAGCGCCAGCCTGAAGCGCGGTCAGTGCAGGCGTGTAGTTTGCGCGGTTCTGGACTGACAGGTTGTAGTCCTGGCTCGAATCCAGCACGACGTTCTGGTAGTTACCCTGAAGGCTGAGCGAAACACCGCCGCCCAGTTCCTGATCCATGCCCGCCTGCGCGATCCATTCCCGGGTAAAATAGGTCGGGTTGGTATCGGTGTTGACCGTGCGATAGTCTGCCGGGTTGGTGGCACCGGCCCAGTTGTAGGGATCGCTGCCATAGATGCTGCCAAGTGCGAGCAGATTGGCCAAAGGTGCGAGCGCAGTACCGCCGAGCTGGGTGGTCAGGAACTCCCTTGAAGTCAGCACACCAACAAACGTGGTGTTCGAATTGGTCATTTCAAACTGGCGACTGCCAGCCAGACAGCCCATCACGCCGGTCGGATCGCGATCGCACATCTGCTTTTGGATGCGCATGCGATTGTCTTTTTCATGGAAGTACTGAACCATGAAATCAAAGGTGGTGCCGCTATCGGGTTCAACCCGAAGCGAAGCGCGCGCGCCCCACATGTCGCGATCATCGATCTTTGAATTGTCAAAGATGTTGGTCGTGTAACCACCGCGGTTGAGATAGAAACCGGCAACGCGCAGCGCGGCCATATCGCCAAGCGGCACATTGATCATGCCCTTGCCTTTGACTTCGTTGAAGCTGCCATAGCCGGCTTCGAAGTTGGCTTCGGTGCGGTTCAGTTTGGGCCGGGCCGACTTGATGTTGACCACGCCCGAGGTTGCATTGCGGCCAAACAGGGTTCCTTGCGGTCCGCGCAGCACTTCAAGCTGGCCCAGATCGTAGAATTCGCCTTCGAACAGGCGCGTGCCAAACAGCGGCGCGTTGTTCATGTGGATGGCAGTAGCCTGATCGCAGGTAACCCCGACGCAGAGATCGCCGATCCCGCGGATGGTGAAGCTGGCGTCAGTGAAGTTGGTCTTGGTGAAGGTGACGTTGGGCAGGCTGAGCTGCAAATCCGACGTGTTCTTGATCTGCTGTTTATCAAGCGCTTCGGAATTGAAGGCGCTGACCGCGATCGGCACGTCTTGCAGTCTTTGATTGGTGCGCTGCGCAGTAACCACGATTTCCGGTGATGCTGCAGGTTCTTCAGCAGCTGCGGTATCCTGCGCAAAGGCAGGAAATGCGATCGCGCCGGCACATACACCAGCAAGTAGGGTCAGTTTACCCCTCATCAGCCCAAACTCCTCATAAAAATGCCCGTCCCTTAACCGGGCGGTTGCGATTGCGAATAGACCATCCTCCGCCGCGCTTGACAACAGGTTTTAATCGAAAGGTTAGAACAGTTGGAAACCGTAGCGTTCGGGCCACACCTGCGCAGCGATAGGTCTTGGTGGAAAACTGATTCGACGCTGCGGATCTGGCCCGTATCGGGGCAATTGCCCGCCGCAATCTTGGGTTGCCAAAGTGCCGGAGCTGTATCACCTTCGCCGCAACGGGTGGGGAAACCGGATGGAGCACGAAATGGCTCCGGCAGTGCCAGTGCGCTATCGGGCGTTCATCAGCTACAGTCATTCCGATGCTGGTTTCGCCAGCTGGCTGCATCGCAAGCTGGAAAGCTGGCGGCTGCCGGATAAGACCAGGCTTACCCCGATCTTCATTGACCGCGCCGAACTGGCCGCCGGTTCAGACCTGAGCGAGCAGGTGCGCGCGGCCTTGGCGGCATCGGCGGCGCTGGTTGTGGTATCAAGCCCCAGCGCCAAGGCGAGCCGCTGGGTCGGCCAGGAAATCGCCCTGTTCCGCGCGCTGCATCCCGATAGCCCGGTCTTGGCCGCGCTGATCGAAGGCGCGCCCGAAGCGGCCTTTCCCGATGCACTGGTGCAGCTGGATGATCGAACGATAGAGCCGCTTGCCGCCGATTTTCGCAATGGCCACGATGGCAAGCGGCTGGGCTTGATCAAGATCATCGCCGGGCTTACCGCGCAGCCGCTTGACCGGTTGATCCAGCGCGATGCCCAAAATCGCCAGCGCCGCGTGATGGCCGTCACAGCCGGGGCGCTGCTGCTTAGCCTAATCCTGTCTGCATCGCTGATCTTCGCCCTGCGCGCCCGCGCCGAGGCCGAGCGCCAGCGCAGCGAAGCGGAAGGGCTGGTGGAATTCATGCTGACCGATCTGAGAGACAAGCTGAAGGGGGTTGGAAACCTTGACGTGATGGATGCGGTGAATGATCGCGCCATGCGCTATTACGCTGATGGCGGCTCGCTTGATGGCCTTGGTCCAGACAGCCTGACCCGCCGCGCCCGCGTGATCGAAGCGATGGGCATTGAGGACGAAAATCGCGGCAAACTGGCCAATGCTTTTGCCAAATACACCGAGCTGCACCGGGTAACGGAAAACTTGCTGGCGGCCGATCCGGCCAATCCGCAACGGATTTTGGCCCATGCCCGCAGCGAAAATCGTTTGGCCTTGATCGAAGTCACCCAGGGAAACGAGAAGGCAGCGCTGCCGCGCTTTCTGAACGCCAAGGCGCTGCTCGATAGCGCGTGGCAAATTGCCGGCAGCGCCGATTGGCGGGCGCTTGATTCGCTGGTTACCGGCAATCTGTGCGCGATAACGCTTGAGGCTGGCGGAGATCCGAACCGGGCGCTGGAATTTTGCCGCCGGGCGGTTGAACTGGCAAAGGCTGAGGCCGGCAAAGCGGACAATCCAAACGCCTTGTATGACCTTGCCTTTCACTATTTGTGGATGGCCGATGCTGCCGATGCCATCGGCAATCGCAGTCTGGCCCGCGAATCGCGGCGGCTGGGCTTGAAGACATCCGAACGGCTGATCGCGCTTTCCCCGCACAACTGGCTGTGGCTTGAACAACACGCCGAGGTCACCCTCGATCTGGCCAGAGCCGCCAGAGCAGATGGCGATACACATTCCGCCCGGACGCTATCGGCGATTGGTGCGGCCGATGCGCAGCGGCTCGTGCGTCACGATCCAGCCAACAGCTATTGGCGGAATTTGCAGGCCCAATGCCTGACCTTCAGGAAGGAGATTCTTCAATGAACTTGACCCCATCAAAGCATTTGCGGCTTTACGAGATTGGCTTGGGTGTGAATGACCGAGGCGAATTCAAGTATCGCCAAAAGGTGACCGCCAATTCAACCAATGACGCAGTTGAGCGGATTGGCCACTTCTCAAAGCATGGGCCGAATGGCGCGCCAAGTGCGAGCAAACCAACGCACGCCCCAACCGATTTGTCGATCGAAGTCGATAGTGACGATACCACTTACGTGATCCGGATCGATCCATTGGCCCAAACCGCTTTCGGGCCTGGGTCGAATCCGATAATGATTCTACCTTCACATCTGGGCAAAGATTTATTGAAAGATGTTGGCCTGATCGACCAAAGCGGCGCCTTCATTGCAGCCGAGGATATCAGCTACGATTTTGCCAAACGCCCGGCGAATGCAGCCCTTACCTTCCGGTGCAATCTGGCGGCGCTGAAGGTAGCCTGGGAAAAAAGCGTTGACGCCCGGCACGGCGGCTACAAAGTTGAAATTCCGATCTATCTGAACCTCTATGACACGGAAAGTGAAGGCCCCGTCTGGGCATTTGATGACCACCGCTTCCACGATGATCATCAGAAATTCGAAGCAGAAGCGCTTGCGGCAAACAAAAACCCCGAAACGCACGGCGGAATCCATCCCAAAACCCACGGCGGCATTCATCCTCGCGGTGCGGCGCAATTCCTCTATGAATAGCGCCTAACCCAGTCAGCGAGACCCCCTGCCCAATGAACCAACCCACCCTCCCCGCGATCGCCGCGCTTGCCCGAGCGGGTGCGATTGCGCGGGCGTGGGAGCTGTTTGTGGCGGGGGGGCACGCTGATCGTGCCGATGATCCGGCGGCGCTGGCGGTCAAAGGACGGCTCACCAAGGGGCAGGCGCGGCTGGCTGCGGGGGCAGATCAGCGGCGCCTGTTTGCCGATGCGGCAGCGGCCTATGGCGCGGCCGATGCCTTGTCGCCCGCGCCCTATCTGGCGATCAATGCCGCAACTCTGCATCTGCTGGCGGGAGATCCCGTCGCAGCTGCCCAGCGCGCGCGCGGCGTGCTGGCCCAACTGGATGCGCCGACCACGCCGGCCGACACGCCCTATTTCCTCAGCGCAACCCGCGCCGAATCGCTGCTGATCCTGGGCGATCAAGACGAAGCCAAAGCAGCCATGGCGCGCGCCGCTGCAGAACAGATTGACGGCTGGGCTGACCGCGCAGCAACAATCGCCCAGCTGCGCGAGATTGCTGCCGCGCAAGGCTCTGACCCAGGCTGGATCGATCGCTTTGCCGCGCCCGCCAGCCTCCATTTTGCCGGCCACATGGGCATCGCTGCCGGGCAATCAAGCGAGCTGGCATTGACCGATGCGGTTGATCGGTTGCTCAGCCAGACCGGGATCGGTTTTGCCTGGGGGGCGCTGGCCGCCGGGGCCGATCTGATCATCGCCGAACGCCTGCTGGGCCGCGGGGTAGAACTGCATGGCGTGTTGCCCTGTCCACCAGATCAGTTTGAAGCCCAATCGGTTGCCCCAGCCGGCCAGATCTGGGCCGATCGCTACCGCGCGGTGCTGGCGCAGATCGCATCGCTGCGGGTGGCGGCAGACAGCGCCGTATCGGTCCACGATCCGCTGGCGACCCGCCATGCCGGAGAGCTTGCTATCGGCGGCGCGCTGAACAATGCCGCCACGCTTTCCAGCAGCGCCTGTCAGCTGATCGTCACCGATGATCTGGGCGGCGGGGCCAACACCCGCCGCCAGGCCGATCTGTGGCGCGCTGCGGCCGGGCCGCAGCACCATCTGATCGTGCCGCGCGATTGCGCCGTTGAAGCGATGTTCCCGCCAGAGCAGCCCGATCCAGCCCGCATTCTGGCAGTGCATCTGGCGATTGGCCTCGATGCCCTGTCAGCAAGTCGGGCGCGTGGCTCCCACGAAATCGCGGCGATGACCGCGCCAGTTGTCGCGGCCATGGCCAATATCCCGCCTGGCTCGGTCCGCACTGCGCCAGGGCTGTGGGAGGCAGTGATTGAGGACCTGCCGCTGGCGCTGGACACGATCACGCGGCTGGCGGCGCTGGGCAATGTGGCGATTGGTGCGGATCTGGAAATTGCACCGGTTTTGTATGATCCGCCAAGCGCAACGATGATTCCCTATGGCTGCGCTGCACCGCGCGCGCGGCAGCTGATGGCGCTAGCCCCCACCGGGGTTGCGCTGGCCAGCGATGCGCTGGCGGTAACGCTGGCGGCGCACGGTCTGGGCCAGCTGCGAAGCGAACTTTACCATCCCGGCGATGATCAGGGTGAAGTGGCGATCCACGCGCTGGTTAGCTGAAGCAGCATCAATAAATCAGCTCTTCCAGTCGGTGCGGGGCAGCCAGTTCCAATCCGCCATCCACCCGCCGCAGCACACCGCGTTTTTCCAGACTGGATACCGTGCGCGAAACCGTTTCGCGCGCGGCTTGAACTTTCAGCGCCAATTCGGTCATCACCGGCACCGGGCGGATCGTGCCCCCGCCGGCATTGGCCATCCGCAGCAGTTCTGCAGCGATCCGGCCGGTTGAGGATAGCAGTGCGGTCTCAACCATCCGCTGGCGCATCGCCGCAATCCGGGCCGAAAGGTGCCGCGCCAGCGCCAGCGCAACCAACGGATAGCTCTCCATCAGGCGAACCATCACCGAAGCTGCAAAATGGATTGCGCGGCCTTCGCTCAGCGCTTCAACCCGCGCCCCGCCATCGGCCTGCCCGCTGCCGGCCAGATCGCCAAACATTTCGCCCTGGACCAGCGCGTGAAGCACCAGCACCGCGCCATCACGGCCATAGGCCAGCTCTGCCGCATGCCCCAGCGTAAGCAAGCTGGCCGAGCCGCCGGTACCGTCAGCCGCACCATCGCGCGGCCACAGCACCGCACCGCGGGTGTGCCCGGCCGCGCGGCCCAGGCCTGCGATTGTTGCGGCCAAGGCTTCGCCGCAGCCAAACGCTGCACGCAGGATCGTCAGATCATCCGGATGTGCCATCTCGCCTTGGCCCCCTTGATCCAAGACTAAGCCCAACGGCGCCAGCTATCAAGCCGCTTCGCCGCCCGGCTTCTGGCGGATTTCAGCGCGGTAGAGTGGCTGGGCAAAGGCCATCGCCAAAGCCGCCAGCAGGCATGGCAGCGGCATAACTTTCAGCGCTTCAAGCAGACCGAAATGATCTGCCAAAAGCCCGGTAACGAACGGGCCCGGGGCAAGCCCGATCAGATTGTAGGCCAGCGCCAGCACCGCCATCGCCGTGCTATGCACCGCGCGCGGGGTGGAATTGGCAATCATTGCCCCGGTGACCCCGGTGATCCCCCCTACCAACAGCAGTCCGCCGCCGATCAAACCCAGTTGCAGCGGCCCAGGCGGCATGAAGAACGCTCCTCCAAACAGGGTTGCCGAAACCAGTGAGAAAATGATCGAGAGCTTGGGTGTAATCGCGCCATTGGCGCGCGCCAGCCGATCAACCAGCATGCCGCAGCCGATCATGCCAATCGCGCAAACCAGCAGGAACAGCGCAGTGCTGCGTCCGGCCTGCGCCAGCTGCATACCGTAATGGTCGGTCAGCAGCAGCGGCATCGCCCAGGCCAGGGTCCCCGTGCAGAATAGCTGGATCCCGCCCGCAAAATAGGTCAGCCACAATAGCCGGCGGCCAATCAGCAAGCGGGCCAGTTCGCGCCATTTGGCCGGCCCGGATCCGGCCGCAACGCCAATCCGGCTTTCGCGCACCACCAGGGCATAGGCCACCGCCAGAATCAGACCGAACAACCCGATCGCTTCAAAGGCAGTCCGCCAGCCATAGCTTTCGGCAACTTGCCCCCCGGCGGCGACACCAATCATTTGGCCAACCACCGATCCGGCCAGAAACGATGCAGACAGCGTAGCCCGCAAATGCCGCGGAAACGCCGCCAGCACCACGGCAATCCCAACGCTGCCATAGGCTGCCTCCCCCACCCCCACCAACGTGCGGGCGAACAGCATTTGCGGGTAAGTCTGGGTCCAGGCACCGGCCAATGTAGCCAGGCTCCACAAGGTTGCCATAAAGACCAGACTGCGAACCCGGCCAAACCGATCGGCCAGATAGGACAGCGGCAGGGTCAACAGTCCAACCGCCAATGCCACCACGCTGGCCAGCGAAGCCAGCTCGGCATTGTTCAAGCTCCATTCCAGCTTGATCTGCGGGCCCGCCGCATTCAGCACCTGGCGGGCCATGTGATCGCTCATCAGCAGGCCAAAACTCAGCGCGAAAACCGCCCAGGCATAGCCGGTTGCGCGGGCTGGTCCGGGATCGTCCGAGATGAATGTTGGTCCAGCCAAACTATAAATTTCCCCAAATCGAACCGGAATCGCGCGGCGCGATCCGGATCACAGCGTGAATACCGATGATCCGATCGACGTGCCAGCTTCCAGTTCGCGGTGGGCCCGGACGCAATCTTCCAATTTATAACGCTGGCCGATCTCAACCTTGATCCGGCCCGCGCCAAGATGGTCGAACCAGAACGCCGCCAGCTCGGCGCGCTCGGCCGGATCGGCGAAGTAGTCCACAAAGGCCGGGCGGGTGAAATAGACCGATCCTTGCATCGCCATTTGCAAGGCATCGATTGGCGGGAACGGGCCCGATGCAGTGCCGCAGCCAACCAGCATCCCGCGCCGCCGCAGCGATTTGAGCGAGCCTTCGAACGTATCCTTGCCAACACTGTCGAACACTGTCTGAACGCCTTCGCCGCCGGTCAGTTCCTTGACCCGCTGGGCAACATCCTCGCGACGATAAAAAATGATCTCGTCGCAACCGAACGCACGGGCCTTGGCGGCCTTTTCCTCGGTAGAGACCGTCCCGATCACACGCAGCCCGATCAGCTTTGCCAGCTGGACCGCGAACAATCCCACCCCGCCAGCCGCAGCATGGAGCAGGATCGTATCGCCGGCCTTCAGGCGCGGATCGGTTTTCAGCAGCCAATAGGTAGCCGAAAGCCCGCGCATGGTCGAAGCGGCAGCATCTTCAAGTGAAACGCTATCTGGCACTTTGAACAGCGGCGCAGCAGGCATTACCCGTTCGGTGCTATAGGCCCCCAGAGGTCCGCCGTTGTAGCTGACCCGGTCACCCAGCGCGAACCCTTGCACACCTTCGCCAATCGCCTCGATCACTCCGGCGC
Organism: Novosphingobium sp.; assembly: GCF_040079535.1. GTDB lineage: Bacteria > Pseudomonadota > Alphaproteobacteria > Sphingomonadales > Sphingomonadaceae > Novosphingobium. Next base: position 4,109 of record NZ_JBEBKB010000049.1, on the reverse strand, counting down.
CTTCAACCCCGATGCCGCAGGGCGGCTGGACCGGATAATAGCCGGAACGAAAATAGGTATCGGCAAAATTGCAACCGACCGCAGCGTGGCGCAGGCGCACTTCGCCGGGGCCGGGTTCGCCCGGTTCAGCCTGTTCAAGGCGCAGCACTTCGGGGCCGCCAGTCTCATAAAAACGAACCACTGTCGCCACTAGAATTCTCCCGTTCGTCTATTCATATTGTTGTTTTGAAACTGATGCCATCAAGCTCTAGAATGGCCGATCACCGATGATCGTCGCGCGGTTCATCCGGCGCACGCAGGGCGGATAGTCCATTACGGCGTAATGCTGGGTGCAGCGGTTGTCCCACAGCACCACACTGCCCGGTGTCCAGCGCCAGCGGACCTGATATTCGGGGACATGCGCCTGGCTGACAAGATAGCGCAGCAGCGCGCCCGAACCATCAGAGAAATCCTGCCCGAACCGGACCCGATCGGCGGTGTGATAATTGGTGAAGTGCGTGGCAAAGGCATTGACGAACAGCGATTTGTTGCCGGTTACCGGATGGGTCCGCACCACCGGATGTTCGGGATCGGGAAAGCGCTCTTTCATCGCCAGCCGGTCCGCCATCGGTTTGGCCGCCATGAAGCTGGCTTCCATTGAATGGCGCGCGCGCAAATCGGCAATGTCCTGCTTGATCCGGTCTGGCAGCCGCGCATAGGCCAGCTCCATATTGGCCCACATCGTATCGCCGCCCACCGGCGGGCATTCCACACAGTGCAAGATCGCCCCCATCGGCGGGCATTCACGCCAGGTAGCATCGGTGTGCCACGAATTTTCATAACGTTCGGGCGGGCTTTCGGGGCTTTTCCAGATGTGGATGATGCCCGGCTCACTATCGTCGCTGGCCGCCAGTGGATGATCCTCAAGATCGCCAAATCGGCGCGCCACTGCGGCATGCTGGGCATCGCTGATCGTCTGATCGCGGAAGAACAGCACCTTGTGTTGCAGCAGCAGCGCACCCAACTCACCCGCCAGATCATCGTTGGTGCCGGCTTCGGCCAGATTGAGATCACTGATCTGCGCGCCCAGTGCGCAAGTGAGTTGTTCGACTTTCATGGGATCATCCTCAAAAGTTGCAATGCAGCGATCTGGTTGTTCAGGCTCCTACCAGCGGCGCGCTGCGCACGTTGGCCACGCCGAAATTGCTGTTGCGGTTGGGCAACCAGCCGTTTTCGCGTAGCGTTTCATCGATACTGCCATAGAACGTGCCGATCTTGTAGATCCGGCGCGCGTCCTGGGCCGTGGCGATCGGGCGGTAGAGCTCTTCCGAAATGCGGACCAGCTTTTCGATCTGCTGGACAGAACTGGCGCGCTCGCCCTTGCGGCCCCACATGTTGTCTTCCTGGCCAACCCTGGCGTGAAATCCCATCGCGATGGCCATGGTGCAAAGCGGATAGACGCTGCGCATCAATCCTTCGACCGTGAACACCGCGTTCTGCGGCAGCCGGTTTACGAATTCCAGCAGGTTGCGCGGATTGGGGCCATCATGCCCGCCACCGATCGCCACCCAGTTAAGCACCAGCGGCCCCATATAGTGCCCGGTCCGAACCAGCCGTTCAATTGTCTCAAGATCGCGCGCGCAGCCGACCATGAAATGGGTCTGGATGCCGCTGGCGGTCAGCCGCTTCATGTGTTCTTTCATGAACTTCGGCCCGGCCTCGTAATACATCTCGGTATAGGCTTCGGCAAAATTGGTTTCACCCATCGATGTGCCGGCGCAATCGTCCTCGGTGATCAGTTCCATCACGTTCATCTGGTTGGTGTTGACGGCCAGGGTAACCTGATCGGGCGCCGGGGTCAGATCGGCCAGCATATGGCGGGTATCATCAGACAGCCACAGCGCAGCCTGGCCCTCGTCTTTGGGGGCAAAGCTGATCGATCCGCCAACCTGCAGGATCATTCCCGGCACCGCGCTGCGCAGCCGATCAAGCATTTCGTTGAACCGGTCGAGGTTTTTCGAACCCGTCCCATCGGGCTCACGCACGTGAACATGCAGCACGGTTGCGCCGGCATTATAGCAATCGACCGCTTTTTGAACCTGCTCGGCGAATGATACTGGAATATCATCGCTGTCGCGCGGCAAGAAACTGGGAGCATAGGGGGCAACCTGGATCACCAGCGGATCCTGGGTTTCGGGCAGCAAGCTATCATCGAAGAATTGCATGTCTGTGTCCTCCAAAGGTGCGTTTGCGGCACCCTTCATTTTTTGCTGGGACCGGAATGCCGCAATTCTTGCTTGCCTGCTTTCCAATTTGCGCCATATACTTTCTTATATGAGCCAATCGAGAGGTTTGACCCTGCGGGCCGCCGCGTTGACCGGATTGGGGGCGCTGTGCCGCAGCTACGGCGTAGATGCCGCGCGGCTGCTCCGCCAGACTGGGTTGCCCACCTCGGCCGAGCTGCAACCCGATCGGCGCCTGCCAGTAACCACGGTCAATCAAGTGCTTGAACTGGCGGCATTGGCCACCGGGCGCGACGATTTCGGGCTCCGGCTGGCGGAATTGCGCGGCCTTTCCAATCTCGGCCCGATCGGCCTGATCGCCCGCGACGAACCCAGCGTTGGCACCGCCTTTGCGGTGATTGAGGCCTATCTGCCGCTCCACAATGATGCCCTGGTCATCAACCGCCAGCATTTCGCCGATCTGGTCGTGCTGCGGACTGAAATCCTTGCGCCCGGCAGCAAGATTCAGGCGCTCGACATGGCGCTGGCTGCGCAGCACAGCATCCTCCACCAGCTCGCCGGGCCAGGCTGGATGCCCGAAGAGGTCTGCCTGACCCGCGCCCCCCCGGCCGATCAATCGCGGTTTCGCCAGGTGCTGGGCCGGCGATTGCGCTTCAATGCAGAGTTCGACGGGATAGTGATCCGCGCCGATCTGTTTGATCAGCCCAATCCCATGGCCGAGGCCGCCTTTCGACCTTATGCCAGCCAGCTGCTGGGCCGTGCCGCGCCGGGCGCGGCAGAGGCTATGGCGGTGCGGGTTGAGCGCGTGCTGGCACAGCTGCTGCCCAGCGGACGCTGCACTGCCGGGCACATCGCCCAGCACCTTGGCATATCGCGCCGGACGCTGACCCGCACGCTTGAGGCAGAAGGCAGCCGGTTCCTCGAATTGCTCGATCAAGCCCGCGAGGAAGTTGCCCGCAGGCATCTGGCCGGCCAGGCTCGCAACCTCGCTCAGATCACCGATCTGCTGGGCCTTTCCGGCGCGCCCGCCTTCACAACCTGGTTCCGGCGGCGCTTTGGCGTGACACCCAGTGAATGGCGCAAGGCAGCGCGCGCGCTGCCAGCGGCGCCACAGCAAAAGCCCAGATTGAACGCGGCAAAGACACAGTCAATTTGAGAGCGCACCGCTCGCCTGCACCCGAGAGTTTTTCGGGAAAATGTCCCCCGGACACTTTCGGGCCAGCACTGGTATCGCCTGATGGAAAGCGTGCCCCTCGCTTGCGCTCGGGAGTTTTTCGGGAAAATGTCCCCCGGACATTCTCTTCTTCCGAAAAACTGGTGCCCAGAAGAGGACTCTTACTGGAATTATAGTCTTGTAAATAAGAGCTTTAATATTGCCTTGAGCCCAAGTGAGGCCCCCATCGGAGCCCCCAAATTTTATTTTTGTCCGGGGTTCGAGTCCCCAGTGTGACAAAAATCAAGGATTCCGTTGGTCGCCATTTCTACTGCAAATAGCCACGTGAGCATAGCCATCTTGCCGAAAGTTTAGCCGCCAGTCTGCCCTTGTCGGCATGTTGGTTTAGGCTGTGAGCCATGGACGCAATGGGAGGCAATCATGGCACGACGAAAAAGGATTGGGTACGTCCCGCCCGAAGAGATCCTTGCACGGATCGAAAGGCACAGGCTGAGCTACTATCTGTCCCGGCCAGACAATCTCGATCCGACCGGTATGGGTGACGAAGCGCTTCTCGATATCGAGGCCGTGATCGAAATGGCTTCAACGCGCCACAGTTCGCAAGTCGGCGATGGTATCCGCATTGCTGAAATGGACGCCCTGATGCTCTCTTCCGTCGGGCGTTCCTGACTGGCGATCAGCTGGGACACCACTGCATCGAGCTGCGCAAGCAC
>NZ_JBEBKB010000048.1:0-14259 GCF_040079535.1 Novosphingobium sp. | reverse complement strand
AGCATTTGCTCCCACCCGCCCGGGGCATTGCCCACTGGGTGGATCGTCACGTTGATCGCGTTAACCCCGCTCGCCTTCATTTCCGCGATCGATCGCGCTGAAAGCTTGACCGCATCTTCGGGGGAATAGGGATCGCTAATCCCGCCAAGGCCGTCGATCACCAGCATATCGCGATAGGTTTTGCCAGCAGCGGCTCTGGTCTTGGCCAGCGCGGCGGCGGTGGGAGCGGCCAGCATCCCGGCCAGTATCGAACGGCGGGCTAGCAGCATCGACCCTTCTCCCAATTTTTGCTGGCTGGGGCGGAAGGATTCGAACCTTCGCATGCCGGTACCAAAAACCAGTGCCTTACCGCTTGGCTACGCCCCATCAGCGCCGCGGCCTATAGTAAGCGCTGACGTGAAAGGGAAGGGGGTAAGCATGCGAAATCGCTGCGCCGCGTTTTACAAGGCCAGGCCGTTTCGCCCAATGGGTCAGGGCAATTGTCCAGCGTCTTTTGGTGTGCCGTAGCTTTGGCGGCAGTGGGTCAGGACGTTTCTGACCGAGCCCGGGATTGCGTGGTAATCATCATAGATCTTTGGCGAAACGCTGGATTTTGGAATGCCGAGCAGGCCGGAATGCAGGGTCCAGCTGCGCTCTGCCGCTGCGCAGACCCGGTCGCTCGGATTGCCGTCAACATCCAGATAGGCGCTGGCCAGGGCGATATGAAGGAGCGATTCATAGAAATCATAGTTGGCCCGTTCGGCCACGCTGGGGCTGATCGCCGTCGCGCGCCGGTCGATCACCTCATCAATTGCCTTTTCGCAGCCTTCCACACGCTGCTGCCCGGTCAGCTTTTCAAGTTCAAAGCAGTCATCCGATGCATTGGAGAACAGGCTGGTGTAGTGGGCTTCCTGATTGTCCGGCGTAATCGGGCCGCCCGCAGCAAGTGCGGATGCCGGGATTGCTGCCACAGCCAGTGCGGCCACAAAAGTCCTGAACGATTTCATACTGCCCCCCACCGTTACCGAACCGGCTTCATGCGTGAGACTGCCTGAACTTGCCATGAAAACAAAGCGGCAATCGCGGATTACGGCATCGGCGGCGCGCCTTCGGGTGTTCCAAATTCGCCGCGGCACTGCCCCACGATCTTGCCCAGCGCTGGGGGGACATCGTGGTACGCACGGAAAGCATCGGCCGGAAGTTCATTTTCGGCAATTGCCAGCAAGCCGTGGCGCAACACCCAGACCCGCTCAATCGTGGTGCAAAACCGGGTGCTGCTGCGCTTGTCGATTTGCGAATAGCCCAGCGCCAGCCCGCTCAGCAGGGTGGATTCGACGAAATCGAAGTTGGATTTTTCAGCAATGCTGGCTTGCGGCGCTGCATTGCGGCTGGCGTTTACCTCGTCAAGCCCGGCCTTGCAAAACACAACCCGCTCGATCGGAGAATGCTGCGCTTCGTTATAGCAATCGGTGTAGTTCTGGGTGATCAGACCTTCGAGATGGGCCGTGATCGCCGCCGAATTTACCGCTTCCTTGGCCACGGCCGGGGCCGCGCCCAGGCTAAGCAACAAGGCCAGGCCTGCAGTCTTGATTGTCATGCGTTCACTCCATCCACTCATGTTGCGCGAAGGCCTAGTGCCAATGCCGCCCGAAACCTAGGATAAACCCGCCACACCCCGGCCAAAGGTGACAGTTCGGCTGCTTGCTGCTAACGGCGGTGCAAACATCCAGAGATTCCAATGACCGACCTTTCAAGTATCAGAAATTTCAGCATTATTGCTCATATCGATCATGGCAAATCGACCCTGGCGGATCGGTTGATCCAGTTTACCGGCGGGCTGACTGCGCGTGAGATGAGCGAGCAGGTGCTCGACAATATGGATATCGAGAAAGAGCGCGGGATCACTATCAAGGCGCAGACCGTGCGGCTGAAATACCGGGCCAAGGACGGCAAGGATTATGAGCTTAACCTCATGGACACGCCCGGCCATGTCGATTTCGCCTATGAGGTCAGCCGCAGTCTGGCCGCTTGCGAAGGCGCGCTGCTGGTGGTGGATGCTGCTCAAGGGGTTGAGGCGCAGACGCTGGCTAACGTCTATCAATCGATCGAGCACGATCATGAGATTGTGCCCGTAATCAACAAGATCGATTTGCCCGCCGCCGAACCCGAAAAGGTCAAGGCAGAGATCGAGGAAGTGATCGGGCTGGACGCCAGCGAAGCCGTGCTGACCAGTGCCAAAAGCGGCATCGGGATCGAAGATGTGCTGGAAGCCGTGGTCAGGAAAATTCCGCCGCCAACGGGTGATGCTGCGGCGCCGCTGAAGGCAATGCTGGTCGATTCATGGTACGATCCCTACCTTGGTGTGGTGATCCTGGTCCGGGTGATCGATGGCATTATCAAAAAGGGTCTGTCGGTCAAATTCATGGCCGGCGGGACCGAGCACCTGATTGACCGGGTTGGCTGTTTTACCCCCAAGATCGAGCAGCTTGAGGCGCTGGGTCCGGGTGAAATCGGCTTCATTACCGCGCAGATCAAGGATGTGGCGCAAGCCCGTGTTGGCGATACCATCACCACGGTCAAACAAGGTGCGGCTGTGGCATTGCCCGGCTTCAAGGAAGTTCAGCCGGTGGTGTTCTGCGGGCTGTTCCCGGTTGATGCGGCCGATTTTGAAAAGCTGCGCGAAAGCATTGCCCGGCTACGGCTTAACGATGTCAGCTTCAGCTTTGAGATGGAATCGAGTGCGGCGCTGGGCTTTGGTTTTCGCTGCGGGTTCCTGGGCCTGCTGCACCTTGAGATCATTCAGGAACGGCTGACCCGCGAATACGATCTTGATCTGATCACCACCGCCCCCAGCGTGGTTTACCGGATCGTGCTGCGCAAAAGCCGGACCGAGGATGCCGGTGAAATCCTGCTCCACAATCCGGCCGATTATCCCGATCCCAGCCGGATCGAACAGATCGACGAGCCGTGGATCAAGGCGACTATCTATACGCCCGACGAATACCTCGGCAGTATCCTCAAGCTGTGCCAGGATCGCCGGGGCGTGCAAGCCGGCCTGACCTACGTGGGCGGCCGGGCACAGGTCAGCTACGAATTGCCGCTCAACGAAGTGGTGTTCGATTTTTATGATCGCCTGAAAAGCATCAGCCGCGGCTATGCCAGCTTTGATTATGAGCAGATCGGCCTTCGCGAAGGCGATCTGGTCAAGATGGGTATCCTGGTCAACAACGAGCCGGTCGATGCGCTCAGCATGATTGTCCACCGCTCGGTCGCCGAAACCCGCGGCCGCCATATGTGCGAACGGCTTAAGGATCTGATCCCTCGCCACCTGTTCAAGATCCCGATCCAGGCCGCAATCGGCGGCAAGGTTGTGGCCCGCGAAACGATCAGCGCAATGCGCAAGGACGTGACCGCGAAATGCTATGGCGGTGATATCACCCGCAAGAAAAAGCTGCTTGAAAAGCAGAAAAAGGGTAAGGCGCGGATGCGCGAATATGGCAATGTAAGCATCCCGCAAGAAGCCTTCATTGCTGCGCTGCGGATGGGGGAGGAGTAGGGCTGGTCCCGCTTCTACCACCCAGTCAAATTTTTAGATCGAAAGAGAACGAACAAAACCATGGCCGGATATAAAGAGCCCAGTCTTCAGGAACGCACCGCTTTGGCGCAAAAGGCCCGTGAAAAGGCGCTGAAAATGCTTGCTGAAAAGCCTGCGATTGACCCCGCTGTGCTGGCAGAGCGTGCTGCTGCAAGGGCCGCGCGTGAAGCCGCTGCGGCTGAGAAGAGCGCAGCCAAGCGCGCGGCGATTGCTGCCGCCAAAGCGGAAAAGCTGGCCGCCGCGCAAATCGCCAAGCCGGTCGAACTGACCGAAGCCGAAAAGAAGGCCATCCGCGATGAACGCTATGCGGCACGCAAAAGCCGCAAGCGCTAGGGCGATTCAATGAGTCCGACGCAATGCCGGGAGGCGCGAGCCTGCCGGTATCAATGCGTCATTGAGCGCCGAAGTTTGTAGCGGCCGTTGGTGAACGGCTCGAACAGTTCGTCCACGCTGGGGTGGTCGATCGGCCCGCTATCGCCATCTTCAGACAGGTTCTGCTGGCTGACATAGGCAATGTAGCTGCTTTCGCCGTTTTCGGCCATCAGGTGATAAAATGGTTGTTCGCGCGTTGGGCGGACATGCTCCGGGATTGAATCCCACCATTCCTCGCTGTTGGCAAAGACCGGATCGATATCATAGATTACGCCGCGGAAATCGAACACCCGGTGACGCACCACATCGCCAATCGCATAGCGCGCCTTGGACGAAAGCGGGGCATCGACAAAGCGGCCGGCCTGGGGGGAAAAGAACGAAGCGCGGGTCATTCGCCGACCAATATAGGGGCAGCTTGCTTTCCAGACAATGTATAGCTGCGCCAAGTCCCCGAAATTGTAGTTTGCCCAGGCCCGCAAAATGGGTCTGCGATTAATCCGGCAAGCCGGACCGCAGCCAGGCAAAACAATCCCCTTGGCAAGCACCGCGCCATCGGCTAACCGCGCGCTTCCCGACCGGGGCAGGCCGCATCGCCCGCCCGATCACTTCTGCGGAGAGGTGGCAGAGAGGTCGAATGCGCTGCACTCGAAATGCAGTGTACGGGAAACCGTACCGTGGGTTCGAATCCCACCCTCTCCGCCACAATACTTCCAAACTCTCGCTTTTTGTTGGCCGGCCCGGTCCGTGCCATGCTGTGCCATGAAAATGCTGCGCCGATGGCGCGATTGATTGCTTGTTGCGCAATCGGGGATTGCAGGCGCGCCAGAAGGCGGTATCCGCAAATCTTGTTTTGCGCCGGTTTCAGGCCGGGCGTTGAGGGGACAGGCGATGGGCATGCTGGACGGACAGGTTGTGGCGATCACCGGGGCAGGGCGCGGGGTTGGCCGCGAAATCGCGCTGCTGTGCGCTGCACACGGGGCCGCGGTGGTTGTCAACGATCCCGGCGTTGGCGGCGGGGGTGAGGGCGGTGATGCCGGGCCCGCCCAGCAAACCGTGAATGATATTATCGCGGCGGGCGGCAAGGTGCACGCTAATCTGGCCAGCGTGGCCGATCCCGCCGGGGCAACCAGCATCATCGAAGATGCCGTGCAGCGATTTGGCCGGATTGATGCGGTGGTCAACAACGCCGGAATCTTGCGCGATGCGATCTGGCACAAGATGAGCTTTGAGGACTGGCGCGCAGTGATCGATGTGCACCTGAACGGCGCGTTTCTGGTTTCGAAGGCTGCCACGCCCTATTTTCGCGAGCAGCAGAGCGGCAGCTTCATCCACTTTACCAGCACCAGCGGGCTGATTGGCAACGTGGGGCAGGCGAACTATTCGGCGGCCAAGCTGGGGATTGTAGGCCTTTCGCAATCAATCGCGCTGGATATGGCCCGCGCAGGCGTGCGATCAAACTGCATCGCACCGTTCGCGTGGAGCCGGATGACGGCATCAATTCCAGCCGAAACGCCCGAGCAGCAAGAGCGGGTTGAGCGGCTCAAGACGATGAGCGCTGATAAAATCGCGCCGCTGGTGGTCTATCTGGCCTCTGATGCCAGCAAGGACGTATCGAACCAGATATTCTCGGTCCGCAAGAACGAGATCACGCTGTTTGGCAAACCGCGCCCGGTGCGTTCGATGACCAAGCTTGAGGGCTGGACACCGCAAGCCATTGCCGACGAGTTGATCCCCAGCTTCAAACCCAGCATGGCCCGCGCCGATGAAGTTTCGGCACATGTCTTTCCTTATGACCCGATTTGAGAAGGTGCGCGCCATGGATCAGGATGTCTTCGAACAGTTTATCGAACAATTGGAACGCTATGTTCGTGAAAGGCTGATCCCGGCCGAGCGGGAAGTGATCGAGACCGATCGGATTCCGGACGAAATTCTGGATGAAATGCGCGAAATGGGGCTGTTTGGGCTGACCATTCCGGAGGAATACGGCGGCGCGGGCATGAATATTGCGCAATACGCCAAGACCATCAACGTGTTGTCCTATGCCATGCCGGCTTTCCGTTCGATCATCTCGATCAATATCGGGATGGTCTGTTCGGCCCTCAAGAACGGCGGCACCGACGCGCAAAAAGCCGAATGGCTGCCGCGCCTGGCCGCCGGCGAAATTGCTTGTTTCGGGCTGACCGAGCCGGGTTCAGGTTCGGACAGTGCCGGCCTGCAAACCTTCGCGGCGAAAAGCGGCAACGGCTGGGTGCTGAACGGTACAAAGCGTTACATCACCAATTCGCCGTTCGCCAAGATGGCCTTGATCATGGCGCGCACGACCAAGGAAAACCTGCCCAAGAACGCGCACGTCTCGGCATTTTTGGTGCCAACCGATAAACCGGGGGTCAGCATCGGTTCGTCAGACAAGAAGATGGGCCAATCGGGCAGCCATATTGCCGATGTGATTTTGGAGGATGTTGTCCTTCCGGCCGATGCCATGCTGGGCACTGAAGAGGGCAAGGGGTTTGGCTTTGCGATGCAGAGCCTTGATAATGGACGTATTTCGGTTGGCGCGGCGGCCACCGCCTATGCCCGTCGCGCGCTCGATTCTGCGTTGCGCTATGCCAATGAACGCAAGGCCTTTGGCGAACCGATCGCCAATTTCCAGCTGATCCAGCAAATGCTGGCCGATAGCGAGATAGAGATCTACGCCGCTGAATGCATGATGGCCGATGTCACCGCCAGGGCTGACGCGGGCGAGAACGTGCTGCGCAAGGCCGCCGCCTTCAAGGTTTTTGCCAGCGAGATGTGCGGGCGGGTGGTGGACCGGGTGGTTCAGGTCTATGGCGGGGCCGGCTATCTGGCCGAATATGACGCTGAGCGCTTTTTCCGCGATGCCCGGATCTACCGGATCTATGAAGGGACCACGCAGATCCTTCAGTTGCAGATCGCCAAGCACATGCTGCGTGAATGGAGCGCGGGGCAGTAGATGTACGATCTCCTTTCCGATCTGAAAATCGTCGAGGTTTCCAGCTTCGTCGCCTCTCCCACCGCCGGGCTTTATTGCGCGCAGATGGGTGCCGATGTCGTGCGGATCGATCACAAGGCCGGCGGGCTCGATTATGATCGCTACATGATGACGCGCGAGGGGCGCTCGCTTTCATGGGAGAACCTTAACCGCGCCAAAAAAAGCGTCGCGCTTGATTTAAACAGCGGCGAAGGGCGTGATCTGGCCGCAGAGCTTGTTCGCAAGACCGGTCTGCTGATCACCAACCTGCCGCTGGGCAGCTTTTTGCCGCATGACAAGTTGGCCGAGCAATGCCCAGAGCTGGTTTCCGTGCGGATCATGGGCTGGCATGATGGCCGCCAGGCAATGGATTTCACCGTCAACGCTGCCAGCGGCTATCCGCTGATGACCGGCCCCCAGGAATGGGATCAGGATGCTGCCCCGCCGGTCAACCAGGTGCTGCCGGCCTGGGATTTCATCACCGGGGCCTATTGTGCCTTCGCACTGCTGGCAGGGCTTCGCCACCGCGATCGGACCGGGCGAGGGCTGGAAATGCGGGTGCCGCTTGGTGATGTGGCAATCGGCACAATGGCCAATGCCGGGGCGATGGCCGAAATGCTTTATCGCGGAGGGGACCGGGAACGGCTGGGCAATGCCATCTGGGGCGCGTTTGGGCGCGATTTCCTGAGCAAGGACGGCAAGCGTTTTATGGTTGCCGCGCTAACGCCCAAGCAGTGGAAGGCGACCGTTGCGGCGTTTGGTCTTGGCACTGGTGTTAGCGCGCTTGAGGCTGAGCTTGGAGTTGATTTTGCGGCAAGCGATCACCACCGCTTTGTCAACCGGCAGCGCTTGTTCGATCTGTTCCAGCAAGCTGCCGCGCGGCTTGACTATGCTGATCTGGCCGCGCGACTGGCCGCGGCCGGGGCGACGTTTGAGCGGTATCGCACAATGTACGAAGCCGCCCGGGATCCGGTTCTGGTGACGGATAACCCGCTGTTTGGTCCATCGCCGGCCAATCCCAGCGGCTTTGCCTATCCTGCCACGCGGTCTTTCGCCAATCTGCCATCGCAGCCCGCCGGTGATCCCCAACCTGCGCCGTATCTGGGCGAACACAGCGAAGAAGTGCTGGCTGAGCGCCTGGGGCTCTCGTCTGGTGAGATCGCCAGATTGATTGACCGGGGCATTGTAGCCACATCAGACAAGGATACAAAATGACCCAGCTTCGACGCGCTGCCATCGTCGCCCCGATCCGCACTGCTGTTGGCAAATTCGGCGGTGCGCTTGCATCTCTTACCGCAGGTGAATTGGGAGCAACGATCCTGAAGGCTCTGATGGATCGCACAAAAATTGATCCGTCGCGGGTTGATGATGTGGTCTTCAGCCAGGGGTATGGTAACGGGGAAGCGCCGTGCATCGGGCATTGGTCGTGGCTGCTGGCGGGCCTGCCCGAAAAGGTTCCAGGCTATCAGCTGGATCGGCGCTGCGGATCGGGCCTGCAGGCGATCGTCAATGCCGCGATGATGGTTCAGACCGGGCACAGCGATGTAGTGGTGGCCGGCGGTGCAGAAAGCATGTCGAACGTTGAGCATTACTCTACCGATGTGCGCAAAGGCATTCGGGCTGGCAATCTGACGCTGCACGATCGGCTTACCCGCGGCCGGGTGATGAGCCAGCCGATTGAGCGATACGGTGTTATCAGCGGGATGATCGAGACTGCCGAAAATCTGGCCAAAGACTGGAATCTCAGTCGCGAGGCCTGCGACGCCTATGCCGCACGCAGCCACCAACGCGCCGCCGCGGCTTGGGCAGAGGGCAAATTTGCCGATGAACTGGTGCCGGTAACGATCCCGCAGAAGAAGGGCGATCCGATCGTGTTCGATCACGATGAGGGCTATCGCGCCGATGCGACCGCTGAATCGCTGGCCAAATTGCGGCCGCTGGAAGCCGGGATGCCTGGCGCTGTGGTCACGGCGGGCAACGCCAGCCAGCAAAACGATGCGGCATCGGCTTGTCTGGTGGTTGCAGAGGACAAGCTGGAGGAACTGGGGCTGGAGCCAATTGCCTATTTCCATTCGTGGGCCGCGGCGGGCTGTGATCCTTCGCGGATGGGCTATGGCCCGGTCCCCGCGACCCAGCGGCTGTTTGCCCGAAACGGCTTGTCGTTCAGCGATATTGGCCTGATTGAGCTGAACGAAGCGTTCGCCCCGCAGGTCCTTGCCTGCCTGAAGGGGTGGGGCTGGTCCGATGATGATAGCCGCCACGAAATTCTGAACGTCAACGGTTCGGGCATCTCGCTTGGCCACCCGATTGGCGCCACCGGGGGCCGGATCCTGGCCAACCTGACCCGCGAGATGCAGCGCCGGGATGTGCAGTATGGGTTGGAGACAATGTGCATCGGCGGCGGACAAGGGATTGCAGCGGTGTTTGAAAAGGCATGAGTTTGATCGGAGCCCTTGGCGCAGCCCAGGCCTATCGCGATGCGGCTCGCGCAGCGCTGACCGCGCGGCTGGAACAGTGCAGTATCGATGAAGAACAGCGCGCAGCCCACGGCTTTGCCTGGGTGGCAACCAGCGTGGCCGCGCTGGAGGCGATGGCTGGCTGGCTGGAGAGCAACGGCGGCGGCAGCATGCTTGATCAGCAGATTGCGGCACTGGCCTTTGCCGAAACTCTGGGCCAGCTGACCGGCGGACTGCCGATGGGCCAGAACGAGTTTTTTCGCGCCGCCGATCTGGGCCTGGGCGATGCTGCTGCCGCACTGGCTGCGGCGGCCGCGCCGATGCTCAATGCCGGTTATGCTGCCACCCGCGCAGCGATTGCCCAGGCGCTGGCCGCTGGCCAGGTGCCGAGCGAGAGCTTTCACGATTCCGAACTGGATACCATCCGCGATCAGTATCGCCGCTTTACCGACGCCGAAATCATTCCGTTTGCGCATGGCTGGCACCTGGCCAACCAGCTTATTCCCGATGCTACCGTGGCGGCGATGGCCGATCTTGGCACCTTTGGGGCGTGCATTCCCGAGGAGTTTGGCGGGCTGGGATTGAACAAGCTGGTCATGTGCCTGGTAACCGAGGAGCTTTCGCGCGGCTGGATCGGTGCCGGATCGCTTGGCACGCGCTCTGAAATTGCCGGTGAACTGATCGTGCTGGGCGGAACGGCGGATCAAAAGGCGCAGTGGCTGCCGCGGATCGCCAGCGGCGAAGTATTGCCCACCGCCGTGTTCACCGAACCCGATGTGGGATCAGATCTGGGCTCGTTGCAGACCCGCGCCCGCTGCGGCGAAGACGGGCGCTGGCAGATCGATGGCGCGAAAACCTGGATCACCCATGCCAGCCGGTCTGATCTAATGACCATGCTGGTGCGCACTCTCCCCGATGCGAAGGGCTATGCCGGGCTTTCAATGCTGCTGGTCCCCAAGCCGCGCGGTAGCGAAGCCGATCTGTTTCCGGCAGCGGGGATGAGCGGGAGCGAGATCGAAGTGCTGGGCTATCGCGGGATGCGCGAATATGCGCTGCAGTTTGATGCGATGATCGCCCCTGCAGATGCACTGCTGGGCGGCGAAGAAGGCCAAGGTTTCAAGCAGTTGATGCGCACTTTTGAAGGAGCCCGGATCCAGACTGCGGCCCGCGCAGTTGGCGTTGCCAAACGCGCCCTTGAGCTGGGGTTATCCTATGCGGTCAGCCGCAAGCAGTTCGGCAAGGCGATCCTTCACTTCCCCCGGGTGGCAGACAAGATCGCGATGAGCGCTGCCGATATGGTGATGGCGCGCGAGCTGACCTATGCCGCCGCACGCGCCAAGGATTCTGGCAAACGCTGCGATATCGAGGCGGGCATGGCCAAGCTGCTAGCCGCGCGGACCGCGTGGAGCAATGCTGATGCGGCGCTGCAAATTCACGGCGGCAATGGTTATGCGCTGGAATATGAAATCAGCCGGGTGCTGTGCGATGCACGGATCCTCAACATCTTCGAGGGCGCTGCCGAAATTCAGGCGCAGGTTATCGCGAAGGGTCTGGCCGGAGGGCGCAATTGATGGGTGTCTGGCAGGCTTGGATCGGGCGCGAGGAACACCGCGCCGATCGTGTCGATCCGGCCATGGCCGCGCGCTGGCTGGCAACGCTTGATCGGGATGCTCCTGGCGGCGGTACAGCGCCGCAAGGGCTGCATTGGTGCCTGTGCCTGCCTGATGCACCCACCGCGCGGCTTGGCCTTGATGGCCATCCGCTGCGGGATCAGGACCCGCTGGGCTTCATGCCGCCGGTGCCGCTGCCGCGCCGGATGTGGGCATCCAGCGCGGTAGAATTTTTGGTTCCGCTTAGGCTGGGTGAAACGGTGACACGCCAATCGCGGATCATCTCGATCACCGAAAAATCCGGCGGATCGGGCCAGCTGACTTTTGTTGATATTGCCCATGAGACATTGGGAGAAGCGGGCCTTGCCGTACGTGAGGTGCAAAGCATCGTTTACCGCGAGGCCGCGCCGCACGGTGCGCCGCTTGTGCTGCCAGCGCCTGGCGCAGGCAACTTTAGTCCGGCCGGCTGGGATCGGCACCGCGCGCTGACCCCGGCCGAGCCACTGCTGTTTCGCTATTCCGCGCTGACTTTTAACAGCCATCGGATCCACTATGATCTGCCCTATGCGCAGGATGCAGAGCGCTATCGCGGGCTGGTGGTTCATGGCCCCTTGATTGCCACTCTGCTGCTTGATCTTGCCCGGCAGGAACTGGGCGATAATGCGCTGTCCCGGTTTGCATTTCGTGCCCTTTCCCCGGCGATTTGCGGTGAACCGCTGCATCTGGTGATGCGCCGCAAGGACGATGGTTTCGAACTTGGGGCCTTTGCATCGGATGGACGGGCCATGATGGCGGCCACAGCGGTAGGCGCCGAACCCGGCTGAACTGCGCAAAGCCATTGCGTCCAGCGCCGCCTTCGGCCAGCCTCGGATCACAAGGAGAGCCCGATGGCCGATAGTTTTCAGCGCATTCCCTATATGGTTGTGTTTGACGAGATCAGTGCGTTCAAGGACACCTATGGCGGAGCGATTGGCAAGGTGGCGGTGGAATGCCTGCATCTGAAGCCCAATCTGCCCAGCGATGCGGTGGTGATCTTCTCACACCCGATCGGCGGCGGGGCATGGCTGCCGATGGTCAGCCAGCTGGGGCGGCTGGGGGTGCACACAATCTATTGCAACACACGGTATCGCGGCAACGATTCCGCGCTGATAATGGAATGCGCGGTGATGGATCTGGCGGCCTGCGTGCGTCATGCCAAAGAAAAGCTGGGCTATGCCAAGGTCTATCTGGGTGGCTGGTCGGGCGGAGGCGCGCAAAGCCTGTTCTATCAGGCCGAAGCGCAAGATCCCCGCGTTACCCACACTCCGGCTGGCGATCGCTATGATCTGACTGCGGCCGGAATAATTCCGGCTGATGGGGTGATGCTGCTGGCGGCGCATCTATCGCGCAATCTGACGCTGACTGAGTGGATGGATCCTTCTATCGAGGATGAAAGCCGCCCGTTTGAGCGCAATCCAAAGTGGAACCTTTACGCAGCCGATGGCCCAAAGCCGCCCTATTCGGCCGATTTTCTGGCAGAGTATCGCGCGCGCCAGATCGCCCGAAACCGGCGGATAACCGCTTGGGTGAAGGATGAGCTGGCGGGGCTGAAAGCAGCGGGAATGGACCATCACGAACGCTGCTTTACCGTGCAGGGCACCATGGCCGATCCGCGCTGGCTTGACCCAACCGTTGATCCCAACGAGCGGCCAGCCAATCACTGCATGCTGGGCGATCCGTTTTTGGTAAACGATGGTCCGGTGGGGCTGGCGCGCTTTACCACGCTGCGATCGTGGCTATCGCAGTGGTCCTACGACGACAGCAATGGTGATGGACTTAAATGCGCCGCGCGGATTTCCACCCCGCTGCTGGTGATCGAAAACGGAGCTGACGATGCCTGTACCCCCAGCCATGCCGCGCGGCTGATGGCGGCGGCCAGCAATTGCCCGCAAGAGCACCACCTGATCGCAGGCGCGAATCACTATTACTTCGGCCAACCGGCGCTGTGCAATCAGGCGGCAAAGCTGGTGAAGGACTGGTTGGGGCGGCAGCCCTAAAGCTGGTCCGCCACCACGCCGCTGGCCAACAGTGCTTCGATCTGGGCATCGCTATAGCACAGCGCATCGGCCAGCACCGCGCGGCTATCCTGCGCGCTTCGCGGCGGGGCAAAGCGATAATTGACCGGGCTGGCGGAAAATTTGCCGGGGAAGGGGACAAAGCGCACTTCGGTGCCGTCATCACGGGCGATCGTGCGGACCATTTCGCGGGCCTCGGTTTGCGGCAAGGCCAGCGCATCGGGGATTGAATTGATCTGGCCGACCGGCAGCTTGGCGGCTTCCAATGCGGCAACCAGATCGGCCGCGGGCCATTTTGCCAGTTCCGCCTCAACTTCGTCCAGCATCGCGGCGCGGTTTTCACTGCGCACACTGCTTAGGGTGAAGCGCGGATCATCGGCCAGATCATCGCGTCCCAGCACCTTGCAGAACTGCGCATATTGCCGGTCGTTGCCCAGTGCCACGATCACCGATCCATCGGCGCAGGCAAAATCCTGATAGGGGGTGATGGTAGGATGCTGATTGCCCAGCCGCCCCGGCACAACCCCGCCGTTGAGCCAGCCCGATGCCTGATTGGCCAGCAAGGCCAGCTGCGCATCCAGCAGCGCCATGTCGATATGCTGCCCTTCGCCGGTGCGGGTGCGGTGCTGCAATGCGGCCAGGATCGAGATCGCGGTGTAGAGCCCGGTGGAAAGATCAACCGTGGGCACGCCAACCTTGATCGGTCCAGCGCCCGGCGCGCCATCTTCGCGGCCGGTAACACTCATCAATCCGCTCATCGCCTGGATCAGGAAATCGTAGCCGCCCTTGTCCTTTTCTGGCCCGGTCTGGCCAAACCCGGTGATCGAGGCATAGATCAGATCGGGCTTGATCGCTTTGAGCGCAGCATAGTCCAACCCATATTTGGCCAGCGCGCCAACCCGGAAGTTTTCCAGCACGATATCGGCCTTTGCGGCCAGCGCCCGGACCAGTTCCTGGCCTTCGGGCCGGGCGATATCGATCGCGATCGAGCGTTTGTTGCGGTTGGCACAGAGGTAATAGGCTGAATCGCGCGATCCATCGGGCAGGAACGGCGGGCCCCAGCGGCGGGTATCATCGCCTTGTCCCGGCTGCTCCACCTTGATCACATCCGCGCCCAGATCGCCCAGAATTTGCGAACACCATGGTCCGGCCAGTACGCGCGAAAGATCAAGCACGGTGATCCCGGCCAGCGGGCCGGTGGGGG
>NZ_JBEBKB010000047.1:0-14387 GCF_040079535.1 Novosphingobium sp. | reverse complement strand
CGGGCACAGCGAACAGACACTGAAGGCCACGTTCAAGGTCCTGCCGATCGAGGATCTGGACAACGATCCCGAGCTCGATGCCTCGGCCAACCAGGTCAAGTCGCTCCAGCAGATCCTCGTCAAGCTGGATGACCTGGTCAACGATGCCGGCGAGCCGGTCGAATACAACGATCTCCTGCGCGATCAGCTGATCGGCGTGCCTTACGTGCGGATCGCGCTGATGCAGCACTACATCCACGCAATGACCAAGGTTCGTCTGGGAAACTGAAGGCCGCGGCCCGCCACTGGGCGGGCGGCGGCGGTCGCGACCTGTCCGAGGCGGCCCGCGAAGCCCGCGACATGGGGGCACCGGACGAGGTTATCGCATCGCTTAAGGAAGGCGGAAAGGGCGATGATTTCGAAGTCTGGGCAGAGAACTGGGACGCGGTCTGTGCCTTCCTGTTCGTGGCGACTCAGTGGCGCGCGATCGCACAGGGGATGGACGGCCGGGTTTACTGGCAAGGCCTTGATTACAGCGCGGTGGCGGCGGGCCTGGCAGGAGCCGGCATCGCCGCCACTCCGGCGCTGTGGAACGATCTGCGCGTGATGGAAGCCGCGGCCCGAAACGTGCTCAACGGGATGAGGACTGGCGAAGAATGACGCTGAGAACAAGCCT
The DNA here is from genome assembly GCF_040079535.1 of Novosphingobium sp. Taxonomy (GTDB): domain Bacteria; phylum Pseudomonadota; class Alphaproteobacteria; order Sphingomonadales; family Sphingomonadaceae; genus Novosphingobium. The sequence goes on along the minus strand of NZ_JBEBKB010000047.1, from coordinate 13,732 downwards.
GGTCATCGGTGGGGACGCCCAAGGCGCGGTTGCAGCAGCGAACGCGGCCGAGACCGGTCTTAACGGCATTACCACAGCTGCTGGGCGGGCAGCCGCGGCCAATGACCAGCTGGCCAGTTCAAGCACCAGAGCAACCGCCCAGGCGCGGGCTGGCTACCTCAACCTCGGCCGGCAGGTGTCGGATGTGCAGGTGCAGCTGCAAGGCGGTGCCAATATCGGCCAGATCATCGCCCAGCAGGGCGGCCAGGTGGCCGATGCGGTAGCGATGATGGATGGCCGGTTCTCGGGCCTTGCTAGGTTCCTGGCCGGGCCGTGGGGCGCTGCAGTGATCATGGGGACTAGTCTGCTGGCAAGCCTGGCCCAGCAAATGATCATGAGCGGGGACGAAAGCGACAAGCTCGGCGGCAAGTCGATGACCCTGCACGATGCGCTGCAGAAGGTCGGGTTGGGCTCAAACGAAGCAAGGCAAGCCCTGCGCGACTACAATGCCGAGCAGGACCGCACCCGCAAAAACACCGAAGACATGATCAAACTCAACTTGGCGGACGCTGAGGCCATGTTGAAACGCGCGATCGCGACCCGCGAACTGCTGAGTGCCGAGCTTGAGCGAAACGCCCGAGCTGGCCCTGGATCAAATGCGGGCGCGGGTTTCACCGGAACGGCTGTGACCCAGACGGTGCTCGCCCTTAACGCGCAAGACAAGAAGATTGAGGAGCTTAAGCAGACTACCATAAACCTCAGAATTGAGGACGCCACGCGCGATTCGAAGGCGGCTGCCGATCCGGTCAAACAGATCAACAATCTGTATGATGATCAGGCTGCGGCGGCCCGGCGCGCTGCTGCTGGCAATGAAGAACTATCGAAGAGCCTGAAGGGCACACTGAGCGCGATCGAAGCGCACCGAAAGGCTGACCTTGACGCAGAGCGCAAGAGTGGCCGATCACCCCGCCCCAAAGCCGATCCCTATGCCGGCCGCGATCTGGCAGACTTTGGCTCACCGGTTCCGGGTGCACGGGTCACCAGCGGCTATGGCACCCGGCTTGCACCGACCAAAGGTGCTTCGACCAGCCATCTGGCGCTGGACTATGCTGCCGGCGAAGGCACGCCGGTTTATGCCACGCAGGACGGGGTGATCCTTCATGCGGCGAAGCGCGGCGGGTATGGCCAGCAGATCGGGATCGGCCACGGCGGCGGCACCGAGACGCGCTATAGCCATCTTTCGGGCTATGCGGTGCAGGATGGCCAGCAGGTGGGCAAAGGCCAGCTGATCGGCTATGCCGGATCGACCGGTACCGCGACCGGGCCGCATCTGCACTACGAAGTCTTGGTCAACGGCAAGAAGGTCAACCCGGCCGGGGGCAAGTTCCCGTTCGATCCGGGGGAAGTGGCGAACAACGCCGATAAAGCCGCTGATGCGTTGGAGAAGTTCGGCGAGCAGGCTTCGGACAAGATCGCCCGGATCAGCGGCCAGTGGGATGAACAGCCGCGGCTGATCGATGCGGCCAACAATTCAACCCGCGAGCTCAATCGGACGATCGAGGATCTGACGGCGAAGAACATCGGCGGGATTTTCGATGACCAGATCGCCGCTGCAGAAGCGGCCAAGCAGACCATTCAGGAAGGGTTGCTGCGGCCGTTTGAACAGCTGAAGGAAGATTCGCGCCAGCGGCTTGAAACCGAACGCCTGATTACCGCCGGCAAGGAAGACGAAGCCCGCGCGCTGGAGATCATCCACCAGTTCGAAGAGCGCAATTACCAGCTGAGCGTTGCCCAAAAGCAGGAGATCCTTGAGCAGGTTCGCCACGAGCGCGAAGTGACCGAGGAGCTGCAACGCAGGCAGGCCCTGCTGGGGCAGTTTCTGGACACGACGCGCAGCATCAAGCAGGAAATCGTTTCGATCTTCGCCGGCAATGGCAGCGTGGCCAATATCGCCAAGATGGGCCAGCAGCTCAACTCGCAGATGCTGGTTGAGAAGCTGTTCGGCCCGGCGTTCAAGGATCTGGACAGCTGGGTCAAGGATCAGAGCGGGATCAAGCCCAGCGTTGAGTATCTGACCACCGAAACGACTAATGCCGGCAATGCCGTGGCGGGCCTGGTCGATGCAATCGATGTCGCCACTCAGCGCATTCTCAATCCTCCCGCTGCTGGTGCCGGCGGTCTGGAGTCGTCGTTCGACCAGACCTTCGGCCGCACAGGTGCCAAAGCCAGTGGCGCATCGCTCTGGGCCTCTCTGCCGGGCCAATCAGACGGCGCGGGTTTTCAAGAGCTGACGGTCAGGGCGGACCCCAATTCTGTGTTCGGACTGACCCCGCAAGGGTACTTCGACAAGTTGGGTCATTCGGTAGCCGGGGCAACGGTCAATGCGCTCAACGACAGCTTCAACACCCAGTTCTTCAGCAAGTTTGAAGGGGTGATAGCTGGGGCAATCTCTGGCTATGCGAGCGCCGGGAACGTTGGCGGCGTGCTGGGCGCGGCCCGCGGGTTTATGTTCGACTTCGGCAAGGATGTCTTTGGGGAGAAGCTGTCAGATGGCATCCTAGGCGGGCTTGAGAAGGGCCTGAAGGGCGCCGAAACCGGGACCTTTGTCAGCGGTATTGCCAAGTCCTTCGGGATCAAGTTGAGCAGCGGCGGCGCGCAGCTGGGCGGCGCATTGGGTTCGTTCCTGCCGATCCCCGGTGGCAGCATCATCGGATCGATCGCGGGCGGGATCCTGGGTAACATGTTTGGCACCCGGCCACGCGGCGGGGCGACGGTTTCGAACACCGCGGTCAACGCCCATGCCAATACTGGCGATATCACGGCCAGCCTCAACGATACCGGATCGAACTTGCAGAGCACGATCGCGCAGATTGCGGGATCGCTGGGCGCCAGTGTCGGCAATTATTCGATCGGGGTCGGCCGCTACAAGGACTATTATCAGGTCAGCAGCAGCGGCAGCGATGCGCGTCTGGGCAACAGCTATTTCGGCCGCGACAGCAAAAGCGCGCTTTACGATGGGCTTGATCCTGCGGCGGCGATGAAGGCGGCACTGGCCGGCGCAATCAGCCAGGGCGCGATCCAGGGCATTTCGGCCGCGATGCAAAAGGCGCTGGCATCGAACAAGGACGTGCAGGCCGCGATCCAGGAGGCGCTGAAGGTTCACGAGGTCGAGCTGGCGATCGGCGGCATCGGCGCTGAGCTGGCCGAACAGTTCAAGCAGTTTGAGAAGCAGGCGGCCGAGCGGCTGCGGGTGGCACGCGAATACGGCTTTGACGTGGCCAGGATCGAAGCCAAGAACGCCGAAGACCGCGCCAAACTGCTGAAGGACATGCTGGCTGACCAGGTTGGATCGCTGCAGCAGCTGATCGATGATATGACCAGCGGATCGCTGTTTGAAGGATCGGCAGTGGACCAGCGGCAGGTCCTGCTGGGCAAGATCAGCGCGGCAAAGGCCGAGGCGGACAAGGGAACCGAGGGCGCCGCCGATACGCTGGCGCAGCTGCTGGCCCAGCTCAACGCCGTATCGAAGGAAGCCTATGGCACCACAGGCGGATTTGCCGATGATCGCACCACCATCCTCGATGCGGCGCGGGACACGATTACCAAGGCCAACCAGCGGATCGAGGACGCCAAGAAAGCCAGTGATCCTGCGTTGACCAAAACCAATGCCGCGCTGGATGAGAACAACGATCAGAACGCGCAGATCATTGCCGGCGTGGGCGATATCACCACCCGGCTTGACCAGCTGCTGGCCAGCATCGCCCCGGCGTCAAGCAATCTGCTGGAACTGGCCCGCACTTCGCAAGTGAGCGGGCGATGACGGCGCAGGTGATCCTGATTGAGGCCGTGCCGAAGCAGGCAGCCGATGGCAGCGCGGTGACAATGCGGCTGGCGGGTGGCGGTAACGTCTATGCCTATGTCTATGGCGGGCATCTCGACTGGCGGGCCGGGATCACCACATTCCCCGCGTTGGTAGCATCGCTGGAATTTGCCGGTGGCGAATTTCCGCCCGGAAGCATCCCGGCTGCGGCAGAGCTGAGCTGGGCACCGGCCCAGGCCAGTTCGCTGGCCGATCTGGCCGCGCTGGTTTGGTTCGATGCACCGATCACCGTCTGGATCGGGCCCGAAGGCACCGAAGTGCCGCCAGTAGCGATCAGCGGGCGGGTGTTGGAGGCGGTTGCCACCAAGGACGGCAAGCTGAAAATCAGCCTGGCTGACCCCGCCTCCCAGCTGAAGAAGCCGTTGCTGAGTGCGCGCTTTGCCGGAACCGGCGCGCTGGAAGGTCCGCTGGACTGGGAAGGCAAGATCCGGGACCGGATCTGGGGGCGGATATGGAACAAGCGCGGCGAGCCGATCGACGCCGCCCACAACATCTATTGCTTTGCCGATCCGGCCCGGCTGATCGAGGGGATTGACGCAGTGCGCGACAAGGGCGCGGCGGCGGCCGCGCTGACGCTGTTAGCATGGCAAGGCAGTGCAGCGGCTACCTTTGCCGCGTTGCAGGCCGCAGCAGCCCCGGCAGGCGGCGGTGTGGCCTGTCCGTCGATCGCCTGCGTCAAATGGTGGACCGAGCCCGCTGGCGATCTGTGCGCGGATCTGCGGGGGGAAGTTGGCGCTGGCTATGTTGAAACAACCGCAGCAATCACTCAGCGCTTGGTGGAGGCCATTGCCGGGCCTGCATTTTCTGCCGGCATAATTGCCGTTGCCATTGCGGCCCGACCGGCTGCTGTGGGTTGGCTGGCCAATGACGATACCACCAGCGTGGCTGAGATGCTGGACGAGCTTTTGGGTAACAGCTCGCTGATGTGGCTGCTCGATTCGAGCGGGCAGATCGTGCTGCGGCCGTGGGAATGGGGCGCCAGCGCTGCCAGTGCGGATAGCCATGACGTTGAGCGGGTCAGGACGCTGCGGCCGGTCGCAACGCGCAAGATCGGTTATCAGCGCAATGAGACCCGGCAAAATCGCGATAGCCTGGCTGCGATCGTGCTGACCGACCGCAGCCCGACCAGGCCAGCGGCGATGGCGATCGGCGCGCTGTGGATTGCACCTGACGGGCATCCGTACCGGTTTGATGGTTTGCCATGGTATTCTGCTGCCGGATCCTGGACATCGGGCGGAGCGGGCTGGAGCGGGAGCGGCTATACCGACGCGCAGGACAGCAATGCCGCTGGCAGTGCTGACTGGTCCAATGTGACCGGGCCAGGCAAACCGGCCGACAACGCCGACGTGACCGCCGACCACCAGGTGACAGTCACCCCGCCAGCCAGCGCAGTGGTTTATTGCGACAGCGCCGGGGCGCCCAAGGCAGGGCAGCTTCCCAAAGTCCTGACGCCGGTGATCAAACGCGGCGGTGGCGATATCCGCACCGCGCTGGAGGCCAGCTATACGATCACGGCCCCGGCGCAGCTTGACGCATCGATCAACACCGTGGCGGCCAGCGCGGACAAAGGCCGGATCACGATTGGAGCGGGCTGGACCGGCCCCGGAACGGCGCAACTGACCGTGATGGTATCTGGCCTAAACTATGGCCCATTTCCGATCGTTGTAACCCGACAGAACGATGCGCCGGCCGCGCCGGGTGGATCGGGTGGCGGATCCGGCCCGGCCTATGACAGCACGTTCCTGCAAGTTACTTCAGCCGGTTTGACGGCGATCAGCGATGAGCTGGGGCCGCTGGATCTGACTGCCGGGCAGAAGCTGGTTGTGACCGCCACGCTGGATTATGAGGTATTTGGGGCCAGCGAAGTGTTCCGCCGCCTGGTGGCCCAGGCGGAATACTGGGACGGCGCGGCCTGGCAAACGTTCACCGGGGCGACACAGCAGGGCGACCCGGCCCACTTTGATCCGGGCGGCTTTGTGAGTGATATCGGGTCCATCAATTTCAGCCAGGAAAAGACCGGCCTGGCGGCGGGCAGCTATAAAGTTCGGCTGATGGCTGCGCAGAACACCGCCAGCCCGGCCGCAACCATCAGCGTGTCGGCCGGCACGATGATCTTCAGTGTAGTTTAGGAGCAAGAGATGCCTTCAATCGAAACCGCGCCAACCGCAACCAACCCCCAGACGCTGGCCGCTGGAACCAGGGTGCTGGGATTTTACACCGATGGCGGCGGAAACAAGGTGGATTGTCTGATTGACCTGAGCGTTTACCCGGTGCTGGGCGCGGAAGCCGCCGCCGCCGCCGCCGATGCAGACCGGATCGCCGCCGAGGCCGCTGCGGTTGCGGCCGCAGCCTTTGCCCCCAGCGCGAACACCCAGGCGCTGATCACGGCAGTGCGCACTTATGGCCGATTGCCGCAGCCTGCATGGCGCTGCCCCGCCAATGATGTGGCGACGATAACCGTGCCGGCAGCAGCCGCAGCATCGACGATTGCCGGGGCCAATTTTGCGACATTCGACAACGAGCAGAAGGTTAGATGGGTGGGCGGCGCGGCCAACAAGAATGGCGGCGGAAACTTCTTCAGCCGGGGAGCCTGGTATGTTGGCGGGCGCACCACCAATTATGCCGCCTTCGAGATCGAGCATACCGGAACCGAGTTTGAATTCCTGCTGACAGGATCTGCGATCGATGCGTTCTGGACCCCCAACATCAGGGTGTGGGTGGGCGACCGGATTGCGGGCACCGCATTTTCACCAGCCGATGGCGGGGCGCGCTATATCAAGGTGGCCTTCCCGGTTTCAGCGGCGCGGCGGATCAGAGTGGAGGCGCTGGGAGGGTTCTTCTACCTGGTCAAATCAGCCGGGGCTGGCGATTTGGCGGATTTCACCCGCAACTACCCATTGGTAACTGTGATCGGCGACAGTTTCGGCGAAGGGACCGGCGCGCGCGGGTGGGATAGCGAAGTGATTATCGCGCTGCGCAACAATGGCTTTAACCCGGCGCTGGCAGCGGTGGGCGCGACTGGCATCCTAAATCCCGGCACGGGCGGAAAGGTTAACTGGCAACATGCCGAGCGGCTGAGTGATTTGGCACTGAACGGGTTTACCGATCAGGCCACGCTGGCCGATCCTAACCCGGCGATGGGGGTGATCATGATGAGCATCAATGACGCCTGGATGGCCAGCGCCAACTGGAACGGGGCCGCGCATTACAAGGATGCCATCGCCAAAGGGCTCTACACCATGGTTGATCACTGGCAGACCCACCGCGCCGGGAAGCCATTGGTTGTATTTGGGCCGACCTGGCCCAATGAGAGCCCGCCGCCTGATATCTATGAAATGCGCGATGCGGGCCGCGAGGTTTGCGCATCGAGCGCGAACGTCTGGTTCATCGACCGGCTGGGCCCTGGGCCGGTGCTGCGCAAGGGCGCGGGATCGCAGACCGCCACGACCGGCAACACAACCGTTGGCAGCAAGGTAATCACCGCGCTGGCATCGACCGCAGGTGTGGTTCTGGGATCGCGGATAACCGGACCTGGCATCCCGGAAGGCGCGCGGGTGATGAGCGTTGATAGCGCCGTGCAGGTGACCATCGATATCAATGCGACCGCAACCGCAGTGGGTGCTGCCCTGCGGTTCTACAACGATCAGGCCGGGCTTTACACCACGGCCACCGATAGCACGCACCCAAGCGAGAAGGGGCATCTGGCCGACGGGAACTGGATGGGTGAACAACTGCGCAACCTTGTTTTGACGAAGCTGGGTTGATCTGAAGCCATGGCATCGGTCGATCCCCTGTTCGCGCAATGGTTGCAATCGGAAGGCCTGTGGCAGCTCTCCGAAGATGCGGCCTTGCGCGCGCGGTGGGGCGATACGGCGCTGACCACGTCGCGGATGACGACGACCGCCACCAAGGCCGATGCCGCTGCTGAAGGGCTGCGTCAGCTGGCCTTCCTGGGCCCGGTCTGCGCGATCGATGAGCACATGCTGCTGGGCGAATGGCGCGACCGGCGCGGCCAGGTGGTGACCCTGAAGATCGCGCAACTGGGATACGACGCCGGCGTGGACGTGATGGTGCTTGGTGCCCTGGACGATCGCGCCACCGGCCTGTCGCGCGTGACTGTGTTGAGGAGGCTGTAAGCGGTGGCGAATATCCTGATCCTTGCTCCCACGGCCGTATCGGCGATCGCCGTTTCACGCGGGGCTGGCGGAGCCAATCTGGGCAGCTTCGATCCCAAGGAAGTGTGGACCGATGCGGCGGTAGACACCGCCGCCACGATCGACCTCGATCTGGGTGCTGCCAAGTCGATCGACACGATTGCCCTGGTTGCGATCTATGGCCCGGTGGCCGGCGCGACCTGGACGATCACGGGCGGTGCTGGCGGCTATACCGATGCGGTGATCAAGGCCGCGAGCGCCCTGCGCGCGATCGATGCGGCCGGCCAGGCGCCCAATGTCAGCCATGCCTTGTGGACCGGCGGCGCGGTCAATGTCCGCTACATCCGGATCAGCGTCATCCAGCCTGCCGGCAACCCGGTGCTGAGCATCGGCCGGGCAATCTGCGGCGCCGGCTTTGTGCCCAGCTGGAACAAGGAATGGGGCGCGGGCCGCGGGGTGATCGATACCGGCACGTCGACCAGGCTGCCATCGGGCGGGTTTGCGATCGTCGGCGGGGCCAAGCTGGGCACCTATAAGTGGACCTTTGGGGACCTCTCAGAGGCCGAATACGAAGCGCTTTACGCGATGCAGCTGGACAGCGGCGAAACCGGCCCGGTGCTGGTGGCCGAGGATCCTGCCGCCACGACCGCCCAGCGCAACCGCATTCACTATGGCCTGCTGCGATCGCTGCGGCCGTTCGAGCGGCGCAATCCCAAGCAAACCCGGTGGGAGCTGAGCATGGAGGAATGGATTTGAGCCGCAAGAAACAGGCTGCGCTGCCGGTGCCGACTTCGCCAGACAGCGCGCGCGAGCTGACGGCCGAATATGTCGAGGCCGAGCGCCAGATTGCGCGCGCGCGATTGACGGCCGAGCAGGCGATCGATGCAGTGAAGGCTGAGCGGGACGCGCTGATCGCGATCTATGCTGAGCCCAATGCGCAGCGCTTTGCCGCGCTGAAGGCGTGGTGGGAAGCGGGCGGCAAAGCAGTGGCTGGCAAATGCCGATCGGCCGAGCTGGCGGGGGCGGTGCTGGGGATCCGGTTGACGCCGCAAGCGGTGAAGCTGGGCAAAGGGGTGAAGGTGAACGCGGTAATCGCCTGGCTGCTCCAGCGCGCGGCGATCAATTTTCTGCGGATCAAAACCGAGCTCGACAAGCCTGCGATCATCAAGGCCTGCAACGCGAGCCTGGCTGACCGGATGCTGTTCGAGAGTCAGGGCGTGACCATCGTCCAGACCGATGAATTCTTCATCGACTGCACGATCGCCGAGCTGCCGATTGCCCGCGAAGTGGAGGGTTGAGCCATGGCTGAATTCACCTGGTCACGCACGGTGCTGGAGCCGATCGCTATCGAGCTGTGGCAGCCCGGTGAAACCGCGCCGATCAATGCCACCGGATGGACCGGTGCGGTGGAAGAGACCACGCTGCCGTGGCAGCCTGCTGTGATCGTCATTTCGGCTGTATTAGGCCAGGTTGAGATCGCCGCGCCGACAGCGCCCCAGGCGGCCTTGCTGCGCGCCGGGCAGCGTTATGGTGTACAGGTGGTGTTTCGCGACGGCAGCGGTGCCGGGGTGTTCGAATTTGACCTGACCGTGGTGCCAAGATGAGCGCGGTGGTGCGGATCATCGCACAGCCCAGCCCGGTGGTAGTTGTGCGCGGCGATGGCGGCCAGGTGATCAAGATTTCAGGCCAGGCCGCAGCTGTGGTGCATGTGCTGGGTGTGGGTGTGCAAGGCCCGCCAGGGCCGCCAGGCGGGGGCGGCAGTTTTGACATTTTTGGATTGCCACTGGCGCCGTAAAATTGAGGAGAAAATACGATGGCTTTCAATGGATCAGACTACTTCCAGATCAGCCGCGCTGGCACCAATTACAAGTGCCTCGGCTCGGATGTGCTCGCCTATGTCCAGTCGAACCTGGGCACCGCCGAATACCGGGTGGCGGATATAACGGCACGCAATGCCCTGAACGCGCAGCTCAGCGCGGGCGACCGGGTGATGGTTGACGACGCGACTCTTGACGGGACGGTCATTGCCGGGTGGGCACTCTATCAGTGGCTGGCCTCGAACACCTGGCGCAAAATTGCCGAGCAGGAGAGCCTGGATATCACTGTGGGAGGAGCAACCAACCTGAGCTACACGGCTGGGCCGCTCCAGGGGATAGTGGTCAGCGACAGCGGATCGGACGCGATCCTGCCCGCTGCCGATGCAGTGAACGCCGGACTGATGCTGCCCGCACACAAGGCGAAGGTCGATTTTCTGACCGTGACCGCCGCCTTTGATGCCGATGCCAGCAAGGCCAAACTGGCACTGATCGGGGTGACCCAGGCGGTCGATCTCGACGTGATCGAGGCGGCCAGTCATGCTGCTGTGACCACCGCAGGAACCGCCGCGAACAACCCGATTGTCGCAACCGGGCAAGCGCTGAGCTTCAACATCGCCGGCCTGACTTCGGCCCCCTGAGATGGTGGCCCTCAACACCGATGAAATGGTGATCGCCCGCGGCGGCGCGAACTACAAGATCACCCTGGCTGAACTGGCTGCGCTGCTCTCTGGCGGACCGGTTGACACTCTGACAGTCACCCCTGCGGCCGATCTGGACGATTATGCCCCGCTCGGATTTGCGACCGCCGCTAGGCTTGGGTTCAACGCCAGCGCATCGATCGTGCTTTCGGGCCTGGCGGGCGGCAGCGACGGCCGCGAGATCGTGATCTCCAACCGCAGCACCGACTTCCTGCTGGTGCTTGAACATCAGGGCACAGGATCGCTGGCCGCCAACCGGTTCGATCTGCCCAACGGCTTCCCGTTCTTCCTGATGCCGGGCGACCGCGCGCAATTCACCTGGTCGGCCACTTCGAGCCGCTGGCAGCTCAACTATGCCAGCAGCAACGCCAGCCAGATGGGACTGGCTTTCTTTACCGATTTCCTTGGCGGCACGGCGACGGCCAACCTCGGCGTGGTCGGCGGGGCCGGGATCTTTGTGAGCGGAACTGGCGCGGCGGCGGCGGCGAGCACCTATCTCAACAATACGGTCGAAAAGCCGATGGGGCTGATCCAGCTGACCAGCGGCACCACTGCCACCGGACGAGCGGGGGTTGGCGATAACGGCACCGGCTCGATCGTGCCGAAACAGGGCTGTGCGCTGTCGGTTTCGCGGATCGCGCTGCAGGCCCTGCCGACTGCGGCGGAGACATTCCAGGTGCTGAGCGGGTTCGTCGACAGCCTCGCAGCGGGTGCGCTGACCGATGGAGCAGCGTGGAATGCCCGCTGGAACGGGGCGGCGGCGGAATGGTCGCAGGATCGCTTTGCCGCAGCAGTAGCGACCAGAACTGCAGCCGGAAGTCCGGCCCCGGATACCAATTATATCTGGCTGGCGACCTTTCTTAATGCTGACTGGACCCGCGCCGATTACCTGTATTCAACCGACAGCGTGAACTGGGTGAAGGCCGGATCGCAGACCACCGGCCTGCCCAGTGCGACCCAGCAGACCAGCTGGGTGGCCGCGCAGATCATCAAGAGTGTGGGCACCACCGCGCGGCTGATCGCGGTCGATCTGGCCGGGTTCCGGGTGGACTATGTGAGAGGATAAGCCGCGCCCTAACGGGGGCGGCCGAGGCGTTGCAGCGCCATCGACCAGCGAGCTACAACTCGCACCTTGGGCTGCGCGCGCAGCCGTTGGCTCCCCCGGCCGTCACGGCGGAGCCTTTGTAGGTGCCAAGCATGAAGGAAGCGTATCGATGCGGGGGTTGCCAGGCGCTGCTGTTCAAGGCAGAGCATGGGGCGCTGGCAGGCCTAGTCGAAATCAAGTGTCGGCGATGCCGCCAGATCAACCAGTTGAGGCCAGTTCGAACCCGAACGCCGAGCCCTTCTCCGAGCGCCAGATGAGCTGCCAGCGGAGACCAGCCTTGTGGCTTTACATACCCCTCTCAGCGGCCTCTCGCTGTGCGCTGGATACGGTGGGCTCGACCTTGGGCTCAGCATCGCCGAGCCCGGATATCGGACTGTTTGTTTCGTCGAGCGCGAAGCCCATGCTGCGGCCGCTCTCGTGGCCCGGATGGAAGACGCGGCCCTGGAGCCAGCGCCTGTTTGGGACGATCTCAAATCCTTTGATGGCAGCGCGTGGCGCGGCCGCGTTCATATCCTCTCTGCCGGCTATCCCTGCCAGCCGTTCAGCCTGGCCGGAAAGCGCCGCGGCAAGGCCGATCCCCGGCACCTGTGGCCCGAGGTTGCGCGGATCATCGGCGAAGTGCGGCCCAGGGCAGTCTTTGCCGAAAACGTCGAAGGCCACCTCGATCTGGGATTTGCCGAAGTCGCGGCCAGCCTGGCGCAATTGGGTTACCGCACAAAAGCGGGCCTGTTCACGGCGCGAGAAGCTGGCGCAAGCCACCGGCGTCGCCGCCTGTTCATCCTGGCCTACGCCGACAGCGACCGATGCGGGGTACATGCCGGACCTGATGATTGCGCAGGGCCAGATCCAGCCGAAGGCGCCCTTCTACGTGGCATCGGGAAGCTCAGGTCAATTCTCGCTGGGGAACGCGACGCGGGCCTGGACCAAACTGTGGCTGGCAATGCTGGCGCTGGGCTGGAGGCCCCATTTGACCGAGAACCCGGCGTTCCGCTCTACGCACCAGGTCCGGGTGAGCTTTCGGTTTGGCACCAGCTCCTTCATCGACGGCCTGATCTCCAACCCGCGATTCTACGAGCTGATGATGGGCTGGCCGATCGGGTGGACCGCACCAGGGGCGCCGGTAACGGGGTTTCGCCACTGGCTGCAGCGCTCGCGTATCGCACTCTCAAGGCTGCCCATGCTGCCGATCGGGGAGGCTGGTAATGCTTGAGCCGGTTCAGCCGGTGCGGCCGGTCGCGCCTTATGTCGGCGGCAAGCGCAATCTGGCCAAGCTGCTGACCCAGCGCATCGATCAGGCGCCGCACGAGCTCTATGCCGAGCCGTTCGTGGGGATGGGCGGGATCTTCTTTCGCCGCCAGCGAAGGCCGAAGAAGGAAGTGATCAACGATATCTCGGCCGACGTGGTCAACCTGTTCCGGCTGCTGCAGCGGCACTATCAGCAGCTGCTCGACGTGCTGAAGTGGCAGGTGTGCAGCCGGGCCGAATTTGAGCGCCTGGTGAGCCTTGATCCCAGCCGCCTGACCGATCTGGAACGGGCAGCGCGGTTTCTGTTTATCCAGCGCGCCAGCTTTGGCGCTGTGGGGCGGCGTTATGGGGTGACGCGGACCCAGCCTGCCCGGTTCGATCTGACCAAGCTGGTGCCGATGCTGGAGGACGTGCACGAGCGGCTGTGCGGGGTGGATATCGAGCGACTGCCCTATGCTGAGCTGATCGCGACCTATGACACGCAGGGGACGCTGTTCTACCTCGACCCGCCCTATTTCGGGACCGAGGATTACTATGGCCCCGGCATCTTCTCATCGGCCGATTTCGAGCTTCTCAGAGGCCTCTTAGAGGGACTTAAGGGGCGCTTCATCATGTCGCTGAACGACACGCCCGAGATCCGCGCGATCTTTGCCGGATTCGAGATCGAGGGTGTGGCGGTTAACTATGGCGTTGGAGGGGGCGTGACACCGGCCCGTGAGGTGGTTATCAGCAGCAAATGACGTCGCGCAGTGCTCTAAAAGGTCTTGTCAATGACTCTAAAACCTTGCGCCGCGCTACAACCGGCCCGCTCCCCCTCCCAGCCATCCATAGGCTAACCTAAGATAGGGTGGCCG
>NZ_JBEBKB010000046.1:0-14545 GCF_040079535.1 Novosphingobium sp. | reverse complement strand
GCCCTGTTCGCCGCCCGGCCAATAACGCACCACCATCTCGTGGATGTGAAGCACCCGGTTGGCCTCCAGCGCCACCCAGGCCAGCGGGCGTTCTGGTGTCGCCTTGGCCCCAGCAGCTTCCATAGCCGCGGTTACCCGCGCCTGCTGGTCTTGCGGGACATATTGCCAGACGATCGAATGCATCAGCATCCGGGTTGTCCCGGCCGCTTGCGGCTTGGCCAGCTCTGCCTCGACGAAATCCGCAGCGTTCATGTGAACAAGGTCAGGTGCCTGCCGCTTCGCTTCAGCAATCGCGGCTTCCATCCGCTCAAACCGAACAGTGTGTTCAGGCCAGATATAGGCCATCAGTCGCGCCGCCTGATCGGGATCAGTCAGATCAACCGGCGCAACATCGCAGCCCTTGGTTGATGCAATTTCAATCGGGTGCACCGGCGGCGGATCGCCCTGCCATTCGGGCTTGAACTGCATTGCTCCAGGGTTTGGGCCAACCTGCACACCGCCCAGATCATAGTGATAGCGATCAAGCATCAGGTTGATGCCTGCGCTTGATCCAAGCTCAAGACATTGGAACCGTGCCGGCAATCCCTTTTCAGCAAGCCACAGCATTGCGGCGATGAAATTGCTTGAACGCCCTGCTTCGTTGGTTTGCGGCGGCCCATCCAGCCATGGCAGCAATAGAGCTTCGTGCTTAAGCAGCGCGGCAGAAATAACCGCTATGTCGTCAATCCCAGGGTCATTTTCATAGATCGGCCCAAGTGCAGGCTCTATGCCCTTAAGGTGCAGCGAATGCATGCCGCCGGCCAACCGCAGCGGCAAGGCATCGGCCAGCGGTGCGCCAAGCCAGGCCCGCACCCGATCAAGCACCGCGCCGCTTGCATCCCGTTCGATCAAATCGCGCAAAGCCGCACAAATCCGCGCTGTAACTTCCGCGCCGGACGCTGTGCAATAGGCGACCTGGTTGTCAAAAGCCGCGGCTACGATCCCCGGGCCGCTAGCGCCAATATCGATGAACTGGTACTTACCCGCCAAGGCCGTGTTTCCCGTCATTTGTTGCAGACGCGAAATTGTTGCTCCTTTTTGTTGCATCGCACAAGCGGGAATCACCGGCATTCCTTGCCCTTTCCAGCAGTGCACCGTAAGGGCCGCACGCTATGGCAAAAAGGCTTACATTCGCCGTTCCCAAGGGCCGCATCCTCGATGAAGCGCTGCCGCTGATGGCGCGCGCCGGGGTGGTTCCCGAGGCTGGTTTTCACGACAAGGCAAACCGCGCGCTGTCCTTCGATTGCAGTGCTGACGATATGCGGATCATCCGGGTACGGGCATTCGATGTCGCAACTTTTGTCGCCCATGGAGCGGCGCAAGTCGGGATCGTTGGTTCCGACGTGGTTGAGGAATTTGCCTATTCGGACCTCTATGCGCCGGTCGATCTCGACATCGGGCACTGCCGGCTTTCGGTGGCAGAGCCGGCCGGCCGGACCGCAGAAACCGGACACGCCAGCCATTTGCGGGTGGCCAGCAAGTACCCCAATCTAACCCGCCGCCATTTTGAGGCGCAAGGCATACAGGCCGAGGTCGTCAAGCTCAACGGCGCAATGGAGCTGGCCCCTGGGCTTGGGCTGGCCAGCCGGATTGTCGATCTGGTTTCCTCTGGCCAGACGCTGAAAGACAACGGCTTGGTTGAAACCGACACGATTCTGCAAATTTCCGCACGCCTGATCGTCAACCGCGCGGCGCTTAAAACCGATGAACGCGTGGCCGCACTGGTTGAGCGGTTTCGGGCGCTGGCCAGCCAAGCGAAAGCCGCCTGATGCAGCGCCTTAACACCCGCGATCCCAAATTTCGGCAAGCCTTTGACCGGCTTGTCGCAGATCGGCGCGAAAACGATGAGAACATCTCACGCGATGTCCAGGTGATCCTGTCAGATGTGCGGGGTCGGGGGGATGTTGCCCTGGCCGAGATGACTTCGCGGTGGGATGGATATGCGCTGTCAAACGACGCCGATTGGTACGTAGGCAAAGATGAATGCCGCGAGGCGTTTGATGCACTCAAGCCGGATTTGCGCGCTGCACTGGAACTTGCCGCCCAGCGGATCCGCGCGTTTCACGAAAAGCAGATACCCCGAGATAGTGACCAGACCGACGAACTAGGCGTACGGATGGGGGCCAAGTGGCGGCCGGTTGATGCCGCCGGGCTCTATGTCCCGGGCGGCCGCGCGGCCTACCCCTCTTCGCTGCTGATGAATGCCATCCCTGCCAAGGTTGCCGGAGTGGAACGTCTGGTGGTGGTGACCCCAACTCCAAAGGGTGTGATCAACCCCCTGGTGATGGCCGCGGCGCATCTGGCCGGGGTGGATGAGATCTGGCGCGTTGGCGGAGCGCAAGCGGTGGCGGCGCTGGCCTATGGCACGCAGCGGATCAATCCGGTCGATGTGATTACCGGCCCTGGCAATTCTTGGGTGGCCGAAGCCAAGCGCCAGCTGTTTGGAGTGGTCGGGATCGATATGGTCGCTGGCCCATCCGAAATCCTGGTGATCGCCGATGGCCAGAATGACCCGGATTGGACCGCGGCCGATCTGCTAAGCCAGGCCGAACACGATCCCGCAGCGCAAGCGATCCTGATCACCGACGATCCGCTGTTTGCCGATACCGTGGCAGACCGGATTGGCGTGGAACTGGCGATGCTGCCCAGCGCGCGGGTTGCCACTGAAAGCTGGAACACCCACGGTGTCATCATCGAGGTTGGCAGCATGGCCGAAGTCCCCGCGCTGGCCAATGCGCTGGCGGCAGAACACGTCCAGATTGCAACCGACAATCCCGAAAAGCTGTTCAAGCAGATCCGCCACGCCGGTTCGGTCTTTCTGGGCCGGATGACACCCGAAGCTGTCGGTGATTATATTGCCGGCCCCAACCACGTTCTGCCCACCGGACGGCGCTCGCGGTTTTCCTCGGGACTGTCGGTGCTCGACTTCATGAAACGGACCACCTTTATTGAACTGGACGAAGCCGCGCTGAAGGCAATTGGCCCCGCGGCCATTGAACTGGCCGAAGCCGAAGGGCTACAGGCACATGCACGCTCGATCGAAGTAAGGCTGGGAATATGACCAAGAACGCGCGCAGCAAAAGCCGCACTGCCGCCCGCCTTGCCGCGGTCCAGGCGCTCTATCAGTATGCGATGGAGGGCACCGCCCTGCCCCGCCTGCTTGACGAATTTCATCGCCACCGGCTGGGTGCAGAGATTGAGGGCGATCAGTATCTGGCAGCCGAGCAGGACTTTTTCGACGGAATCGTTGAAGGCGTAATCGCCCGGTATGAAGAAATCGACGAGCTTCTGGCCGCCAGACTATCCGAAACATGGTCGATTGAGCGGCTTGACCGGACCATGCTGCAAATCCTGCGCGCCGGCGTCTGGGAACTTCTCGCCCGCGCCGATGTGCCCACCCCATCGATCATCAGCGAATATGTCGACGTGGCCCACGCCTTCTTCGAAAAGCGCGAGGCGAAATTCGCCAATGCCGTGCTGGACGCCGTGGCGAAAGAGGTGCGGTGACCCAAGACCCTCTCCATTTTTGGCGACTGCCACTAATGGAGAGGATCATGATCGAATGACCGCCGAATCCGCCTTCATCGCTAGCTTGCGCGCCATTGCCACGCATCCCGCCGCGCGCGATCTCGCCGACGATTGCGCGGTGCTGCAGGTTGGCGCTGAAACCCTGATCATCACCCATGATGCGATGGCAGAGGGTGTTCATTTCCTGCCCGGCCAGGATCCGGCCGATGTCGCGTGGAAGCTGGTGGCCTCCAATCTTTCCGATCTGGCCGCCAAAGGTGCGCGCCCGCTGGGTGTGTTGCTGGGATACCAGTTGAGCGAAGACGACGCGCGCTTTGCCGAAGGGCTGCGTGCGGTTCTGAGCCATTATGATGTGCCGCTGCTGGGCGGCGATACGATCGCGGCCAATGGCGCGCAGGTGCTGGGGCTGACTGCGCTGGGGCTGGCAACGCACCGCCCGGTGCCATCGCGCAGCGGGGCCCGGCCGGGCGACACGCTGTGGCTTACCGGCCCGATTGGCGCTGCGATGCTGGGGCTTGAAGCCTTGCAGGAAGATCCAGCTGCCATTGCCGAAGCCAGCCTGGCTTATCGCCGCCCACAAGCGCTGCTGGCCGAAGGGCAGCAATTGGCTCCGCTGGTCACGGCCATGATGGATATATCGGACGGTCTGCTGCTTGATGCCATGCGAATGGCGGCAGCATCTGATGTAACCCTTGCAATCGAACGCGCCGCTGTGCCGATCGCCGTGCCCGAGCCACGCCGCGATCAGGCGCTGCGCTGGGGCGATGATTACCAGTTGCTGTTCACCTTGCCCGCTGGCGTCCACCCGCCCTGCCAGGCCCAGCAAATCGGGATGGTCCAGCAGGCCGGATTACATCCCTTGGTGCTGGATGGCACCGCACCCACCGGGCGGCTTGGCTACGAACACGGCTGACAGCGCGGGAAAAGCCACTTTCCAGCGTTGCATTGCCCGAAATCCTGCCTATAGCGAGGCCCGTTCGCCCCGTGCGCGGGGCTTTCGCTATGGACAACCAAAAGAGGGGGAGCGTCCGGTGAATCTCGTAACAATCTCGATATTACTGGGACTATTGGCCGTGGTTTACGGCTTCGTCACCAGCCGCCAGGTGCTTAGCGCCTCGGCCGGCAATGAAAAGATGCAGGAAATTGCTGCTGCTATCCAGGAAGGCGCACAGGCCTATCTGGGCCGACAGTATCGCACCATCGCCATTGTTGGCGCTGTGGTTGCCTTGTTGGTCGCATGGTTCCTTGGTCCGATTTCGGCCGCCGGGTTCCTGCTGGGCGCAGTGCTTTCGGGCGCAACCGGGTTCATCGGGATGAATATCTCGGTCCGCTCGAACGTCCGCACCGCCGCTGCGGCACAGGTCGGCCTGCAAGAAGGGTTGACCCTGGCATTCCGCGCTGGCGCGATCACTGGCATGCTGGTGGCGGGCCTTGCGCTGCTCGCGATTGCGGGCTTTTTCTGGTATCTGACCGGCCCCGCCGGGCATACTGTGGGCGGATCTGACCGCACCGTGGTTGATGGCCTGGTGGCCTTGGCATTCGGCGCTTCGCTGATTTCCATCTTCGCGCGCCTTGGCGGCGGGATCTTCACCAAGGCTGCTGACGTCGGCGCTGACCTTGTCGGCAAGGTCGAAGCCGGTATCCCCGAAGACGATCCACGCAACCCTGCCGTGATTGCCGATAACGTTGGAGACAACGTTGGCGATTGCGCCGGGATGGCGGCCGATCTGTTCGAAACCTATGTCGTCACCATCGGTGCGACCATGGTGCTGACCGCGCTGCTGCTGAAAGGCGCAGACAACCTGATGGCCTTGATGAGCCTGCCGCTGCTGATCGGCGGCGTCTGCATCATCACCTCGATCATCGGCACCTATTTTGTCCGCCTTGGTAGCGGCAAGAACATCATGGGTGCGATGTACAAGGGCTTTCTGGTTACCGCCGTGCTCTCGGTTCCCGCCATCTGGTGGGCGATCAGCTATGCATTGGGCGGCGATATGGAAGCCGCAATTGCCGGGCAGGCCTATAACGGCCGGACCCTGTTCTATTGCGGGCTGCTTGGCCTGGTCATCACCGGTCTGATCATCTGGATTACCGAGTATTACACCGGGACCAACTATCGTCCGGTCCGCTCGATCGCCAAGGCTTCGGAAACCGGCCACGGCACCAACGTGATCCAGGGTCTGGCGATTTCGCTTGAATCGACTGCCCTGCCAACCCTGGTAATTGTTGCCGGGATCATCATCGCGCACCAGCTGGCCGGCCTTATCGGAATTGCCTATGCGGCAACCGCGATGCTGGCGCTGGCCGGGATGGTTGTGGCGCTCGATGCCTACGGCCCCGTTACCGACAATGCCGGCGGGATCGCCGAAATGGCCGGGCTTGACGACGACGTGCGCGCCAAGACCGACGCGCTCGATGCAGTGGGCAACACCACCAAGGCTGTTACCAAGGGTTATGCCATCGGTTCAGCCGGCCTTGCCGCGCTGGTGCTGTTCGCGGCCTATACCAACGATCTGAAAGAGTTCTTCCCGAACCTGACGGTCAACTTCAGCCTTGAAAATCCCTATGTCATCGTCGGGCTGCTGCTCGGCGCGCTGCTCCCGTACCTGTTCGGTGCGATGGGCATGACGGCGGTGGGCCGCGCGGCTGGCGAAGTGGTCAAGGACGTTCGCGATCAGTTCAAGAACAACCCCGGCATCATGACCTATGAAAGCAAGCCCGATTATGCCCGCACCGTCGATCTGGTGACCAAGGCAGCGATCAAGGAAATGATCATTCCTTCGCTGCTGCCGGTTGCCGCGCCGATCGTGGTGTACTTTGCAATCACCGCCGTAGCGGGCCAGGCCAATGGCTTTGCCGCGCTGGGCGCATTGCTGCTGGGCGTGATCGTTGGCGGGCTGTTCGTTGCCATCTCGATGACCTCGGGCGGCGGCGCATGGGATAATGCCAAGAAGTACATCGAAGACGGCAACCACGGCGGCAAGGGCAGCGATGCCCACAAGGCCGCAGTGACCGGCGATACCGTGGGCGATCCCTACAAGGATACCGCGGGTCCGGCCGTTAACCCGATGATCAAGATCACCAACATCGTGGCACTGTTGCTGCTGGCCGCACTGGCCGCGCACTAACTTTCCACAATTGCGGTGAAATCGAAACCCCGCTCGGCGCCTTTGATCCCTTTGCGGGGGCAGGCCGGGCGGGGTTTTCGTTGACCTTCCCGCAGCGCAGTTCAAGGCGGCCTATATCACTGGCGACAGCGATAAACCGGTCGGTTGAAACCTGCTTGATAATTGGCGCGCGTTAGCCATTCCTTGGCTTTTGCGCGCTAATCCCTTCCCCGGCAGAGCTTGTTCTGCCGGCGGAAGGAGCAGAGGTGGCAAGCACGGCGCTGGCACCGGACAATCGATCTCTTCGCACGTCCGCTGCAGGCGTGGCGGGCGGGTTTGTCATGCGTTCGGCCGGCTGGACCAGCTTTGAAGCGCCCGAAACGCGCCTAGCCTGGGATGCCCTGGCAAGCTGTGTAAGCGAACCCAATCCGTTCCACGAAAGCTGGTACTTGTTGCCCGCATTGCGCGCGCTTGATCCGGCCGGGACAGTCAAACTGCTGAAATTCGAAGCCGGCGGCGATCTCGCCGGGATCCTGCCGGTCCGAGCAGAGAACCGCTATTACCGCTGGCCGATCCCGCAACTCACCAGCTGGATCCACGGCAACTGCTTTCTGGGTCACCCGCTGGTTGCACGCGGATTGGAAGAACCGTTCTGGCGCAGCTTGCTGGCTTGGGCCGATCAGAACACCGGCCAGGCGCTGTTCCTCCATCTGGCGCATATGCCGCTGCAGGGGCCGCTCTATCAGGCTTTGCAAAAGGTTCTGGCCGAACAAGGCCGCCTTGGCGCATTGGTCCACCGCGAAGAACGCGCCATGCTGGCCGCAGGGGCGACGCCTGAAAACTATTTCGAAGCCAGCCTATCGGGCAAGAAGCGCAAGGAGCTGCGCCGCCAGTTCGCGCGGCTTTCAGAACTGGGCGAAGTGCGGTTTGAGCGCCGCCATGACGATGCCCAGCTGGCGCAATGGATCGAGCACTTTCTGGCGCTTGAGCATTCAGGCTGGAAAGGCGCACAAGGCTCTGCCCTTGCATCGCACCAGGCAACCACGCAGATGTTCAAGGAAGCCTTGTCCGGCGCGGCTGCGCAGAGCCGGCTGGAACGCCTGACCCTTACGCTGAACGCTGAGCCGATCGCCATGCTGGCCACATTCCTGACCCCGCCCGGCGGCTATTCCTACAAGACCGCATTTGACGAACGCTATTCGCGCTATTCCCCCGGTGTGCTGCTTCAGCGCGAAAACCTTGAGGTGCTGGCCAGGCCCGAAATTGCCTGGATCGATAGCTGCGCGGCGGCCGATCACCCGATGATCGACCACATCTGGCGCGAACGCCGCCCGGTGGGGCGTCTGTCCATCGCGATCGGCGGGAAATTGCGCCGGGCGCTGTTTGCCCGGCTGGTCCGGGCTGAACTTGGCCGCAATCCGGCGGGAATCTGACCCGCCCATTGACGCGTCCCAAATCGCAACGCAAAGCCGCTGCGATGGAGAACGAACGCACCCCCGAACAGCTTGTTGCCGGGCTGATCAAATTGCTTGAGCCCAAGCCGAATGGCGACGACCATTTCACCGGCCGCAAAAAGCGCGGCGGGGTGGGCCGGGTGTTTGGTGGACAGGTGATTGCGCAGGCGCTGCTGGCCGCCGAAACGACAGTCGATGCCGATCGGCCAGCCCATTCGCTCCATGCCTATTTTCTGCGCGGCGGAGCTGAGGATTTCGAGATTGAATACGAGGTTGCGCGCGATTTCGATGGCGGCAGCTTTTCAAACCGCCGGGTGGTTGCCAGCCAGCAAGGCCGCCCGATCCTGAACCTGACCGCCAGCTTTCAGCGCCAGCAGGACGGCCTGCACCATGTTGATGCCGAAATGCCCGATGTGCCGCCGCCCGAAGATCTGGAATCCGAAACCGCCGTTCGCCGCCGCTTTGCCGAAACCGCCCGGCCCGAAGCGCGGCACCATTTCCTGGCTGAACGACCGGTGGAAATGCGCGCGGTTGAAGGGCGGCACTGGACCAATCCGAAACCGGCCCCGCCGCGCAGCCATTCATGGTTCAAGGCTGTGGCGCCCCTGCCCGATGATCCGCGCATCCACCGCGCAGTACTGGCTTTCACCAGCGATATGACCCTGCTGGGCACTTGCGCCCTGCCGCACGGCCTGTCGTGGGCGCGCGGCGAAGTGATGAGCGCCAGCCTGGATCACGCGGTCTGGTTCCATGAACACTTTCGCGCCGACGAGTGGCTGCTCTATGCTACCGACAGCCCGTGGAGCGGCGGCGGGCGCGGCTATAACCGTGGCCGTATTTTCACCCGCGACGGCCGCCTTGTGGCCAGCGTCGCGCAGGAAGGCATGATCCGCAAGGTTGTGCCAAAGGTTCAAGATTGAAGCAGGAGCAATAGGCATGGCGATACGCAAGCGCACAATCGCACTCGGTGCTGCGGCGGCCTTAATGGTCGGTGGCGGCGGCTGGTATGCCAGCCTGGACAAGGAAACCCGTGGCCTGATCGCAGCAATGCCGACTGACCGTGATGTGTTGACGTGGAAGCTGGATCAGCGCGATGCCGCATTCAGGGCGATGGACCGGCTGCCGGTACTGGCAAAGGCCAATACCTTTGCAGCGGCCCCTGCCCCAACTGCGCTGCCAGCCGGAAAGCCGCTCGAAATGCCTGGTTTTGCCGATTACGCCGCCAAGCAGCGATTGGCCGGAATAGTCATTATTCAGGACGGCAAGGTCCGGTTCGAACATTATGGCCTGGGTTTTGACGCCAAAGGCCGCTGGACCAGTTTTTCGGTCGCCAAGTCGTTCACCTCAACGCTGGTCGGTGCGGCGATCAGGGACGGCAAGATCAAGAGCCTTGAGGACAAGGTCAGCCGCTACATCCCGGATCTGCGCGGGTCGGCCTATGACGATGTTTCGGTCCGTCAGCTGTTGATGATGAGTTCGGGCGTCCAGTGGAACGAGGATTACGAAGATCCGAATGCCGATGTTGCCAAATTCAACAACGCTGAACCGGAACCGGAGGTGGATGCCACCGTAAGCTATTTGCGCAAACTGCCGCGCGCCCACCCGCCGGGCACTGTGTGGCATTACAACACCGGCGAAACCAACCTGATCGGGGTGCTGGTGTCTTCAGCCGTGGGCAAACCGCTGTCTGAATACATGGAAGAAAAGATCTGGAAACCAGCCGGGATGGAGCAGCAAGGCACCTGGCTGCTAGGCCAGACCGGGCATGAAATTGCCGGCTGCTGCATTCAGGCCGCCACCCGCGATTACGCCCGCTTTGGCCAGTTCGTATTGGGCGGAGCAAACGGCCTCGTGCCGGACGGCTGGTTCGCGCAGGCCACGGTCAAACAGAAGTTTTATGGCGAGCCCGGCCGGGGCTATGGCTTTCAGTGGTGGACCTATGACGATGGCAGCTTCGCCGCGCAGGGGATCTTCGGCCAAGGCATCTTCATCGATCCCAAACGCAAATTGGTGATCGCCAGCAACGCCAACTGGACCCGCGCGACCGAAGGGCCAGAAGGTGAATGGCGCGAGGCGTTTTACAAGCAGGTGCAGGCGTTGATCGACGCTGGGGGCTGATCGATGGACGATCTCGAGTTTATCTTTTCGCTGTTTGGCCTGTTGCTGGGTCTGGCGCTGGCCGAAGCGCTGGCGGGTTTGGCACGGGCACTCAAATCAAAACACCGGGTGAAGATTGGCTGGCCAACGGCTTTGCTGGGGCTTCTGGTTTCGAGCGATGTCGTCACCTTCTGGATGTTCGGGTGGCAATTGCGCGAGGGGCTAAAGGTAAGCTGGCCGCTGATGTTCGCAGGCTTCATTGTCACTGGAATCTACTATGTCAGCGCGGCGCTGATCTTTCCGGATGATGAAGGTGAGGATTTTGACGCTCACTTCGAACGCGTGCGGCGATTGGTCCTGGGCGGGGTTGTGCTTTGCAATGCAGCTTTGTTTGCATTCACGGTAAGTCTGATCGGGGTTGAACCGCTGGTAAACCTGCGCGCAGCAATCATATCCTGGTCGCTGTTTCCAGTGGCAATCACGGCGGCGCTGATAAAGGACCGCCGGATTGTCATTGCCTGCCTGATATGGCTGATCACGCTCTACCCGCTGTCGGTGGTTTGGGCCTAATCCCCGTCGAGCAAATTGCCCAGCATCCCAAGTGCCGAGCCTTCTCCGCGGTTCCCTCCTGGGCCGCCGGGCATTGCGGCCTGCAACATCCGCCCGGCCAGCCGCGCAAACGGCAGTGACTGGATCCAGACCTTGCCCGGCCCGCGCAGGCGCGCAAAAAACAGGCCTTCGCCGCCGAACAGCATCGATTTGACCCCGCCCACGGTCTGAATCTCAAATTGAACGTCTGCGGTCATCGCCGCGATACAGCCGGTATCGACATGCAATTCCTCACCCGGCTTCAGCTCGCGCTCTACAATCGTGCCGCCCATTTGCACGAACACCCAGCCATCGCCCGACAGGCGCTGCATGATGAAGCCTTCACCGCCGAACAGCCCGGTCAGGATCTTGCGCTGAAAGTGGATGCCAATTTCCACGCCCTTGGCAGCGGCCAGGAAACTGTCTTTCTGGCAGATCAGTGTGCCGCCCACCGTATCAAGCTTGATTGGCAGGATCGCACCGGGCACCGGCGCGCTGAACGCAACCCTGGCCTTGCCTGATCCGGTGTGGGTATAGACCGTGGTGAACAAGCTTTCGCCCGTTACCAATCGCTTGCCTGCGCCCAGCAGCTTGCCCATGAAGCCGCCTTCCGCCCCGCGCCCATCACCAAATACGGTGCTCATGGAAACGGCGGCATCTTTCCAGACCATCGCCCCGGCCTCGGCCACCGCGCTTTCGCCGGGATCAAGTTCGATCTCCAGGAATTGCAGTTCCTGGCCCTTAATCTCAAAGTCGATATCGTCAGCCACACCGGCGCTGCGGCTGTGCTGGTTCCAGGGATTCTCAGTCATTTGGGCGCTCCTTCTCGAAATCGACTGGCGCTTTGCAGCAACCATTTCAAAGGCAATCGCCCCAAGTCGGCTCGCCTGGGCGCGAAACGAACTGGTCAACGCCCGCCTCCTGCACCTTGATGTCTTGTTTTTTCATGGCGTCGTAAAACATCACGTGATTTTCTGACTTGCAGACTGCTTCGGCTGGCTCATCGGTTGCAGCTTGCTTGCGCTTGAACTCCACCAGATCCTGCGCGGTCCAGGTCGAATTGGCGAGCATGAATGCATCATACTTGTCAACGATCCGGGCAATCCCGGCCTGAAACTCCGGATCCTGCCCAGCCCGGCATTTTTGCCCAACCGTTTCAACCAGACTGTAGATCGCCAGTGCACAAAGAGTGCCTTGACCGGGCGGTGGCTGGATTGCGGCAGTCGGATTATCGCCAAATCCGGTCAAGATAAACGCTGCACCAAGCAAGGTTGCACATTTGAGTTTGGTCATGGGTTCCATATTTCATCGCACACTCTGTTTGGCAATCGCCCAGTTAGCCGCCGGGATGATAGAAATCATAGACGGTCTGCGCCACCGCCGTGCTGACACCGGGCGCGCGTTGCAGGTCTTCAAGGGCGGCGGCGCGCACCCCGCCCGCAGTGCCGAAATGCAGCAGAAGCGCGCGTTTGCGGGCTGGGCCGATGCCGGGCACTTCATCCAGCGGTGAAGCGCTGATGGCCCGGCTGCGCTTGTCGCGGTGCGCGCCGATTGCAAAACGGTGAACCTCATCACGCAGCCGCTGGAAATGGAACAAAATCGGCGAGTTTTCGGGCAGCATCCGTTCCTGCCCATCTGGAAAATGGAACACTTCGCGCCCATCGCGGCCATGGTGCGGGCCTTTTGCCACCCCAATCAGCGGCACGTCTTCTATCCCCATTTCCTCCAGCGTATCGCGCGCCGCGCTCAGCTGGCCCTTGCCGCCGTCGATCAGCACCAGATCGGGCCACGTGCCGCCATCCCGGTCGGGGTCTTCCTCAGCCGCGCGGGCAAAGCGGCGCCCAAATACCTCGCGCATCATCGCGAAATCGTCGTTGGTCTGGGCCTGTTTGATATTCCATTTGCGGTACTGGCCCTTGATGAAGCCTTCGGGGCCCGCCACCACCATCGCGCCCAGCGCATGCGCGCCCTGGACGTGGCTGTTATCATAGATTTCGACCCGCCGGGGCGGCTCGGCCAGGCCAAGGAATTCGGTCATCTCGCGCCAGATCCGCGCCTTGGCCCCGCTTTCGGCCTGGCGCCGTTCCAGTGCTTCAACTGCATTGCGGCTGGCCTGTTCCATCAACCGCCGACGATCTCCGCGCTGGGGCACCGAAATCTCAACCTTGCCGCCAGCCGGGCCGGCCAGCGCCTCTGCCAAAAGCGCGGCCTCGGGGAGATCGCGATCAACCAGGATCAGCCGGGGCGGCGGCACTTCTTCATAGAACTGCGCCAGAAACGCCGTCAGCACCTCGGCTTCGTCCAGCCCGTCGGTATGGCTGGGGAAGAATGCCCGGTGGCCCCAGTTCTGCCCGCCGCGGATGAAGAATGCCTGGACGCCAAACTGGCCATTGCGGCTGGCGATGGCGAACACATCGGCGCTGCCAACGCCTTCGGCATTAACCGCCTGGCTGCCCTGAATGAACGTGGCGGCGCGCAACCGATCACGCAGCATCGCGGCGCGTTCAAAATCCAGCGCAGCGGCCGCTTCCTCCATCTGGCTGTTCAATTTTGCCTGAACCGCGCCGGATCGTCCGCCCAGAAAATCCTTCGCTTCGTCCACCAGTTCAGCATAGCCTGCACTATCGATCCGCCCGACACACGGGGCCGAACAGCGCTTGATCTGATAGAGCAGACAAGGCCGATCACGCCGAGAGAAAAAGCTGTCACTGCAACTTCTTAGCAAGAACAGCTTCTGCAATGCATTAATCGTGGTGTTAACCGATCCGGCGCTGGCGAAGGGGCCGTAATAGTTGCCTTTGGCCCGCCTCGCTCCGCGGTGCTTCGTGATCCTGGGGAAATCATGATCGGCCCGCAGCAGAATGAACGGAAAGCTTTTGTCATCGCGCAGAAGCACATTGTAGGGGGGGCGGTAGCGCTTGATCAGCTGTGCTTCCAGCAACAGCGCCTCGGCTTCGGAATTTGTGGTGACGATCGTCATCGCCCGGGTCTGGCTGACCATCCGCTGCAACCGCAGCGCCAAACGATCAACCTGGGTATAGTTCGCCACGCGATTGCGCAGCGCCTTCGCCTTGCCAACATACAGCACATCGCCGCGCGCATCGAGCATCCGGTACACGCCTGGCCGGGGCTTAAGCGTCGCCAGAACCTCGCGGATTGCGGCCACTCCGCCTTCCAGATCAGGCTGACTGCCCTTGACCACATAGGTCGCGCGATCTTCGTTGAAGCGCTCAGCGGCGTTGGGCGTATCGGGGCGGCCGGATTTGGTCATTGGGATGGGAATACCGGGCCAAAGGCCTTGGCGAAAGGTGCTTGTTGACGCCCATCCCCGGTGTGTTACGCTGCACCGCACAAAGACCCGGCACACCGGGCTGATGGAGGAGACGCGGCGCTTGCGGCAATTGCAGGGAATGGATGCATCGTTTGTGGCGCTGGAAACGCGCACATCACCGATGCACATTGGATCGCTCCTGATTTACAATCCGGAAACCGCGCCCGGCGGATTTGTCCGTTACAAGGATATCCTGCGCTTTTTCGAAAGCCGGATGCAACTTTCCAAGACCATGCGGCAAAAGCTGGTGCGCGTCCCATTTGACCTCGATTACCCTTATTGGGTTGAGGACAAGGATTTCGATCTGGAATACCACGTCCGCCACATTGCCTTGCCCCGGCCCGGCGATTGGCGCCAACTGTGCATCCAGGCCGCGCGGATCTTTGCCCGCCCGCTCGATC
>NZ_JBEBKB010000045.1:0-15029 GCF_040079535.1 Novosphingobium sp. | reverse complement strand
TTAAACGGGTGGTCGGGCCGGGGGAGCGGGCCGGCGTTGCTTCCGCGTCAGCGGGAGACAGGACGTGGCTGAGGTTGTTGCCCTCGTCGATTATGGCGCGGGAAACCTCCATTCGGTCGCCAACGCCCTAAAGGCGGCAGGCTGTGAGGCCGTCACCGTTACCGCCAACCCCGATGTTGTGCGCGCGGCAGACCGGATCGTCCTGCCCGGCGTCGGCAGTTTCAAGGCTTGCGCCGAAGGGCTGCGCGCGATCCCGCATCTGGAAGAGACATTGCGCGAACGCGTGCTGGTGGGCGCCGCGCCGTTCCTGGGGATTTGCGTGGGCATGCAGTTGCTGGCCGATCGGGGGGTGGAACACGGGGTGACTCCGGGCCTCGGCTGGATCGGGGGCGAGGTGCGGGCGATTGACCGGACTGACACGGCGATCAAGATTCCCCACATGGGCTGGAACGATGTGGAGATCACGCCCCATGCCGCGCTGATCGAACCGGGCGAGGCCTATTTCCTTCACTCCTATCATTTCGCCCCCGAAGACGGACAGCATATCGCCGCGATCACCGATCACGGCGGCGGACTGGTTGCCGCGGTTGGGCGTGACAACATTCTTGGGGTGCAATTCCATCCCGAAAAGAGCCAGTCCTATGGGCTGGCCATGCTGGCCCGGTTTCTGGAGTGGCGTCCTTGAAGAAGGCTTTGGCATGATCATCTTTCCGGCAATCGACCTTAAGGGCGGGCAAGTGGTGCGCCTGGCCGAAGGCGATATGGACCGCGCCACGGTCTATGGCGATAATCCGGCGGCGCAGGCCATGCTGTTTGCCGAAGCAGGATCGCAGTTCCTCCACGTGGTCGATCTGGATGGCTCGTTCGCCGGGCGGGCCGAAAATCGCGCGGCGGTAGAGAGCATTCTTGAGGCCTTTCCCGGCCACGTCCAGCTGGGCGGCGGGATCCGCACGCGTGAGGCGGTTGAAAGCTGGTTCGATCTGGGGGTTGCCCGTGTGGTGATGGGCTCTGCCGCGCTGAAGGATTCCGAATTCGTGCGTGACATGGCGCGGGAGTTTCCCGGCGGAATTGTCGTCGCGGTGGACGCGCGCGACGGGATGGTTGCAACCGAAGGCTGGGCCGAGACTTCGGACGTCGAAGTGGTCGATCTGGCCCGCCGGTTTGAGGATGCAGGCGTTGCCAGCCTGCTGTTCACCGATATCGGCCGCGATGGTCTGCTCAAAGGGGTCAACATCGATGCCACGGTCGATCTGGCCCGCCGGGTCGATATTCCGGTGATCGCCAGTGGAGGGGTCAAGGGGCTGGATGACATTCACGTGCTGGCGCTTCATGCCCACGAAGGGATCGAGGGCGTGATCACCGGCCGCGCGCTCTACGAAGGGCGTCTTGATCTGGCGGCGGCGATTGCAATGGCGAACCGGGCGTGACCGTCCGGATCCGCGTCATCCCCTGCCTTGATGTCCGCGATGGGCGCGTAGTCAAAGGCGTCAATTTCGTTGACCTCAAGGACGCCGGTGATCCGGTGGAGCAGGCGCGCGCCTATGATGCGGCGGGCGCGGACGAGCTGTGCTTCCTTGATATCAGCGCCAGCCATGAAGGGCGCGGGACCTTGCTCGATGTGGTCCGGCGCACCGCCGAAGTGTGCTTCATGCCGCTGACCGTGGGCGGCGGGGTGCGTTCGGTGGATGATGCGCGGGCATTGCTGCTGGCGGGGGCCGATAAAGTGGCGGTCAATTCCGCCGCCGTATCCCGGCCCGAAGTGGTGGCTGAGATTGCCGAGAAAATGGGCAGCCAGTGTGTGGTCGCCTCGGTCGATGCCCGCAAGACAGCGGCGGGAGGCTGGGAGATCTTCACCCATGGGGGGCGTCAGGCCACCGGGATCGATGCAGTGGAGCACGCGGTTAAGCTGGCCAGGCTGGGCGCGGGCGAGCTGTTGGTCACATCGATGGACGGTGATGGCACCCAGGCTGGCTATGATCTTGCATTGACACGGACAATTGCCGATGCGGTATCGGTGCCGGTGGTGGCTTCGGGCGGGGTCGGCACGCTCGATCATCTGGTTGAGGGCGTAACCAAAGGCCACGCCAGCGCAGTGTTGGCGGCTTCGATCTTCCACTTCGGCACCTATACCATTGCCCAGGCCCACGGCGCGCTGCGCGCAGCAGGCCTGCCGGCGCGGGGGTAGATGACAGATTCATGAATGGAACCGCAGCAGTCCCGCCTTGGGACGGCTCCGGCTAAGTCCTTGCCGCACTGCACAATCGGGCGCAGGTAGCGGCCATGAACAGGGGCAAATTTCGTATCTGGAGCGCCGCTTTTGCCGCGATGGTGCTGGGCAGCGCTGCCCCGGCATTGGCCGGAACCGGGATTTCGATCCCCGAACCGACCCACCTGACCCTGATCGCCATGGCTGTGGCCGGTTTGCTGATCGGCCGGCGCGGTGGCCGCCGCCCCCCTGAAGAGTAAAGGTTGACCGGGCGCTTCGGGCAACGCATTGGCACTGCCATGGATACGCTATCGCGCCTTTCCGCCACAATTGCAGAGCGCCGCAGCGCCGATCCCGAAAGCAGCTGGGTGGCCCGGCTCAATGCGCGCGGGGTTCCGGTGATTGCACGCAAGTTTGGCGAGGAAGCGGTTGAAACGGTTGTCGCGGCGCTATCTGGCAGCAACGAAGACTTGATCGGTGAAGCGGCCGATACGCTGTTTCACCTGCTGGTCCTGCTTGATGCCAAGGGTGTGCCATTTGCCGATGTCCTGGCCGAACTTGATCGCCGCGAAGGCACCAGCGGGATCACTGAAAAAGCCAGCCGGAGCGAATGATGCCGATCGACGCCACACTGCCTTATGACAGCCAGAACATCTTCGCGAAAATCCTGCGCGGCGAGATCCCGAACAAGACCGTTTTTGAAGACGAATGGGCCCTGGCTTTTCACGATATCAACCCGCAGGCGCCATACCATGTGCTGGTGATCCCCAAGGGCGCATACGTCAGCTGGGATGATTTCTCGGCCCGGGCCAGCGCAGAAGAGATCGCCGGGTTTATCCGCGCGGTAGGCCATGTGGCGCGTGCGGCCGGGCTGGTAGAGCCGGGATATCGGCTGCTCGCCAACATCGGCGGGCACGGCCATCAGGAAGTGCCGCACCTGCATGTTCACCTGTTTGGCGGGCGTCCGCTGGGGCCGATGCTGGCGCGTTGAGGCCGAACGGTTCGATTAATACGCCGATGTGAGACGCTGCACTTGCCCTGCGACTCGCCCAGCGGCTAAGAGTCTGGCGCCATGGCGTCAGTCCCCGTCCCCCCTTCCGGCCTGATCAAGGGCAAGCTTCACCTTTTTGCGGTGCGCGCCTATTTTGAGGACACCGATCTATCGGGCGTTGTCTATCACGCCAATTACCTGCGCTGGTTCGAACGCGCCCGTTCAGATTTCGTGCGGCTGCTGGGGATTGATCAGCGCTGGGCGAATGAAACTGGCGAGGGCGCATTTGCGGTTGCCGATCTGACGATCCGCTATCTTGCTCCGGCCCGGCTTGATGATGGGGTAAGAATCGAAACCACCTGCACCGATTTGGGCGCTGCATCGTGCCGGATGCACCAGAAGGCTTTTCATGAGGACGGCCGATTGCTGTCCGAAGCGTCATTCCGTGTTGGCTTTGTCGCCCCCGATGGCCGCCCGCGCCGGATGCCTGCTGGCTGGCGCGCGGCCTTTGCCCAGATTGTTACCGAAGGAAACGCATGACCGTTCTTGATCTAATCGCCGCCGCTGCCGCCGCTGGCCCGCTGGCCGGTGAAGCGCCCCGGCACCTCAATCCGCTCAAGCTGTTTCTCGATGCCGATATTGTGGTGCAGCTGGTGATGGCCGGATTAATTCTGGCTTCGGTCTGGGTCTGGACAATCATTGTCTCGTTCAGTTTGCGCCATTCAGCCCTGAAACAGCGCTGCGATAGCTATGAGCGCGATTTCTGGAAGGCAGAGAATATCGATGCATTTCAGGCCGAACGCGGCAAAGGTGATGTGCCATCGGCGCGGGTTGCGGCAGCAGGCCTTGCAGAATGGCGCCGCTCGGCCTCGGCCAAGAATTTTGACAAGGAAGGCGCTCGCCAGCGGCTATCGCTTGCGATGGACAGCGCCATCGCGCTGGAAGCAGAAAAGCTTTCGGAACGGCTCAACTTTCTGGCCACAGTGGGCGCGGTCGCCCCGTTTGTCGGATTGTTCGGCACGGTCTGGGGGATCATGAATTCGTTCTTCCAGATCGGCCAGCAGCAGAATTCCTCACTCGCGGTGGTTGCGCCGGGGATTTCCGAGGCCCTGTTTGCCACCGCAATCGGACTGTTTGCGGCGATTCCCGCAGTTATCGCCTACAACCGCTTCGCGCACCGGGTCGATCAATTGGAAGCCCGGCTCCAGCGCTTCGCCGATCGGCTCCACGCCAGCCTCAGCCGCGAACTGGAAGGAATGTAGGGTGGGAATGGGATCGCCATCGCGCCGCAAGGGCAAGCGCCGCGGCCGCGCGCCGATGTCGGAAATCAACGTTACCCCGCTGGTTGATGTGATGCTGGTGCTGCTGATCATCTTTATGGTCACCGCGCCGCTGCTAAACGCCGGGGTGCCGGTGGATCTGCCCGATAGCAATGCCAAGCCGCTGGATCAGACG
Source organism: Novosphingobium sp. (assembly GCF_040079535.1). Taxonomy (GTDB): domain Bacteria; phylum Pseudomonadota; class Alphaproteobacteria; order Sphingomonadales; family Sphingomonadaceae; genus Novosphingobium. Next base: position 10,377 of record NZ_JBEBKB010000045.1, on the reverse strand, counting down.
CCCGAGCAAGTGACCATTTCGATCACGCCCGATGGCGCGGTTTATCTTGATCAGGTTCCGGTTGATCCGGGCCTGCTGGGCCAGCGGCTTGCGGCCCTGCCGCGCGGGGCCGATGGCAAGCCGCCGCTGGTTACCCTTCGCGCCGACAAGGCGCTGGAATACGGCACGGTGATGGCAGTGATGGGCGAGCTGAACCATGCGGGCTTCAACGCGATATCGCTGGTCACCAACAGTTCAGTTTCGGCGCCCTAGCGATTAACCATGGCTGAAACCGCGCCTCCCGCCCCCTTGAGCCAGGAAGAAGGCATTGCCATCCCCGTGGCGCTGCTGGGCCATGTCTTGATGGTGGCGGCGCTGGTGTTTCTGAAGCCCGCCGATCTGCCGCCGCCGCTGCCTGAACGGATGGAAGTGACGATCAGCAGCGATGTTGGGCTAACCTCTACCTCGCCCGATCCCAAGGCGGATCCCGCGCCAGACAAGGGCCCCGAACTGGGCGATATGCCGCCCCCGCCGGTGCCCGATCCGGTTGCAGTGGCCAAGCCCGAACCGCGGCCCATTGTTACACCGCCCAAACCCGCGCCTGCGCCGCGCCCGCAGGTTCAGGCCAGAGCGGTGCCCAAGCCGCAGACCAAGCCCAGCCCGCCGCAAGCAAAGCCGGCCGCGCGTCCGCAAGCCCAGAGCCAGCGCAGTGCGGTTGCGCCGCGCCCGGGCACCAGGCCGGGCGCAAGCCGGTTCGATGACGCATTTGGGGCGGGCATTCCGGGCGGCAAGCCTGCGGGCAAGAGCGCCACTGCGCCAGCGGCAGCAACCGGCCAGCAGAAATCGTCCTGGACATCTTCGATCAACAACAAGGTGCTGAGGCCGTGGAATGCCTGTCCGGTTTCCGGGCTGGACGTGGAAAAATTAAGGGCCCGGGTCCACTTCACCCTGGATATCGGGGGCAGGGTTGCCAGCATCGATCCGCCGCAGGTGACCGGTATAACTGCGGCCAACCGGGCACAGGTCAAACCGTTCAGCGATTGCGCGGTGCGCGCGATCCGGCTGGCCGCGCCGTTCACCGGGCTTTCGGCGGACTATTTCAGCGATTGGAAAGATCGTACTTTGAACTTCAGAAAAAAGTGAGTGATGCCAGTGAGACACGCCCTTGCCTTGTTTGTTGCCGCACTATCGCTTCCGGCAAGTGCGCTGCTGGCCCAATCGGTGACGCCCACCGAAACGCCGCCCGTCAACGAAGAAGAGGTTGTTGGCACGCTTGATAACGATGCCAAGATCGCGATCCCGGCATTTGCCACCAATGCCGATGTGCCCACGCAGACCAGCGCCGGATCAACTTCGGCGTTGGGCTCGGCAATTTCCAATGTGATCTTCGGCGATCTCAAGAACAATGGGCTGTTCAAGCCGGTGGGGCCGGGCAGCCTGCCGCGTCCGGCGCTGGGGCAGGTTCAGGCGCCAGACTATGGCACCTGGCAGTCGCGCAGCGCCGATATGCTGCTGCAAGGCTATGTCCGGGCTGAACCGGGCGGCAACATCACGGTGGGCTGCTATCTCTATGATGTCGGGCTGGGCCAGCGGGTCGCCTCGGCCGGGTGGACTTTGCCGCCCAGCGACTGGCGCCGCGCCGCGCACAAGTGTGCCGATATGGTCTATTCGCGGCTTTCGGGTGAGAACCCGTTTTTTGACAGCCGGATCGCCTATATTGCCGAAACCGGGCCCAAGGACCGGCGGATGAAGCGGTTGGCGGTGATGGATTCGGATGGGGCCAACCACCGCTATCTCACCACTGGCCAATCGACCGCGCTGACCCCCAGGTTTTCGCCCGATTACAAGCAGATCCTGTACCTCAGCTATTTCAACGGGCAGCCACGGATCTATATCTATGATCTGGGCACATCGACCCAGCGGCTGCTGCTGCAATCGAAGAACCCGCTGTTCGCGCCGCGCTGGTCACCCGATGGCCGCTGGATCCTTTATTCGGTGGCAACCGGCGGCAATACCGATATCTACAAGATGCCGTCAGCCGGCGGTGCGCCGGTCAAGCTGACCGATAGCCCCGGCATCGATATCGGCGGCAGCTTTTCACCCGATGGCACCCGGATCGTGTTCGAAAGCGATCGCAGCGGCAGTCAGCAAGTCTATGTGATGAATTCTGACGGCAGCGGGCAAAAACGGATCAGCTTTTTTGGCGGACGCAGCGCCACGCCAGAGTGGAGCCCGCGCGGCGATCAGATTGCGTTCACCCACATCGCGGGCAATTTCCGGATCGCGGTGATGGAGCCGGGCGGCGGCAGCCTGCGCTATCTGACCGATGCCTGGCAGGATGAGGCACCAACCTGGGCGCCCAATGGCCGTGTGATCCAGTTTTTCCGCACGGCCCGGGGCAGCGGCAAAACCAGCATCTGGCAGGTTGATCTGACCGGCAAGAACGAACGGAAGCTGGAAACCCCGGTTGATGGCAGTGATCCCGCGTGGGGACCGCTTCGGCCCTGACCGGTATTGACTCAGGCAGGCAATCAAGGAAGCTTTGACAATGAAGGAGATGCCCATGAAGACCACCCTAGCGATCGCCCTGATGGCCGCCGCGCTGGCGCTGTCTGGCTGCGGAAAGAAGGCGCCCAAGGATCTTCCGGTTGCCCCGGTGGGTACCAGCGCCGAAAGCGATGGTTCGGATGGCGGCGCTGCGGTGATTGTGCCCGGCAGCCAGGCTGATTTTGCGGCGCAGATGATGGGCCAGGATACGGTCTATTTCGATACCGATCGCTACAACATCGATGGTCAGGATCAGGCGGCACTAGCCACCCAGGCATCGTGGTTGCAGCGCTATCCGGCCAAGCGGATCACGATTGAGGGGCACTGCGATGAACGCGGCACCCGCGAATACAACCTTGCGCTGGGCGAACGCCGGGCCAATGCGGCCAAGAACTATCTGGTCAGCCTGGGGATCGATCCGGCCCGCGTCACCACTGTCAGCTATGGCAAGGAAAGCCCGCTGGCGGTCGGATCGGACGAGGAAAGCTGGGCCAAGAACCGCCGCGCGGTAACGGTTACGGTTGATTGAGTGGTGTTTGGGCTAGCTATCCGCCTCCGCGAATAGCTAGCCAGGCCAGCCCGCTCCCCCGGCCCGACCTGGCAGGGAATGCCGGACGGCATTCTCGCACCGGCGTAAGCCGGACAAAAAATTAGCCGCCGATCAACGCCTGCGGGGTCACTGCGCTCAGCTGCGCCACTGCGGCAAAGCCGGCCATCAGCACGAATGACAGGGCGGCGGACAGTTTCAATTGCTTGCTCATGATGTTCAATCCTGATCAGGTATGATGGCCAGATAGGCGTCATCGGTTAATATTGCAACGCAACATTGCAAAACAAAACCTAAAACTACCCTAAAGTGCAGCTTTGGCTTGCGCAGGGGCAAGCCAAGCGCCTATCGCCAAAAGCAATGAGCCGTGCACGTAGAACCGATAATTGGGGCTTTCCCCGCTGGGGCGGCTATGGCGGCAGCCGCGATGCAGTGCAGGTGCGGCTGTGCGATCGGCAGGGCTGCACCGATGCGGGCACTTGCCCCGCGCCCAAAAGCCCCAATAACCCCGATCGCTGGATGTTCTGCCAGGCCCACGCCGCCGAATACAATCAGGGCTGGGACTATTTCGAAGGGCTAAACAAGGAAGAAGCGGCGGAACGCGAGGCGAGCGAAACCCGCGACAACTCTGGCTACAGCGAATCCGCGCATTACAGCTGGGCCGGATCGGGCGACGGTACCCGCAGCCGCGACGAACTGCGCGCGCTCGATCTGCTCGAACTTACTCCGGATGCTGATTTCGAGGCGATCAAGAAGGCCTATCGGACCAAGGCCAAAGTAGTCCACCCGGATCTGCGCCCTGGCGATGAAGACGCGGCCAAGGCCTTCCGCGCCTTGCAACTGGCCTATGAAGTGCTGCGCGCCGCCGAAGAACGGCGTGAGTGGAAGGGCTAATCAGGCCCGCTTTTTGAGCTTCTTGATCGTCGCCGAAAAGCTCAGAACAGGCCGTCCATCATCGTCGATCATCCCGCGCACAAAAATGATCGAAAAGCCTGCGCGAACAATCTCGCCGCGCCCGGTCAGCATCCGGCCGGGTTCGGCCGCGCCGATGAATTCACTGTTCATCGTCAGGGTCACCCCGTGCAGATCATGGTCAGCGCCCAGCGCGGTCATGAACAGCACATAGTCAGCAAAGGTCATCAGGGCCCCGCCGTGGATATTGCCCCCGCCGTTGCGGTTCTTGGCATCGGGCATGAACCCGCACAGCGTTCCAGCGCCATCCGGCTTGCAAAAAAACGGGCCGGAATGCTCCTCGAAATCGTCCACGGGCTCCCAGTGCTGCCACCCGGCCCATGGGCCTTGGGCAATGGTAATCAGGCGCGAATTGCCAGGAGTGTCAGCGTCGGATTGCAGCTTGTCGTGCGGTTCGTGGGTCATATCCCGTCCCAAGCAGAAGCCGCGGCGCCTTGCAACTGTCGCGGTCAGCCGCCGGTGCGGATATCGGCGGCGGCAGCTTCGAGCGGGAAAACAACCACCGCGTCGAGCAGCAGCGACCAATCGGCGCTGACCGGCTGGTGGTTGAACAGCCCCGCAGGCCTTGATCCGGCCCGGGCCAGCGTGCGGCGATCCAGATATATGGCTCCGCCTGGCGCGATTGGTCCGGCCCAAGCCTCCAGCGCATCAGGTGCCAACGAGGCGATCACGCGCGGCTGGGGCCTTCCGCGCGTGGTTCCGCCTTGCGCACCAAAGCCCAACGCAAACATCCGTTTGCCATAGCGGCGAGCAAGGTAGGCTCCGAACGGCTGGACGCCTTCAAAGCCCTTGTGCCGATGCGGTGCGCGGGCGGCATGGGCAGTGGCGGTCCAGAGGATGACCTTGGTGCCGGCCGGCCAGCGCGCCATCCAGCGCTCGAAATTGGCAAACATCTCGCGGTCGCGGCTGGCGATATAGTGGTTGAGCTCGGCCGGATCGGCGGCGGCGAAGGCGGCAAGGTTGGCCAGCATCTCGCGGCGTTCGCGGCGAACCGAACGATTGACGGATGGTGGCAGCGCAGCCATTTCCGCAAGGCACCCGGCGATGTCCCCTCGCCTTGCCGCTGCCCTGCCGTTGAACAACTGGTCGCGAAACTGCGCGCGGCAGAAGTCACGGCGCTCTGGCCGTAGTTCAGCCGTCAATTCCGCAATCACGCCGAGATTGCTGAAGTCCTGTTCGCGTCCGCCTTGCTGAAAATCGAACCCGCCCAGCCGGATGGATCCTGCGCTGGCGTGCCGGGCAAGATAAGACAGCAAGGGCTGGATTTCCCGATCATACTTCCACAAGCCGCCAACCGCCGTGGCCACCATCGCAGAGGTGATCGGTTGGCCAGCGCGGCGATTGCGGTCCAGTTGGACGAATTCATAGAAACTCGCCTCGAAAATCACCGCCGAATAGCCGCACTGCGAAACCAGCCGTTCGATCAATTTGACCTTGAACGTCTCGGTTCGCGCATCACCGTGCTCGGCTTCGCCCAGCACTGCGATCTTGCGGTTGCACAGCGCCGCTGTTGCGGCATCAAGCGCGGCGGCCTCGGATGCAGGCCGCTCGGTGGATCGCGCTGGCGGCCCGGCAAGGAGCAAGAGCAGGGCGGCGAAAGCTATCTTCATGCGCGGGCTATACAGCAGCCAGCGCCTGTTCAAAATCTGCGATCAGATCGTCGGCATCTTCAATTCCGATCGATACCCGCACCAGATTGTCGGTGATCCCAAGCTGCGCTTTGCGCTCATCGGGAACGGACAGGTGGGTCATCGCCGCTGGCAGGCTGGCGAGTGTTTCGGTGCCGCCCAGGCTGACCGCCAGCTTGGCGATCTTGAGGTTGTCGAGAAAGCGGAAAGCTTCGGCCTCGCCGCCTTTGACATAGAGCGAGAAGGTGCTGCCAGCCCCGCTGCAATGGCGATTGAAAATGTCCTGTTGGCGCGGATCGTCAATCATCCCCAGATAGCCCAGCTTTTCAACCTTGGGGTGCGCGGCCAGCCAGGCGCACACCTTGGCGGCGTTTTCACCCGCGCGGGTCATCCGCAGCTCAACCGTTTCAAGGCTGCGCATCAGCATCCAGGCGGTGTTGGGATCGGCGATCCCGCCCATGGTGTTGCGCAGCATCCGGACCGGGGTGATCCACTTCTTGGCTCCCGAGACCGATCCGGCGACCAGATCTGAATGTCCGCCGATGTATTTGGTCAGCGAATAGACCACGATGTCGGCGCCCTGATCGATCGGGCGGCTCCACAGTGGGCCCAGGAACGTATTGTCGATCGCGATCGGGCATTCCGGGCCAAATGCGGTGTCGCGGGCGGCCTTTACCGCTTCAACATCGACCAGCGCATTGGTCGGGTTGGCCGGGCTTTCCAGATAGACCATCGCCACCTTGCCGCCCTGGCTTGCCGCCTGCGCCTTGGCTTTCGCCATCACCGCATCCAGTTCTTCGCGCGTCGCACCGGCCGGGAAATCGACATAGGTGACGCCGAACCGGCTGAGTGTCTTGGCAACGAAACCTTCGCTGGCGGCATAGAGCGGGCCAGAATGGACGATCACATCGCCGGCCGAGGCAAAGGCCATGAACAATACGCAGATCGCGGTCATCCCGCTGGAAAAGCACAGCGCTTCTTCCGCGCCGTCCCAGATTGCCAGACGGCCTTCCAGGATCTGCTGGTTGGGGCCGTTGAAGCGTGAATAGACCAGGCCATCGGTGCCGCCGGGTACCTTACCCGTGATCCCTTCGAAAAACCGCTTGCCATCGGCCGCGCTGGGGAAGGCGAAAGTGCTGGTCAGGAAGATCGGAGCCTTCAGGCTGCCTTCGGACAGCATCGGATCATAACCGTGGCCCATCATCATCGTGGCCGGGCTAAGCGCGCGGTTCCCGATCCGGGTTATGGCGGCCTTGGGCTTGCGTGACGGGGTGGGGGTATCGGCCATCGGATGGCATCCTTCCTTGGTTTACGCCCCCAGGAAGGCGGGAGCCAAACGGCACGAGGGCACTGGCGCGCCTAACCTCCGCAAGCGCGCATCTCCTCTCAGGCCAGATCGTCCAGTCCAATAGCCACAGACTAAACTGATTTCAACCGCAACCGGTTCAGCTCAGCGCAGCAACCGCCCAGACCACGCCAACCATCAGCGGCACACCCGCCAGATCGAGCAGGAACCCGGCCTTCAGCACGCGCGGCAGGGCGATATGCCCGGTTGACCAGGCAAGCGCATTGGGCCCGGTCCCGGCTGGCAGCATAAAGCCCCAGCTTGCCGCCAGTGCAGCCGGCAGCGCCAGCAGGATCGGATCGGCACCCAGCGCGATCACCAGCGCGCCAACCACCGGCATGATCCCGCTGGCCGCCGCAATGTTGCTGGCAAATTCGGTGACGACCACCACGAACGCCACCAGCACCAGCGCCACAATCGGCAGCGGCACCGCGCGCAGCGGAAGCAGCATTTCGCCCAGCCAGCCCGCCAGCCCGCTGGTCGTCATCCCCATGGCCAGCGCCAGGCCCCCGCCAAACATCAGGATCACGGCCCAGGGCGCGCGGTTGGCTTCATCCCAATTGAGCAGTGACCGGCCGGTTCCATCGGGCAGAAAGAACAGCGTCAGCCCGGCGATCGCCGCAATAGTGCCATCATCAAGCCCGCCAGCGGGGAACAGCGGCTTTAGTAGCGGCATCGAAACCCAGGCCAGCACAGTCAGCACAAACACCGGGGCCAGGCGTTTTTCAGGCGTGGTCCAGGCCGGGGGCAGATGGATTGCGGCGTGGGCCGCCGCAGGATCGAAACTGCTGTGCCCGATGTGCTGAACCCGGCTGATGATCAGCGCTGCCAGCGGCACCGAAAGCAGCACCACCGGGATCCCGTACATCGACCATTCGAGGAACGAGATTTCAACCCCAAGGCTCTTGTTAAGCAGCGCCACCGCAATCGCGTTGGTTGGTGTGCCAACGATCGTACCATACCCGCCCAGCGTTGCAGCAAAGGCGATGCCCATCGGCAGCGCGCCGGCCATGCCGTCTGTTTCACCCTTGGCAACATTGCCTGATGCCAGCATCGCCAGCGCCATCGGCATCATGATCAGCGCGGTCGAGGTATTGGAAATAAACATTGAAATCAGCGCGGTAGCAGCCATTACCGCTAGCAGAAGCCGCGCCGGTGAATGCCCGGCCCGCGCCAGGATTGCCAGGGCCAGGCGGCGATGCAGGCCGGTCCGTTCAATCGCCAGGGCCAGGAAAGCGCCGCCCAGAAACAGGAACATGGTTGGCGAATAATAGGCCGATGCGGTCTTTCCGGCATCGCTTACCCCGATTAGCGGCAGCACGATGAACGGCAGCATCGCAGTGGCTGAAAGCGGCATCGCCTCGCTCATCCACCAGGCTGCCATCCACCAGACCAGCCCCGCAGTTGGCCAGGCCAGCGCGGGCATGCCGGCCGGTGCGCTGCTCAGCAAGGTGAACAGGAAACCGATCGGCCCGATCCAGAAGGCGATGCGCTGGGCGGTCATTGATCCTCCCCCTGCCCCCGCAAGCGGGGAGGAATTCGGGCGTTACTTGGGTGAAATCACCATCAGCATCTGGCGGCCTTCCATGCGTGGCCAGGCTTCCATCTTGGCGACTTCGGCGGTGTCGTCCTGAACGCGTTTCAGAAGGTTCATCCCCAGTTGCTGGTGCGAAAGTTCACGCCCGCGAAACCGCAGCGTGACCTTGACCTTGTCACCTTCGCCGATGAATTTGTGGATCGCGCGCATCTTCACATCGTAATCGTGATCGTCGATGTTGGGACGCATCTTGATTTCTTTGATTTCCTGGGTCTTCTGCGTCTTGCGGGCGAGGTTGGCCTTCTTCTGCGCCTCATACCGGAACTTGCCGACGTCGAGGAACTTGCACACCGGCGGATCGGCGTTGGGCGAGACTTCGACCAGATCCAGGCCGACCCCGGCCGCTTGCTCGATCGCCTCACGGGTGTACATCACGCCAAGGTTCTCACCTTCCTCGTCGATAACGCGGACCTTGTCGGAAGTGATCATCTGGTTGTAGCGCGGCCCGCTCTTCACGGGGGGCGTCATCATGCGCCGGGGTGGGGGTGCTATCTCTCTGTCTCCTGTTGATTCATACTTGCGCGCGTCCTTAATCGGATTCGTGCGTTTGGGAAAGGGATTACGCGGCGGCGCGCCACAGCGGGTACTGGACAAGCTTTCCCTGTACCCCCAGCAGCGCATCAATCGCCCGCGCAGGCTGCATTGCAGCGATGATCGCCGGGTCAGCGGCGTCCATCCCGCCGGTCAAGGCACCGAACGCAGGCAGGATCAACTTGCGATTGCTTGCCACGGTGCAGGGCCGGCGGACCCGGCGCCCGCGCACAGCAACTTTAAGCTGTGGGTGGTAGTGGCCTGACAACTCTGGGCGCGATTCGCCCGCGTGGGCTTCGTGGCGCAGCACCAGTCCGGCGACTTCGAGTTCGTCCAGCGCGGTCCCGCCCGGCACTTTGCCCTGGTCATGGTTGCCCGCCACCCAGATCCAGTCGGTTGCGCGGGTCAGCGCATCAAGCATGCCGGCGGCATGCGGTTCAAGCCGATCTGCCCCGGCGCGATCATGAAAATTATCGCCCAGACAAAACACCCGCCGCGCGCCGGTGGCCTGGATCGAACTGGCCACTTTCTCCAATGTCGCGCGGCTGTCATAGGGCGGAAGCATCTGACCATGCCGGGCGAAAAAGCTTGCCTTTTCAAGGTGCAGATCGGCCACCAGCAGCGCACATTCACGCGGCCAGAACAGCGCATTGCCCTCCAGCAGCAGCATTTCCTCACCGGCGAACGAAAAGGGAACCATGGCTTTCTCTTGCCGTAAGCCCCGTGGCTTGGCAAGGGTACTGTGATGACTGACTGGACCCCCGATACGCTGCGCACCAAGCAATGGTTCGAATCATTGCGCGACCGGATTTGCGCCGAGTTTGAAAAGATCGAAGCCGAGGCCGGCAGCGCCGCGCGGTTTGATTATCTCAGCTGGAACCGGGAAGAGGACGGCAACCCCAATCCCGGCGGCGGCACCCGCGGGCTGATGAAGGGCCAGGTGTTTGAGAAAGTGGGCGTCAATGTCTCAACCGTTCACGGCACTTTCGCGCCGCAATTTGCCGGCACCGTCAATGGCGCATCTGAAGACAGTCCCGGCTTTACAGCCACTGGCATCAGCTTGGTGGCGCATATGGCCAATCCGCATGTGCCGGCTGTCCACATGAACACCCGCTTCCTGACCACCACCAAAGCCTGGTTCGGCGGCGGCGGCGATCTTAACCCGCCAATCCCCTATGACGATGATACCGAAGAGTTCCACAGCGCGTTTCAGGCCGCCTGCGATGCCCAC
>NZ_JBEBKB010000044.1:0-18658 GCF_040079535.1 Novosphingobium sp. | reverse complement strand
ATCCAGGACGATAATCCCCAGCAGCCGCCCGGCTTCGGCGATCCGGCCAATCCCGATCTGCTGGTTGAACGCGTAGAAGTTGAAACCAATCTTGGCCTTGGAATGCCCACGCTGGGCCGGATCACCCTGATCCGGCCGCGGCTGCACGGCACCTTGAAGGACGGCAAGGTCAGTTTCGGCGCACTCGACAAGCTGATCTATGCCAAACGCGCTGGCCCTGCCGGGCTGCCAGATCTTGATCTTAAGCTGGTTGATGGCCGGGCCCGGCTTGATAGCCCCTATGGGCCGGTTGGCTTTAAGGCTGAAGGCGCGGGCAACCTGCGCAATGGGTTTGCCGGAACGCTGGCGGCGGTGGCGCCCGCGCTGCACATGGGAAGCTGCACGGCCCGGCAAGTCAGCGCGTTTGGCAAAGTTACCACCGCCAGTGCCGCGCCCAGCTTTGATGGCCCGCTGCGGCTGGCCAAGCTTGATTGTGGGCGTGGGGGGGCATCTGCGCAGGCCGCAACACTCAATCTCAAGGCTGTGGTGGGTTCGGCGTTTGACCGGGTCGATGGCGAATATGGGCTTAGCAGCGGAGCTTTGGCATGGCAGGGCAATCGGCTCGCTTCGGCTCAGGGGTATGGGGCGTTGACCTTTGCCAAGGGCGATCTGGTCGCCAGTTACAAGCTTGATGGTCGCCGGCTGGAAACGGCCGGTGCGCAGATGGCCAAAGTGCAGCTTGATGGCGATTTGCGCAGCCATGATGGGTTGGCCCGGTGGGATGCCCGCGGGGCCTTTGCCGGCCAGGGGGTTACTCCGGGAAAACAGTTTGATAGCGCATTGGCAGGCTTTGCCGGGGCCGGGCAGGGCACTTTGCTGGAACCGCTGGCCAGGCAGCTGCGCGGCGCCCTGTTGCGTGAGGCCCCTGGCAGCTCATTGGCGGCGACCTATCGACTGAGTCAAACCGGCGGCATCACTCAGCTTTCGGTTCCCGGCGCGGTCTGGCGCGGGGCACACGGCGCGCGGCTGGCGCAGCTTTCGCGGTTTGATCTGGTGCTGGGCCGGCGGGGCGGACCGCGCCTGTCGGGCAATCTGATCACCGATGGCGCGGGCTTGCCCAGGATCGAAGCCCGGTTTGAGCGCAATGGCACCGGCGGCGGTGCGGCCCAGCTAAGCCTGGCTGAATACCGCGCCGGAGACAGCCGGATCGCCTTGCCCCGGCTGAAGCTGGTGCAATTGCCCAGCGGCGCGATCGGGTTTGCCGGAGAAGCGCAGCTTAGCGGGCCCTTGCCCGGCGGGCAGGTGGAAAATCTGCGCCTGCCAGTAGAGGGCAACTGGTCCAGCAGCGGCGGTCTTGCCATGCTGCGCAGATGCACCCCGGTGCGGTTTGATCGGTTCAAGGTGGCCAACCTTTCGCTTAATGCCCAGATGTTGACACTGTGCCCGGGCAAGGAAGGTGCGATTGTCAGGCTGGATCGGCGGGGCTTTCGCGCCGCGGCCGGGGCGGCGGCGCTTTCATTCACCGGCACGCTGGGCACAACCGCGATCCGGCTGAACAGCGGGGCTGTCGGGCTGGCCTGGCCTGGCGCAATGGCCGCGCGCGATATCAATGTTTCGTTGGGGCCGATCGAACAGCCCAACACGCTGAAAATAGCAGTGCTGAAGGCGCAATTGGGCAGCCAGGTGATCGGCACCTTTGCCGGCACAGAGCTAAAGCTGGATGTGGTTCCGATCGATGTCTTTGATGCATCGGGCAACTGGCGCTTTGCCGGCGGAGATCTGGCTATTTCAGGCGCAAATCTGTGGATCCGTGACCGTGAGAAGCTGGCCCGGTTCTATCCGCTGATGGCGCGCGATGCGGCGTTGCAGCTGCACTCCACGACATTTACCGCGCAGGCCCTGCTGCGTGAGCCCAAGAGCGACCGGGTGATTGTGGATACCAGGATCGAGCATGATCTTGATACCGTGCTTGGCCATGCTGATCTGCTGGTGCCGGGCATCGTGTTTGATAAGCAGCTCCAGCCCGATATGCTGACCTATTACACATCGGGCGTGGTTGCGCTGGCGAACGGCACCGTCACCGGGCAGGGCCGGGTTGACTGGAACCGCGCAGGCGTAACCAGCAGCGGCGATTTTTCGACCCAGAACGCCGATTTCGCTGCGCTGTTTGGCCCGGTCAAAGGGGTAACAGGAACGGTTCACTTCACCGATCTTCTCAACCTGGTCACAGCCCCGCAGCAGCATCTCAGCGTCAAATCGATCAACCCCGGGATCGAGGTCAACGACGGGGATGTTTCGTTTCAGCTTGAGCCCGGACATGTCCTGCAAGTGAACGGAGCGGAGTGGCCGTTTATTGATGGACGGCTGGTGCTGCTGCCAACCCGGATGGTGCTGGGTGCGGCCGAAGTGCGGCGCTTCACCTTGAAGGTTGAAGGGATCAATGCCGCCAAATTTGTCCAGCGGATGGAACTGGGCAATCTTTCAGCCACAGGCATTTTCGATGGCACGCTGCCGCTGGTGTTTGATGAGGAAGGCGGGCGGATCGAAAATGGTCTGCTTGTCTCACGCGCGCCCGGCGGCAATATCTCGTATGTTGGAGAGCTATCCTACCGTGATCTATCGCCGATGGGCAATTTCGCCTTCGAGGCGCTGCGCAGCCTTGATTTCAGCCGGATGGAAATTACCCTCGATGGGCATATTGATGGTGAGATCGTATCGCACATGCAAATCGATGGCGTGCGCCAGGGCACCGGGGCCAAACGCAATTTCCTGACCCGCCGCTTTGCCAAGCTGCCGATCAAGCTCAACGTCAATATCCATGCCCCGTTCTATCAATTGCTCGGCTCGTTCAAATCGCTCTACGATCCAAGCTATGCCCGCGATCCACGCGAACTGGGGCTGGTCGGGCCCGATGGAAAACCGCGCAAGCCTGAACCGGCGCCTGCGCCGCTTGCGCCGGCCGCGCCCCCACCTTTACCCCCTCCGGCGTCGCTACCGGGGCAAAAACCGCAAGATATTCAGCCTCCAGAAAGCAGGACTGCGCCATGATCTCCCATGAATTGACCTTGCGCGCCCGCTTTGTCACAAGCCTGCTGATGCAGGTTAGGCAATCCGGGAAACGAAGGCCGATGGCCAGGCGGGTAACCGCTGTGGCGATATTGCTGGGCGGCGCGGTGGCGCTTTCGGGTTGTGTATCGGTCAATGCGCCGGACAAGCCGATCGTGATCGAGCTGAACATCAACATCAAGCAGGAGGTTATCTATCGCCTCGCAGCCGATGCTGCGAACACGATTGAAGATAATCCTGACGTGTTTTGATTGGCCAGACTTGTTTTGATTGGCCAGGCTTGTTTTGATTGGAGTGCATGACGTGATCAACGGTTTCAACAAAACTGGGCACAGCCCCCTTTCGCAGGGGCTTGGCGGCTTGATGCTGGGCGCGGCGCTGATCGCGGCTCCGCTGGCTGCGCAGAGCGCAAATCCGGCGCTTGAAGCCGCCCGCAGTTCTGGCCAGGTTGGCGAACAGACTGACGGCTATCTGGGGTTCCCCGGTGCCGCCAGCGCCGAAACGCGCCGCCTGGCTGATGATATCAACATCAAGCGCCGCACAATCTATGTTCAGAAGGCCCAGACCAATCATGTGACCGTGGAAGAATATGCCATATCCACGGCGTGTCAGCTGATCCTCAAGACCAAGCTGGGTGAGAAGTATCAGGCACCCGACGGTTCGTGGAAAACCCGCACCGCAGAGGCCCCGCTGCGCGACAATCGCTGTCCGCCTGCACCTTGATCGGGTTAGGCAGGACAGCCAGAATTTTGGGGCGTCGGTGGTAAACACCGGCGCCCCTTTTCCATGGCAGAGGGGCGCGCGGTTGACTCGGCCCTAGTCCCTTCCTAAAGGGGCCGCGTTCTGCCCCCCCTACGCGTTAGGGAAGGGTGCAGACGTGCAGATTTTTCCGGCTGGTTAGGCCCCTTCGGGCACCGCAGCAGACAGGGCTATCGCGTGGCTGATTTGAGCAATAATGACGGCGGGGATCTTCTCGACCGGCGGATTGCCGAAGCGCAGGCGAAGCATGAACGGGGCATCTCCCGGGCTGAAGGCCGCGCCGAATCGCGTGGCTGGGCCGTGGGGATCGAGTTTGTCGGCTCGGTGCTGGTTCTGGGTTTTGCCGGCTGGGCGCTGGATAACTGGGCCGGGGCCGGAACCCGTCCGTGGGGCATGATCGTGGGCTTGGTGCTGGGCTTTGCCGCCGGCACCCGCAGCGCGATGAAAGCCTCGCGGCAGTTCGATACCGATCCCGGTAACGACGTTTAAGGACTTAGGGACTTTCGATGGCCAATCCGATGGAACAGTTCTCGGTCGAAGCGATCAAGCCACTCAGCGTGGCGGGATACGACGTTTCGTTCACGAACTCATCGCTGTGGATGGTGATCGCGCTGGCAGCGGTTTCGATCTTTCTGTTCGTTGGTACCGCCAAGCCGCAGCTGGTTCCGGGCCGGTGGCAGGCGGCGACTGAATATCTTTATGATTTCGTGCGCAAAATGCTCGATGAAAATGTCGGGCCAGAGGGCCGGCGTTATGCGCCGCTGATCTTCTCGGTGTTCATTTTCGTACTGGCCTGCAACCTCCTGGGGATGATCCCGTGGGTTGGTGCGTTTACGCCTACCAGCCATATCACCGTTACCTTCGGCCTTGCGATGATCATTTTCGTGACCGTTTGCGTGGTTGGCATCTGGCGGCACGGCTTCCATTTCCTGGCGCTGTTCTGGCCCAAGGATGCGAACATTTTCCTGGGCGCCTTTGTGTTCCTAATCGAATTTCTCAGCTTCCTGACCCGCCCGTTCACGCTGGCGATCCGGCTGTTCGCCAATATGACCGCTGGCCACGTGCTGCTGAAGGTGTTTGGCACTTTCGTGGTCACGCTGGGCTCGTTTGGTGCGCTGCCCTATGTGCTGGGTGCGCTGCCGCTGCTCGTCATTGTTGCACTGACCGCGCTTGAAGTGCTGATCGCGGTGGTCCAGGCCTATGTTTTCGCTTTGTTGGCATCGCTCTATCTCAACGACGCCATCAACCTCCACTAAGTCCTATCAACTTCACATCTCTACCAAAGAAGGAATTCATCATGGATCCAGCATCTGCAAAAGTCATCGGCGCCGGTCTGGCTGCTATCGGTGCGGGCCTTGCCGCTATCGGCGTGGGCTCGATCTTCGGCCAGTACCTCAATGGTGCAGTGCGCAACCCCGAAGCTGACGCCAAGATGGGCGGCCGCCTGATTTTCGGCTTCGCCGTGACCGAAGCGCTTGGCCTGATCGCGGCCGTTGTCGCGCTGGCACTGGCTTTCGGCTGAACCAAATTCCGGTCTGCGGCGCGCGTGGGTGAACCTGCGCGCGCCGGGCCGTTTCAATTTTTTTGCAGGCAGGGAACGCAATGCCTCAGTTTGATTTCGGACATGTCTTCTGGTCGCAAATTGCATGGCTGGCAGTTACGTTCGTGGTGCTTTATTTCGGCGTTGTCCGCCTGACCTTGCCCAAGCTGGGCACGGTGATGGATGCGCGCGAAGCATCGATCAGCGGTGATCTGGCGGCTGCCAAGGCAGCCAGGGATAGCGCCGGTGCGGTTGATGAAGCCTACCATGCCGAAATGAACCGCTCACGCGAAGCTGCTCGCAGTGCCATCGCCGAAGCCAAGGCCGCTGCCGCCAAATCCACTGAGGCCAAGCTGGCTGAAGCGGGTGTAAAGGCTGATGCCGCACTGACTGCTGCCGAAACGCGGATCGCCAAGGCGGTAGCCAAGGCCGAAGCCGAAATCGCCGATGCCGCAGCCAGCAGCGCCCAGGCAATCGTTGCCAAGCTGACCGGAACCGAGCCCAAGCTCGATGCCGCGAAGGCTTCGGTCGCGGCGCGGATCTGAGGGGACAGAGCATGACCACTATCATGAGCATCCTTGCTGCCGCCGCCGAACATGGCGAACACGTTGAAGCCACCGTTATGGGTCTGGGCGCAGAGGGCTGGGTCTATACCGGGATTACGCTGTTCATCCTGATCGCAATTTTCTTTGCCAAGGCGCACCAAAAAGTGCTGGGCGCGCTTGATGCACAGATCGCTGAAACCCGCAGATCGCTGGATGAAGCCAAGGCCGTTCGCGCTGAAGCTGAAGCTTTGCTGGCGGGTGCCAAAGCCCAGCAGGCGGCTGCGGCAAAGGAAGCCAAGGGCATCGTTGCCCACGCCGCGCACGAAGCCGAAGCGATTGTCGCCAAGGCTACTTCCGATGCGGCCGAACTGGTCGTTCGCCGCGAAAAAATGGCTGAAGACAAGATTTCCGCGGCTGAGCGCTCAGCCGTCGAAGGTTTGCGGGCCAAGGCAGCACAGGCTGCTGCCGGTGCCGCGCGTGATCTGATTGCTGCGGGCCACACCGCCAAGGCTGACAAGGCCCTGGTTGATGAGGCCATCGCCGGGCTCTGATCCCGCATTATCGAGCTGGAGAGGGGAAGGGCGGCTTTCGGGCCGCCCTTTTCCGTTTCAGGGCTCCAACACCACTTTCCCCACAACCGCGCGCCCCGCCATCGCTTCATAGGCCTCGCGCCAGCGGCTCAACGGCAGGATGCGGTCGATATGCGGGCTGAGCCGGCCATCGGCGGCCAGTGTTGCAACGGCTTCGCGGATCACGCGGCCGCGCTCTGGAAAGCGCCGGGCATATTCGCCCGCCCGCACGCCGACAACAGAGAAGCCCTTGATCAACGGGATGTTGGTCGAAATATCGGCTATCCGGCCGCCGGCAAAGCCGATCACCAGCAGCTTGCCGCCAAACGCGACGCAGCGGGTGCTTTCATCAAACACATCGCCGCCGACCGGATCATAGACCAGATTGCACAGCTTACCCCCGGTAAGCTCTGCCACCTGTTCGCGAAAACGGCCCTCGGCCATGATCACCGCATCGGCATCACTCGCAGCTTGTAGTGCGGCAACCTTGGCCGGTGATCCGGTTGTGGCGATGACATGGGCACCCAGCCGCTTGGCCAGTTCCACTGCCGCCAGGCCCACGCCTCCGCTGGCACCGTGGACCAGCACCCATTGCCCGGCCTGCAGTGCGCCGATCTCAACCAAGGCGGTGTAGGCCGTGCCATAGGCCGCGCCCAGCGCTGCTGCAGCGGGAAAGCCGATGCCATGCGGCATGCGGCTTAGCGCGCGGGCCGGGACTGCGGTATATTCGGCAAAGCCACCGGTCTTGTTGCCGCCATAGACTGTGTCGCCGGGCGCAAATTGGCTGTCCGGATCGGCCTCAACCACTTCACCGGCAAATTCGAGCCCGGCCACAAAGGGCAGATCGGGTTTGAACTGGTACTCTCCGCGCGTCATCAGCAGATCGGGAAAGTTCAGCGATGCGGCGCGGATTCTGACCAGCACTTCGCCGGGCTTGCGCTCAGGTGGCGGCAGATCGGTCAGTTCGACCCCGGACAGGTCGGGGGAGAGGGTCTTGACGGTAAGGGCCTTCATCGGATCAGAAACTGTCCTTCGCCGTCCGAAGCGCCGTAAATGTCGCCACGGCATCGCCGCCGCCCCAGCGGGTCTGCATTTCGGGATCGTCAGCTCGTAGGAACGGGTTGGTGGCCAGTTCACGGCTCAGCGTGGTCGGCACGGTGGGCTTGCCGGCCGCGCGAACTTTGCCGATGTGGGCGGCATAGTCATGCAGCTTGGCGTTATCGGGATCGGCGTGGAGTGCAAAGCGCAGGTTGCTCTCGGTATATTCGTGCGCGCAATAGAGCAGGGTCGATGGCGGCAGCGCCTTGATCCGGCGCAGGCTGGCCCAGAACTGGTCCGCCGTGCCTTCAAACATCCGCCCGCAGCCCAGCGCAAACACCGCATCGCCCACGAAAGCCAGATCGGCCTTGGCAATGTAGTAGGCGATGTGGCCGTTGGTGTGGCCGGAAACGTCGATCACCTGCACTTGCCAATCACCCAGCGTGATCAAATCGCCGTGTTTCACCACCTGATCGGGCGCGGTGCCGAGCCGTTCTACTTCGGCCGGGCCGGTCACCTCGCAGTGCGTGGCCGCCTTGATCGCCGCGTTGCCGCCAGCGTGATCTGGGTGCCAGTGGGTGTTCCAGACGTGGGTGATCTGCCAATGCCTGGCCCGCGCCGCGGCCAAATAGGCATCGGCATCGGGCGTATCGATGCAAGCCGTATCGCCGCTGACCGGATCGTGCAGCAGGTAACCGTAATTGTCAGACAGGCAGGCGAACTGGTGGACTTCAAGCATGGTAATCTCCCGCAGCCACCTTAGCGATAAACCCTAAAAGCAAAAGCCCGCCCGGATCGCTCCGGACGGGCCTTGCTGCCTCTATTCGTATCGTCATCCCCGCGAAGGCGGGGACCCAGTCTCGCTGGGCTCTGGGTTCCCGCCTTCGCGGGAATGACGATTGTTTGAGTTCGCTTAGTCCTTCTTGGCCTTCAGCGCGGCACCCAGGATGTCGCCCAGCGAAGCGCCGGCATCCGATGAACCGTACTGTTCCACCGCTTCCTTCTCTTCGTGGAGCTGACGCGCCTTGACCGAGAAGTTGGGCTTCTTCGAACGGTCGAACCCGGTGACCATTGCATCAAGCTTCTGGCCAACCTGGAACCGGTCAGGACGCTGCTCGTCACGGTCACGGCCCAGATCCGAACGCTTGATGAAGCCGGTGGCGCCATCGTCGCCAGCCTGCACTTCAAGCCCGCCGTCGCGCACTTCAAGCACGGTGACGGTGATGACTTCGTTCTTCTTGAGGCCAGAGGATGCCGCAGCAACGCCGGCCGCCGGAGCGCCCTTTTCAAGCTGCTTCATGCCAAGGCTGATGCGTTCCTTTTCGACATCGACGTCAAGCACGATGGCCGAAACCTGCTCGCCCTTGCGGTGTAGTGCCAGCGCGTCTTCGCCCGAGATGCCCCAGGCGATATCCGACATGTGAACCATGCCATCGACATCCCCATCGAGCCCGATGAACAGGCCGAATTCGGTAGCATTCTTGACTTCGCCTTCGACGTTCGAGCCAACCGGGTGCTTTTCTGCAAAGCTTTCCCATGGGTTCTGCTGGGCCTGCTTGAGGCCAAGGCTGATCCGGCGCTTGTCGCTATCGACTTCAAGCACCAGCACATCGACTTCTTGCGAAGTGCTGACGATCTTGCCGGGGTGGACGTTCTTCTTGGTCCAGGACATTTCCGAAACGTGGACCAGGCCTTCGATGCCCGATTCCAGTTCGACGAATGCGCCGTATTCGGTGATGTTGGTCACCACGCCGCTCAGCTTCGCGCCGACCGGATACTTGGCCGCAACGCCTTCCCACGGATCCGATTCCAGCTGCTTCATGCCAAGGCTGATGCGCTGGGTATCCTGGTTGATGCGGATGATCTGGACCTTGACGGTATCACCGATATTGATGACTTCGTTGGGGTGGTTGACCCGCTTGTAGCTCATGTCGGTAACGTGGAGCAGGCCATCGATGCCGCCCAGATCCACGAATGCACCGTAATCGGTGATGTTCTTCACAACGCCGTCGATGATCTGGCCTTCTGCCAGGCCCGAGATCAGCCCGCTGCGCTGTTCGGCGCGGGTTTCTTCCAGAACGGCGCGGCGCGAAACCACGATATTGCCGCGGCGGCGATCCATCTTCAGGATCTGGAACGGCTGCGGAATATCCATCAGCGGCTGGACATCACGGACCGGACGGATATCGACCTGGCTACCGGGCAGGAATGCCACAGCGCCATCAAGATCGACCGTAAAGCCGCCCTTGACCCGGCCAAAGATCACGCCATCAACGCGCTTGCCTTCGCCAAATTCGCTTTCCAGCTTGTCCCATGCGGCTTCGCGGCGGGCGCGATCGCGGCTGAGCATGGCTTCGCCTTCAGAGTTCTCAACGCGGTCAACGAAGACTTCCACTTCGTCGCCCACGGAAAGCCCGTGCGGCTGGCCCGGCATCGCGAATTCCTTCAGCGGAACGCGGCCTTCGCTCTTCAGGCCAACGTCGATGACGGCCTTGTCGTTTTCGATTGCGGTAATGGTTCCCTTGACCACGCGGCCTTCAAAGCCGCCATCGCTGGCACCGCCGAGCGATTCGTCAAGCATCGCGGCGAAATCGTCGCGGGTGGGGTTGGCAGTAGATGCCATAGGGTGAGTTTCCTCGTTACAATGTTTCCGGCCAAGCGGTTGGTTCCGCTGGTCTTTTCTCCACAATGGCGGGATTGCCAAAGTGGGCCAAAAGGGGCCGTCTTGCCGCGGGGGCCGATTGCCATCCGCAGCGTCTTTCAAGCCGGGGCTATCGGGACCGGCGGCGCTTAGGCTTTGACTTGGGAAAATGCAAGGATTTTGGCGGTCAATCCATAGGCAGGACTAATCGGAATTGCGCTTGCCTGTTGCTTCGTCATCCCCGCGCAGGCGGGGATCCAGTGGTGGCCAACCCTGGGTCCCCGCCTGCGCGGGGATGACGAAGCAACGGGGCTGCCAGATTGGCTTCGCTCTGCGCCGTTGCTTGGTCAATTTGGCCGCACCCGTGCTTCAGCCAGCGATATACCGCATCGCCACATCACAGCGGCAGTATTCTGCGCCATGGGCCTCCATAATGCCGGCATCGTGAACGAAGCCCAGCTTTTCGTAGAGATGGATCGCGGCCTCGCATTTCTTGCTGGTGAGGAGATACAGTTCTTCAATTCCCATTTGCCCGGCCCGCTCGATCACTTTTTCCAGCAGAAATTCGCCGGCCTTCAGCCCGCGCGCGGCCTCGCGTACGCCCATCTTGGTCAGCTCGAACGCCCCGCTGCCATCGGGCTTGAGCGCGCAGGCCCCGACTATGCCCAGGCCTGGTGCTTCGACGAACAGGATCGTGCCGCCCGGATTGACGATCTTCTCCTGCGGATTATTCAGCACCACGCGGTCCGCTTCTTCCAGCTCAAACATCGCCTCAATCCATTCGGCGTTGATATCGCGGAAATAGCGGGCGAGGGCAGGCTCCCATTCGCGCAGGGTCAGGCCGCCCAGAATGGCCGCCTTGGCCCGCAACGAAAGCGGTGTCTCGCTTAGCGCCTGCTCGATTTCGGCGATCTGGTGCAGGAAATCGCCTTGCAATCCGGCAAACAGTTCCTGCGCGGCCATGCCAACTCGCGGCCAGATATCTTTGGCCAGGACTGCAACGGCGGCGTTTCCGCTGGGGGTGAGCGCGGCTACATTCTTGCGCTGATCGGCATTGCTGGCGCTTTCAACCAGCCCAAGTTCCTTCAGCTGGCCAACGATCCGCGTCACACCGGGCTGGCTGGCCTTGATGCTTTCCGCGATCTGACCGATCGTTTGCGGCCCACTGCGCAGCGCCGCCAAGACTGAAACTTGGGCTGGCACGATTGGCAGGCCGGCCTCTGCAATCACCTCTGCCGCGCCGGCTTGCATCCGTTCGCCCAGGCGCTTTAGCCGCGTGCCCAGAAATGCCGGGCCCATCGCAGCCACAAGATCAGTCATCGCAATCTCCATCGCATGTTATATAACATGTTATGATAAATGCCAACGCTGTCAAGCTGGAATGAAATTGCGGGGGTTTAGCGCGCCCGGCTGGCTATGCGGATCGCCTCGGCAATGGCTGCGTCGCGGCTCATATCCGATGTGTCGAGCAGCACCGCGCCGCTGGCGGCCACCAGCGGCGCTTCGGCGCGGCTGCGATCGCGGGCATCGCGAAGTTCCAGATCGGCCGAAATTTCGGCCAGCGAGACTTGGCGGCCCTGCGCCTGCATTTCCCTGAACCGCCGCTCGGCCCGCGCGGGCACGCTGGCGACGATGAACAATTTCACCTCAGCCTCTGGCGCAATCACCGTGCCGATATCGCGGCCATCCAGCACTGCACCGCCGGGCTGGGTGGCGAAGGCACGTTGGCGCTCAAACAGCGCGCGGCGCACCGCAGGGTGGACCGAGACGCGGCTGGCCAGCCCGCCGGTGGCTTCGCTGCGCAGTTCGGGGTCGGCCAGCAGGCTATCGGGAAACGCGCAGGCGGCCAAGGCATCGGCCGGATTATCGGCATTGCCGTGGTTCAGCGCACATTGCCGCCCAACCGCACGGTAGAGCAGCCCGGTATCAAGATGCGGCAAGCCGAAATGCGCGGCCAGCGCCTTGGCAATGGTGCCTTTGCCCGAGGCGGTGGGGCCATCGACCGCGATGATCATTCGGCGACCTGCCGGAGCAATGCCTCGAACACCGGAAAGCTGGTCGCAATCGGGCGGGTATCATCGACAAGCACACCATCCCGGCTGGCGAGGCCAGCAATTGCCATGCTCATCGCGATGCGGTGATCAAGGTGGGTTTTGACCCGCGAATTGGCGCTGCCGCGCAGCGGCTCGCCGCCGGAGCCTTCGATCGTGAGGCCATTTTCGGTTTCGGTAACGCGCGCGCCGGCCGCAGTAAGTGCAGCAGCCATTGCGGCGATCCGGTCGCTCTCCTTGACCCGCAATTCCTCTAGCCCGGTCGTCATCGTGGTCCCTTCGGCAAGCGCAGCGGCCACGAACAGCACCGGGAATTCATCGACCATGCTGGGCACCACCGCCGGATCAACCTCGATGCCTTTCAGCGCAGAATGCTTGACCAGCAGATCCGCCACCGGCTCGCCGCCCACTTCACGCGGGTTCAGTTCCTCGATGCTGCCGCCCATTGCGCGCAGCACATGGACCAGACCTGCGCGGGTGGGATTAAGGCCAACGTTGCGGATCAGCAGTTCGCTGCCCGGCACAATCAAGGCTGCGACCATGAAGAATGCGGCAGAGCTGGGATCGCCAGGCACTTCGATCACTTGCGGCTTCAGCTCTGCCTCGCCGCGAATGCGGATCAGGCGCTCAAGGCCATTGGCACCGCCTACTTCCTCAACGCTAAGCTCTGCGCCGAAACCGCGCAGCATGCGCTCAGAATGGTCACGGGTCGGCACGGGCTCGATCACGGTGGTAATGCCGGGCGTATTGAGCCCCGCCAGCAGCACCGCGCTTTTGACCTGCGCCGATGCGACCGGCAGGCGGTATTCGATCGGTACCGCTGGATTGGCTCCGCGCACGGTCAGCGGCAGGCGGCCGCCTTCGGATGCCGCAAACGCAGCGCCCATCTGGCTCAGCGGATCGATCACCCGGCCCATCGGGCGGCCCGAAAGGCTGGCATCGCCAACGAACCGCGTTTCGATCGCGTGGGTCGAAACCAGCCCCATCAACAGGCGCGTGGATGTGCCCGAATTGCCCATATCAAGCGGCGCTTGCGGTTGGAGCAGCGCGCCCACGCCAACCCCGTGCACCAACCACTCGCCTGGTCCGGCGCGCTCCACACTGGCCCCCATCGCCCGCATCGCTGCGGCGGTGGCCAGCACGTCTTCACCTTCGAGCAGGCCCGTGACCCGCGTTTCGCCCACCGCCAGCGCACCCAGCATGATCGAACGGTGGCTGATTGATTTATCGCCCGGCACACGGATTTCGCCCAGCAGCGGGCCTTGCGGGGCGAAGCGGCGCGGGGTGGAGGCAGAGTTTTCTGGCGCGGACAAGGTGCGGTCTTTCGGTCAAATTGCGCGCGGCTTTTGACAGCGCCGCCGTGCTATGGCAAGGCGCGCCCCGCGCTGGGACTGGCGCCGCGCCCCCGCAAGGACAAACGCAACCCGTTCCCAAGTGGCATCTAGCAGTTTTTCGCGAAGATCCCGTTCGGAAATTCGCCAGTGAGGAATTTTATGGTCAAGGCTGAATGGGGCACCAAGCATGGCTGCCCGAAGTGCGGCACCCGCTTTTACGATCTGGGCAAGGACGATCCCGTCACTTGCGTTGAATGCAACTTTGCCTGGCTGCCGGACCCGGTGCTCAAGTCAAAGCAGCCGATTCCTTATGAGGAAATCAAGAAAGCCGAAGTGGTCGAAGATACCGATCTGGCGGCCGAAGATCTCGATATCGATGAAGACGGCGATTCGCCCGATAATGATGTCGATCTGGGCGGCGATGATGACCTGGGCGTTGGTGTTGACGAGGGCAACGTTGACGAGAATTAAGGCCTTGCCAATCGCGGGAGTCGCCCCTAGTGGGGCGACCTCTCGCGTTTAAGGCGAGGGCGGCGGGCCTTTTTAAGGCGTGCCGGAAGGATTGGTAAGGGGCCTTAGCTCAGCTGGGAGAGCGCCTGCATGGCATGCAGGAGGTCAGCGGTTCGATCCCGCTAGGCTCCACCAACCCGAAGAAGTTGAGTGCTGATCGGCACGCTGGCTGACGAGGTTTCGTCCGCCGGCGTTTTTCGCGTTATGCGCGTTCGGAGTTTGTAAGGCCTATGTTCGACGCACTGTCAGATCGGCTCGGCACGGTATTCGACCGCTTGCGCGGACGGGGCGCGCTGAACGAACAAGACGTGCGCGATGCGATGCGCGAAGTGCGGATCGCCCTGCTAGAGGCTGATGTCGCGCTGCCGGTGGTTCGCCGTTTTATCGATACTGTGACCGAAAAAGCCATCGGCCAGAACGTGCTGCGTTCAGTCACCCCGGGCCAGCAAGTGGTAAAGATCGTCAGCGACGAGCTGACCGAGATGCTGGGCGGCGACATACCGGCCGAGCTTGATCTTGCCGCCGCGCCGCCAGTTGTGATCATGATGGTTGGTCTGCAGGGTTCGGGCAAGACCACGACAACCGCCAAGCTGGCCAAACTGCTTAAGGAAAAGCAGGGCAAAAAGGTGCTGATGGCGTCGCTCGACGTCAACCGCCCGGCGGCTCAGGAACAGCTCAAGGTGCTGGGTGAGCAGGTTAATGTCCTGACCCTGCCGATCGTTGCGGGTCAACAGCCGACCGAGATCGCGGCGCGCGCGGTGCAATCGGCCAAGCTTCAGGCAATCGATGTGCTGCTGCTTGATACCGCCGGCCGGCTTCATGTCGATCAGCAGTTGATGGATGAAATGCAGGCCGTGTCCGGCATTGCGGCACCCAAGGAAGTGCTGCTGGTGGTCGATGCGCTGACCGGCCAGGATGCTGTCAACGTCGCCCAGGCGTTTTCCGCGCAGGTCCCGCTGACCGGCGTGGTGTTGACCCGGATGGACGGCGATGCGCGCGGCGGTGCGGCGCTTTCGATGCGCCATGTGACTGGGCAGCCGATCAAATTTGCCGGTACCGGCGAAAAGCTTGATGCGATCGAGCCGTTCAATCCCGCCCGCGTTGCAGGCCGGATCCTGGGGATGGGCGATGTCGTCTCGATCGTCGAGCGTGCTGCCGAAGCGATTGAGCAAGCTGATGCCGAGCGGATGGCTGCGCGGATGGCCAAGGGCCAGTTCGACATGACTGACCTTGCCGAACAGCTGCGCAACATGCGCAAGATGGGCGGGATCGGCGCGCTGGCCGGGATGATGCCGGGCATGAAGAAGGCCAAGGCGGCGATGGATTCCAGCGGTATGGATGATAGGGTGCTGGTGCGGATGGAGGCGATCATCGGATCGATGACCCCCAAGGAACGCACCCGCCCAGAACTGCTCAACGCCAAACGCAAGATCCGCATCGCCAAGGGTGCCGGGATGCAGGTGCAAGACGTCAACAAGCTGATCAAGATGCACCAGGAAATGGGCACCGCGATGAAGCGGCTGAAGAAGATGGGCGGGCTTAAGGGCCTGGCCGGGATGCTGGGCGGCAAGTTCGGCGGTGGCGACATGGCTGGCGGTGCTGGCGGCGGCCTGCCAGGGTTGCCGGGCCTTGGCGGGCCGGGCGGCCTGCCTTCCAATCTCAATGATTTGCTAAAAAAGTGATTTTCGTAATTTTAATCTGATTTGTTTGAAAGGTAGTTCAAATGGCTGTTTCTCTTCGTCTTTCGCGTGGTGGCTCCAAGAAGCGCCCCTATTACAAGATCGTCGCGACCGACACCCGGAGCCCGCGTGACGGCAAGTATCTGGAGCAGGTTGGCACGTACAACCCGCTGCTGGCCAAGGACGATGCAAATCGCGTCCGTCTGGTAGAAGACCGCGTGAAGTACTGGCTGGGCGTTGGCGCGCAGCTGACTGACCGCGTTGCCCGTTTGCTCGACAAGGCCGGGATCAAGGAACGCACTGCAACGGTCAACCTGAAGAAGGCTGAACCGGGCCAGAAGGCCAAGGACCGCGTCGAAGACCGCGCTGCCAAGGCTGCTGCGGCTGAAGAAGCTGCTGCCGCTCCGGTGGTTGAAGAAGTGGTCGAGGAAGCTGTTGCTGAAGCGCCAGCGGTTGAAGAAGCTGCGGTTGAAGCACCTGCTGCTGAAGAAGCTGCTGCTGAAGAAGCCCCGGCTGAACAGGCGCAGGCCGAGGAAGCCCCGGCAGCTGAGGAAGTTCAGGCCGAAGTTGCACAGGCAGATGAAGCAGCTCCGGCTGCCGATGAAGCCCCTGCTGCTGAGGAAGCCCAGGCAGAAGTTGCTCAAGCTGATGAAGCTGTGGCTGATGAAGCTGCGGCTGGTGAAGCCAGCGAAGAACAGGCTTAAGGTTAAGTCTTGGCCGATCCCCGCCCTGTCACGCTTGCGGCGATTGCCGGCGCGCACGGGGTGGGCGGCGAACTGCGCCTGAAGCTGTTTGGTGAAGGCGTGGAATCGCTCCGGCGATTTCGCGCCTTCAACGATTCCACGCTTTCGCTCACCAAGCTGCGTGATGATGGCAAGGGCGGCGCGATCGCCCGCTTTGCCGAAGTTGAAACCCGCACCCAGGCCGAAGCCTTGCGCGGCACCGCGCTAACCGTGCCGCGCGCCGCCCTGCCGCAGCTGGAAGAGGGCGAATATTACCACACCGATCTGCTGGGCCTGGCGGCAATATCGACCAACGGCGAAGCGCTGGGCACTTGCATCGCGATCGAGGATTTTGGAGCCGGCGACGTGATCGAGATCGAGCGTCCGGCGGTGGATGGTAAAAAGGGCAAGCGATTTATGGTGCCGATGCGCGCTGAAGCAGTGCCCGAATGGGATGCGCAGCGGTTGGTAATCAGCGCGGAGTTTGCCAGCGATGATTGATCGGCTATGCTGCGGGCTATGGCCCTCTTGGTAAGCCTGATCTATTTCGCAATGCTGCCGGCCGTTATCGCGTTCGTGCTGGCCGCCGTTCTGCCAAAATTCTTCCCGGCTGCATCATACCGCAAGCGCACTGCGGGTGCGGCCTTGGGTGCGGGTTGCCTGCCGATGGCCCTGCCGGTGGTGGTTCTGCTGATCGGGAATGGGACTGACTATGGCTACAGCCCGCTTATCCCATTGGCCGCAGTGCTTTTCGCAGCCCTAATCATTGCCGTGGTGATCGGATTGCCGGCTGCCATGCTGGCCCGGCGCGGCAAGGAACCGGCGCACCAGGATCCCGGCGCTTTTGATTGATCGCCTTTTCATTTGACCTAACTCTACAAAACAAGTAGAAATAAGCCAGATGCGATGGGACCACTCTCCGCAATCAAACGGGCCCGGCCACCCGGTCTGGCAACGGCTCAATGCTTTTACCATCGGACCCGATGACGCTGCGCTTGGCTTTGCCCAGCGGCTGGCGCGTGAAAACGGCTGGAACGATGCGCATACGGCCCGCGTGATAGCGGAATACAAGCGCTTTTGCTTTCTGGCCGTAACCGGCGAAGGGCAATGCACCCCGTCCGATGCGGTCGACCAGGTCTGGCATCTGCACCTGACTTATAGCCGCGACTATTGGGACAGGTTTTGCCCAGAGATATTGGGCTGCGCGCTGCACCACGGACCGACCAAGGGCGGAACCCACGAGCGTAGCCGGTTTTTCGATCAATATGCCGATACCCTGAAACGTTATGAGCAGGCCTTTGGCCCGCCGCCCGCCGATATCTGGCCCGGTGCGGCGCAGCGCTTGCTTGACGATCCGCGCGCCCGCCGGGTTCATCCCCGCGACGGGATGGTGATCCCGCGCGGCAGATTGGCGCTTTTGTTGCTTGCTGCCGCGGCAATCGGCGCAATTGTCAGCGGAATTTTCCTGGAAGGAATTGGATAGATGGGATCTGGACCATTGAGCCTTGGTGGCGGCGCGTTCCTAATGCTCTATCTGGCGGTGCTGGGCGTTGCTTGGCTGGCAAGCGGCTGGTTGACCGGGAAACTCCGCCCGCACGGCAGGCCGGGCCGGGCGGCCAGCGAAGACGAATTGGCCGCGCTGGCTGGCGGGCCGGTGCGATTGGCTGAATCTGCGGTCGCCCGGCTGCTGTCCGCTGGCAAGCTGGTGCAGCACAAGCACGGCCGGTTTATCGCGGCTGATGCTGCTGGCGGCAACACCCCGGTTGAACGGGCGATCCTGCATATTCCGCAGCCTGCCGCCTGGAAGGCGATCCTTGGGGCGGCTTCGGATCAATCAACCACGATCACGCGCCGGTTGGAGGCGAGCGGGCTGGTGCTGGGTGCAGGGCAGGTATTGCAGCTGCGCCTGGTGGCCATAGTGCCGCTGCTGCTGGCCTTTGCATTTGGCGCGGTCAGGGTGGCGATTGGCACGAGCGGGGGAAAGCCCGTGGGCTTTCTGGCGGTGCTGCTGGTGGCAACCGCAGGTCTGGCGATCTGGCGCTTTGTCCGCACGGCGCGATTGACCTGCGAGGGCGAGCTGCTGCTTGAGCGCGAGCGAGAGCGCTGCGAGCGGATCAGGCGCGCACCGACCGGCGATGAGATGGGCTTGTCGGTTGCGCTGTTCGGTACGGCGGTTTTGGCCGGATCTTCAATTGCCCAATTCCACGATATGCGGCGGCGTGCCG
>NZ_JBEBKB010000043.1:0-18658 GCF_040079535.1 Novosphingobium sp. | reverse complement strand
GGCAGGGACCCAGAGTTAGCCGGCTCTGGGTCCCTGCCTGCGCGGGATGACGAGAGGCGGTGGATTCTTGCTTTATGCGGTCCTGCCTTTTCACCAAAGCTAGCTTGATTCTTCCTAAAAATTGCATCAAGGCCGGACCATGCCCGCACGGATCTATCAACGCCCGAAAAACGCTATGCAGTCTGGCAAGGCCAGGCTGGGCGAATGGATGCTCGATTTCGCGCCCGCCGAAGCGCGGCTGCCCGATCCGCTGATGGGATGGCCCGGTTCGGGCGATACCCAGGCGCAGGTCCAGCTGACGTTTCCCAGCGCAGCCGCCGCACAGGCCTATGCCGAAAAATGCGGGATCGATGCAGCGCTCCACGCGCCGGCCCCGCGCAAGCTGAAGCTGCAGGCCTACGCCGATAATTTCAGGTAATTCCTGCCGCTTTCAGGTAGGAAAAAGACGGGAGCGGCCCCTGCCGTACGCCTGGGTCGCGCTGTTGGGCGCACCGCAGAAACCGCTCCCCGATCAAACCCGAAGGCGTGATCGCTTTCGATTGCCCCCATTTTGAGCCAGTCGAGCCAGCTGTTTAGAACGATTCGCAATCCGCAGGCTTGCGCAAACACGACAGCGCCGCCATATGCGCCGCCGGGAGTCGGTCGGACGCTTGCGCACGCCAACCTGGTCAGATCCGGAAGGAAGCAGCCACAACGGGTTGCGGCGGGTCGGCCGGCTCCTTTTTTTGCAGTATTGGAAATTTGGCGCAAGCCGGTCTGCAAACGGCGGGCTTTTGCGCTCCGTTGCTCGAAATCCACCATTTTCGTCCCACCTAGCGACACACCCTTCGACACGCGCTTTGGTTGCGCCTAATCTGGCAAATGATGGACGATTCCCGCAAACCGATTGATGATGAAACCGAAGCTCCCTCGGCAGCCGATCTGGAGGCTGCCGGGCAGGAATCGATGTTTGGCGCACCCGTTCCGACACCCGCACCGCCCGCTTCGGTAAGCGATGCCCCGGCGCAACCCTATCGTGTGCTGGCCCGCAAATACCGGCCGCAGACCTTTTCGCAGTTGCTGGGCCAGGATGCGATGGTTCAGACGCTGGCCAATGCGATCAAGCGTGAACGGCTGGCCCATGCCTTTTTGATGACCGGAGT
The DNA here is from genome assembly GCF_040079535.1 of Novosphingobium sp. Taxonomy (GTDB): domain Bacteria; phylum Pseudomonadota; class Alphaproteobacteria; order Sphingomonadales; family Sphingomonadaceae; genus Novosphingobium. The sequence goes on along the minus strand of NZ_JBEBKB010000043.1, from coordinate 17,516 downwards.
GCGCGGGGTGGGCAAAACCTCTACCGCGCGGCTGATCGCCAAGGCGCTCAACTGCATTGGCCCGGATGAACAAGGCGGGCCAACGATTGATCCGTGCGGGCAGTGTGAGCCTTGCGTGGCGATTGCCGAAGGGCGCCATATCGATGTGATCGAGATGGACGCCGCCAGCCACACCGGGGTGGACGATGTGCGCGAGATCATCGAGGCGGTGCGCTATGCCTCCGTTTCGGCGCGCTACAAGATCTACATCATCGATGAAGTCCACATGCTCAGCCGCAATGCGTTCAACGCGCTTTTGAAGACGCTGGAAGAGCCGCCGCCGCACGTCAAATTCCTGTTTGCCACAACCGAAGCAGACAAGCTTCCGGTTACGGTGCTGAGCCGTTGCCAGCGCTTTGATTTGCGGCGCATTTCAGCCGAGTTATTGGCCGAACATTTCGCCCGGATCTGCGAGGCCGAAGGGGTCAGCGCCGAGGCCGAAGGGCTGGCGATGATTGCCGCCGCGGCAGAAGGATCGGCGCGCGATGGCTTGTCAATTCTGGATCAGGCTATTGCCCATGCCGATCTGGGCGGGGCCGGCACGGTTAGCGCCGATCAAATCCGCGAAATGCTGGGGCTGGCTGATAAATCGGTCCAGCGCCATCTGTTTGCTGCGCTGCTGGGCGGGGATGGCGGCGCACTGCTTGATCTGGTCGATCACCAGTTTGCACTGGGCGTAGAGCCGCTGGCACTGATGCGTTCGGCGATGGAGCTGACCCACCGGATCACCGTTGCCCAATTGGGCAAGGGTGAGGGCGATGGAATTTCGGCTGAGGAACGCGCACTGATTGGCGAATGGGCCGCTTCACTTACGCCCGGGCAGTTGCACCGGCTTTGGCAGTTGTTGCTGAAGGGGCACGATGAAGTGCGCGGCGCGCCCGATCCGCTGGTCACCGCCAAGATGGCCCTGCTGCGGGTTCAACATGCTGGTGATCTGCCCGATCCCGGCAAACTGGTGAAGAAGCTGGAAGAACTGGCATCGCGCGCGCCGGCTGCGGCCACGCCTGGCGAAACTGCTGTAGCTGAGCCCGAGCCCGCAGCGCCAACCGCAGCAGATTGGGCCGCGTTGGTGCATACGGTTGAGCAATCCGGGCAACTCAGGATTTCGCAGATCATGCACGATTGGGTCCGGATTGCGGATCTGGGGCATGAGGAGTTGACCTATGCGCTTGCCCCCGGATATCCCGGCGATCCCACCGCCGAACTGCGCGATGCGCTGTTGCGGGCCACCGGGGCACGGTGGCAGGTCAGCCGGATCGAAGGCGAGGCGCAGCCCAGCTTGCGCGAAGCGGCCGAGGCTGCGCGCGATGCATCGCGGGCCGCGGTGCTGGCTGATCCGATGGTCGAAGCCGCGCTGGGCGCGTTCCCTGGGGCTGAACTGCTTGACGAGGAAAAAGAACAGCGCGTTGCCGGGGCGGGCAAGAACTGGAGACAATGACGTGGAATCGATGGAAGAGATGATCAGGGCGGCGCAGGCTGCGGCTGAGACCATTCAGAAGCAGATGGGCGAAATGCAGGGCAAGCTCGATGGGATCGAGGTTGAGGGCGTTTCGGGTGGCGGTCTGGTCAAGGTCCGGGCATCGGCAAAGGGCCGGATAATCGGCGTTTCGATTGACGATAGTCTGTTGCAGCCAAGCGAAAAGGGCATCCTTGAAGACCTGATCGCGGCCGCCTTCAACGACGCACGCGGCAAGGCCGATGCAGTGAGCGGTGAGGAAATGGCCAGAATGCAGGGCGGCATGGGCCTGCCGCCGGGGTTCAAGCTGCCCGGGATGTAGATCCGCAATACGTGCCCAACGGATCTTCGGGCAGGCCGCGCTGGCGCAAATCCACAGCGGCGGCGGGCCGGGCCATTGCACCCGGCCAAGGGCACCCCCATATCCCCATCCAAGCGCGGGATTCACCCGCATGGCGTTAGTTAAGCCCCAGCTTGATGAAGCCGATTGGATGGAAATATGAAACTCTACCCCTTGCTGCCCCTGCGCGATATCGTCGTGTTTCCGGGCATGGTCGTGCCGCTGTTTGTCGGCCGTGAAAAAAGCGTGGCCGCGCTTGAAGCGGCAATGACTGCCGAGGGTGACAAGGATATCTTCCTGCTTGCCCAGCTTGATCCTGGCTGTGACGATCCGGTTGAAGATGATCTTTTTGATATCGGCGTGGTTGCTACGGTGCTGCAGCTGCTGAAGCTGCCCGATGGTACGGTGCGGGTGCTGGTGGAAGCCAAGCACCGCGCCAGCATGATGGCGCTGCGGCTGGAACAGAGCGCCGGCGGCGAAATGGCTGTGGCGCAGGTTTCGGTGGTGGAGCCGGTCGGCGTATCGGGCAGCGAAGTTTCGGCGATGATGCGAACCGTGGTCGATACCTTCGGTGAATATGCCAAGCTGAACAAGAAACTGCCGCAGGAAGCGGGCGAAAATCTTGCCGAAATCGTTGATGCTGCGCTGCTGGCAGATAGCGTTGCGGCGCATATCCAGGCCAAAGTTTCTGACAAGCAGGCGCTGCTTAGCGAAGCCGATCCGCTCAAACGGCTGGAAATGGCCCATGCCTTCATGGAAGGCGAACTGGGCGTGCTGCAGGTAGAGCGCCGGATCCGTGGCCGCGTGAAGCGCCAGATGGAAAAGACCCAGCGCGAATACTATCTCAACGAGCAGCTTAAAGCGATCCAGAGCGAACTGGGCGGCGGCGATGATGGCGAGGCCAATGAGCTGCAGGAGCTGCAGGACAAGATCGAAAAGCTGAAGCTTTCAAAGGAAGCCCGCGTCAAAGCGAATACCGAGCTGAAAAAGCTCAAGACGATGCAGCCGATGAGCGCAGAAGCCACTGTGATCCGCAATTATCTGGATGTGTTGTTGGGCCTGCCGTGGGGCAAGAAAAGCAAGCTCAAGAAGGATATCGGCGCGGCGCAAGAGGTGCTGGATGGCGATCACTATGCGCTCGACAAGGTCAAGGACCGGATTGTCGAATATCTGGCGGTGCAGGCCCGTACCAACAAGCTGAAGGGGCCGATCCTGTGCCTGGTTGGCCCGCCGGGCGTGGGCAAGACTTCGCTGGGCAAATCGATCGCCAAGGCCTGCGGGCGTGAATTCATCCGCCAGTCGCTGGGCGGGGTGCGTGATGAGGCGGAAATCCGTGGCCATCGGCGCACTTACATTGGCTCGCTTCCGGGCAAGGTTATCGCCAATCTCAAAAAGGCCGGGACCAGCAATCCGCTGTTCCTGCTGGATGAGATCGACAAGCTGGGCCAGGACTTCCGCGGCGATCCCGCTTCGGCGCTGCTCGAAGTGCTCGATCCGGAACAGAACGCCAAGTTCCAGGATCACTATCTGGAACTGGATTATGATCTGTCAGACGTGATGTTCGTCTGCACGGCCAACAGCCTCAACCTGCCGCAGCCGCTGCTTGACCGGATGGAAATTATCCGGCTGGAAGGCTATACCGAGGACGAAAAGGTTGAAATTGCCGAGCGGCATCTGTTTGAAAAGCAGATCAAGGCGCATGGCCTTAAGCCGGGCGAATTTTCGCTGACCACCGAAGGCCTGCGGTCGCTGATCCAGCACTACACCCGCGAAGCCGGGGTTCGCACGCTTGAGCGAGAGATTGCCAGGCTGGCCCGCAAGGTCTTGCGCCAGATCCTTGAAGGCAAGGTCAAGAAGGTAACCGTGACCCCTGAAAATCTTGGCGACTACGCCGGGGTTCGCAAATTCAAGCACGGGATGGGTGAAGAAGAAAATCAGGTTGGCGCGGTGACGGGGCTGGCCTGGACTTCGGTTGGCGGGGAACTGCTGACGATTGAAAGCGTAACTGTGCCGGGCAAGGGCATGGTCAAGACCACGGGCAAGCTGGGCGAGGTGATGAACGAATCGGTCCAGGCCGCTTTCAGCTTCGTGCGGGCCCGCTCGCCAGCCTATGGGATCAAGCCCAGCCTGATCGCGCGCAAGGATATCCACATCCATTTGCCCGAAGGTGCGGTGCCCAAGGATGGGCCATCAGCGGGCGTGGGAATGGTCACTTCGATCGTTTCAACGCTTAGCGGTATTGCGGTGCGCAAGGACGTGGCGATGACCGGCGAGGTTACTTTGCGCGGCCGAGTGCTGGCGATCGGCGGGCTGAAAGAGAAATTGCTGGCAGCATTACGCGGCGGAATCAAAACTGTTTTGATCCCAGAGGACAACCGCAAAGACCTCGCAGAAATTCCGCAGAACGTGCTTGATGGGCTTGAAATCATTCCGGTTTCGCATGTTGATGAAGTTTTGGCCCAAGCGCTTACCGAACCGCTGGAGCCGATTGAGTGGACCGAGGCAGACGATCTGGCCAGTCAGCCTGCCTTGCCGGGTGCGGCAGCTCCGGCAACCGCGCACTAATCGATCGGTTAAAATGGATGCTGCAATGCGGCGAAATGTTCGCTGCATCGCGGTCTCTGCCCGATTCATCGAAAACGGCGGAAAATCGTGGATAATCTTTGGTGCGATGAGCGCTTTGGCTTTGACAGTTCGGGCAAAAGTCGCTCAATTCGCGGCCATCTTTGAAGTCGAATCAAAATGTTTAATACTCAAACCAAGGTAGGGGGTTCCCAACATGAACAAGAATGACCTGATCGGCGCAGTTGCAGATGCAAGCGGCCTGACCAAGAGCGATGCCACCAAAGCAGTTGAAGGCGTTTTTGACGCCATCAGCGGTGCACTGAAGAAGGGTGACGAAGTTCGCCTCGTCGGCTTCGGCACTTTCTCGGTTGCCAAGCGCAAGGCCTCAACCGGCCGCAACCCGCGCACCGGCGAACCGATGCAGATCAAGGCATCGTCGCAGCCCAAATTCAAGGCCGGCAAGGGCCTGAAGGACGCCGTCAACTAGGACGCGTCTGCCGGGTTTCCGGTTTCACAGCGCCGCGCTTGCTTACACGCAAGCGCGGCGTTTTGTGTTTGAACTTTCTGGCAGTTCGCAATGCGCCGGTTCTTGGGGGTCAGGCTTGCCCTTTTGCCACAGTCGGCTTGCTGGCAAACGACACCACTTTCGAAAACACCCACGACAGCACCAGCGCAATTCCCACCGCCAGCGCGGCCACGCCCACGCTGTTGCTGCCGGCCAGTTCCTTGGTCCAGACCAGCACGGTAAGGTGGACGCAGTAGAGCGGCAGCGAATAGTTGCCGAGCCATTCGAGCGGGGCCTTCAGCGCGGCGGGCGGCTGGCTCATCGCGACAACCCACATCATCAGCGGCAAGAATGCGATTACGAACACCAGATCGCCTGCGACCCGGCCCAGCGGCAGGTAGGGGACTGCTGCAATTCCGATGATCGGCAGCGCCAGTGCCAGCCACCACGGCAGGCCGGGGGTGCGCAAGCCATCGCGGTATTTGCGGCCAATCCATACTCCCAGCACATAGGACCAGAATACCCGGGGCAGGGCGGTCCACCATGTAGCCCAGGTTGGCGCGTTGACGCCCATGGTGTCAGCGCCCTGGCGGCCAACCGTATGGATCAGCCAGGCCCCCATGATCAGCGCCAGAACCAGCATCAGGTTTGTGGCCACACGCTTTAGCACGGCGGCATGCAGGAAATTGGCCAGCAATTCGTAGAACAGTGTCCACTGCGGCCCGTTGTAGCGATAGAATGGCCCGGCACCGGCCAGGCTTGGCAGCATCACCAGATCAAGCGCCAACCACCACAGCAGGGTCAGCGGATCGGCCATTCCGATATAGAAGGCGCGCACCACCGCCACGCCGGCTCCAACCGCTACCAGCGGCCACAGCCGCTTGAACCGGGCCCAGGTAAATTCCAGCGCACCAATCCCGCTTTGCAGCTTTTTCTCGGTCGATACCGCCAGAACGAAGCCTGAAAGCAGAAAGAACAGATCGACAAACAGGTAGCCGCGCTGAAACGGTCCGCCGATGCCGTAAACGATATCCAGGTGGTAGAACACGATCATGAAGGCCGCGATCCCGCGCAGTCCATCAAGCTGGAACATCCGCGGGCTGTGCGGCGGTGCGGGCGGCGGTGTTTCCATGGTGTGCGATACCTCCCTGTTTGCGCCCGTTACAACAGCTTGGCGCGCGAAGATCAACTGCGTCCACTGGACGTTAAGCCTGCGCGGCTATATATGCCTGACGCATGAACCGGATTGTCCTTGCCATCCTCGCCCTGTTTGCAGGGCTCGCCGCGCAGGTTGCCCCTGCTGAGGCGCGGATTTGCGGGCTTACGGAAATTGGTACCACACTGGGGATCAAGGCTTCGGCGCGGGTCGTCGCGGTTGCCGCTGCGGCTCCGTTCCGTGCCGCTCCTGGCCGCGCTGTCCATGCACCGGCACCGGTTCTGCGCATATTGATGCTGCCCGCAGCAGCACCTGCTGTGCGCCTGCGCGTTGACCGCGCCCGCGAATAGCGCCGCAAACCAACCGCCTTCCAGCTAAGGCCGCGGCACCGGTTCGGGCGCCGCACAACCACATTCACACCCATTCAAATTGCAGGAATTCCCTATGATCGGCGCCATTGCCAAGCGCATTTTCGGTTCGTCCAACGACCGCTACGTCAAGAAAATGGAAAAAGTTGTTCAGCAGATCAACGCTTTCGAGCCCTCGATTGCGGCGCTGACCGACGAAGAATTGCAAGCCCAAACGGACAAGTTCCGGCGCTTTCTGACCGAAGGCAAAAGCCTGGACGACATCATGCCCGAAGCTTTCGCCACGGTGCGCGAGGCCTCGGTTCGGACTTTGGGCATGCGCCACTTCGATGTGCAGATGATTGGCGGCATGGTGCTGCACCGCGGTGAAATTGCCGAAATGCGGACCGGTGAAGGCAAGACCCTGGTGGCAACGCTGGCGGTCTACCTCAACGCGCTTGAGGGCAAGGGCGTCCACGTTGTTACGGTCAACGATTACCTTGCCCGGCGCGATGCCGAATGGATGGGGCAGATCTACAAGTTTCTGGGCCTGACGGTGGGCGTGATCGTGCCCAACCTGAGCGAGCCTGAGCGCCGCGATGCCTACTATTCAGATATCACCTATGCCACCAACAACGAGCTGGGCTTTGATTACCTGCGCGACAACATGAAGCACGAGCGTGACCAGATGGTCCACCGCCCGTTCAATCATGCGATCGTGGATGAGGTGGATTCGATCCTGATCGACGAAGCGCGCACCCCGCTGATCATCTCTGGCCCGACCGACGACAAGAGCGATCTTTACATATCGGTCGATGCAATCGTGAAGCAGCTGGCTGAAGAGCACTACGAAAAAGACGAAAAGACCAAAAACATCACCCTGACCGAGGACGGGGTGGAATGGGCCGAGCGTCAGCTTGAAGCGGCCGGGATTTTGGTTGGATCAAACCTTTATGATGTTGAAAATACGCAGGTAGTCCATCACCTGGATCAGAGCCTCAAGGCCAATGTCATGTTCAAACGCGACATTGATTACATCGTCAAAGAGGACAAGGTGATCATCATTGATGAGTTCACCGGCCGGATGATGGATGGCCGCCGCTGGTCAAACGGCCTGCATCAGGCCGTCGAAGCCAAGGAAGGCGTGAATATCGAGCCTGAAAACCAGACCATGGCTTCGATCACGTTCCAGAACTATTTCAGAATGTATCCCAAGCTTTCGGGGATGACTGGCACCGCCGCAACCGAGGCTGCGGAATTCTTCGACATCTACAAGATGAGCGTGGTGACCATCCCAACCAACGTGACCGTTATGCGCGTTGATGAGGACGATGAGTTCTACAAGAATACGGCCGATAAATTCCAGGCGATCGCCAAACTGATCGCCGAAAAGAGCAAGATCGGCCAGCCGGTTCTGGTCGGCACGGTTTCGATCGAAAAATCGGAACTGCTATCGGACTATCTCAAACAGGAAGGGGTGGAGCACGCTGTGCTCAACGCCCGCTTCCACGAGATGGAAGCCCACATCGTTGCCCAGGCGGGGCGCATGGGCGCCGTAACAATCGCTACCAATATGGCCGGGCGTGGCACCGACATCAAATTGGGCGGCAACCTTGAATTCCGCATCGATGACGAGCTTAAGGACGAAGCCGACGAAAAGGTTCGCGAAAAAACGATCGCCAAGATGAAGGCGGAAATTGATGCCGAGCGCGAACGGGTGCTGGCCGCTGGCGGGCTTTGTGTGATCGGCACAGAACGGCATGAAAGCCGCCGGATCGATAATCAGCTGCGCGGCCGCTCGGGTCGTCAGGGCGATCCGGGCCTGTCGAAATTCTACCTTTGCCTTGAAGACGATCTGCTGCGGATTTTTGGACCCGACACGCTGTTCAGCAAGATGATGAATGCCAATCTGGCCGATGGCGAGGCGATCGGTTCGCGCTGGCTTTCAAAAGCGATCGAAACCGCCCAGAAAAAGGTTGAGGCGCGCAATTACGATATTCGCAAGCAAGTGGTCGAATACGACGATGTGATGAACGATCAGCGCAAGGTGATCTATGAACAGCGCGCGGATATCATGGATGCCGATACGCTGGACGATGTGGTGGAAGATATGCGCCACGATACCGTGAATGCGATCGTTGGCGATGCCTGCCCGCCAGGATCCTATCCTGAACAGTGGAACATCGAGGCCTTGCGGCAGCGCAGCTTCGAAGTGCTGGGAATCGATCCGCCGATTGATAATTGGCTGAGCGAAGACGGGTTGGAACCGCAGGACATCGAAGAGCGGGTCGCCGCGCTGGCCGATGAAAAGATGGCGGCCAAGATGGGCGATGATTCAGCAGTCTGGCGGCAGGTTGAAAAGCAGATCATGCTCGATCGGCTCGATCACCACTGGAAGGAGCATCTCGCCACATTGGATGCGCTGCGCCAGGTGGTGTTCCTGCGCGCCTATGCCCAGAAAACCCCGATCAACGAATACAAGCAGGAAGCCTTTGGCCTGTTCGAGCGGATGCTTGAAGCAATTCGCGAGGACGTTACCCGGATCCTGATGAACAGCGAGCTGCGGATGCCCGAGCCGGTGCAGATGCCTGATCTGCCAGACTTCCTGACCAGCCATATTGATCCTTTCACCGGTGAGAACGATGCTTCTACGCCCGGCGCAATGGCGATGATGAGCGCGCTGGGAGCAGCCGAAGCTTCGGCGGCCAGCGGGGTTCTGGCAAATCCGGGTGAGGGCGATCCTTATGCAGAGCTGGGCCTGTCGCGCAATGCGCCGTGCCCGTGCGGCTCGGGTGAGAAATACAAGCACTGCCATGGTGCCTTTGCCTAGGGCCCAGCGATGATCTGGCTGGTCCCCGCCTTTTTCGTAACTGCGCTGCTTTATGCGTCGGTCGGATTTGGCGGCGGATCGACCTACAATGCTTTGCTTGTCCTGGCCGGGTTCGATTACCGGCTGCTGCCGATCGTCAGCCTTTGTTGCAATGTCGCGGTTGTTCTAGCCAGCACGATCCGGTTTGGCCGGGCCGGGCTGGTCCCGTGGAAGCGCGCGTTGATATTGGCGGCAGTCGCGGCGCCGCTGGCATATCTGGGCGGCCGGACGCAGATCAAGGAGGCAACCTTTCTGCTGCTGCTGGCACTCAGTTTGATCGCCGCTGGGGTGGCCTTGCTTGTGCCGCGCAATCAGCAAGCCCAGGATCTGCCCGGCGGTTTGGCGCGCTGGATGCCGCTGGCGGCCGCGCCGCTGGGCTTTTTGGCCGGGCTGACCGGAATCGGTGGCGGGATATTCCTGGCGCCATTGCTCCATTTCACGCGCTGGGCCGATGCCCGCGCGATCGCCGCGACCACCAGCCTGTTCATCCTGATCAATTCGCTGAGCGGGCTTTATGGACAGGCTGCAAAAAACGGCACCGGCGCGTTCGGAGATGCCCTGTCTGGCGCGCTGCCACTGTTGATAGCGGTTGTGGTTGGCGGGCAGATCGGCAGCCTGTTTGCAATTCGGCTGTTGCCGGAAAAATTGATGCGCTGGCTGACGGCGGCGCTGACGATCTGGGCCGGAATGCGGCTGCTGCTTGGTTAAAAAGCAAAAGCCCCGCCGATTTGGCGGGGCTTTGCAAAATGCCCGGGCGGGGTGGCTCCCCGAGTAGGATTCGAACCTACGACCAAGTGATTAACAGTCACCTACTCTACCGCTGAGCTATCGGGGAATAACCCCCCACCTGCGGGCAGGGGTGGGCCTATAACAGCGCGACCGGGTTTGGCAAGATGGCTGGCGATCAAATCTGGAACTGTTCGGCAAAAATCCGCTCTTCAAGCGTTTTGCCCGGATCAAACAGCAAGGTTAGCTGCTGTTCCTTTGCGACCCTGACTTTGACTGACAGGATATCGCGGAGCTCCTTCTGGTCGGCCACTGCGGCCACAGGGCGCTTGTCTGGATCCAGTACGCGAAATTCAATCTCGTAGTGATCGGGGATGATCGCCCCGCGCCAGCGGCGCGGGCGGAACGGACTGATCGGGGTCAAAGCCAGCATGGCCGATCCCAACGGCAGAATTGGACCGTTTGCGGACAAGTTATAGGCAGTGGAACCGGCCGGTGTGGCAACCAGGATGCCATCGCAGTATAATTCTGAAATCCGGACTTTCCCGTTGACCGAGATTTCGAGCCGGGCCGTCTGCCGGGTTTCGCGCAACAGCGATACTTCGTTGATGGCTGCGACTAGGTGTTCGCGGCCATCGCCCGTAATCGCGCTCATCGCCAGGGGATTGACCGCCAGCGGTTTGGCCCGGGCAATCCGTTCAGCCAGCGGGCGGCTTGATCGCGGTTGGTTCATCAGAAAACCAACCGTGCCCAGATTGAGCCCATAGGCCGGGATAACGCGCCCGGTATCGAGCATTTCATGGAGCACGTGGAGCATCTGCCCATCACCACCCAGCACCACGGCGACATCGGCTTCGTCCAGCGGGACAAAGGCATTGTCCAGCCGCAGTGCTTCGGCGGCTGCCTGTGCGCGTTCGGTTTCACTGACCAAAAGGGCCATACGCTGATGCGAGGTCATCGGGCGACTTTAGGGCAGGAACGCATTCAGGCCAACACTTTGGTAGGGGGTCTGTGTTAATCCCTGCATGATGAGCAAACCGCGTTCCCCTATGCCGATACCGCACAGTGATGCGCTGACCGGCCTTGCCACACGAGAGGCTGCTTTGGCGCGGCTTGGTGAATGGCTGCCGGCGGGTGACAAGGTTCACGCGGTGCACATCGGCTTTCGCCGCTTCGATGCGCTGAATCTGGCCTATGGCACGGCGGCCGGCGATGCTGCACTGGCCGAAGTGGCGCAGCGTTTGCGCCACTTTGCCTCTGCCGAAATCGAAGGCGGCTGGCTGGCCGCGCGCGATGGCGGGAGCCGCTTTCTGCTGATCGCAAATGAGCCTTGCAGCCGCGAAGTCTGGCAGCTTGCCGCCGCCCGTTTGCTTGATGCACTGGCCAAACCGATCGTCACGGCCGGCGGCACGCTGCGGCTGTCACCGCGGGCGGGATTGCTGCGCGCAACCGCGATCGACAATCCGGAAAGTGTGCTTGACCGATTGGGCCAAACGTTGGCCAATGCCATGGCACTTTCGGGCCGACGCTTGGCCTGGGCCGATGGCGAGGCTACGCGGCTGGCGATCAGCGCGGCGCAATTGGAAGCCGATCTGATCCAGGCATTGGATCGCGGTGAAATCGAAGTGGTGTATCAACCCCAATTTTCCTGTCAGGACAACCGCCTGACCGGGGCAGAGGCTTTGACGCGGTGGAACCACCCAACGCTTGGCAAGCTGGGTGCGGGCGCGTTGTTCACGATTGCTGAACGGGCCGATCATGTTGCGCAGCTATCAGGGCATATCGCCCGCCTGGCACTGACGGGTGCCCAAAAGTGGCCAATGGATCTTCGCCTGTCACTTAATGTTACCCCGGCTGACCTTGCCAGTGCCGATTATGCCGCGCAGTTGGCCGGGTTGATCAAGCAGACCCGGTTCGCTCCGTGGCGTTTGACGCTAGAAGTGACTGAGCAGGTTTTGCTTGGCGATGTGACTCATGCCGCAGAAGTGCTCGGCAAATTGTCTGCGCAGGGAATCCAGATAGCGCTTGATGATTTCGGCGCCGGGTTCTGCAATTTTCGCTATCTGCAATTGCTGCCGCTGCACTATCTGAAGCTGGACCGGGCGATGATCGATGGAGTGGCCGGCAATCCCCGCGATCTGGCGGTGCTGCGTGCGATCATCGCAATGGCCAGGGCGCTTGACCTTAAGGTTATTGCAGAAGGCGTGGAAAGCGAATCCCAGCGTCAATTGGCGGTTGGCGAGGGATGCAGCCACTATCAGGGCTTTTTGCGGGCCCAGCCGATGGACGGTTCAGCCTTTCAAGCCTTCGCGCTGGCTAATTGACCCGGCGGTAAACCAGCACATCGCCGAACTGGGCTTCCAGTTCGTAATTCTGGGCCAGCCACTGATCCACCGGGCGGCCGGTCGCGCGCATCCAGGCCAGCCCTTTCCCTTGACCGTCAGTTACCACGAAATCGGGCCGCATCGCCATCAGCCGGCCAATCTCGTCTGAGCCAACGTAGCCAGCTTTTGCCAATGGGCCGATAATTGCCGGGCGCGCGATATTTTCAGGCTGGACTCCGGCTTTGGACAGCTGCGGAGCATCAAGATACCAATCGATCAATTGTTTGCGCCATGGCCACACCGATGGATGCGATCGGCCGTTTGATTTGATAAACCGCGCGGCCTGCGCAATTTCAAAAGCGGATTCTGTGTGTGATGGATCAGTTACAACGGCGATACCCTGGGGCAATTGCTCGGCCACGGCGGCGGCGAGCGGCAGCGTTCCTGCGGCCAAAGCCAGCGGCGTTGCCTTTGGCAGCCGGGCCAGCCGGTCAAGACCCAATGCGGCGAACAGCGCCAGCACAGGCCCGATTTGCAGCCAATAGTGCGGATAGACTGCACCGCTGAAAGCCAGGCTGACCAGCAATCCAGCCAGCGCCAGCGTGGCGACAAGCAGCGGCCAGGGCTGGGCCTGGCGCCGCACAAAGGCGCCCCATAGCCCGGCCGCAACCAGCACCGCGAAAGGGATCAGGATCAGCGGCTCGATTGTTGCGGTGACGTAGAGTTGCCGGATGTTTTCAAGAATAGCCTCACCCGGCCCAACCTGCGCCGCATAGGCCAGCGGCACATCGATCATCGCCAGCTTCAACACGGCAAGCTGCTGTGCCAGGCCATAAGCGATGACCAGCAGTGCCACAGGCACAAGCCCGCCCATTCCGAAGGCGAGCCAGGCGCGGGGATGAACCATATCACTTTTGCGCAGCGACGCGATCAGCAACAGCAACCCAAATGCGATCGGCAGTTGGTAGAGGTTGGTGCGCGACAGCACGGCAAGGGCCAAAAAGAGCCCCGCCAATCCGGCACGAAGCGGCGCAACCGGTGTGCGGGCAAGGGCCAGCAATGCCGCCATCGCGAAGAACAGCGCGGGCAGCTCAGTATAGGTTGGCTGGCCCAGATCCAGGCTGGCAAAGGCCACATATATCAACGCGCCGCCCAATGCCGCCCAGCCGCTGGCGATCTGGCGAGCGAAACTGAACGTCAGCAGCGCTGTGCCAAACAGCAGAAAATCGCCCAACAGCCGGACAGCCACCAAACTTTTGCCGAACGCAGCAAGCACGCCGCCGATCAGCAGGAAGATGACGGGTGGCTTGAGATCGAACTGATTGACGAACGGCAGATGTCCGTTGGCAACATCGGCACCCATCAGGATGAACGTCGTTTCGTCGGGATCAATCACCTCGCGGCCCAGCCCCACGAACTGCGTTGTCAGAACCGCGAGCACCAGAACGAGCGCGGCAAACGAGGTTGTGGGACGAGAGCCCCGGAGGGTATTTTCCATAACGCGCATTTATCACGCTGGAATGCACGATTTGGCAATCGGATTAATTACTTCGCCCTGCGCGCAATCGCGCTCAATCCCTTGGTCAGTTGGAACAGTCCGCCCAGCCGGGCGACCGGATCGGCCCAGGCCCGCGTCACCACAATTTTGCTGTCGGGGCGCAGTTTGATCGTGCCTTCCAGCCGCGCAGCATAGGCGATCAACCCGGCCGGATCGGGGAACCTATCGACATGGAACGAAACCAGGCTGCCTTTGGCGCCGACATCGATCTTTGAAATGTTGGCCTCAATCGCCTGGCGCTTGATCTGGATCAGCTTGATCAGGTTAAGGGTTGGCTGCGGCAGCGGGCCAAACCGATCGATCATTTCAGCCGACAGGCCTTCGATTTCGGCCTGATCCTCAGCATCATTTAGGCGGCGATACAGCGCCATGCGAACCGCCAGATCGGGCACGTATTCGTCTGGAATCATGATCGGCGCATCAACGGTGATCTGCGGGCTGAGCGAATGGCGTTCCCGTGCCAGCCCCATTTCACCGGCCTTGGCCGCCAGAATCGCATCCTCCAGCATCGATTGGTAAAGTTCAAAACCAACTTCGCGGATGTGCCCTGATTGCTCGTCGCCCAGAAGGTTTCCGGCGCCGCGAATATCAAGATCATGGCTGGCAAGCTGGAACCCGGCACCCAGACTGTCGAGATCGCCCAAGACCTTCAGGCGTTTTTGCGCCACCTCTGATAGCTGGGTGTCTTCGGGTGTCGTCAGATAGGCATAGGCGCGCAGCTTTGATCGACCAACGCGCCCGCGCAGCTGATACAGCTGCGCCAGACCAAAGCGATCGGCCCGGTGGATGATGATGGTATTGGCGCTGGGAATATCGAGGCCAGATTCGACGATAGTGGTTGAGAGCAGCACTTCGTACTTTTTCTCATAGAAAGCGCTCATCCGCTCTTCCACTTCACTTGCCGCCATCTGGCCGTGGGCCGCAATAAAGCGCACTTCGGGCACCACTTCGCGCAGCCATTTTTCAACCGCTTCCATATCGGCGATGCGCGGCACCACGATAAAGCTTTGTCCGCCGCGGTGATGTTCGCGCAGCAAGGCTTCGCGCATCACGATCTCGTCCCATTCCATCACATATGTCCGAACCGCCAGGCGATCGACCGGCGCGGTCTGGATCGTGGAAAGTTCACGCAGGCCGCTCATCGCCATTTGCAGCGTCCGGGGGATTGGCGTTGCGGTAAGTGTCAGCATGTGAACATTGGTGCGAAGCTGCTTGAGCGCTTCCTTGTGATTGACACCAAATCGCTGCTCTTCATCAACAACAACAAGACCAAGGCGTTTGAAGCTCAGGCTTTTTGCCAGCAATGCGTGGGTGCCGATAACGATATCGACAGTGCCGTCGGTCAGGCCCTGTTTGGTAGCCTTGGCTTCCTTGTCTCCCACCAATCGCGAAAGCCGGCCGATTTTCAGCGGAAAGCTGGCAAAGCGTTCGCAGAAATTGGTGAAATGCTGGCGCGCCAACAGGGTGGTCGGGGCGATAACGGCTACTTGTTGCCCGCCCAGCGCAGCGACGAATGCCGCGCGCAGTGCAACCTCGGTCTTGCCGAAGCCGACATCGCCGCAGACCAGGCGGTCCATCGGCCGGCCCTCGGCCAGATCGGCCAGCACGTCTTCGATCGCGGCTTCCTGATCTTCGGTTTCCTGCCAGGGGAAGCCTTCGACAAACTGATTGTAGCCGTTGCCATCGGGCACCAGCACAGGCGCGGTGCGCAGCGCCCGCTGTGCTGCGGTTTTGAGGAGTTCGTGCGCGATTTCGCGGATACGTTCCTTGAGGCGGCTTTTGCGTTTTTGCCAGCCTTCGCCGCCCAGCCGATCAAGCGGCACGAATTCCGCATCCGAGCCAAACCGGGAAAGCACGTCAAGATTTTCAACCGGCACATACAGCTTGTCGCCGCCGGCATATTCCAGCGCCACGCAATCATGCGGGCTTTTGCCAACCGGGATCGATTGCAGCCCAACGTAGCGGCCGATCCCGTGCTCCATGTGGACCACCAGATCGCCCGGGGTAAGCGCGGCCAGCTCCGCCATAAATGCGTCTGCGCCCTTGCGGCGCTTTTTGCGGCGGACCAGCCGGTCACCCAGGATGTCCTGCTCGGTAACAAGATCCAGTTCGGCATTGGAGAACCCGCTTTCAAGCGGCAGCACCATCGCGGCAGGCACACCGCTGGCGGCCAGACCCAAGGCTTCCTGCCAGCTTTCCGCCAGAACCGGAACGGGACGTGCAGCTTCCCCCAGGATGGCCGTGATCCGCGCACGGCTGCCCTCGCTATAGGCCGCGATCAAGGTTTTTTTGCCGCGCTTGGCTTGCCCCGTCAGATAGCGGGCGGCGGCCTCATAGACATTATCTCCGCGGGCCCGTTCCGGGGCGAAATCACGGCCGCTGGAAAAATCGAAATTGATCACCCTTGCGCTGTCTGGCTGGGCGAACATATCGGCGCGGTGAACCGGATGACTGGCCAGCACCGCATCAAGTTCTGGCCGCGGGAAATAGAGCAAATCAGGCTCAATCGGCCGATAGCTGCCCACAGCTTTGCCCGAGGTTTCAGAGCGCGCTGTGTAGTAATCAGAGATATCGCCCAGGCGTTCTTCGCCAGCGCCAATCGCCGCGCTGTCGATGATCATAACATCATCGCCGCCAAGGTGATCGAACAGGCTGACCAAACGGTCCTCGAATAGCGGTAGCCAGTGTTCCATCCCGGCCAGCCGCCGACCATCGCTGACCGCCTGGTAGAGCGGATCGCCAGTGGCATTGGCGCCGAACTGATCGCGGTAGCGGCCGCGAAAGCGCTTTATGCTTTCTTCATCAAGCAAGGCTTCGCTGGCGGGCAGCAACAAATGCTCAGCCACAAGCCCGGTGGAACGCTGGCTATTGGGATCAAACAGCCGCAGCGTTTCAAGTTCATCGCCGAAGAAATCAAGCCGAAGGCCGCCTTCCAGCCCTGAAGGATAGATATCGAAAATTGATCCGCGCACGGCAAATTCGCCGGCATCTGCCACGGTATCGGTGCGGCTGTATCCTTGCCGGATCAGCAGGGCGATCAGGCTTTCGCGGCCAATCGAGATTCCGGGCTTGAGCAGCTTCACGTTTTCACGGATCCGGAACGGGGTCAGCACCCGTTGCAGCGCAGCGTTGATCGTGGTGACGAACAGCTGCGGGCCTTTGCGCGGCAATTGGAGCTTCTGCAGCGCCGCCAGCCGGCGGGCTGATACCGAAAGGGCAGGGCTGGCCCGATCATAGGGCAGGCAATCCCACGCGGGGAACGCGATCACATCAAGTTCGGGCGCGAAAAACCGGGCAGTATCGGCAATGGCCTGCATCGCCGCTTCGTCAGGCGCGATGAATACCGCGCGGCCTTTTGCGGCACGCGCCAGATCGGCCAGCACCAGCGGCTGCGCTCCGCGCGCCAAGGAGGCGAGGGTAAGCGGGTGTTTGGCCGCCAGGATTTGGGACAGGTCGAGCATCGGTCAGGCATAGCCAATTGCCCCGCGGACCAGTTTCAAGGCCTGCGGGGTGGGGATTCGAAACGGGCCTTAGCGACGTGGATCGGCATTGTCGAACTGCGGAGATCGCAGGGTCGCCGCTATTCCCGAACAAACCTTTTTCGTCATCCCGCGCCCCCCTTCGCCATCCC
>NZ_JBEBKB010000042.1:0-19712 GCF_040079535.1 Novosphingobium sp. | reverse complement strand
CCGCCAAACAGCGCTGCACCCGTGCTGCCACCGGGCCCCGCCGCGAACACATTGCGCGACTGGGCCGAAAGCCGCTGGCCGTATTCAAGCCAGCGCAATTCCTCGCCGGCGTCGATCATGACATTGGAATCGCTGCCCACCCCGAACCGCCCGCCCGCCGCAAGATAATCGGCCGCGCGAAACAACCCGTCGCCAAGATTTGCCTCGGTAATCGGGCACAGCCCTGCCACCGCACCGCTTTGGGCCAGTGCGCGGGTTTCCTCAGCAGTCATGTGGGTGGCGTGAACCAGGCACCAGTTGCGGCCGATCGGGGCGTGGCCCAGCAACCATTCCACCGGGCGCTGTCCGCTCCAGGCAAGGCAGGCCTCCACTTCGGCGATCTGCTCTGCCGCATGGATGTGGATCGGGGCGGAGCCGGCCATTTCGGTGAGTGCGCACAGCTGATCAGGCGTCACCGCGCGCAGCGAATGCGGGGCCAGGCCCAGCACCGCATCGGGCAGTACTTTCAAGGCCGCCGCGCTATCATCGCGCAGCGCCGCAAACCGATCGAGCGAGCACACAAACCGCCGCTGGCCAGCCCCCGGCTCAAGTCCGCCAAACCCGGAATGGGCATAGAATACCGGCAGCAGGGTCAGCGCGATCCCGCTTTCCTGCGCAGCTGCCGCAATCGCCCCGGCCATCGCTGCGCCGTGATAGGGCGCGCCGTGCGGATCGTGGTGGAGATAGTGAAACTCGCCTACCCGGGTGAACCCGCTTTCCAGCATCTCGGCATAGGCCATTGCCGCGATGACCGCCATATCATCGGGCGTCAACCGATCGACAAAGCGGTACATCGTCTCTCGCCAGGTCCAGAAACTGTCCGCATTCTGGCCGCGCTGTTCGGCCAGCCCGGCCATCCCGCGCTGGAATGCGTGGCTGTGCAGATTGGGCAATCCCGGCAGTGCAGTGGCATGGCTTGGTTCGCCCGGGTGCGGCGCGGCGCCGGTTTCAATCCGCCGGACCAGACCGTCAGCCAGGTGCAGCCGAACCCCGCCAGCCCACCCTGAAGGCAGCAGTGCTTCGGCAAAATGGACTGTGTCGGTCATCCGCGCCTCGAGTTTCGGTTGGATCAAAATCACTCTATACAGCCGTTTCATTATGTCTATACATAATTCCGACTCCCATGGAGAACCTGATGCGAGCAACCACAATCTGGACCAACGCCCGGCTGCTGACCATGCGCCCCGGCGCAGCGCCGGTTGAAGGCGGCGTGGTTGCGGCGCTGGATGGCCGGATCATCTATGCTGGCGCGGCGGACCAGGCCCCTGGGTTTGAATCCGATACGGTAATAGATTGCGCGGACCGCTGGATTACCCCGGCGTTGATCGACCCCCACACCCACCTGATTCACATGGGCAACCGCGCAGCAGAGTTTGAGCAGCGGCTTGAAGGGGCCAGCTATGCTCAGATCGCCCAGGCCGGCGGCGGGATTGTTTCAACCATGCGCGCCACCCGCGCTGCCAGTGTGGAACAACTGGCCGGGGCCGCCCTGCCGCGGCTGGATCAGCTGATTGCCGAGGGGCTGGGAACGATCGAAATCAAGAGCGGCTATGGGCTGGAGCTGGCCGCCGAACTGAACATGCTGCGCGCGGCGCGGCAGCTTGCAGATTTGCGGAACGTGCGCGTTGTCACCACATTCCTGGGGGCCCACGCGCTGCCGCCAGAATTTGCCGGCGATCCAGATGGCTACATCGATCAGGTTTGCACCGAAATGCTACCAGCCGTCGCCGCCGAAGGGCTGGCCGATGCGGTCGATGGCTTTTGTGAAGGGATTGGCTTTACCCCTGCACAGATCGAACGGGTCTTCGTGAAAGCGCGCGAACTGGGGCTCCCGGTCAAGCTTCATGCCGAACAGCTTTCGAACCTTCACGGCGCGGCGCTGGCGGCGCGCTATGGCGCGCTGTCGGCCGATCATCTCGAACATCTCGATGCCGCTGGGGTGGCCGCAATGGCGCAGGCCGGAACCACCGCGATGTTGCTGCCGGGGGCCTATTACTTTTGCCGCGAAACCCAGCTGCCGCCGGTGGAACTGCTGCGTCATGCCGGGGTGCCGATTGCCCTGGGAACCGATTGCAACCCCGGCACCAGCCCGCTCACTTCGCTGCTGCTGGCGATGAATATGGCCGCAACCTGTTTCCGGCTTACCGTGGCCGAATGCCTGACCGGGGTTACCCGAAATGCAGCCCGGGCACTGGGCCTGCACAATGAATGCGGCAGCCTTGAACCGGGCAAAAGCTGCGATCTGGCGATCTGGAATATCGAGCAGCCAGCCGAACTGGTTTACCGCATGGGGGCCAGTCCGCTCCATGCCCGGGTGTGGAGAGGTCAATGATTACGCTGATTCCAGGAGAGGTCACGTTCGCTCAGTGGCAGGCGATTTATCAGGGCGCGTCCGGCCGGCTCGATCCCGCCAGCGCCCCGCGGATTGCTGCCAGCTCGGCAGCGGTGGAGCGGATCCTGGACAGAGGCGAGCCGGTTTACGGGATCAACACCGGGTTCGGAAAACTGGCTTCGGTGCGGATCGCCGATGATGAACTGGCGCTGCTTCAACGCAATATCGTGTTGAGCCATGCGGCCGGAACGGGTGAACCCTCGCCGGGGCCAGTTGTCCGGCTGATGATGGCGCTAAAGCTGGCCAGCCTGGCGCAAGGGGCCAGCGGCGTGCGCCCGGCAACCGTCGCGCTGCTTGAAGAAATGCTGGTCCGCGGTTTGAACCCGGTGGTCCCGTGCCAGGGTTCGGTCGGCGCCAGTGGCGATCTGGCTCCGCTCAGCCATATGACCGCGGCGATGATCGGGGTCGGTCAGATCGACTATGCAGGACAGCGGATGCCCGCCGCCGATGCCCTTGCCCGGGCCGGTCTTGCGCCGTTGATGCTTGGCCCGAAAGAAGGGCTGGCGCTGCTTAATGGCACCCAGTTCTCAACCGCCAATGCGTTGGCCGCGCTGTTCGGGGCCCAGCAGTTGTATCGCTCGGCGCTGGTCACCGGCGCACTTTCAACCGAAGCGGCCAAGGGATCGGATACCCCGTTCGATCCCAGGATTCATGCGCTGCGCCGCCACAAGGGTCAGATCGAAACCGCCGCCGCGCTGCGTGCGCTGATGGGCGGAAGTGCGATCCGGGCAAGCCATGCGATTGACGATCCGCGGGTCCAGGATCCCTATTGCCTGCGCTGCCAGCCGCAAGTGATGGGCGCGGCGCTTGATCTGTTGCGGCAGGCGGCCACAACCTTGCTGACCGAAGCGAACGGTGTCTCGGACAATCCGCTGATCTTTGCCGCCGATCAGGCCGGGGGGCAAGACGCGGCGCTATCGGGAGGCAATTTTCACGCCGAACCGGTGGCCTTCGCAGCGGATATGATCGCGCTGACCTTGTGCGAAATTGGCTCTATCGCCGAACGCCGGATAGCCATACTGGTCGATCCGGCGCTGTCTGGCTTGCCGGCTTTCCTTACCCCCAAACCGGGGCTCAATTCAGGCTTCATGATCCCGCAGGTAACCGCCGCCGCGCTGGTCAGCGAGAACAAGCAGATGGCCTATCCGGCCTCGGTCGATTCGATCCCGACATCGGCCAACCAGGAAGACCACGTATCGATGGCGGCGCATGGCGCGCGGCGCCTGGCCGGGATGCTGGCCAATGCCGAAGCAGTGCTGGGGATAGAGCTGTTGGCGGCCGCCCAGGGCTGTGATTTCCACGCTCCGCTGGCGTCATCCACTGCTCTTGAAGCCGTGCGGGGGGCGCTGCGGGCACAGGTCCTGACGCTGGACGATGATCGCCATTTCCATCCCGATATGCAGGCCGCCGAAGCCCTGATCCGGTCGGGCGCCGTGGTAGCGGCAGCGGGGCAAGATTTGCCGGCGCTGGCATGAGCGGCTGGTTGAAAGTCCAGCGCGGGGATGCGCCCCTGATCGTCGCCTTTCCGCATGGCGGGACCGAACTGGGCGGGGTTGAGCCGCGCTTTGCATCGGCCTGGCTGGCGCAGCGCGATGCCGATTGGTGGATCGCTGATCTGTATGACTTTGCCGCAGATCTGGGCGCCACAACCGTCTCCACAGTGGTCAGCCGCAGCGTGATTGACGTAAATCGCGATCCCTCCGGCGCGTCGCTCTATCCCGGCATGGCGACCACCGAACTGTGCCCGACCACAACCTTTGATGGCGCGCCGCTCTACCGCAGCTTTGATCCGGAAGAGGATGAAATCGGATGGCGGCGCAAGGCGTTCTTCGATCCCTATCACGCCGCGCTGGCCGCAGAGATCACGCGCCTGCGCGCCCTGCATCCGCGCGTGGTGCTGTATGATGCCCATTCGATCCGCAGCCGGATCGCGCGGCTGTTTGATGGCGAGCTGCCCCAGTTCAACCTGGGCACCAATGGCGGGACAACTTGCGATCCGTTGCTGGAAGCCATGCTGACGCAAGTCTGCGACAAGTCTGGATACAGCTGGATCGCCAATGGCCGCTTCAAGGGTGGCTGGACCACCCGGCACTATGGCTCGCCGCAAGCAGGCGTCCATGGGGTGCAGATGGAACTGGCGATGCGCGGTTACATGGCAGAACCAGATTTGCCGGACGAGGCCAACTGGCCCGGTGCGCTCCACCAAAGCCCTGAAATCCTGCCCACGCTGCGCGCCTTGATCGGTGCTTGCCTGACCTTTGCAGAAGGATCGAATTGATGACCCGTATCGACAATGCCCGCGTGATCCGCCCAGCCACCGGGATGGAGCGTACTGCTGGCAGCTGGCTAACCGAAGCACCCTTGCGGATGCTGATGAACAACTTGCATCCCGATGTGGCTGAAAACCCGGCTGAACTGGTGGTTTATGGCGGGATTGGCCGGGCCGCGCGCGATTGGGAATCGTATGACAAGATTGTTGAGACCCTGCGCCGCCTGAAAGATGATGAGACGCTGCTGGTCCAATCGGGCAAGCCGGTGGGCGTATTTCGCACCCATGCCGATGCCCCGCGCGTGCTGCTGGCCAATTCAAACCTGGTGCCCAAATGGGCCAACTGGGAACATTTCAGCGAGCTCGATAAAAAGGGCCTGGCGATGTACGGCCAGATGACTGCGGGCAGCTGGATCTACATCGGCAGCCAAGGCATCGTGCAGGGCACTTACGAGACTTTCGTTGAAATGGGCCGCCAGCACTGCGGCGGCGATCTTTCAGGCAAATGGCTGCTCACCGCCGGGCTTGGCGGGATGGGCGGCGCGCAGCCGCTGGCCGCGACGATGGCCGGGGCCAGCTGCCTGGCGATCGAATGCCAACGCAGCCGGATCGAGATGCGGTTGCGCACCGGTTATGTCGATCACATGGCTGAAACGCTGGACGAGGCGATGGCCTTGATCAACGCTGCTTGCGCGGAAAAACGCGCAATCTCGGTCGGTCTGCTGGGCAATGCTGCCGAAGTGCTGCCGCAAATGCTGGACCAGGGCATCCTGCCCGATCTCCTCACCGATCAGACCAGCGCGCACGATCCCGTCAATGGCTATCTGCCCGCGGGATGGAGCGTGGACGAATGGATCACCAAGCGCGAGCGCGAACCCGAGGTGGTTTCAAAGGCGGCCAAAGCCAGCATGGCAGTCCACGTCCGCGCGATGCTTGAATTCCAAAAGCGCGGCGTGCCAACCACCGATTACGGCAACAACATCCGCCAGGTCGCGTTCGATGAAGGCGTGGAAAATGCCTTTGCCTTCCCCGGCTTCGTGCCGGCCTATATCCGCCCGCTGTTCTGCCGCGGGATCGGCCCGTTCCGCTGGGCCGCGCTATCGGGCGATCCGGAGGATATCTACAAGACCGACGCCAAAGTAAAGGAACTGATCCCGGATAACCCCGATCTCCACCGCTGGCTGGATATGGCCAAAGAGCGCATTCATTTCCAGGGCCTGCCGGCGCGAATTTGCTGGGTTGGGCTGGGCGATCGCCACCGGCTGGGCCTGGCTTTCAATGAAATGGTTGCATCGGGTGAGCTCAAAGCCCCGGTGGTGATCGGGCGCGATCACCTCGATTCGGGATCGGTCGCCAGCCCCAACCGCGAAACCGAAGCGATGAAGGACGGCAGCGACGCGGTTTCCGATTGGCCGCTGCTCAATGCCTTGCTCAACACCGCCAGCGGCGCAACCTGGGTTTCGCTGCATCATGGCGGCGGCGTGGGGATGGGCTATTCGCAGCATTCGGGCATGGTGATCGTGGCCGATGGCACGCCCGATGCGGCGCGGCGGCTGGAACGTGTGCTGTGGAACGATCCGGCCACTGGCGTGATGCGCCACGCCGATGCGGGATACGAGATTGCGCTGGATTGCGCACGCGAGCAGGGCCTGGATCTGCCGGGAATTCTTTAGGACACTACCACCGCGCCCGAAGGCCGGAATAAGGGAGAGGATTATGCGTAAGAGCGCGCTCGTACTGGCACTCGCTGTGCTATCCTTGGGGGCGGCATCACCGCGCAGCACTTTGCAGGTGATCCATGCCGGAGCCTTGATCGATGGCACCGGCGCCACGCCGCGCCAGCGTGTATCGATTATTATCGAAGGCGAACGGATTGTTGCGGTTCAGCCGGGGTTCGTCTCGCCTGATGGAGCATTTGTAATCGATTTGGCGGACTCGACCGTCATGCCCGGTTTCATCGACGCCCATGTCCACATTGCCGCCAAATTGCCAAGCAGCACAAATATGGTCGAGGACTGGCTGACCCATTCGGATATCGATCGCGCTTTTGACGGCGCCAAATTCGGCGGCGCAATGCTGCAGCAGGGTTTTACTGCCGCTCGCGATGTTGGCGGCGGGCCCGATACGGTGGCGCTGCGCAATGCCATTGATGGCGGCAAGGTAGCTGGGCCCCGGTTGTGGGTCGCGCTCGAAGCTTTGGGGCCAACTGCTGGCCACGGCGATGCCCGCTATGGAATGGACTCGCAGCTTTCGCACCCGGGCTGGGGCAACAGCATTGTCGATTCGGCTGAACAGGCCCGCGCGCGGGTGCGTGAACACAAACGGCGCGGCGCCAATCTGATCAAGATCATGCCATCGGGCGGGATCGCCTCCTCGGGCGATGATCCGCGGCAAAAGCTGATGGAGGATGATGAAATCGCCGCCGTTGTCACCACCGCGCACAGCCTGGGGATGAAGGTTGCGGCCCACGCCTATCCCTCGACGGCGATCGACGCAGCTGTGCGCGCCGGGGTGGATTCGATTGAGCATGGCTCGTTCGCCTCGCCCGCCAGCTTCGCGCTTATGAAAGCCAACGGCACGGTTCTGGTCCCCACGCTTACGGTCTATGATGTGTTCTACAAGGTCGCCCGCGACAATCCTGAGCTGCTGCGTCCTGGCACGGCGGCCAAGGAAATGGCGAACGACCTGCTGCCCAAGCAGAACTTCCCTTTCGCGCTCAAATCAGGCGTCCGGATCGTGTTCGGTACAGACCTTGGTGAAGGCGATCACAGCACGGAATTTCGCCTGTTCATCGAAGGCGGCATGTCGCCGATGGAGGCAATCCTGTCGGCCACCCGCAATGCAGCTGAATTGCTGGGCGCGTCAGGCGATATCGGCTCTGTGCAGCAGGGCCGCTATGCCGATCTGGTCGCAGTCAAAGGCGATCCGCTGAAAACACCAGCGCTGCTCGGGCAAGTCGGGTTTGTCATGAAAGGCGGGATCGCGGTCCGGCTCAACGGAACGCCGGCGGCCTTCAGATAGAACACCACACAATCAGGGGAATGGAAATGGCGGGCGGCACTTTCGATCAAACCGAAGCAGGCGTCGATATTCTGGGGCCGCTGCCGATGTCACGGCTGCAAATGGCGGCGGTGGCAATCACGGTCGGGCTCAACGGGCTCGACGGCTTCGATGTCCTCGCGATCAGCTTCGCCTCGCCGGGGATCGCCAGCGATTGGCAGATTGACCGCGCCGCGCTGGGATTTGTCCTGTCGATGGAACTGATCGGGATGGCGATCGGATCCATCCTGTTGGGCAATCTGGCCGACCGGATCGGCCGCCGCCCGACCATGCTGGGATGCCTGATCGTGATGACGCTGGGGATGGCCCTGGCCACCACCGCGCAGGACGTGACCAGCCTGTCGATCTGGCGGGTGCTGACCGGGCTTGGGATCGGCGGAATGCTGGCCGCGACCAACGCCGTCGCCGCCGAATTTTCCAACGCCCGCCGCCGCAGCTTGTGCCTTGCGCTGATGGTGATCGGTTATCCGCTGGGCGCGGTGATCGGCGGAGCCATTGCGGCCGGGTTGCTCGATGGTGGCCATTGGCGGGTCGTGTTTGAATTCGGTGCGATAGTCACCGCGTTGTTCATCCCGCTGGTTTGGCTCTTCGTGCCTGAATCAGTTGATTATCTCGCCAAGAAGCAACCCGTCAATGCGTTGGCGCGGGTCAATCAGACCCTGGCGCGGATGGGCCACCGGGCGCTAGAGGTCTTGCCGAAAACTGACTCTGGCCCGGCCAAAACCTCCATCGCAGCGCTGTTCAAGCCGGGGCTGGTGCTGACCACACTGTTGGTCACGATTGCCTATTTCGGCCACATCACAACCTTCTATTTCATCCTCAAGTGGACGCCAAAGATCGTTGCTGACATGGGTTTTGCGCCCGGATTGGCGGCAGGTGTGCTGGTCTGGGCCAATGTCGGCGGGGCGCTTGGCGGTGCCTTGTTTGGACTGCTCACCTTGAAGTTTGGCTTGAAGCCGCTGACCCTGGCCGCGCTGGTTCTCTCGGCCATCATGGTAGCAGCGTTCGGGCGCGGACCAGACGACCTGACCCAGCTTGCGGTGATGGCGGGGGCTGCGGGGTTCTTCACCGAAGCCGGGATTGTCGGCCTCTATTCCGTTCTCGCGCAGGTTTTCCCGACGCAGGTCCGGGCCAGCGGGACCGGGTTCGCGATCGGCGTTGGGCGCGGCGGGGCTGCGCTGGCACCAATTCTGGCCGGGCTGCTGTTTCAGGCAGGTTATGGCTTGCAAGCTGTCGCAATCGTGATGGCTGTTGGCTCTTTAATTGCCGCAGGCGCTTTGTTTTTCCTGCGACAAGTTGGAACGCGATCGCCCGCACGATAGCCTGCGCGCAGGTTGGCGCGGGCAATCGCGTGAAACGCTAATTCGCTTTCCACTCAGGTGTATGGCTGGCCATTAGCGCGCGTTTGACGTTTTGGCCTTTGGAGCTGGTGTTGATCCAGAACAAGCCGACCGCCGCAAAAGCGAAGGCATAGAAGACATAGCGCATGGTGCGTCCCTTCCGCTGCGATTGTCTGGTCTCTGGCGGCACCGTGGGCTCGCAACAGTAAAGCGCGTCTAAGCGGGGGCGGTTACCCGATTTTAAGCAAGAAGATCGGCCCAATCGGGATGCCGATTGAACTGCGCGGCAACATAGGAGCAGCTGGGCACGATCCTGAAGCCTTGGCCGCGGGCATCGGCGATCAGCGCGTTGACCAGTTTTCCTGCCACCCCGCGCCCGCCAATTTCCGCCGGGACCAGCGTGTGATCGGCCACCCGCGCGCCGTTTCTTAGAACCCAGGTCAGCCGCCCGATTGCCTGCGTTCCGGCAACATGGGCACGGTATTCGCCCTTTTGATCATTGCCATGATGCGTGACGGTAACCTGATCCAATCCGGCCTCCTTGCTTGACGCGGCCTATGCGGCCTTCCATGCAAGATGGTGATGCAATTCCTGTCAGACAATGCCGCCGCTGTTCATCCCAAGGTTTGGGATGCGATGCGCGCCGCCGATGGTCCGCAGCCGCCCTATGACAATGACGGCCTTAGCCAGGGGCTTGACGCGGCATTTTCAGCACTGTTCGGCCGGCCGTGCGCGGCGATCTGGACCGCAACCGGCACATCGGCCAATTGCCTGGCCTTGGCCGCGATGGTCCCGCCGCACGGCGGGGTGCTGTGCCACCGCGAGGCGCATATCGAAACCGACGAATGCGGCGCGCCGGGGTTCTACACGCATGGGGCCAAGCTTATCCTGCTGGAAGGCGAAGGAGCCAAACTGGCACCCGGAACGATCGATGCCGGGCTCGCCGCGATCCGCAAGGACGTCCATCAGGTCCAACCGCAGGCGCTGTCGATCACCCAGGCCAGCGAATATGGGCGCTGCTATCGCCCGCACGAAATGGCTGCACTGGCCGCTACGGCAGATCGGCACGGGCTTGGCCTTCATGTCGATGGCGCGCGGTTTGGCAATGCCGTGGCCTTTCTGGGCTGCCCGCCGTGGCAGGCCTGCCAGGGCGCGGCGGCGCTCAGCTTTGGTTTTGTCAAGAATGGCGGGATGGGCGCCGAAGCGCTGGTGTTGTTTGATCAAGGCCTTGCCGATCTGGTGCGGTTGCGCCGCAAGCGCGCCGGGCATTTGCAATCAAAGGGCCGGTTCATGGCGGCGCAGATCCTGGCCATGCTGGACGGCGATCTGTGGCTGGAAAACGCTCGCGCTGCCAATTTGGCTGCTGCTGCCCTGGCCGCGGCGGCGGGCGGCCGGCTGATGCATCCGGTAGAAGCAAACGAGGTATTTCTGGTCCTGTCCGATGCCGAGCGAGCCGCGCTGCGCGGTCAAGGCTTCTCATTCTATGATTGGGGGCCAGCCGGCGCGCGGATAGTCACTGCCTGGAACAGTGATCCCGATCACGTCGCCGCGCTCGCTCAAGCCATTTCCGCGCTGTGACAGCGCAGCCCGCACCGCGCAGCCAGGCCCGCAACCTGGCCGGTTTCGTGCTGATCGCGCTGATTTGGGGATCAACCTGGCTGGTGATCAAGGACCAGATCAGCGTGGTGCCCGCGCCGTGGTCTGTCACCTGGCGGTTTGGTCTGGCTGCCATCGCGATGTTTACCCTGGCAGCGGTGCGGCGCGAGCCGCTGATGCTTTCAGGCGAGGGCTTGCGCCTGGCCGCGTTGTTCGGGCTGTTCCAGTTCAACCTCAATTTCCAGTTCGTCTATGCCAGCGAACGCTATCTTACATCGGGCTTGGTTGCGGTGTTTTTTGCGCTGATGCTGGTGCCAAATGCAGTGATGGCGCGGGTTTTTCTGGGCGCGCGGTTTGGGGGGCGGTTTGTGGCCGGCAGCGTGGTGGCGCTGGCCGGTATCGCGCTGCTGCTAACCCACGAATACCGCGCCGCGCCGGCCGGCATCGATGTGCTGGGAGGCGTTGTGCTGGTGCTGGGCGCGGTGATGTGCGCTTCGATCGGCAATGTTCTGCAAGGCACCGCATTAGCCCGGCGACAGCCGGTAGTTACCTTGCTGGCCTGGGGGCTGGCCTTTGGGGCTATGGGCGATGCACTTTATGCCTTTGCCCTGCACGGCGCGCCGGTGCTTGATCCGCGTCCGCAATATCTGTGGGGGGTGGCCTATCTGGCGGTGATCGGCACGGTCGCCACGTTCCCGATCTATACCGCGCTGATCCGCGAATGGGGGCCGGGCAAAGCCGCCTATAACGGGGTTGCGGTGCCGGTGGTGGCGATGCTGCTTTCTACGCTGTTCGAAGGGTTTCGCTGGACCGGCCTTGCCGTAAGCGGCGCCTTGCTGGCGATGGCCGGGCTATTGATTGCGCTGGGCGGACGCAAATAGCGCCGCCAGCCCCTCGCGGTAGCCGGGATAGACCGGCCGCCAGCCCAGCACCCGCTTGGCCTTGCCATTGGCGACGCGGCGGTTCTCGGCATAGAAAGCGCTGGCCATAGGGCTGAGCTGCGCTTCGTCCAGGCTTTGCAGTGGGGGCAGTGGCGCATCCAGAAGGCGGCAGGCCTGCTCGATCACCGCGTTCTGGCTGCACGGCTGATCATCGGCAATGTTGTAAGCCCCCGCCGGGGCATCCAGCGCCAACAGTGCTGCGCTGACGATATCGTCCACGTGGACCCGGCTGAACACTTGCCCTGGCAGATCGATCCGCCGCGCGGCACCTTGGTGGACGCGTTCCAGCGCGGATCGGCCAGGCCCATAGATCCCCGGCAGGCGCAGCACCCGTGCCCCGCGATCCAGCCAGTGGCCATCGGCCTCGGCGCGGGCGGTGCGGCGGCCGGTTCCCGTCGGCGCGCTTTCATCGGCCCAGGCGCCGCCGCAATCTCCATAGACCCCGGTTGACGAGAGGTAGGTCAGCGCTTTGCCGGCAAGTGCATCGCCGTACCGTTCCAGCACCGGATCACCATCGCCGCCGGGCGGGACCGAGCTTAGCACTTGCGCGCTATCGGCCAGCGCCAAACGGACCACGCCTGTATCGTCAAACGAAAGCGTGCCGGCGCGCCCGGTTGAGACGAGTTCCCAGCCGCGCGCCTGTGCCGCGGCGGCGATCCGGGCGGCGCAATAGCCAAGGCCGAAGATGAAAAGACGGGGCATGGACGATTCAATAGCCCGCAGCGCTGGCAATCGGAAGCGGCATGGCTAGATAGGGGTATGGATATTTCATCAACCCCCCCCGCCCCTACCGTTATCCACCGCGCCGATTACCAGCCGCCCGCATGGCTGGTTCCCGAAGTGACGCTGGCCTTCAATCTCGGGCTGGAACAGACCAAGGTGCTGGCGACGCTCAAAGTACGGCGGGGTGGCGCCAGCCAGACCTTGCGGCTCAATGGCGATGGAATTTCCGCTGAAGCGGTGCAGGTCGATGGGCAGCCCAGCAATTCATGGCGGATGGAAGGGGCTGATCTGCTGGTCGATCTACCCGGCGATGCCCATGAAGTTGCGATTGCCACCGCGATTGATCCCAAGGCCAATACCCAGCTGATGGGGCTTTATGCCTCGAACGGAATGCTTTGCACCCAGTGCGAGGCAGAGGGGTTCCGGCGGATCACCTTCTTCCCCGATCGGCCCGATGTGCTGTCGGTCTATACCGTCCGGATGGAGGGCCCCAAGGACCTGTTCCCGGTGCTTCTTTCCAACGGCAATTGCACGGCGCAGGGCGATGGGCCGCTGCCCGGAACCCATCACGCCATCTGGCACGATCCCTGGCCCAAGCCGAGCTACCTGTTTGCGCTGGTGGCGGGCGATCTGGTGGCCAACCACGATACTTTCACCACCTGTTCGGGCCGCAAGGTTGATCTCAACATCTGGGTCCGGGAAGGCGATCAGGACCGCACCGGCCACGCGATGAAGGCGCTGCAGGATTCGATGCGCTGGGACGAGCAGGTGTTTGGCCGCGAATACGATCTTGATCTGTTCAACATCGTTGCCGTTTCGGATTTCAATATGGGGGCGATGGAGAACAAGGGGCTCAACGTTTTCAACACCCGCTACATCCTGGCCGATGCTGATACCGCAACTGATCTGGACTATGACGGGATCGAAGGGGTGGTCGCGCACGAATACTTCCACAATTGGTCGGGCAACCGGGTGACTTGTCGCGATTGGTTCCAGTTGAGCCTCAAGGAAGGCTTCACCGTGCTGCGCGACCAGTTGTTCAGCCAGGACATGGGCAGCGCTGCGGTCAAGCGGATTGAGGATGTGCGGGTGCTGCGTTCGGCCCAGTTCCCTGAGGATTCGGGGCCATTGGCGCATCCGATCCGGCCCGATGCCTATCAGGAGATTTCGAACTTTTACACCGCGACGGTCTATAACAAGGGTGCCGAGGTGATCCGGATGATCCGCACACTGGTGGGGGCAGAGCGGTTTCGCAAAGGTACCGACCTGTATTTTGAGCGCCACGACGGTGAGGCCGCGACCTGCGAACAATTTGTCAAGGCGATCGAGGACGGCGCCGGGATTGATCTGGCCCAGTTCCGCCTGTGGTATTCGCAGGCCGGCACTCCGCGGGTTACAGCCCGGCTGGATCATGAAGACGGCGTTGCCACGCTGATCCTGGCCCAGCAGGTTCCGCCCACGCCAGGCCAGGCTGAAAAGCAGCCGATGGTGATCCCGCTGCGGATTGCCCTGTTCGATCCCATCAGCGGCAAGCACCAGGGCGAACGGCTGGTGGTGCTGGACCGGGCCGAGATGCAATTTGCCTTTCCCGGATTTACCGCGCGCCCGGTCCTGTCGCTGAACCGGGGCTTTTCCGCGCCGGTGGCAATCGATGCTGATCAGGGCGCGGCGGATCTGATGTTCCTTGCGGCCCGCGATGATGATCCTTTCGCTCGCTATGAGGCATTGCAGCAGCTGGTGGTCGGCCACCTGATCGGGGCGCTTGATGGCGCGTCCGATCCTGCCGGCCGCGCGGCGATCGGCGATGCCTTTGGCGCGGTGATCGCTGATCCCGGACTTGATGATCTGATGCGCGGCGAATTGATGATCCTGCCGGGCGAAGCCTATCTGGCCGAACAGTTGCTGATTGCCGATCCTGCCGCGATTCGCCGCGCCCGCGAAGCGCTGAAGGCATGGCTTGGACAGACGCTGGAAGATCAGCTGCTGGCCTTGCATGCCCGGGCCAGTGCGGTGCCCTATAGCCTTTCGGCGCAGGCGCGCGGCAGCCGCAAGCTCAAGACCCAGGCGCTGGCACTGTTGGCGGCCGGGGTTCCCGATTCTGCTGCGCAATTGGCCGCCAAGCAGTTTGACGGGGCAGATAACATGACCGACCGGCAAGGCGCGCTGATGGTGCTGGCCGGGCTTGAAAGCCCGCTGCGGGCAAAGAAACTGGCCGCGTTCCATGCGCGCCATTCCGGCGATGCGCTGGTGATCGACAAATGGTTTTCGCTTCAGGCGGGCTCGCTCCACAGCGATGCGCTGGCCCAGGTCAAGGCGCTGGCCGGGCACAGTGATTTCACCTTGAACAATCCCAACCGGGTGCGGGCGCTGTACATGGCGGCAGCGGTAAATCCGGGCGTATTCCATGTTGCTTCGGGCGAGGGGTATAGCCTGATCGCCGATCTGGTGCTGGCGCTGGATCCGATCAACCCCCAGACGGCGGCGCGCTTCATTGCGCCGCTGGGGCGTTGGCGGCGGATCGAGCCGGTCCGCGCCGCGCTGATGAAGGCCGCGCTAGAGCGGATTGTGGCCCAGCCTGGCCTATCCAGGGATACCTTTGAACAGGCGAGCAAAAGCCTTGGCTGATCCGGTTGAAGTCTTTCAGGCTGATGCGCTGGCTGGAACGCGCCACGGCTTTCTGGGCCGGCGCGGCGGTGTTTCGACCGGGCTGGTCGCCGGGCTCAACGCCGGGCTTGGATCACCCGATGAAGCGCAGGCTGTGGACCAGAACCGGGCGCTTGCACTGGAAGCGGTGGCTTCGGGCTGCAGGTTGGTATCGGTCTATCAGGTCCATTCGGCCACTTGCGTGACCGTGGCTGAACCGTGGAGTAATCTTGATCGGCCCCAAGCCGATGCCCTGGTTACCGATCGGGCGGGCCTTGCGCTGGGGATCGTCACCGCCGATTGCGCGCCGGTTCTGCTGGCCGATACGCAGGCCGGGGTGATCGGCGCGGCGCATGCCGGGTGGAAGGGCGCAGTCGCCGGGGTGACCGATTCCACGATTGCCGCGATGGAGGCGCTTGGCGCGCGGCGAGGCCGAATCGCGGCTGCGGTTGGCCCCTGCATCGCGCAGGCCAGCTATGAGGTTGATTGCAGCTTTGCCGATCGGCTGCGCGGCGATGATCCCGGTAATGCCCGGTTCTTTGCTGCGGGCCGCCCCGGCCATGCCTGGTTTGATCTGGAACTTTATGTTGCCCAGCGGCTTGAATCGGCGGGAATTGGCCGGATTGAGCGGCTTGGCCTGGATACCTATCCCGATCCGGCGCGGTTCTTTTCCTATCGCCGGGCGACCCACCTTGGCGAGCCTGCCTATGGCCGGCAATTGGCGCTGATTGCCCTGGCATAGGGCTGTTGCAATGCCTTCAACAGCTATGACCAATTTCGCAGTTGGCAGCGCCGGGCTTCGCGTCTATCAGGCCCGCCAAATCGTGGGCAATTCCCCCACTTGCGGGGCGCTTGCGGTTGGCTTAGGGGCTTGCCTTGGAGCAGAGTTTGAGGGGGTCGTTACGGGGGCGTTAAGTGCGCATCCGGCGCGGCCTGAATAACAGGATCGGTTCGACCATGGCACAAGATGCGGCAATCGACACACCCGTCGCCCACGGCGGTGATGGCGTGCGGCGGCGCGATTTCATCAATATCGCAGCGGTTAGCGCTGCTGGCGTCGGCGGACTGGCGGTGGTCTATCCGCTGGTCAGCCAGATGTCGGCTTCGGCCGACGTGCTGGCTGAAAGTTCGACTGAAATTGATATCGCAGCAGTTCAGCCGGGCCAGGCAATCAAGGCGGTGTTCCGCAAGCAGCCGGTTTTCATCCGCAATCTGACCCCGGCCGAAGTGGCCGAAGCAGGCAAGGTTGATGTCACGTCGCTACGCGACCCACAGACGCTGCAGGAACGCACCAAGGAGGGCCACGAAAACCTCCTCATCACCATGGGCGTCTGCACCCACCTGGGCTGCGTGCCGCAAGGTGCCGGCGCGGGCGAGGTGAAGGGTGAGTTTGGGGGCTATTTCTGCCCCTGCCACGGATCACATTATGATACCGCCGCGCGCATCCGCAAGGGCCCGGCTCCCAAGAACCTGCTGGTGCCAGATTACGAAATCACCGGCACTGTCGTGAAGATCGGCTGAGGTAGACCATCATGAGCTTTCCCTGGTCCAAGGAATACAAGCCCAGCCACCCGCTGATGACCTGGCTTGATGATCGGCTGCCATTGCCGCGGCTGGTCTATAATGCGGTTGGCGGCGGCTATGAAGTGCCGCGCAACCTTAACTATTTCTGGAACTTCGGGTTCCTGGCGGGTTTCGCGCTGGTGATCCAGATCGTTACCGGCGTGGTGCTGGCGATGCATTACGGCGGCGATACATCGGTGGCGTTCAATTCGACCGAGCACATCATGCGCGATGTCAACTGGGGCTGGATGCTGCGCTATGGCCATGCCAACGGCGCGGCCGCGTTCTTTGCGGTGATCTATCTCCATATCTTCCGCGGGTTCTATTACGGCTCATACAAAGCCCCGCGTGAGATGATCTGGCTTTTGGGTGTGGTGATCTTCCTGCTGATGATGGCCACCGCCTTTATGGGCTATGTGCTGCCGTGGGGCCAGATGTCCTATTGGGCGGCGCAGGTGATTACCGGGCTGTTCGGCGCAATTCCGGGGATTGGCGAACCGCTCAAGGAATGGCTGCTAGGCGGATTTGCACCGGGCAATGCCACCTTGAACCGATTCTTCTCACTCCACTTCCTGCTTCCGTTCGTGATCCTGGGCGTTGTGATCCTGCACATCTGGTCGCTGCATATCCCGGGCTCTTCAAACCCGACCGGGGTTGAGGTGAAAAGCAAAAGCGATACCGTGCCGTTCCATCCCTATTACACCGGCAAGGATGGCTGGACTGTTGGGCTGTTCCTGATCATCTATTCGCTGTTCGTGTTTTACATGCCGAACGCGCTGGGCCATCCGGATAACTATATTCCGGCCAACCCGATGCAGACCCCGGCCCACATCGTGCCCGAATGGTATTTCTGGCCGTTTTACGCGATCCTGCGCAGCTTTACCCAGAACTTCATGTTCTTCGAAGCCAAACTGCTTGGTGTGCTGGCGATGTTTGCCGCGATCCTGGTGTGGTTCTTCCTGCCGTGGCTGGATAAATCGCCGGTCCGTTCGGCTACCTATCGCCCGATGTACCGCAAGTTCTTCTGGGTGCTGGTGATCGACGTGCTGATCCTGGGCTGGCTGGGCGGCGCCCCGGCAGAGCAGCCCTATGTGCTGATCTCGCAGCTGGCGACGATGTATTACTTCCTCCACTTCCTGGTCATCGTGCCGATCGTTTCTTCGATCGAACGGCCCGATCCGCTGCCCTTCTCGATTACCGAGAGCGTTCTGGGTAGCGACGGCGCGGCCAAACTTGAAGCCAACAGCTGACCCCTGGGACAGAGACGAAAGAGAGCACCATGATCCGCATCTTCTCCATCCTTGTCGGCCTGTTTTTCACAGCGGCGCTTGCCTGGTCGCTTGTGATCGACACGGTCCAGCTGGGCAAAGACGGCCTGCCGAAAAACGCTGCGCATGAATTTGGCAAGGCCCATGATCTCAAGCCGCTCAAGCTGGCCAGCGACGGGCCCTTCGGCAAATTTGATCAGGCCCAGCTGCAACGCGGCTTTGCCGTCTATCAGGGCGTTTGCGCCTCGTGCCATTCGCTCAGCCAGGTATCCTATCGCAGCCTGGCCGCGCTTGGGTATGAAGATGCCGAGCTTAAGGCGATTGCCGCCAAGGCAACGATCAACGCCAAGGACCCGCTAACCGGTGAGATGAAGGATCGTCCGGGCATGCCCTCGGACAAGTTCCCGGCGGTCGTCTATGGCGGCGTGGGCAGCCCGCCCGATCTTTCGCTGATCACCAAAGCGCGCCACGGTGGGGCATCCTATGTCTATTCGCTGCTGACCGGCTATGAAGCCACCCAGCCGGCTGATCTGATCAAGCACTTCCCGGATTCAAAGACCGGCAAGGACATGCATTACAACCCGTATTTCGCCAATCTCAACATTGCGATGGCGCCGCCGCTCGCCTCCGACGGACTGGTAACCTATTCGGACGGGACTGTGGCCAGCAAGGATCAGATGGCCAAGGACGTTGCCGCGTTCCTGGTCTGGACGGCCGAGCCGGAGCTGAACCAGCGACATCAGACCGGGTTGTGGTGGATCCTGTTCCTGGTCTTCGCAACCACGCTGGGCTACATGGCCTACCGCAACATCTGGGCGGAGAAGAAGGGGCACTAGGCGCCCTCATTCCATCGGCCCAAAAGACAAAGGCCCCCGCAACCTGGGTTGCGGGGGCCTCGTTGTTTGTAGCCCTTGGTGCGGGCCCGATCAATCCTCGCAGATCAGCGTGCGATAGATCCAGCCGCCCAGGGCCCCGCCGATCAGCGGTGCGATCCAGAACAGCAGCAATTGCTTGATCGCCCAGCCGCCCATGATCAGCGCCGGTCCGGTGCTGCGTGCCGGGTTCACCGATGTGTTGGTGATCGGGATCGAGATCAGGTGGATCAGCGTCAGGGCCAGTCCGATCGCGATCGGGGCAGCGCCCATCGGCGCCAGCTTGTGCGTGGAACCCATGATTATCAGCAAGAAGAAACAGGTCAGCAGAACTTCGGCAACAAAACCCGCAGCCATGCTGAAATGGCCCGGTGAGAAATCGCCATAGCCATTGGCCGCCAGCCAGTTACCCTTGGGGACCCAACCCGCCTGCCCTTGCAGCAGATAAAGCAGGACGAACGCAGCCAGCACCCCGCCCACAACTTGCGCCGCAACATAGGGCAGGATGTCCTTCGCCGGAAAGCGCCCGCCAGCCCACAAGCCGACAGTTACTGCCGGATTGAAATGCCCGCCCGATACATGGCCCACGGCATAGGCCATGGTCAGCACGGTCAGGCCAAAAGCCAGGCTGACCCCGGCAAAGCCGATCCCCAGTTCCGGAAACGCCGCCGCGAACACGGCGCTGCCGCAGCCGCCAAAGACCAGCCAGAAAGTGCCGAACAATTCGGCCCACAATGCTCTTATGTTGTTCATCATCCCCTCCATTTTTCGCCTCTGTGTGAAGCTGGCGCAAAGCTGCGACAGTTCGTGCCCGGGGTAAAGCATCAAAAAATAGCAGGGTGTCCCAGAACGATTGACCAAAAGCCGGTGCTGGAGCATAGCGCGCAAACCCAAGCCGCAAGGCCGGGCGGGTATAGCTTAGTGGTAAAGCACCAGCCTTCCAAGCTGGCTATGCGGGTTCGATTCCCGCTACCCGCTCCACTCCCCTGTCCGTTGACGTCCGTAT
>NZ_JBEBKB010000041.1:0-19809 GCF_040079535.1 Novosphingobium sp. | reverse complement strand
TTTTTTCGCCTCCAGACCCGGCGTCCAGCAATCACCCAGCAATCACCGGGTAATCACCGAGGCGGAAACTGCCGCCAAGGGACGAAAACTGTAGCGTAGGTAATATGCTGATATAACTCGGTAATTCTACGCCAGAGGTATCCCTAAATACGCCTCCAGCGAAAATACCACACCTCGTGCCCATAAACGGTGCGGGCCTTGTGTTCATAGCGCGTCTCGGGCCAGCCGGGCGGACGCTTCTGGAAATCGCCGGGGCCTTCGATCAGCCATTCAAATTGATGGCGGTGGCGGCGCATGATCATCAGCGCATGGCGAATATAAACCGGATGGTCCGTGCCGAAGCGGAATTCGCCGCCCACTTTCAGTTTGGCCGCGAACAGATTGACCGGGCCATCGTTCATCATCCGCCGCTTGGCATGGCGGGCCTTGGGCCAGGGATCGGGATGCAGCAGATAGAGAAAGCTCAACGCGCCATCGGGGATCCGCCGCAGCACGTCCAACGCGTCTCCGTGATGGATCCGGACATTGCCCAGCGGCGGATGCTCGCCGTTGTCTCCATCAACATGGGTGAGCGCCTGCGCAACGCCATTCAGGAATGGCTCGGCTCCGATAAAGCCGTGGTCGGGCAGCATATCGGCGCGGCCCGCCATATGCTCGCCCCCGCCAAAGCCGATCTCGAAATGTAGCGGGCGATCATCGCCGAACAGCACTTGCGCGGTGATCGGCCCATCATCCGGCATCGCAATCCGCGGCAACAGCGTATCGACCAGCCCCTGCTGGCCGGCCCGCAAAGGCTTGCCCTTGGCGCGGCCGTAGAGGCGGTTGATCGTGGTCGGATCGCCGGATTTGTGTGCGCTCATGATCAGGCGCGATGGCAGCGTCATCGCGCCGGGTCAATGGACCGATCAGGCACTATCGAAACGATGCGGCCCGAAGACGGTGCTGGAAATTCTCTGGAGACCTTTGCCATCCCATGACCTAGCATGCGCAAATAGCTGAACCGATCCGCACCACAACTGGGGATTTTGAGATGACCCATTCCATCCGCATTCGCAAAAGCCCGATCTTGATCGCCGGCTTCGCTTTTTGTGCTGCCCTGCTTTGCCTGCCGATTTCGATGGTGCAATCGCAACGCTCGCCTGGCACGCCGGCTGCGCATTCCTTGACCGCGATTGAGCATGTCACCGTCGTAACGATGACAGAGCAAGGCACCGTGCTGCGCGATGCCACCGTGATTATCGACCAGCAACGCATTGTTGCTTTGAGCGGCCCCGTGCCGCGCGGGGCCAAGCGGATCGATGGCAGAGGAAAATGGCTGATCCCCGGGCTTGCCGATATGCACGTCCATCTGCCGTCGGACGGATCGATGCGCCCGCCCAAGTATCCAACCGAAGAACCGGCCATGTTTTTCGATACCCAGGACATAATGACTCCGTATCTTGCCAATGGCGTGACCCAGATCATGAATCTGGATTCCGTTGCCGCGTCGGTTGGGCAGCGCAACGCCATTGCCAGGGGCGAAGTTCTTGGCCCGCATATGGCACTGGCTGGCGTTATCAACGGAGGAAAAGGGCGCGGGCGAATTGCGAATACGCCATCCGATGGGCGCCAGGCGGTTCGCGACCTTCAGGGCGAAGGCTATGATTTCGTCAAGCCTTATTCCGATCTGAACGTCGATACATTCCTTGCGATTGTCGATGAAGCCCACAAGCGCGGCCTTAAGGCCGTCGGGCATATCCCTGACGCTTTCGAGGGCCAGCTTGAAAGCGCCTTCGTCCCCGGTTTTGCCATGGTTGCCCACGCCGAAGAATTTTCCAAGCATTCGCAGGATTTCACAGATGCGGATGCGGCCCGCTTTGCCCGGCTGGCGAAAAAGAACGCGACCTGGGTCGCCCCGACGCTGGTTACAATACGCTGGATCGCCAGCGAAACCCGCTCGCTCGACGAGATGAAAGCGTCGCCGCATCTGAAGTATGTCCACCCCTTGCTGCAAAGCAAATGGATCGTCGCCAACCGCTATAACAAGAACTCTACACCGCAGCTCATCGACTATTTTGGCCGGATGGTGGTGTTTCACCAGCGTTTGGTTCGCGCGCTTAAGGCAGAAGGCGTTCCCATGGTGACCGGATCGGATGCGCTTACGTCCGGCGTTGTGGGCGGCTTTTCGCTGCACGAGGAACTTGAGTTGCTGGTGGGGGCCGGGCTGACCAACCAGGAAGCGCTTGCTGCGGCCACGCGGCTTCCGGCGCAATGGCTTGGGGTGCACGGAGATCGCGGCACGATCGAAATCGGCAAGCGGGCCGATCTGGTTCTGCTGGATGCCGATCCTTTGATTGCTATTGCCAATAGCCGCCGGATCGCAGGCGTGTTCCTGAGCGGCCGCTTCATCAACCGGGCCCGGCTGGATGCCATGATGGCCGATCTGGCGCAGCGCAACACCGCTGCAAAACCGCAGTATGATTGGAACGCTTTGCGAGGCAAGTAGCGCCCTGGAGCGCCGTGCGGCATATCTGACCCACCCTGACGGAGCCGATTTTGGTTTGTGGGGAGGCGCGAGGAGTGAGCGATGCCGTAGCATCGTGATCGACGAGCAACGCTGTCCACGGGCTCTTTCAGGGCAATCAGGGTGGAGCAGATATACCGCACGACGCTCTAAACCAAAACGGCCCGCCGGATGGGGCGGGCCGTTCTTGGTGACGAAAATCGGGTAGTTTGAATTAGGCGGCTTGCTGTTCTTCGCCCGGATCGCGCAGCACATAGCCGCGGCCCCAGACGGTTTCGATGTAGTTTTCACCATTGCAGGCATGCG
The DNA here is from genome assembly GCF_040079535.1 of Novosphingobium sp. Classification (GTDB taxonomy): domain Bacteria; phylum Pseudomonadota; class Alphaproteobacteria; order Sphingomonadales; family Sphingomonadaceae; genus Novosphingobium. The sequence goes on along the minus strand of NZ_JBEBKB010000041.1, from coordinate 17,000 downwards.
CCAGTTTCTTGCGCAGCTTGCAGATGAACACGTCGATAATCTTGAGTTCGGGTTCGTCCATCCCGCCATACAGGTGGTTGAGGAACATTTCCTTGGTCAGCGTAGTGCCCTTGCGCAGCGAAAGCAGCTCAAGCATCGCGTATTCCTTGCCGGTCAGGTGGACCCGGGCGCTATCAACCTCAACGGTTTTGGCATCAAGATTCACGGCCAGCTTTCCGGTGCGGATGACCGATTGCGAATGGCCCTTGGAACGCCGCACAACCGCATGAATCCGGGCGACCAGTTCTTCGCGGTGGAACGGCTTGGTTACGTAATCGTCGGCGCCGAAGCCAAAGCTGCGGACCTTCGAATCCATTTCCGAAATGCCTGAAAGGATCAGCACCGGCGTTTGCACTTTGGCCACGCGGAGCTTCTTCAGCACATCATAACCATGCATATCAGGCAGGTTAAGATCGAGCAGAATGATATCGTAATCGTAGAGTTTGCCGAGGTCCAAGCCTTCTTCGCCCAAGTCGGTCGAATAGACATTGAAGCCTTCAGTCGTCAGCATAAGTTCGATAGCCCGGGCCGTAGTCGGCTCGTCTTCGATCAGCAACACGCGCATGGGTAGTCCCCTTTTGCCCCGATTTTGCGTTTCACAACCCTTTGGTAAGGGGTGTTGAGCGCCATTAACCATATGACCAATGAAAGAGAAAGGTTAATTTCTCGTAAACAAAGGAAATCCGGCGAGTCGCAGCGTGCTGAAAAATGCTGCTCAGGCGTTCTGCTTGCCTGGCTCGGTCCGATCGCGGCTTTGCTTGCGGTCGATCAGCTCGATCATGAGCTTGGTTTTGGGACCGGGTATTGATGCGATGAACATTCCGATCGCAATCATATAGCCGCCGCCTTTGGCGCGCCTGGTGTGTTATTGCGGCGGATCAACCCGCCGCTGCGCCGCCGGTCCCTTCAACCCTCGATCACCTTTGTTCCGGGGTGATGCTTGTCGAGGTGCTTGCGCACGATTTTGAGGTTGCGGCTGTTTGAGCGGTAGACGAAGTCAAACAGATCGCCGGCAACAGGAACGGCTCCAAGCAGCGCATCAATGCCGACATTGCCGGCCATGCGCCACAGCTGCCAGCGCGGCATATTCAGATTGCGCGCTTCCCAAACAAGGTAGAGTCCCATGGCGGCGGTGATTACATCGCCGGCCACCGGGATCAGCCCGAGCAAGGCATCCAGGCCGACCTTGCGGCCCACCACCGGCAATTCAACCAGCCCTTCAAGCAGGCGCTCGAGCGCCTCGAGGCGTTGCCGCACCGAATTTGCGTCGTTGCCCAGCGGCAGGTGCGCGCCCATCCGGCGCAAGCGTTCAGGTCCAGCCATCGATTACGCCAAGCCTTCAAAAACGGAGCCAGAGTGTCCGCCGGTCCTATTTGGGGAGTATTGCCATCGGCATCAAGGGATGGATTGCCCAGCGGTTGGGCGCGAAGCCAGAAATGCTGGCGCTGATCAACGACCAGCGCACGGGTACGCCAAACGGGATATAGCTGTTGGTGATCGTCAGCTGTGCTTCGGCGCTGGCGTAAAAATCGGCCCGCTTGAGCGGATCGGGTTCGATCAGCGCCTTGTCCACCAACTGATCGGCGGTTTGGTTGCACAGCTTGTTGGTGCCGCTGCAGGCCAGCTGATCAAGAAACCAGGCCGGCGCAGCATAGCGCGCCACCACATCGACCAGCCGCAGATCGGCATCTGCGCCGGTCGCCACGCGCCGTGTATCAAGGCCGATCGCTTTCAGATCCTGGGCAATCCGTTCAAACAGCAGATCGTTGCCCGGCCCCGAAGCCATTGCGATCCTGAGCGGGCCGATGTTGCGAGTGCCGCCCTTCCAGCGGGCGATCCGCGAAGTGGCAAGCGCGCGGCGTTCCTCGATTGTGCGCCCCACCCAGCGTTCGCCAACCGAACCGTTATCGCCGTCAAGCCCCGGTGTGACCACCCGGGTGGTTGCCGTCCAGCCGCCCAGGTTGATCATTGAACTTAGCGCCTCGCGATCGATCGCCATAGCAATCGCCTCGCGGTTCTCTGGCAGCGAAAGCAACCCATCGCCATGCACCACAGATAATCCGAACAGGCCTTGGACCGGATCGAAGCGGACCGAGCCAAACGATATGCCGGCGCTGTCAATCCGGGGATAGTCAGCAAATGTGCCGCCCAGCACCAGATCGATATCGCCCGCGGCAAACAGCTTAAGCGCAGTTTGCGCAGAGCTGGCCGAAAAACGCAGCCGCCGGGTATGTTCCTGCCAGCCTTCCTCCGCCGGCAGCCCGCGATCTTCGGGCGCGATCGGGCGCAGCAGAACGCCCGAAAGCTTGATCTCCTTATCGCTGGTGCGCTTGCTGGTCATCGGCCCTGCGCCGCGCCGGTTGTGAACCAGGCCAAGCTCTGGCTGGGCCAGCAGTTGCAGAAAATCGGGCATTGGCTGGTGCAGCCTGATTTCGATGACCCGCCCGGCCATCGCCTTGATTTCATCAATAACCGCGATGTTTGAGCCAAGCGGCTGCCCGCGCTGGGCGGCGATCGCTTGCTGCAGCGAAGCCTGGGCACTTTCGGCGGTAATCGGGCTGCGATCACCCCATTTGCCGTCGCGCAGGCGGAAAATATAACTCAGGCCATCATCGGTCACGATCCAGCGATCGGCCAGCGCGGGCACAACATTGCCCTTTTCATCGAAGGCCACCAGCCCTTCAACCGTTGCGGCGCGCAGCAGGCGCGCGGCATGGGGCATGCGGGCATCGGCTGAAAACAGGGATTGCGGATCGCCAATCGCAACGATCTGCACCGGCCGGTCATCCTTGCCAAAGCATCCGGTCAGGCAGGCGAGCAGCGCCACAAGCGCTAGGGATCGAACAGTATGCGGCATGGCCGCACCAGCATTAGGGGTTTAGCGCGCCCGCGCCAAGCGCGCCGTCAAATCTTGCGCAGCGCGCCGGCTCCACCAGTGGCCAGCGGCGGCCGGACAAAGCGCGGGGTGGTTTCGCCGGGAACCGCAGGGGCCCGAACCACAATGGGATCAATTTCTTCCCGAAAGGCAACGCCAAAGCGGCCTTCCTGCACCCAGGCTACCGATCCTTCGACCCAGCCGATGTTGCGCAGGTTGGTCCAGGCCAGCTGGCCGCGTTGGACGATTGTGGTGCATTCGGCCATCATCCCGCCCGATGATAGATTGCGCACGCGAACGCGCTGTTCGCCCTCGATGCCATCGATGCGCAGGTCCGCCATCACGAACAGGCTGTCGCGCGCTATCTGGCGATGCTCGCTGTTATCCATGGCCGTTCTCTCAATCTCCAGCACCAGTCACAATTGACTGCAGCCGGTACTACCAGCGCTTGTTGTGAGAAAGCTAAACCGAAAGGGCAAAAAACGGGTTAACGCGGCAAGCTGTTCAATCGTCTCGAGAAATCTTCTCTCGGCGCTCATGCGCCTCTTGCGCTTCAACTGTCATGGTGGCGATTGGCCGGGCTGACAGCCGCCCCAGGCCGATCGGTTCGCCGGTAACCTCGCAAAATCCGTATTCGCCTTCTTCAATCCGGCGCAAAGCCGAATCGATCTTGGAGATCAGCTTGCGCTGGCGGTCACGGGTGCGAAGTTCAATGCCCCAGTCTGTTTCGCTTGATGCCCGGTCGTTAAGATCCGGCTCGCGGATCGGGCCATCCTGCAACTGCTGGAGGGTGTCTTGCGATGCACTATGGATCAGCTTCTTCCATTCCATCAGCAGCCGCCGATAGTAGTCGAGCTGCGCTTCGCACATATAGGGATCGCTATCGGCGGGGGCATAATTGCCTGCAATCGCGCGTTTGGCCTTGGCCAGGACATCGATTTCTTCGCCAAGCACAGTCGTCATAAGCTCTCCAAACAACACTGGCCGGACTGCGGGTCCTGATGGCCCCGGGTTTTCCCGACGACCCCACGATACCGGACCGAGGCGCCTATAGGCTTGGGTAGAATCCCACACAAGCGCCAATCGGCATGGCAGCTAGAATGGTACACATTAGGCCGCGATGAACGGCTTTTGCAGCGACCAGTCGGCAAACTGTCACACCGCAGCGATAGAAAACGCCAGCCGCATTAATCTTTTGTTGACCATGTTCGGCAAAGTTCAGCCCATCGGCGGAAAGGGAAATCCGCCCAGAGGGGGTTATTGAGATGAACACTGCCTGGAACAACATCGGTCCGGTCGCTACAGCCGACGAACGCCGCGAAGATCTGCTGGTGGCAAGCTGCCTGGCTGCTGCCGCCCAAGGCGAAACCAGCGCCTATTACGATCTTGGCGTTGCCTATTCGACCGGAAGTCACGGGGTCGATTGCGATCTGATCGAAGCCCACAAGTGGTTCAATCTGGCGGCCGTTGGCGGGCACTGCGAAGCCCAGATGTGCCGCGCTGACATTTCTGACGAGATGACCGCCCGCGAAGTGGCCGAAGCCCAGCGCCGGGCCCGCGAATGGCTCAGCGCATCGGCCCGCAAGGCGGCCTGATACCAGCCTGGTCAATCCTGGAGGATCAAGGCCAGTTCCGGCCGGTTTGGCGGTTACCCGCCCTTCCTGAACGGTGTGCGGGCCTCTAGAAAATTTCGATCGGCGGCGATACCGGCCCGTTCGCGCTCAAGAAAGTCGGCCACCGCCTCGCGAAAGCCGGGGTGGGCGATCCAGTGGGCAGACCAGGTTTCTACCGGCTCATAGCCCCGCGCCAATTTGTGCCCGCCTTGCGCGCCGGCCTCGACCCGGGACAAGCCAAGCCCGATTGCAACGTCAATCGCCTGGTAATAGCACAGCTCAAAATGCAGGAACGGCTTGTCGATCCGGGCCCCCCAATACCGCCCATAGAGTGTATCCGGGCCAATGAAGTTGAGTGCGCCGGCCACCGGTTCGCCCTGGATGAAGGCCAGCACCAGCACGATTGAATCGCCCATCCGCTTGCCCAGCAGATCAAACGCCGCGCGGGTCAGATAGGGTTGGCCCCATTTGCGCGATCCGGTGTCCTGATAAAACAGCCAAAAGGCATCCCAATGCTCTGGCAGGATTTCATCGCCGCGCAGGGCCTGAATATCCACGCCTTCCTGGGCGGCGGCGCGCTCCTTGCGGATGTCCTTGCGCTTGCGCGAAGATAGCGCACCAAGGAATTCCTCGAAATCGCCATAGCCGCGATTTTCCCAGTGGAACTGAATGTCGCTGCGCGCCAGCCAGCCAGCGGCCTTGAACAGGGCTAGCTGCTCTGGCGCAATAAACGTGGCGTGGGCAGACGACAGGCCGTTCTCTTCGCAGACCTGCTGTGCCGCCTTCAGCAACGGCCCTGCCAATGCCGGATCGGCCAGCAACAGGCGCGGCCCGGTGGCAGGTGTAAACGGCGCGGCGATCTGCAGCTTGGGGTAATAGGATCCGCCGGCGCGGTGCCAGGCATCGGCCCAGCTGTGATCGAACACATATTCGCCCTGGCTGTGGGCCTTGAGATAGGCCGGCAGCGCGGCAATCAAGCGCCCTTGGGCATCGGCGATGGTGATCGGGGCGGGCGTCCAGCCGGTGCCCGGCCCAACCGAGCCGGATTCCTCCAGCGCCGTCAGGAAGGCGTGGCTGACAAACGGATTGCCGCCAGCCAATGCATCCCATTCGGTCGCGGGCAAATCGCCAACCGCGCTGCCGATCCGCGCTTCGATCACACCACGCCTGGCCCTTCGGCAATCGGGGAGTCGGCGTGTTTTTCAGCGCGTTCGCGGTGATCGGCATTGCGCACGGTCCAGCTTAGCACGGGCAAGCCGCGCGCGCGCTGGCCGGCGGCAAAGCGGCTTGGCAGATCGCGGATATCATAGGCCAGAAAATCGGGTCTGGCATGCCACAGGCCCAGCCGGCGGCGGATCATGCCTGGCAATGCCTTGTCGTTTTCTTCGGTAACAACCAGCCCGCGTGAGGTCAGCTTCGAATGATCGGCAAACCAGCGCACCACACGGGGATCAAAGCTCATGATCGCGTGGGGGCCATGATAACCTTCCAGATCTCGCCGCACCGCCAGGCACAGCGCACTGGTGCGGCGGCTGGTGCGGATCGAAGACTTGATCTCGATCAGCAGCGGTACCTTGCCGCCGATCTGATCGAGCAGCTGGCGCAACGTGGGGATGGTGTCGGTGCTGCCAGACAGCACGATCCGGCCCAATTGTTCTGCGCTTCGATCGGCCAGCGGGCCTTGTTCGGCGGTCAGCCGATCCAGTTCACCGTCATGGAACACGATCGCCCGGCCATCACTGCTGCGCTGAACATCGCATTCGATCCCCATGCCTTTGGCGATCGCGGCGGCAAAGGCGCTGGGCGAATTTTCGGGCACGCCGCTGGAATGCAGACCGCGGTGCGCATAGTCGCATGTGCTCAGCCACGCGACCTTTTCAGGCTTTGGCGGCGGACTGCGCCAGCGGTCAAGCAGGGCGAACGGCGACAATTGCATCGATTTCCACCGCCACGCCCAGCGGCAGGCTGGGAACGCCCACCGCGCTGCGGGCGTGCTTGCCCGCTTCGCCAAACACCGCCACCATCAATTCCGATGCGCCATTGGCAACTTTGGGCTGATCGGTGAATCCTGCGGTTGAATTGATGAAGGCGCCCAGCTTTACGATCCGCTCAATCCGATCAAGCGAGCCAAGCGCGGCTTTCAGCTGGGCCAAAATCATCAAACCGCAGCCTTGCGCGGCTTCGATGCCCTGTTCCAGCGAAACATCCTCGCCCAGCCGGCCTTTGATCAATTGGCCATCCACGAACGAGACCTGCCCGGAAACATGGGCCAGTCCGCCGGCCACAACCACCGGGACATAGGCCGCGACCGGGGCGGCGGCCTGGGGTAGAATGATGCCGAGTTCGGCAAGTCTTGCGTCAATGCTCATCGGTCCATCCTACAATCGCGATAGCAGCCAAGGCAAGGCGTGCTCCCAAGTATCGATCCGGGCATGGGCGTGGCCCATTTCAAACCCGCAAGCGATATGCGGGGCGAGTGTTGGTTCACCACATAGGTGAAGGCGATCTATCTGGGGAACCATTTCGGCTGCTGAACCGTGGTGCTGGGCCAGATCGTCGATGAACACCGCCTTGGATGGCTGGTACTTTTCCAGAATCGCCTGCAGCGCCGGGCCTTTGGGCCCCTGGTTGGTGAAGACCGGCAGATCGAGCCCATGGGCCAGCAACTGCTGGCGGCGCGGCTCGTTGTGGCGGTCGGTCAGGTTGGTCAGGATCACCACGTCAGCGTGGTCTTTCAGCGTGTTCATCGCGTTGACCGCGCCTGCAATCGGGGTCTGGCGGTGCATCTCACCGTCAAAAAACAGCCCCAGCAAGCGCCAGATTTCCTCCGGCGGAACCGGATCGCCGGTTTGCTTGTCGCGGATCGCCTTGCCGAAATCGTTGCCGACCAGCTTGAACGAGACGGGCTGCGTCTCTTCCAGCCACGCGCCAAACGGCACGATCATGTGCAGCAACACTTCGTCGCAATCGCTGATGATAAGCGGCCTTGCCATAATGCTACAAATTCTCCCGTGCAGCCGCCAGCTCGGCCGGATCAACCCCAAGGTGCTGTGCCGCTGCGACCAGATCGGGTTCGTAGCTGCCAAGAAACTCCAGCACCGCGCCAAGCACCGCTGGATCATCCAGCCCGGCCCGCAACATATCGGCATCAAGCCCGGTCAGCGCCAACAGCCGTTCGGCCCGAATGCTATCGCTCAACACCCAGCCCAGCGCACCCAGCGCCAGGGCCTTGGGATCATGGGCCGGGGATTTGGGTTCACGCAGAATTGTCAGAGACTCCGGCACGGGCTAAGGCTTCGCTCATGGCAAAGCGCATCCTTGTTGTCGAGGACAACGACCTAAATCGCAGGTTGTTCTGCGACGTGCTGAAGGCGCATGGCTATGCGGTGGAGCCCTGCGCCGATGGCTTGCTGGCACTCGATGCTGCGCGGCAGTTCGTGCCCAACCTGATTATCATGGATATTCAGCTGCCCAATGTTTCCGGCCTCGATCTGATCGAAATGGCCAAGAAAGACGCAACCTTGCGCCCGATCCCGGTGCTGGCCGTTACCGCCTATGCCGGCAAAGGCGATGAAGAACGGATCCGCGACGCCGGGGCCGAGGGCTATCTCGCCAAGCCGGTCTCGATCGGACCGTTCATGGCGGCTGTGCGGGGGTTGGTGGAGAAAGCTGCGGTCTGATAAGGGTTCCGCCCCTTTTCCGCCCCATTCATCGGCCAATGCGCCGCAAAACTTATCAGGAGTACCTCACGACCATGGACCGCGCTGCAATCGCCGAGAAGATCGCCGAGCTGATCGCCCCCTTCAACAAAAAGGGTGTGGCGATCAGCGACGCCAGCACTTTTGCTGGCGATCTGGAATTTGACAGCCTGACGGTGATGGATTTCGTCGCTGAAATCGAAGATGCGTTCGATATCATCATCACCATGAACCAGCAGGCTGAGATCGAGAATTACGGCCAGTTGATCGATGCTGTGACCAAACTACAGGGCTGAGGACACTTTATGACCGACCTGTTTTCCAAATTCGACCCCTTGATCGAACAGCGCCGCGCGCTGCTTTCAACCGGGCTCACCGATCCGTTCAATCTGGTGATGGAGCAGGTCCTCTCGCCCACCGAAGCCGTTTGCAATGGCAAGCCGACGATCCTGCTTGGCACTTACAACTATATGGGCATGACCTTTGATCCCGATGTGATTGAGGCTGGCAAGCAGGCGCTGGAAGATTTTGGATCGGGCACCACCGGCAGCCGTGTGCTCAACGGCACGTATGCCGGGCATCGGCTGGTCGAAGAGGCGCTGAAAGAATTCTACGCGATGGACCACGCGATGGTCTTTTCCACCGGCTATCAGGCCAACCTGGGCATTATCAGCACCATTGCCGGCAAGGGCGATTACATCGTGCTCGATATCGATAGCCATGCCAGCATCTGGGATGGCTGCAAGATGGGCGATGCCGAAGTGGTGCCGTTCAAGCACAACGATATCGAAGCGATGGACAAGCGGCTGGGGCGCATTCCCGAAGGTGCCGGAAAGCTGGTGATCCTTGAAGGCGTCTATTCGATGCTGGGCGATATCGCGCCGCTGAAGGAAATGATCGCGGTTGCCAAAAGGCACGGCGCAATGGTGCTGGTTGATGAGGCACATTCGATGGGCTTTATTGGCCCCAACGGGCGCGGCGTGGCCGAGGATCAGGGCTGCCTGGACGATGTCGATTTCGTGATCGGTACGTTTTCCAAATCGGTCGGCACGGTTGGCGGCTTCTGCGTATCGAACCATCCCAAGTTTGAGATCATGCGGCTGGTCTGCCGGCCTTACGTGTTCACCGCCAGCCTGCCGCCTTCTGTGGTCCACACCGCCGCCACTTCGATCCGCAAGCTGATGCATGCCGGCAACAAGCGCGCGCACTTGTGGGAAAATTCCAAGATCCTGCACCAGGGCCTGCGCGATGCCGGGTTCCAGCTGGGCACTGAAACGCCGCAATCAGCGATCATCGCGGTTATCATGCCCGATCTGGAACGCGGCGCGATGATGTGGGAAGCGTTGTTGCACGAGGGGCTCTATGTGAACCTCGCGCGGCCACCGGCAACGCCCGCGAACATGACCCTGCTGCGTTGTTCGCTGTGTGCTGAACATACTGCGGAGCAGGTCCAGACGATCATCGGGATGTTCAAGCGTGCCGGTGAGAAATCTGGAATCCTCGGGGCCGGGATCCTTGGCTAAGTGGCTGGCAGCATTCGTGCTGGCGATCATGGCGGTTCCGGCCATGGCTGATACGCCGCCGTCAAACGCCTATCCGCCGCCGGGCATGATGGACAATGCCTGCCCCGCCAGTCATGACGGGCTGTGGGCGCTTGATCCCAAAGTGCTGCAAAACGACTGGGCCTGGCGCTGCCGGTTTGTTGAGGATAACGCCCGGATCGATCCGGCCAATCCGCCGCGTGCGGTGTTCATTGGCGATTCGATCACCGAAGGCTGGATCAAGGCCGATCCAGATCTGTTCGCCCATGGTTTTGTGGGCCGCGGCCTTTCAGGCCAAACCAGCGCGCAATTGGTGGTGCGGTTCTGGCAGGATGCAGTGGCGCTGCATCCCAAGGTTGTACACATCATGATTGGAACCAACGATATTGCGGGCAATACCGGACCGACGACGCCCGAAGCCTACAAAAACGCAATCCGATCGATGGTGGCCATGGCCCGGGCCAATGGGATCGCGGTGGTGCTGGGCTCTATCCCGCCAACCGATCATTTCGATTGGGCCGGCCATCACCAGCCCGCACCTTGGGTGGCCACGCTCAACGCCTGGCTGCGCGATTTTGCCGAGGTTGAAGGGCTGTCCTATGCCAACTATTATGCCGCGCTGGTTGGCCCCGGCGGCGCTTTTCCGCGTGAATTTGCGCCCGATGGGGTCCATCCCAACCCGGCCGGATACGCAGTGATGCGCCCCATCGCCGAACGCGCCGTGGCCGAAGCTGAACTAAGATCGGTCAAGGGCAAGCGCCGCAAATGAGCCGGCGCCTGGCCGGAAAGCGCGCGGTGATCACTGGCGCAGCGCAAGGGATCGGCAAGGCGATAGCCCATGCCTTTGCCGGCGAAGGCGCAGAATTGCTGCTGGTCGATTGCGATGCTGCGCGGCTGGCCGAAACGGCAGAGGCGCTGGCCCAGGAAGGGCTGGTTGCTGATCTGGCCCTGAAGGACGAAGTCGGCCGGGTGTTTGCCCGGGTGGACGCGCGCTGGGGCGCACTTGATCTTCTGGTCAACAATGCCGGGGTTACCCATGCCGCCGCGCTGTCCGATCTGACCGAGGAGGATTTCGACCGGGTCTTTGCCATCAACCTCAAGGCGGCGCTGTGGGCCACACAGGAAGCCGCGCGCTTGATGGACCAGGGCAGTGCGGTGATCAATATGAGCTCGGTCAATGCGGTGCTGGCGATCCCCAATCAGATTCCCTACACAATATCCAAAGCGGCCTTAAAGCAACTGACCAATGTAACCGCATTGGCACTTGCGCCCAAAGGCATCCGGGTCAACGCGATCGGCCCCGGCTCGATCATGACCGATATGTTGCGCGGAATTATGAATGATCGCGCCGCTGAGGATCGAATTTTCAGCCGCACCCCGCTGGGCCGCTGCGGCGAGCCAGAGGAAGTGGCAGCCGTTGCGGTGTTTTTGGCCAGCAATGAGAGCAGCTATATCACCGGCCAGACGATCTATCCCGATGGCGGCCGGCTCGGGCTCAATTACACCATGCCGGTTCCCCGCCCTGAATAGGTAGAAAGCCCATCGGCCTGGCAAAAACAAATTCGGCCTCGTAGCAGGCCGTTTCGAGCGCTGCATACGAAGCCGAGTCTGTTGCCGCCCATTGGGTCGCGTAACGAGCAGCATCCATTCCGCCAAGCAATGTCAGCGGTTTGTGCAATTGTGATTGCCATGATCTGGCTTATTGCGAAAGGGTCTCAACCCGATGATTTCCCGATGATCGCTGACAATAGTCGCTATCTGGGCATCACCTGCTGATGCTGGCTTAGCCGATTTTCGTTGCAACGCGGCAAATTCAAACGATAGATCGGGGATTGGAAAATGGGGCAACAAGCAGCTTGAAGTCGCGCGAAGACGATACTGCGGAACAGGATTCCGGAAGCAGCGCAGGCCCGCAAAGTGGCATGACTGACGCTTTGCGCCGTCCGATCGAGTTGAAATCCGCCCCGGCCTTCCAGATTGGAGATCTGGCAGTATCGCCGGCGATTCGCCAGGTCGTCTATCCCGATGGGGAGGCTGAGCGGCTTGAACCCAGGGTGATGGAATGTCTGATCGCGCTCTACCGGGCTGAAGGCATCGTGCTTAGCCGTGAAGATCTGACTGCGGCGTGCTGGCGCGGGATCGTGGTGGGAGAAGACGCGATCCAGCGGGTGGTCCAGCGGCTGCGCAAAGTGGCGGCGCGGGCTGGCTCTTTCCAGATCGAGACGATCAGCAAAGCGGGCTATCGGCTGGTTGGGCCAGCCAGTGCAGATGAAGGCGCGCGCGGCGATGCACCCAGCCTGGCGGTCTTGCCGTTTGCCAACCGGTCTGGGTTGGCAGTTGATGAAGGCTTTGCTTTGGGTATGGCTGAAGACCTCGTTCACGCGCTCAGCCAGGGCGTGAATGTGCGGGTCATCGCCAGTTCGGCAACCGCGCGTTTTCGTGACAAGCCGATTACGGATTATCCCGCAACCGGGTTGCGGCTTGGTGTACGCTATTTTCTGGGCGGCAACGTTCGGCGCAGCGGCGATTTGCTGCGGGTTACCGCCGAACTGATCGAAGCGGCCAGCGGTGCGATCGCCTGGACGCAGCGGTTTGAACGGCACATCGATGAATTTGCGCAGTTGCAAGGCGATCTGGTGACCGAAGCCGCCGCCGTGCTGGGCGCAACAATCTATAAGCTTGAAATGGACCGGGCGCTGCGCAAACCCAGCAACCTCACCGCCTGGGAATGCATCGCGCGGGCGCTGGCTGCGATCCGCGAGTATGGCGCGGAATCGCTGATGCGCTCGATCAGCGAAAGCCAGCGGGCGATTGATATCGCGCCCGACTATGGCTTTGCCCGGGCGATCCACGCCCAGACCATTTCCGGGGCCTATCTATCGATCAGCACCCCCGATCCGGAGAGCGAGCGCGAGATTCAGCAGCATATTGACCGGGCCTTTGCGCTGGATCCCGATCATGCTGGATCGCTGGCGGCGATTGCCACGGCCAGCGCCTATATTGGCCGTCCGGCCGATGGCTTGCCGCGCGCGCTGCGGGCCATTCGTTTGCGTCCTGGGCATGGCCTGGCCCATTATGCCGCCGGAGTGAACAGCCTGCTGCTCAGCAATGAACAAGCCGGGCTTGGTCATTTGGACGATTTCCTCAAGGTCGAACCGGAAAGCCATTTGCACTACATCACCCATGCCTGGCGGGGGATATCACATGCCAGGCGCAAGGATTTTGATGCCGCGCGCGGCGCTTTCGATGCGGCATTCCAGCTCTATCCGGGGCAATTTATCGCGCTGCTGGTGCTGACCTGCCTCGAGCATGCCGAGGGTAATTCCGCAGCTGCGACCAAGCATCTGACCAGCGCGCGCGAATTGGAACCGTCTGTTACCCTGGCGCTTTCCCAAGCCCGGATCGGCCGATTTTTCGCCGGTTCACCGCAGCTTGATGCGATGCTGGTCGCGATAACGCAGTTGTGGCCAATGGTTACCAACGAACCTTGATACTCAAACCGGCAGATCGGGCCCAGCGGCCTGCGCGGCTTTGGCCCGCTTGAATCCATCGCGCTGGCCAAGCCGTTCCAGATAGTCCTGCATGCCCTGGCCAACCTGCGCATCAAGCCCGATGTTGAGCGCAAGCATCACCGCATAGCCAAGAGAAATATCGGCCATGGTAAAGCGCCCGGCGCAAGCGAACGGGCCCTCGATCAAACCCTCCGCCGCGCGCAGGCGCGATCCGAACCACTGGGCATAGTCCTCTGCCGCTTGCGTCACGCGGCGCTCGGGTGGCTCAAGACGGGTGTAGCGCAAATGGATCGTCTGCGGGAAGGTCAGCGTTGCCTCGCCCATGAACAGGAAGTTCATGTAGGCCGCATAGTCCGGCTCTTCCGGGGCAAGCGCCAGTTTGGACGGTCCAAACCGGCTGGCCAGCACATGCGGGATTGCGGCGCTTTCGGTCATCAACTGGCCGCCAATGAAGCAGGCTGGCACCGTGCCCAGCGGGTTAAGCTGCTTGTACCCTTCCACCCGAAAGCGCGGCGGGAACGGCATCAGTTCCAGCACATAGGGTAGCCCGAGCTCCTCCAGCGCCCACAATACCCGGAACGAGCGGGCATCCTTGCAATGGTACAGCGTGATTGCCTGGCTGGAAGGGGATGTCACCGGGCGGCTTCGGCGCTGGCTGCCGCTTCACACTTGTGGCCGCCTTCCTTGGGCCCGCCGCCCAGCAAGGTAATCGCGGCAAAACCTGCAAGCACCAGCACCACGAAGCCGGCGGTCGCCAGCCCCAGGTACTTGTCGATAAAGGCCTTGATCGGTGCGCCAAACAGCCGGAACAGAATCCCCACGAACAAGAAGCTGATTGAGCGTGAGATGATAGATCCGGCGATAAACCGCAGCAGATCCATGCCGATGAACCCGGCAGTAATCGTCAGCAGCTTGAACGGGATCGGGGTCGCGCCCTTGGCCACGAAGATCCAGAAGCCATATTCGTTGAGGTAGCAGGCGGCCTTGGGAAAGCTTTGGGTCAGCCCCAGCCAGGCCAGCAGCTGCGTGCCTACCGTATCATAAAGGAAGTGGCCAATCGCATAGCCCAGCATCCCGCCGGCCACCGATGCCAGCGTGGCGATCACGGCAAAGCGGATCGCCTTCCTGGGTTCGGCCAGGCACATGATCCCCAGCAACGGGTGGGGCGGGATCGGAAAGAAGCTGGCTTCAACAAAAGCAAACAGCGCCAACCACCATTCGGCTTGGCGGTGGACCGCTTTGGCCATGGTCCAATCATACAGCCTGCGCAGCATTCAAATTCCCCGTCTGGTTCGCAGCCTGCTTAGAGAGCGCAGCGCAGCGCCACAAGTGATCAATCTGTGCAACTGACTAACCATAATGGTTCATTAGTCTTGACATCGTAACGCTAATATGGCACAAATATGGAACATCGCGATATACCGATTCGGATCGGCCCCGCTTTTCCCCTGGCAACAGGTTCCCAGCATGACGAAACGCAATTACACCCGCGGCAAGGCGGGCAATCTTACGTGTGAGCGCCGCAACACGCGCTGGCGCACCAATTTCATCGAAGCGCTTGCTTGTACATCGAACATCACCGCCGCAGCCGATGCCGCAGGCATCAACAAGAGCCTGGCCTATGCCGCCCGGCGCAAAGAACCCGAATTCGCCGCGCACTGGATCAAGGCGTTGTGTGAGGGCTATGATTTGCTTGAAATGGAGCTGCTGGGATACCTGCGAAATCCCGATCCCGATCGCAAGATGGATGTCGCCAATGCGCTGCGGGTGCTGGCCGGGCACCGCGAGGCGGTGGCCCGCCAGCGCGCTCTGATCGACGACCGGGATGAACAGGAAGTGCTCGATTCGATCGACGCGATGATCGATGAGATGCGCCAACGATCGGCCGCGAATGCCAAATTGATCGCCGATGGCAGCAAGAGCGGCGCCGATGAAAAGTGATGGCCGTGCGGCCTATCTGCAAGGTCTGCCGCCAGCCGAATGCCGGGCGCTGCTTGAAAAGATGTGCCCGCGCCAAAGGCGTTCCTTGCGTACGCACTGGCAGCTTTGGGCGCACCCCGGCCAATTGCCGCCAGCTGGTGACTGGCACAGCTGGCTGATCCTGGCCGGGCGCGGTTTTGGCAAGACCAGGGCCGGGGCGGAATGGGTTCGCGCGGTTGCCGAAAGCAATCCCGAAGCCAGGATCGCACTGGTCGCGGCATCGCTGATTGAGGCGCGCAGCGTGATGGTGGAAGGAGAAAGCGGGCTGCTGGCCATTGCCCGGCGGGGCTGCCGGCCACGGTTTGAACCATCGCGCCGGTTGCTGACCTGGCCGGGCGGGGCCCAGGCCATGCTCTATTCGGCCGGTGAGCCCGAAGGCCTGCGCGGCCCCCAACACAGCCACGTTCGCCGGCCAGGCTCAAAAAGAAGGTTTCGTCAACGAATTTGCAGTGCGGGTTGACACTCTGGTTCACGCTGCCGTCGAAACAGAGCTGGCCGCACCTCCTGCTGCGCCGGTCGATGGCCAATGCTGGTTGGTTTCAAGCGGTGCCAGTGGTGGCTGGACCGGCAAGGCAGGGCAGATTGCCGCGCGCCAGGCCGGAAACTGGATTTTCGTTGCGCCGCGCGATGGGATGCGGGTCCTCAACCGCGCGACGGGTCAGGAAATTCGCTACCAGGGCGCGTGGTTGGCTCCCGGCAGACCAGCGACCCCCAGCGGCGGCGCGACAATCGACACCGAGGCTCGGGCCGCCTTGGCCGCGCTGATGGCTTGCCTGACCGATGCGGGAATCATCCCAGCACCCTGACTTCAATCAGCCCCCCGCTGACCGAGCCGAACCAGTCCATCCGACCTATTTCCGCGTCGTTTCGTGTGGTTCCTGCGCCAAATCGCGACATTATTACAACAGTTAGGCCGTTTGCCCGCTTGCGTGGGCACAGGCTTGCAGTTAGACACTGCGCACTCGGTGGCTCAATCCTAGTCAAAAGGGGAATTTCATAATGCGCAAACTCATCATTGGGATGGCGCTGGCAACTACGGTCCTCGCTGCGCCGGCTTCGGCACGCGACGATTCGTGGTACATTGAAGGTGACTTCGGTGTTACGCTGGTAGAAGATATGCACGATCTGGTGTCGACCGGAAATGGCACGCTTAGCGGCAAGACCGGCTACGATGTCGGCGGTATCGTTGGTTACGATTTCGGCGGCTTCCGCCTCGAAGCAGAAGCCAGCTATCGCCGCGTGGGCGCTCAGGATTTCGCTCCTTCGCCTTCGATCAATTATAACAGCCCCAACCTCACCGGTCATGCCAGCGCGCTGAGCTTCATGCTCAACGGCCTGCTTGATTTTGGTGCTGACGATGGCCTTCAGGGCTTTGTTGGCGGCGGCGCCGGTATCGGCCGCGTTGATGTTGATGCACGGACCACTACTCCAAGTGTCGTCTGGGCTGACGATTCTGACAGCGGCTTCGCTTGGCAAGCTCTTGCCGGCATCCGCTATCCGATCAGCGACAATATCGATCTGGGTCTGAAGTATCGCCTGTACAATCAGGACAATGTCGAGCTGCTGGGTCAACAGCGCGCTCCGGTTAGCACCCGCTTCCGGTCGCACTCGCTGATGATGACGCTTGGCTATAACTTCGGTGCTCCGGCTGCTCCGCCGCCGCCGCCGGTTGAAGTGGTAGACGTTCCGCCGCCACCGCCGCCGCCGCCGCCGCCTCCGCCGCCGCCGCCGCCGTGCAACAA
>NZ_JBEBKB010000040.1:0-21059 GCF_040079535.1 Novosphingobium sp. | reverse complement strand
GGACGGGGACTGGCTTTGCCCAGATCTGCGGAAATGATGATATGGCGCTGCAATACAATGCCGGCGGCGGGGTAGGCTGTATCTCGGTTACTGCCAATGTCGCGCCGCGGCTTTGCGCAGAATTTCAGGCTGCCAGCCTGGCGGGTGATATGGCCAAGGCGCACGCATTGAACGAGCGACTGTTTCCGCTGCACCAGGCGCTGTTCACTGATGCCTCGCCCGGGCCAGTCAAATACGCCTTGTCAAAACTGCAAGACTGGATCGGCGATGATGTGCGTCTGCCGATCATCGCCTGTAGCGCGCAAAGCCGCCAGGCAGTGGATGCCGGGCTGGCACATGCGGGGTTGGTCTAGGTCATGACCTAGCGTCAGCGCTTTTGCCGCAGCGGCTCCATCGGCTGGATGATATAGCGGGCCCAAACATAGCGCCATGGCACGATAAAATAGGCTATGATGATGCCGATCGAATCGAAAAACATATCTTCGATATCAGCGCTCCATTTGCCGTTCAGCCAAGCGCGCAGGGCGATGAATATCAACCACACAGTCTTCCAGGCGATTTCATACATCATCAAAGGCAGCATTTGCAGCGGATAGCGAACCCCCAGCACACTAAGCAGGGCGAGAGCTGCCAACATTGATTTCGCAACCCCGAGTCCCCAATGCCAGTCGGCAGATTTGAACAGCATTTGCTCCCAGACCACGCTGCCCATGACCAGCGCCATCAGCAGAAACAGGAAACGCATGGCATTGATCTGCCAGGTGGAAACTGGCGGAAACACAAGCTCAGACGATAGTGGCATGTTGAACGCTCCAAATCTCATTTAAGTGTGTTGGTGTAGCAATACAATAAACTAGTCAAGTCCCGTTTGGTGATGCGGTTTGGTTTGAATTTTTCGCCAAGCACCCTACATGCCGCAAGACCATGGCCCGCCCGCATCACCCAGAATTCGAAAAAACCAAAGTCGTCGCCGAAAACCGGCGGGCGCGGTTTGATTATTATATCGAGGACGTGTTCGAAGCCGGGATCGTGCTGACCGGGACCGAGGTGAAGTCATTGCGGTTTGGTGAGGGCTCGATCGCCGAAAGCTATGCCGAGGTCAAAAACGGTGAGATCTGGCTGGTCAATTCCAACGTCCCCGAATTCAGCCATGGCAACCGCTTTAACCATCAGCCCAAACGGCCGCGCAAACTGCTGCTGAAAGAGCGCCAGATTGCCAAGTTCCACGGAGCGGTGGAGCGCAAGGGGATGACCCTGGTGCCGCTGTCGATCTATTTTAATGGCCGTGGCCGCGCAAAAGTAGAGCTGGCGCTGGCCAAAGGCAAAAACGCTGCGGACAAGCGCGCGACAACCAAAGAGCGTGACTGGAAGCGGGATCAGGCACGGATTATGCGGGACTACAAATGAGCACGCTAATCACCCGCATCGCTGGATGGGCGCAGCGCCAAATGCCCAAGCGAGAAGAGCTTGAGCATAATCGCTGGATCGGCCCGTTTGCGCGCCGGCCAGAGCTGTGGCGCTTTACCCGCCGCTCGGTGCCGCGTGGGGTGGCGGTGGGCTTGTTGGTGGGCATTTTTGCGCTGATCCCGGGAATCCAGATTATCGGTGCGGCGCTGCTGTGCGTCCCCAGCCGCGGTAATATCCCTCTGGCCGCTATGATGACTTTCCTGTCGATGCCTTTGACCACGCCATTCATCCTGTTGGGTTCGGCCGCGATAGGAAACGGGCTGGGCTTCCATGTCGATCTGGCAACGGTGCGGCAGATGATGTCTGAAGGCGCCTCACTGAAAGAATGGACCTATTGGTTCCTGTCTGACGCCGCACCAGGGGTGGTCACCGGACTGTTTGTGATATCGGTGGTTGCGGCCTCAATCGGCTACCTGATCGCTTCGTTCAGCTGGTCTTGGTGGATCCGCCATAAACGCAAGCTGGCGCAGGAGCGGTTGGCCCAGCCGGAGCTGCCCGAATGAAGGCGCCGGCCGCCGGTCTGCCTGTACCGACGGCCGAACGGCTGGTCCTGGGCGGGGCCCTGCTGGCCAGCTTGGTCCTGGTCTGGCTGGCCACCCGCCAGCCGGCTGCTGTGGCCGGTTTTGTGGGCGGCCTGATCGGCCTTGGCGCGCTGGGCTGGATGCTGCGCCCGCGCGCGGAACCGGGCGAACCGGAATATGCCTTGCCCGATTGGTCGGTAACCGTTGCTGCAATCGATCGCGGCGATGCTGCGGTGGCGATCACCGATCGCGCGGGGCGGCTTGTTTGCGCCAATCCGCTTTATGAACAATGGTTTACCGCGCAGCATGCGCCGCCGCGTCTGCCGGTCGATAATGCCAGCCTGGAACGCCTGGCCAAGGCCGCGCGGGCCGGTTGGCGCGATGGGGCGGGGCAGGCCGATCTGATCGAGCGCGATCATTTGCGCTGGAAGGCCGCAGTCCTGCGGGCCGGGCGCGGGGATGATTATCTGGTCTGGAACTTTACCGCGCTAAGCCCGCCCGATCTGGTTGGCGAACTGATCCCGCATTTCGAAGGCAAGTTGGGCCGGGCTCTGGCCGGGGCCGGGCTTACGCTGGCGATCGTCGATCCTGATGGCAAGGTGCGCGCGGCAACCCCGGGCTTTGCCGCCCGCACCACCGGCGATCCCGCCGCGATCCTGACCGGCAAGGATTTTGCCGATCTGATGTATCAGGATGAGAGTGATCGGATCAGCTGGGCCCGCGATGGCAAACGCGGTGCACCGCTTTCGCTGTTCTATCTGCCGGTGGCCGATCCCGATGCAGCGGCAGCGCCTGATTACGATCAAACCCCATCGCTGATCCTGGTCGCCGATAACGGCACCGGCATTGGCGGCGGCGGCGGAGAGGGCGGCGCGGGCGCTGCGCACCTTGAAGCCCTGCTGGCGCAGCTGCCGCTGGGCCTGGCCATGGCTGACCGCGATGGGCGGTTGCTGTTTGCCAACACTGCTTTCATGCGCGCCGCCGGCCGCGATGGCGAAGCGCCGCCAACCTATCCAACCGATCTGGTGGTCCAGGAAGACAAGGGCCCGATTTCCGATGCGGTCCGCCGCTTTGCCCAAGGCCCCGCCAACAGCGGCGATATTGCGGTGCGGCTGAAAGGCCTGGCCGAAGATCCGGTTACGTTGAGCCTTGCGGGGGTGCGCGGGCTGGGTGAGGCTGCGGTCTTGCTGGGGCTGACTGACAATACTGAGGAAACCCGGCTCAAACGGCAGGTTGCCCAGGCCACCAAGATGCAGGCCGTGGGGCAATTGGCAGGCGGGGTGGCGCACGATTTCAACAATGTCCTCACCGCGATCCTTGGCACCTGCGATTTGATGCTGTTTCGCCATACCCCCGGTGACAGCGATTATGATGATATCCAGCAGATCCGCGCCAATTCGAACCGCGCCGCCAGCCTGACCCGCCAGTTGCTGGCCTTTAGCCGCCAGCAAACGCTGCGCCCCGAAGTGCTGCAATTGCCCGATGTCGTTACTGATATCACCCACATGCTGCGCCGCCTGATTGGTGAGAAGATCCTGCTTACCGTCACCCATGATCGCGATCTGGGCCCGGTTCGGGCCGATCCGACCCAGCTGGAACAAGTGATCGTCAACCTGTGCGTCAATGCCCGCGATGCGATGCTGGCCAAAAGTGAGCACGGCAAACTGACTCTCGCCACCCGCAAGATCAGCGCCGCGCAGGTCCGCGATATGCAGGGCGGGATCATGCCGCAGGTCGATTATACCGCGCTGATTGTGCAGGATACTGGCAGCGGGATTGCGCCCGAAAATCTCGGCAAGATCTTTGAACCGTTCTTCACCACCAAGGACCTGGGCAAAGGTACCGGGCTGGGGCTTTCAACCGTCTACGGGATCGTCAAGCAGAGCGGCGGGTTCATCTTTGCCGATAGCGAAGTGGGCCGGGGCACCACTTTCTCGGTTTACTTGCCGGTCCATCACGCGACCAAATCAGATACCGTTCGTCCTGAGCTTGTCGAAGGATCGTCCTTGCTTTCACCCAAACCCGAAACCGAATGGTCCGGCGGCGGCCGCATTCTGCTGGTTGAAGATGAAGACATGGTCCGCGCCGTGGCACAGCGCGCGCTGACCCGCGCCGGGTTTGAAGTGACCACGGCCAGCGACGGCGATGAAGGGCTGGAGATTGTCCAGCGCGGTGACCCGTTCGATATGATCGTATCCGATGTGGTGATGCCGGCCATGGACGGCCCCAGCATGATCCGCGAAGTCCGCAAACTGCGCCCCGCGATGCCGGTGCTGTTCATGTCAGGCTATGCCGAAGAGCAACTGCGCAAGGAGCTCGATCTGGATAACGTTGAATTCCTGCCCAAGCCGTTCTCGGTACAACAGATCAGCGACAAGGTGGGCGCAGTACTGGCTGCGGCGAAGGGATGAGCAATTAGTGCACTGTCACTGTAATTCTTGGCGTTCTAAACGATACCGATCCTTCAGTAAGAATGGAGGATGAGAGTCGTGCGGGAAGGCTCGTACAGCCCCGCTATAATCCCAATCAACTCTATTCAATTGCCTCTGGCTCTGGATACCAACGGGGGAAAACAACCTTTCTGGCGGTATGTGCTGGAAATTTGCCAAATTTCCGAGGCAAGGCATATGGCCAAGCATATGCGGACAGGTCCGGTGGGCGTGTAATAACATCTCGCGGCGAGTTAACTTACACCAGGTCGGGGGGAAGCGTGGTTTTACGAAGTTTTGATTCAGATGGAAAGCCTGCTCCTTTCTTAGTATATACCCCAGGTGGGAGCATATCTTACAACACATCATATAATACTATTATAATTGATGCCAAGTCAGGCGAGACGACGTTTGTCAATCTTGACACTGATTTGAACGGGGTTAGAGTGAAAAAATGACACGTTTTAACGAGTATTTTCCGATACTTACGATCGTTAGTATTGCAATTATTTCACTAACCTCTTGTAACAATTCAAATAGTAAAGTGGAAAATTCTGAAAATTCACTCGATAGGGTGAAGGTAGCCGCCGCCAATGGGTCTAATTTCGATATTGAGAAGATGCTAAGATATTATGAGGAGTGCCCTAAAGGGATGACCAAGGAGAATTGCGCAAAGGAGTCCGAGTATTGGGTGCGAATCGGGGTTGCACTTGGTAACGCTGGCGCGATATCTGTGATGATAAATGCAGAATCTGAAAAATTCGATTGCACAAGCGCTCTTGATACGCTCTCAATGATACGCAAAATTAGACCGATGATCGAGAAATCAAATTCAAGATACAAATATTACTACGAAAACGAAGAATCAGATGCTGTCAAAAAAATTCGAGTGTATTGTAAAATATAGACCGAATTGCGTGAATTTCGGAAGTTACGGTGACACGTGCAATAACCCCCAATTCCCCAGTGGGGTTACGGTGGCGCGTGCAATAACCCCTTAATTGTGGCGGGGTTGCGGTCACAAGCGGAGGCCAGACGCTGAGAACTTGCTACAGCTATGACGCGCGGGGCAATAAGCTGTCAGAAACGCGGCCACTTGGCACTGGGGGGACATGTCCATGAGGCGCGTGATTGCAGGCAGCCTGTTTGCGACCACCGCGCTTTGCGGTCTGCCGCAAATCGCCGCGGCACAAAGCGCGCCATCGCCCTACACCACGGGCCATCGCTACGATGCCGCAGGCCGTGAGACTGGGTCGATCGCACCCGATCCCGATGGTGCCGGGCCGCTCAATTTTGTTGCCGTGCGTTACACTTACGATGCGGCCGGGCGGGTGGTGAAGGTAGAGAGCGGAGAGCTTGCCGCCTGGCAGCCAGAAGGCATCGCACCAGCCGCTTGGACTGGCTTTACGATCTACAAGACCGTTGAGACCAATTTTGACGCGCTTGATCGCAAAACAATCGAGACGAATTACGGTGACAGTGCAATAATTTTAGTCCCCTTGCCCTTTCGGTCACGCTTAGCAGGCTTGGGGTTGAACTCCTTGTGATCGGCCGAGTGGGCATAGTGGACAGGGTTCAGAAGGGTCAGATCTTATCTGCGGCGAGAGCCGCGCGTCATGTTGACAC
This sequence comes from Novosphingobium sp., assembly GCF_040079535.1. Lineage (GTDB taxonomy): Bacteria > Pseudomonadota > Alphaproteobacteria > Sphingomonadales > Sphingomonadaceae > Novosphingobium. The sequence goes on along the minus strand of NZ_JBEBKB010000040.1, from coordinate 15,016 downwards.
TCGAATAAAGTGCACTGTCACCGTAATTTTTCCCCAGCGCAGCAATCGGTGGCAGCGGACTTTCATTGAGGCAGGGGACTATGCGCTTTACCTTGAACTGCTGGCCGCGGCGGCAGAGCGGGCGCGGACCGGCAGCGCGAATCGCGCAAAATGGTGCCGGCTGAGGCAAAGCAACATTGCCTGAAATGGGTCTTCCAGGTCGTTTCCAACCTAAAATATAGCCTAAATATCAGCCATTTACCGATGTTCCAAAAATGTTCCGTTCCCCCCTTGTTCCAGAAGAACAGATACGGTACGTTAGTCGCACGTTGACCTGATCGGTCAGTGGCTTACGCAAGGGGACGAACGATGGGTGCTCAGCTTAAACTGATTCAGGAAGGCAAGGAAACAATGGACCGTGAAAAGGCGCTCGAAGCAGCGCTGGCACAGATTGATCGCGCGTTTGGCAAAGGCAGCGCGATGAAGCTGGGCTCGAAGCAGACGATGGAGGTTGAGGCGATCTCCACTGGCTCGATCGGGCTTGATATTGCGCTGGGGATCGGTGGCCTGCCGCGCGGCCGGGTGATCGAAGTTTACGGGCCGGAAAGCTCGGGCAAGACCACACTGGCGCTGCATGTGATAGCCGAAGCGCAGAAGAATGGCGGCACCGCCGCATTTGTTGATGCCGAACACGCGCTTGATCCGGTCTATGCCAAGAAGCTTGGCGTTGATATCAATGAACTGATCGTTTCGCAGCCCGATACCGGTGAACAGGCGCTTGAAATCGTCGATACCCTGGTGCGGTCCAATGCGATTGACGTGCTGGTGATCGATTCGGTTGCGGCGCTGGTGCCGCGCGCCGAAATTGAAGGCGAAATGGGTGATAGCCACGTTGGCCTTCAGGCCCGCTTGATGTCGCAGTCGCTCCGCAAGCTGACCGGTTCGATCAGCCGTTCGCGCTGCATGGTGATCTTCATCAACCAGCTGCGGATGAAGATCGGGGTGATGTACGGCAACCCGGAAACCACCACCGGCGGCAACGCGCTCAAGTTCTATGCATCGGTCCGGCTCGACATCCGCCGCATCGGCCAGATCAAGGACCGCGACGATATCGTTGGCAACACCACCCGCGTCAAAGTGGTCAAGAACAAGGTTGCTCCGCCGTTCAAGCAGGTCGAATTCGATATCATGTATGGTGAGGGAATTTCGAAGATTGGTGAGATGCTTGATCTTGGCGTCAAGGCCGGGATTGTCGAAAAGTCTGGGGCGTGGTTCTCATACGATTCAATCCGGATCGGGCAGGGGCGTGAAAACTCCAAGACTTACCTCAGGGAACATCCAGAAATTTGTGACCGGCTGGAAGCTGCGATCCGCGGCCAAACCGAAGGTCTGTCCGGGGAAATGATGGCCGGTCCTGAAGCTGAGGACGACATCTGATCTCTGAGAGCTTCCGGCTGCGGCGACGCCTATCGCAGCGGCCGGGGTTAAGTGGAGGGCGTTCCTGAGTCCCCCGTACCCCTTCGGGAACGTCCTCCAAAAGACACGAAACCGGTGCGAGTGGCCACAAACCCCTCGCTCCGGTTTCGGCCGTTTCATGACCAGGCCCGGCACGCCTGCGCTGCGGTGTCTGCCTTGCTGCGCATCCCCTCCTCACCCAAACGCCCCGCGGCTGTCCCGCTGCGGGGCAGGCGCAACGCAGTGCTTTCAGGTCTGCCCCGCTTGGCTATGCTGCAGCCAAGAGGAACCGCCATGTCCAAGCTTGCCTTCGCCGCCGCAATCGCTCTCACGGCGCTAACCAGTGCCGCCGCCGCCGAAGTAGGCGATCGCTGGCCGCTGCTTGCCTTTGCCAGCGACGATGCCTGCGATCTGGCGATGACCAGCAGCGGCCGCGCCATGCAAATCCGGGCGCGCGGCCTGATCCCGGGCGAAACCCTGCGCTTCACCCTTACAAATGGCGATATGAGGCCGATCCAGTTGGCCCTGCGCGCGGGTAACGATGGCACCTTGCTGCGCTACTATTTCCCGTTCCGACTTAATCATGATGGCGGCGTTGTCGCGGTTGAACTTGAGGCAGCCCGCTGCTCGCTGCGTGTTTCGGGTCCATGGACCCGCAATCTTCAAACCATCCCCTGAAGGCAGGCTGGCTGGCGATCAAAGCCGTGCTATGACTGGACGACCATTCTTCAGGAGCCCAGCATCATGACCTTGATCGTCCACCATCTCAACAACAGCCGTTCACAGCGGATCCTGTGGGCGCTTGAAGAACTGGGTTTGCCATATGAGATCAGGCACTATCAACGCGATGCCGTAACAAACCTGGCCCCGCCAGAATTGAAGGCGATCCATCCGCTCGGGAAAAGCCCGTTGCTGGAAGACAATGGAGCTATCATTCAGGAATCGGGCGCAATCATTCAGTATCTGCTGGATGCCTATGGCGAAGGGCGTTTTCAGCCGGATTCGGGCAGCAAGGATGCCCTGCGCCATATGCAGTGGATGCATTTTGCTGAAGGCTCTGCGATGTTGCCGATCCTGCTTCAACTTTACACCAGCCGCCTTGGGGATGCTGCCGCGCCGCTCCAACCGCGCATCGCGGAACAGCTTTCAAGCCATTTTGCCTACCTTGAAGGAGAGCTGGGCGCGTCGGGCCATTTCGTTGGTGATGATTGGACCGGGGCCGATTTCATGTTGAGCTTCCCGGCCGAAATTGCGGTGATGCAAGGGCAGGGCGAAGCCTATCCGAAGCTTGCGAAATTTGTCGCCGCCGCCCACGCCCGCCCGGCCTGGCTGCGCGCCAGAGAGAAGGGCGGGGCCTATTACGGGTACTAATGCGCCTCCGCCGCGCGCGCCTTTACCGCTTCGTCGGCATGCTTTCCGCTGATTTCGGCCAGGTGATCGAATTTGGCGGTAAAGCTGGCCAGCCCCTGGCTAAGCGAGCGCAGTTCAGCGTCGAGCCCTTGCAGTGCGGCTTCGGGCAGCAGGGCCTCAACCCGTTCCCAGCGCGGCCATTGGGGATGCGGGGCCAGCCCCAGGATCTGCCCGCGCCGGGCTGACAGCACCGAACCGACCTTCGATCCGGTTCCCGCCGGAGTATCTGCAGCCAGTTTGACAATCGGTTCAAGCAGATATGGAGCCGCCCGCGCCAGGGCATCGCTCATCGCGGTTCGTCCGGCGATCCGGAACGCCAGTTCTGAACTGTCAACCGCGTGGAACGATCCATCAATAAGCGTCACGGCAAGATCGACCACTTGAAAACCCAAGGGGCCGCGTTCCATGGCATCCCTCACTCCGGCTTCGACTGCGGGGATATATTGGCGCGGGATCGCACCGCCGGTAATCTTGTCTTCGAACACGAAGCCTTCGCCGCGTGGCAGCGGATGGATTTCGATTACGCAATCGCCATACTGGCCGTGTCCGCCGGACTGTTTCTTGTGACGGCCGCGCACTGCGGCGCCATTGCGGATCGATTCACGGTAGGCGATCCGGGGTGGATGGCTGTCAACTGCAACCCCATAGCGGCGCTGCAATCGGCCCAGCACAACCGCAAGGTGATCCTCGTTGATACCCTTGATGATCGTTTCGTGGCTGGCTTCGTCCTGGATCCATTCAAGGGCAGGGTCTTCTTCGCACAGCCGGTGCAGCGCGGTTGAAAGTTTGACGTCGTCCTTGCGGTCACGGGTGATGATTGCCGTCGCGGCGTTGCGCGGCGGATAGGCGATCAGCGCGGCGTCACCGATCCGGGCATCCTTTCGGCCCAGCATCTGGCCGGGCCGGGCACCATCAACCTTGGCCACGGCAACCACATCGCCAAGCTGGGCGGCTGATTGTTTGGCCGTCCTTTCACCCTGCACAAAGAACAGCGAACCAGTGCGCTCGGTTTCCCCGCCGACGAACAATTCGTCGCCCTCACCCAAACCGCTGCCAAGCACCCGGCCCAGTGCAAGCCGGCCCATTGCCCCGCCATTGGCGATTTTGAACACGTGCAGCGCGCCGCCCTGGGCCAAGCCCATCCGCGCCGCTGCGGCATCGGGGGCTGGCGCTTCATGGCGCAGCAGTTTGAGCAACCGGTGCACCCCGCCGTCTGAAAGCGCAGAACCCAGCACAACCGGGACAACTTTGTTTCCGGCGGTATCGGCGGCAAGATCGGCCATGACGGCGGCCTGATCGGGGGCTGCGTCCATCAGCAATGCTTCAAGCAAGGCATCGTCAAAATCGGCAAGAGTTTCAAGCAAGTGGCTGCGCTCTTGCTGTTCGCGGACCAGCATTTCTCCGGGAATTTCCACCCGCTCGCTCTCTTTGCCGGAGCGATAGCGATAGGCCCTTTCCAGCGCGAGATCGACATAGCCGGTAACCTGCTCACCGCCTTTGCCATCTCCGGCCCGGATCGGGATCTGGCGCAGCGCCAGCGGTTCGCGGCTCATCGGTTGCAACTGTGTGATCAGATCGCGGATCGCCCCGGCGCGGGCATGCTCGATCTTGTTGATGAAGATCGCGTGCGGCACACCCAATTCGTCCAGCTGGCGCAGCATCGGCTCGGCCAGACCGGCGCGTTCAGGCGCGGGATCGATCACCACCAGCGCCATATCGGCCGATTGGATGGCGGCCAGTCCATCGGCGCTAAAGCCGGCCCCGCCAGGCACATCGATCAGTGCGAAGCGATCGCCCATGTAATCGAAATGGAGCAGATTGAGTTCGGTTGATCCACCGCGGGCACGGGCTTCGGGGGAACTGTCTCCTACGGTATTGCCAGCCTCGACGCTGCCCTGGCGGTTGATCGCGCCGCTGGCGAAAAGCAAGGCTTCGGCGAGGCTGGTCTTACCCGTGCCGGCCGGCCCCACCAGAGCGACCGCACGGGTTGCTGCACTGCCGCCTGATTGTCCATTTTGGGTGACCACCATCGTCCGCCTCCTATTCATGAGAAGGCGCGCCGGGCGCTTTGTGCTGCGTCAGACGCGCACTGGAACGGCGTGATGGTCTGCCTCTCGGGCGCGAGTCGCAAGTGAATTGTTCGCCGCACTTGTTGCTTGCGGTGCAAGGAAACAGCGCATAGCCTTGCTTCCATGACGACAGGAAGCGAATGGCGCCAGCAAGTTGGCCGCAGCTGGGCTGATAACTACCGGCTGACCGATCGGGCCTTTTCCGGGCTGACCGAACGGTTGCTGGGCCGGATAGGCGGCTGCGATGGCAAGGCGGGGCTGGATATCGGTTGCGGTGCGGGAGAGCTTTCGCTTGCCTTGGCGCGCGGCAATCCGCAATCCCGCCTGGTTGGGGTTGATGTTTCAGCCGATCTGGTTGCAGCCGCGCGGTTGCGCAGCGAAGCGCTTGAAAACGTCAGTTTTGTTGAGGCTGATGCGGCGCACTGGAAGCCCAATGATTTCGCACCTGATGTGCTTTATTCGCGCCATGGTGTGATGTTTTTTGATGTGCCGGTAATGGCCTTCGCCAATCTGCGCCAGATTGCCCAGCCCGGCGCGCGGCTGGTATTTTCGTGTTTTCGCAGTGCATCGTTGAACCCCTGGGCGACTGAGCTGGCCCGACTGCTTGAGCTTCCCCAGGTGGGAGAAGGCATTGCGCCGGGGCCGTTCGCATTTGCCGATCAAAGCTATGTCCGCGGCATACTGGACAACGCCGGGTGGCGCTCAATTGCCTTTGAAGAGGTTGATTTTGCTTATGTAGCCGGGGCCGGGGAAGATCCGGTAGGCGATGCGCTGCAATTCTTTGGCCGGATCGGCCCGGCTGCCCCGGCTATGCGGGCGCTGGATGACAGTGGCCGCAAACGGGCCGAAGATTGGCTGCGAACATGGCTTGAGGATCACCGCAGCGGCAATCTGGTAGCCTTCGAGGCTGCGGCCTGGATTGTTACCGCCCATGCCTGAACACTTGCCGCGTGTAAGCGCCTGCCCTATCGGCCAGCCCATATGACCCTGACAAACGCACCCTCGACCAACGAAATCCGCCGTTCCTTCCTTGATTACTTCGGCCAGCATGGGCACGAAGTTGTGCAATCTGCGCCCCTGGTGCCGTTTAACGATCCAACCCTGATGTTCGTCAATGCCGGGATGGTGCCGTTCAAGAACGTGTTCACCGGGCTTGAAACCCGCCGCGTCCCGCGTGCCGTTTCCAGCCAGAAGTGCGTTCGCGCTGGCGGCAAGCACAACGATCTGGACAACGTTGGCTATACCGCTCGGCACCACACATTCTTTGAAATGCTGGGCAATTTCAGCTTTGGTGACTATTTCAAGGAGCAGGCGATCACCCACGCCTGGACCCTGCTGACCAAGGAATGGGGCATCCCGGGCGACCGGCTGACCGCAACGGTCTATCACACCGATGATCAGGCGTTTGCGCTGTGGAAGAAGATCGCCGGCCTGCCCGAGAGCCGGATCATTCGCATCCCGACCAAGGACAATTTCTGGGCGATGGGCGCCGATGGCCCGTGCGGGCCGTGCAGCGAAATCTTCTATGACCATGGCGACCATATCTTCGGCGGACCGCCGGGCAGCGCCGACGAAGACGGCGACCGGTTTGTTGAGATCTGGAACCTGGTGTTCATGCAGTTTCTGCAGGAAAACGACGTTCAGATCGGCGAACTGCCCAAACCCAGCATCGATACCGGGATGGGGCTGGAACGCGTGGCAGCCGTGTTGCAGGGCGTGCATGACAATTACGATACCGATACGTTCAAGGCCCTGATCGCAGCCAGCGAAAGCCTGACCGGGGTCAAAGCCGAAGGCGATAATCAGGCCAGCCACCGGGTGATTGCCGATCACTTGCGCTCGGTCAGCTTCCTGCTTGCCGATGGCGTGCTGCCTTCGAACGAGGGGCGCGGCTATGTGCTGCGCCGGATCATGCGCCGGGCGATGCGCCATGCGCACCTGCTGGGGGCGAAGGATCCCCTGATGCACCGGCTGGTTGGTGCACTGGTGACCGAGATGGGCCAGGCCTTTCCAGAGCTTGGCCGGGCCCAGCCGCTGATCGAGGAAACCTTGCAGCGCGAGGAAGTGCAATTTCGCCGGACGCTGGCCAATGGGCTGAAGCTGCTGGATGAAGCAACCGGCACGATGAACGAAGGCGCAGAGCTGCCCGGCGATGTTGCCTTCAAGCTTTATGACACCTTCGGTTTTCCCTATGACTTGACCGAAGATGCGCTGCGTGCCCGCAAGATCGGGATCGATCGCGCGGGCTATGATAGTGCCATGGCCCAGCAAAAGGCCGCCGCACGGGCCGCATGGAAGGGCAGCGGGCAGGCCGCCGATGATGAAGTGTGGTTCGATATTGCCGAGCGCGCCGGGGCGACTGAATTCACCGGTTATAGCGCGGTTACGGCAGAGGCGCAGGTGCTGGCGCTGGTCAAGGACGGCAAGGAAGTTGAAAGCGCTGCGGCCGGTGATGCGATCACCGTAATCGTCAACCAGACTCCGTTCTATGGCGAAAGTGGCGGGCAAATGGGTGATGCCGGGACCATCACCGGTGGCAATGGGTTGACCATTGCGGTTAGCGATACGGGCAAACCGCTGGGGCGGCTGCATGCCCACAGCGGCAAAGTTTCCGCTGGCGTGATCAAGGCCGGCGATACGGTCAAGCTCGACATTGATGTTGCGCGCCGTGATGCCACCCGGGCGAACCATTCGGCCACGCACCTGCTGCATCAGGCGCTGCGTGATCGGCTGGGCGATCATGTGACGCAAAAGGGCTCGCTGGTTGCGCCGGACCGGCTGCGGTTCGATTTTTCGCACCCTGCGGCGCTGTCTGCCGATGATCTGGCGGTGATTGAAGCCGCGGTGAATGCGCAGGTGCGCGGCAATGAACCGGTGGTGACCCGCCTGATGAGCCCCGACGAGGCAATCGAAGCCGGGGCGATGGCGCTGTTTGGTGAAAAGTACGGTGATGAAGTGCGCGTGCTTTCTATGGGTCACGGTGATGCCAGCGCCTATTCAACCGAACTGTGCGGCGGCACACACGTGCGCGCGCTGGGAGATATCGGGATTTTCCGGATTATTTCGGAAAGCGCCGTTTCCAGCGGGGTTCGCCGGATCGAGGCATTGACCGGCGAACATGCGCGCCAATGGCTGGTGGGCCGGGAGGATGCACTGAAGAGTGCGGCAAGCTTGCTTAAGACAACGCCCGACGATGTCGAAGCGCGCGTTGCTGCGCTGCTCGATGAACGCCGCAAGCTGGAGCGCGAGCTGGCCGAGGCCAAGAAGGCGCTGGCACTGGGCGGCGGCGGGGGCAAAGCCGAAGCCGCCGATGAAACTATCGGCGGGGTGACGTTCAGCGGGCAAGTGCTTGATGGATTGGACCCCAAAGATCTGCGCGGGCTGCTTGATGCGGCCAAGCAGCGGATGGGTTCGGGCGTTGCCGCGATTGTTGCGGTAAACGATGGCAAGGCCAGCATCGCTGCGGCCGTAACCGATGATTTGATCGGCAAAGTCAGCGCAGTAGATCTGGTCCGTGCGGGCGTTGAGGCGCTGGGTGGCAAGGGCGGTGGTGGCCGGCCAGATATGGCACAGGGCGGCGGCCCCGATGGCAACAAGGCGGCTGAAGCGATTGCGGCGGTGAAAGCGGTTCTGGCGGGCTAACCCTTTAGATCCTCTCCATTTGTGGCATTCGCCAAAAGTAGAGAGGATCTGGTTATTCCTCCTAATTCGTTCCCGCCACCAGCAGCCGTCCGTGGCGCGGCTGGACCGGCCGGGCATTATCACCAACGATGGCGTGGATCGCCGCGATCTGGGCTGCGCTGGCCGAAACCGGCTGTGTCGCTACGTGCCAGCGTACACCTTCGCTGCAGGGCGGGGTGGTAAGCGATCCATCATAACGCCACACGGTCAGACTGGCGGGCAGCAATCGCGCAGGATCGAACGTCACACCGCCCACCATATGCGCAGCGGCCTGCTGGCGCGGGGCGGCCTTGATGATCTTGTCAAATTCCGGGTTGTGGGCGCCTTCCTCAAACAGCACTCCCAGAACGGCAAGGTTGCCAGAGTAATCGGCATGCACAAAGTGCGCGACCATTGGATAGGGCACACCATAGACCGTCTCTTCGGACGGCGTATGGAAATGCACCTGAACCAATTTGTAGTGTGAAATCCCGCTGGAAAGGATCGATCCTTCAGGGAAATTGACCTGCACCGTGTGGCCGTTGTTAAGGATGCTCATCGCCCCGGCACGGTAATTGGTGCGGACATTGATCCGGCCTTCAACATCGGCCCCGCCCAGATCGATCGGGCTTTGCATCCGGCCCACTTTGCAGGTCTTGAACTCGTCGGCCATTTCGCCCCAGTGTTCTGGCCCGGTCTCACCTGAATAACCCCAATGCGCATTGCCGTCTGCATGGCCTGGCGGATGGGCTGGGCCCGCCTGCCGGTGCGCAGCCGGGGCTGGCGCATGGCCCGATCCAGCCAGAGCTGGCGTAGCGATTAGCAGCGCCAGCGCGGCGCGGGTCAGGATGATGCGGTTCATGCGGGATCCCCGTTAATTGCAGAATGGGGACGCTAGGCAGTTCTGGCTAAGTCTGCGCAAAGGGGGGCACCAGCAGATATACGCAAGTGCGATTCAGCTAAGCGAGCGATCGCGCAGACTGGTGCTCCTAAGGCTTGGTTTTTCCTCCAGTTCGCCTTCCTCCATGATCTGTGCGCGCATTTCATCGCGCTTTTCATGGATGCTGGCGATCACCGGGCCCATCGGCACACCCAGATCAACCAGCACTGCTTCGGAAAGTTGCAACGAGCTTTCCAGCGTTTCGGGGACCGCATGGCTGGCCCCGGCCCGATAGAGTGCTGCGGCGTGGCTGGCATCGCGGGCGCGGGCGATGATCGGCAGGCCGGGGTGGGCGCTGCGCAAACGGCGGACCAGATGCAGCACGCCAACCGGCTGGTCCATGGTCAGGATCACCGCAGTGGCATCATCCAGCCCCAGCCGCTCCAATGCATCGGGCCGGGCTGCATCGGCAAAGCGCACGGCATATCCCGCGGCGCGGGCTGCACTGGCCGCTTCGATATCGGCGTCGATCATTTCAAACGGCTGGCCATGCCGGCGCAGCATTTCGGCCACCAATTGGCCCACGCGGCCGCTGCCGATGACAACAGCATGGGCCGGGGCCAAGGCTGCATCGGCTTCAAACTCCATCGCCCGATCAACCCGGCGGCCCATCCAGCGGCCACCGATCGCCAGGATCGGCGTGATGGTCAGGCCCAGTGCCGTGACGATTTCCCAGAACTGTGCAGCATCGGGGTGGATCAATTTTCCGGCCTCTGCCGCGCCCAGCACGATCAGCGTGGTTTCTGATGGACTGGCCAGCAGAATTCCGGCCTCAGTCGCGGTACCGGCCCGCGCGCCCGAACGGTGGAGCAACAGGCCGGTAACCAGCGCCTTGGCCAACAGCACCAGCGCGGTGGCCAGCAGCACTTCACCCAGCCGATTCCAGACCACGCCCAGATCCAGGCCCATGCCCACGGTGATCAGGAACACCCCCAGGGCAAGCCCTTTGAACGGGGCGATCATCGCTTCAACCTCGCCATGGTAATCGGTTTCGGCGATCAGCAATCCGGCCACCAACGCGCCGGCAATCGGGGAAAGGCCAGCCGCGCCGGTTGCCAGCGATGCCAGCAAGACAACCAGCAGGCTGACGGCCAGAAACAGCTCAGGGCTTTTGGTTCGGGCGGCCTGATCGAACAGCCGGGGTAGCAGAAAGCGGCCGGCCCCCAGCAAGACCACCACGACCAGCGTGCCCAGCATCAGCGTTTGCACGATCGCGCCCAGATCACCGGCGGCATCGCCCCGGCCCAGCGCGCCCAGCAGAAAGATGATCGGTATCAGCGCGATGTCTTCGAACAACAACATCCCCAGCGCCGCGCGGCCGACCGGCGTCTTGGTATCGGCGATCCTCAGCACCAGTGCCGTCGATGAAAGCGCCAGGGCCAGACCCAATGCCAATGCTGTCGCCAGCGAATTGCCCAGCGCCAACAGCACCGCAGCAATCAGCAGCGCTGCGCCCGCCAGCTCCTTGGCGCCCAGATTGAATACGGCCTGGCGCATCGCCCATAACCGCGCGAACGAAAGCTCAAGCCCCACCGAAAACAGCAGCAGCACGATCCCGAAATCAGCAAACGGAACAAGCCGCTCCGGATCGCTGATCGTAATCCAGGCCAGCCAGGGATGATCGGCCACAGCGCCGCCCAGCCCAAACGGGCCAACCAGAATGCCAACCAGGATAAAACCGATCACCGGCGTGATCCGCCACCGCGCAAACAGCGGGATTACAATCCCCGCTGCGCCCAGGATCACCAGGGCATCGCCCAAGGGGGAAGTGGGAACAAGATCTGCGGGGCCGGCCATGGTTGTGCGATACAAATATAGAGCCAGATGGCAAGCGGACTAATTGCCAGATTTTTGGCTTGCCGGTGTTCAATTGTCGTATTAAATTACTACACCAAGGGGATCAATACAAATGGCTTCCAAAAGCATTATTCTTGTCGATTTTGACAATATATTTAGCATTCTATGGCAACTGGATCGGTCTGTCGCTATGCGATTTGCGGAACGACCAATGCAATGGCTTCCATTACTAACGGGACAACATTTGACCGGAGAGCATCGGCGTTGGATGGTTGCGCGATGCTATTTGAATCCTGCCGGATTCGTTGTTGCAGGCGCAGATGCGAGGGATCGTATCTTTTTCAGCCGGTTCCGGCCAGGGTGGGTTCGGGCTGGATTTGAGGTTGTCGATTGCCCAACGCTCGCTCGAGGCAACAAGAACGCTGCGGATATCCGGATGGTGCTTGATGCGATGGACCTGCTGGCCCATCGTACCCAATTTGACGAATTCGTGATTGCATCGGGCGATGCCGATTTCACGCCTCTGCTTCACCGGATCCGGCTTGAGGGACGCCGCGCTACGGTCTTTGCGCCGGGATTTGCTTCATCGGCCTACACCTCACTCGCAGATCAAGTAATTGATTTTGAAGCGATAGAAAGCTTGCTGGCAGACAATTCGGCGGCAGAGCCCGCGCCACTTGAGGCGGCAGCGCCGTTACGTGTGGAAGTTGATGAAGCACTGTCTGCTCGCTTTTCTGATTACCTTCAGCGCCGCTATGATGAATCCAGCGCCCCGCTTAACCTTGCCGTATTGGCCCAGCATGTTTGCAATAATGTTTCCGGTGTGCGCGAATCCGGCTGGTTGGGACATGGCAGCTTTTCGCGCGCAGTGCAGGCACTTAACTTGCCTGGTGCTACCTTTTCACCCCATTACCTTTGGGACAATAGCCGTCACGAGCCTCCAGTTGGCACAACTGAACGGGTGGTCTTTGAATTGCCGGAGGTGGTTGAAAGCGTGATCCGCAATGCAGATGTTCCGCGGCTTGAATCGTCAGCTTGGTCCGAATTGTTCAAGATGCTGGCGCGCTATGCCGCTGAGCAGGAATTCAACTTGACTGAAGCATCTCGGTGGACGCGCGACCAATTGGCCGAAATCGGCGTTTCGGTTTCACGCAGTGCTGTAAGCTATGCAATCCATGGTACACAATATGGCGGTGCGCCAGTCAATCGCGATCCTGCGCCCGACGCGGACGAGATCGCCAATGCTTTTTTTGACAATGTACTGCGCCGTGCCGAAGCTGCTGGCATGACAATCGATGAAAAAGATGAAGATATCATCGGGCAATGGCTTGGGTTCAAGCCTCAGCAATGAAAACTCGCGGTATGCGTCCAGCGAACGCGATCTGCACATAGGAAGACTGCGCCGGCTGGACCTGATTTTCTGGAATTCTTACTTCCAGTCTTGCATCGCCACTTCAAGGTTCTGGACGATCTCTTCGAAGAAGCCTTCGGTGGTTAGCCAGGCCTGTTCGGGGCCGATCAGGATCGCAAGATCCTTGGTCATCTTGCCGCTTTGGACGGTATCGATGCAGACCTTTTCCAGCGTTTCGGCAAAGCGCACCACATCGGGGGTCTCGTCAAATTTGCCGCGATAGATCAGGCCCCGGGTCCAAGCAAAAATGCTGGCGATCGGGTTGGTGCTGGTGGCCTTGCCCTGTTCGTGCTGGCGAAAGTGGCGGGTGACGGTGCCGTGGGCGGCCTCAGCCTCAACCGTCTTGCCATCGGGCGTCATCAGTACCGAGGTCATCAGACCCAGCGAGCCAAACCCTTGGGCAACCTGATCCGATTGGACATCGCCGTCATAGTTCTTGCAGGCCCAGACGAATTTGCCTGACCATTTGAGCGCCGATGCGACCATATCATCGATCAGCCGGTGTTCGTAAACGATCCCGGCTGCGGCAAATTTTTCCTTGAAGCCTTCGCCGTCGAACACTTCCTGGAACAGATCCTTGAAGCGTCCGTCATAAGCTTTGAGGATGGTGTTCTTGGTCGAAAGATACACTGGCCAGCCCAGGCCCAACCCATAGTTGAAGCTGGCGCGGGCGAAATCACGGATCGAATCGTCCAGATTGTACATGGCAAGCGCAACGCCGGGCGAGGGATAGTGGAACACTTCCTCGTCGATCTTGCTGCCATCATCACCTTCCCAGATCAGCCGCAGCTTGCCCGGGCCGGGCACGACAAAGTCAGTCGCCTTGTACTGATCGCCAAAAGCATGCCGGCCAACCACGATCGGATCGGTCCAACCCGGGATCAGCCGGGGCACATTTTCCATCACGATCGGTTCGCGAAACACCACGCCGCCCAGAATATTGCGGATCGTGCCGTTGGGGCTCTTCCACATTTTCTTGAGCTTGAATTCCTTCACCCGGTCTTCATCCGGAGTGATCGTGGCGCACTTTACACCCACGCCGTACTGCCGAATTGCATTGGCGCTATCGACGGTGATCTTGTCATTGGTTTCGTCGCGCTTTTCCACGCTAAGATCATAGTATTTCAGATCGATATCAAGATAGGGCAGGATCAGGCGTTCGCGGATCCACTGCCAGATGATGCGGGTCATCTCATCGCCATCAAGCTCGACAACGGGGTTTTTTACCTTGATTTTGGTCATGTCTTTGTCCGTCAATCCCGGGGAGGTTTCGCACCCCCTTAGCAGAGCGAATGGCCTGTGCAAGTAAGGGCTGGACGAGCGCGGTGCGGCGCTTTAATCGTTTGATTAAATGCTAGGCGAGAGGATCAAAGACATGAGCGAGGAAAATGCAGTCCTGACCGAAGTTGAAGACGGTGTCCTGATCGTCACGATGAACCGGCCAGAAGCCAAGAATGCGATGAACAAGGCCCAGGCCGAAGGCATCAATGCCGCAATGGACCGGCTGGAATCCGATCCCGATCTGCGCTGCGCAATCCTGACCGGGGCTGGCGGCACGTTTTGTTCGGGCATGGATCTAAAAGGATTTCTGCGCGGAGAGCGGCCCAGCATTGAGGGGCGCGGTTTTGGCGGGCTGACCGAATGGACCCCTTCAAAGCCGGTTATCGCCGCCGTCGATGGCTATGCGCTGGCCGGCGGCATGGAACTGGCGATGAGCTGTGATCTGATTGTGGCCAATGCCGCGTCAAAGTTCGGCATTCCCGAAGCCAAACGCGGCCTGGCCGCAGCGGCTGGCGGACTGATAAAGCTGCCCCGTCAGATTCCGCCCCGGATCGCGATGGAACTTGCGCTGACCGGCGATTTCATTTCGGCGGCACGGGCCTATGAACTGGGCTTTATCAACCGCGTGGTCGATGGTCCGTCGCTGGATGCGGCCAAGGATCTGGCCAAGGCGGTGGCGGCAAATGGTCCGCTGGCTCTGATCGCGTCCAAGGCCGTGATTCGCCAATCGCATACCTGGAGCGATGCAGAGATGTGGGCCAAGCAAGGCGCGCTGGTTGGCGGGGTTTTCGTCAGCGAGGATGCCCGCGAAGGTTCGCTGGCTTTCGCCGAAAAGCGCCAGCCCAACTGGAAGGGCAAGTAAGCCCCAACGCCAGTCTATCAGCAAAAAGGCCCCGGGAAACCGGGGCCTTTTTTGTGAATGGTGGGCGTAGCAAGGATTGAACTTGCGACCCCTACGATGTCAACATAGTGCTCTACCACTGAGCTATACGCCCGCACCATTCAGGTTCTGCC
>NZ_JBEBKB010000039.1:0-21244 GCF_040079535.1 Novosphingobium sp. | reverse complement strand
GCATGCGCCAAAAATGGGGAGGATCTAGCGCGGTTCACTCATAAACACAGGCGTCCAGCGCCTCATTCCGCACCACCCCGCTGCGCGCCGCGATGGCGTTGCCGTGGCGGCGGGTGAAGCCGGCTGGATCAATCACGGCGCGGCGTTTGGGGGCGGGCAGGGCGGCGGCAATCCGGGCCGCTTCAACCCGGCTTAGCCGCGTGGCCGAATGGCGAAAATAGCGCTGCGATGCTGCTTCCACGCCGTATGTGCCGATCCCGGTTTCGGCGACATTGAGATAGACTTCCATGATCCGCCGCTTGCCCCAGATGTTCTCGATCAGCACGGTGAACCACACTTCCAGCCCCTTGCGCAGATACCGAGTCCAGCCCGTGCCCTGCCACAGAAACACATTCTTGGCGGTCTGCTGGCTGATCGTGGAGCCGCCACGCAGGCGCTTGCCGCGCGAATTCTTCTCCATCGCCTGTTCGATCGCTTCGCCATCAAAGCCGCTGTGGCTGCAGAATTTGGCGTCTTCTCCCGCGATTACTGCATCCACCATCGATCGGTCGATATTGTTAAGGCTGGTCCAGTCCTTGTCGAAACCACCCGGATCAGCCACCATGGTGATCGTTACCGGCACCGGCACAAATTTGTAGAACACCGTCAGCCCCACGCTGCCCACAACAAACCAGATGATTGATCGGCCAATAAACCAGCCGATCCTGCCAGCCAGTGATGGGTGATCGGAACGGCGGGTGGGCTTGATAAATCGAAACATGCTGCGGCCAATCTAGCGAACCCCTGCCAGCCCGCAACAAAAAGGGGGGGCCAATCGCTCCGCCCCCCGATTTGCGCATCCTGGAAAGCCTGGCTTACATGCCAGAGCCGGGACCATAGGTGATTTCCACCCGGCGATTTTGCAGTTCCTTTACGCCATCAGCGGTGGGCACACGGTTGGCGCCTTCACCAAAGGACTGGCTGCTGATCGCCCCGCCCGGGATCCCGCGCTGGGTAAGGTAGGCGGTCACCGAAGCGTTGCGGCGCTGCGAAAGGCCTTCGTTATAGGCGTTGCTGCCCGAACGATCGGCATGTCCAGCCAGCATGATCGGCACACTGGCGCAGTTCCCGTAAGCAACCACAGCGCTATCAAGCACCGCCGAAGCCTCAGGCGTGATCTCAGACTTATCCCAATCGAAGAACACGATATAGGGCCCCTTGTTGCACGGCGGGGGCGCGGGCGGGGTCACACCGACGAGCGGCGGCTCGACTGGTATCGGCAGGGGCGGAACCGGCTCTGCAACCACCGGCGGCGGCGGCGCTCCGGTGAAGTTGTACGTCAGCGTCAGCATTGCCGAATGCGAGCGCATGCGGGTGTTGACCGTGTCGGTATACGCCGTTCCGCCAACCACCGCTCTAGGCCCAACCGAATCAGGACTGACGACACGGGCAAAAGTATACGTTGCAGGAACGAAGACGTTGTCCTGATTGAAATAGCGATACTTCAAGCCGATATCGATACGATCGCCAAGCGGATAGCGCAGTCCCGCGATCAGTTGCCAGGCAAAGCCGCTGTCGGTTCCGTTGACCGCAAAATCGGCGGAAGGATCGGGGGATGCCGCTGCATTGATTTTAGTGCGACCATAGCCAACCCCGCCGCCTGCAAAAACCTGCGGCCCGTCATTGGGTCCCAGATCGAACAAGCCGTTGACCATGAAGCTGAGGGTGCTGACATTGCCAGTAGCGTCGGCCAGCGGATAAAGCTGCGCTCCGTTGGCCACCAGCAGCGATTTGGCCCCTGCACGGCGATGGCTTGCTTCGGCTTCCAGCCTGAAACCGCCGAAATCGTAACCGATGATCCCGCCAAAATCATAGCCTGGCTTGGTATCCAGCGTTGCCACCCGCGAATTAACCGGCAATCCCAGCGGGTTCGATACGTGATCAAGATCGAAGTTAAGGGCATCGACGAAGACCACACCGCCGTCGATTTCAATATAGACCGAATCATCCCGGGCGAGCGCCGGAGTGGCGAGCGCGGTGGATGCGAGGATCACCCCCATTGTCAGATTGCGCATTGTCGTTCCTTCCCATTTCACAGCAAAAACACGTGCGAACAGTGACCGACCCATAGCCTCTGACTTTCGCACCGAAAGTCATGGCCTGGGCATCAATCTAGCGTGTCTGATACGTGAGTCTTTGATCGAATCGACATTCTGGCCGCTGACGGGCCGATTTTTTGCCGAGCATCCGCCGCCAGAAGTTACGCTGCCGGCAGAAGCCGTTTGTCGCTGGCAATGCGCAGCATCGCCTTTTGCAGCTTTTCAAAGGCGCGGACTTCGATCTGGCGGACGCGTTCGCGGCTAACCTGGTATTCCTGGCTGAGTTCTTCCAGCGTTTGCGGATCCTCGATCAGGCGGCGCTGGGTCAGGATGTGGCGCTCACGCTCGTTCAGGCTTTCCATTGCCTCGGTCAGCAGGGCGTGGCGATTGCCGGCTTCCTGCGTATCCTCAGCGATCTGGTCCTGCAGCGGGCCATTGTCTTCCAGCATGTCCTGCCACTGGCCTTCGCCGTCCTCGTTGAACGAGATGTTGAGCGATGCATCGCCGCCCATCATCATCCGGCGGTTCATGTTGACCACTTCAGCCTCGGACACGCCAAGATCGGTTGCGA
This sequence comes from Novosphingobium sp., assembly GCF_040079535.1. Lineage (GTDB taxonomy): Bacteria > Pseudomonadota > Alphaproteobacteria > Sphingomonadales > Sphingomonadaceae > Novosphingobium. Next base: position 18,595 of record NZ_JBEBKB010000039.1, on the reverse strand, counting down.
TTTTCTTGACCTGATCGGGGTGGAGATCGGAATCCTCATAAGCGTCGAGGTTTTTCTTCATCCGCCGCAGGTTGAAAAACAGCTTCTTCTGGGCAGCGGTCGTGCCGATCTTGACCAGGCTCCAGCTGCGCAGGATGAATTCCTGGATCGACGCCTTGATCCACCACATCGCATATGTCGCCAGGCGAAAACCGCGATCGGGTTCAAATTTCTTGACGCCCTGCATCAAGCCAATGTTGCCTTCGGAAATCAGCTCGGAAACCGGCAGGCCATAGCCGCGGTAACCCATTGCGATCTTGGACACGAGGCGCAGGTGGCTGGTAACCAGTTGCTTGGCCGCATCAGGATCCTGATGCTCGGCATAGCGTTTGGCCAGCATATATTCCTGCTCTGCGGTCAGGATCGGGAATTTCTTGATCTCAGCCAGATAGCGGTTGAGGCCCTGCTCGCCCGAAAGGCTGGGCAGGGTGTTGCCGCTGGTGGCGGGCAGTTTGCGCTTTGCATCGGACATGGTCTTCATTCGTCCTTTCATCGTCGGCCCACCCTTGCCAGACCCTTAATAGGCATCCGCGGCGGTTGACCACATGGGATTGTCTTATAACACGATAGCTTGGCTTTAGGTCCTCAATTCGACCAACAGCCCCGCCATGTCGGCAGGCAGCTTGCTTTCGAAACGCAAGGTTGCCCCCGTGACGGGATGGATGAAACCCAGCACTGCGGCATGCAGTGCCTGGCGGGCGAAGTGAAGCTGGGTGAGCGCGGGCCGAAGCCGCGGCGGGGTGCGTCCATATGCTGGATCCCCCAATAGCGGATGGCCGATTGATGTCATGTGAACGCGGACCTGGTGGGTTCTACCTGTTTCGAGCCGGCATTCGACCAGCGAGGCACCCTCCAGCGGCTCTAGCAGCCGGTAATGCGTAACCGCATGCTTGCCGCGCTTGTTCTCTTCATGAAGCACTGCCATCTTCTTGCGGTCCTTGTCAGACCGTCCGATGTGGCCGCGGACCGTGCCGGCCTGCGGCACTGGCAAGCCGGCAACAAATGCAAGATAGGCCCGCTCGATCGAATGATCGGCAAATTGCCGGGCCAGGCCTTCATGGGCCTTGTCGGTCTTGGCCACGACCATCAGGCCGGATGTGTCCTTATCGATCCGGTGGACGATTCCCGGCCGCGCGACCCCGCCCACGCCCGAAAGCTGGCCTTTGCAGTGGTGAAGCAGGGCGTTGACCAGGGTTCCATCAAGGTTGCCGGCGGCGGGGTGCACGACCAGGCCGGCAGGCTTGTCGATCACGATCAGATGCTCGTCTTCATAGACCACATTCAGCGGGATATCCTGGGCGGCGGCTTCGGACGGGGCAACCTGCGGAACACGGATTTCAAACGCGGTGTCCAAGGCTGGCTTGAAGCTGGCCTGCGCAGCCACTTTTCCGCCCAGCAAGACCCGGCCTTCGCCCATCAAAGCCTTGATCCGCTCACGCGATAGGCCGCTGGCTTCGGCCAGGGCCTTGTCAAGCCGCTGGCCTTCACTGGCGATCACGCCGGAAACGATGGAATCTCCCTCATTCATTGCTAAGCAGATGGGGATGGTCCTGTTGGTGACAAGTGGCACGATTGCCACACTGATCGAAGAAGCGCAGCGCGCCTACCCGCGTGAGTGTTGCGGATTGCTGCTGGGGCAGGGGAACCAGATCGCGCTGGCCCAGCCTGCGGCCAATGTTCACCCCGAGCCGGAGCGTCATTTTGAGCTCGATCCCGGGGCCTTGATCGCCGCGCACCGGGCCGCGCGCGGCGGCGGGCTGGAGATCATCGGCTATTACCACTCGCATCCAAATGGCCTTGCCGGGCCTTCGGATGAAGACCGTGCCCAGGCCAGTGGCGATCTGCGAACCTGGGCAATTGTGGCTGATGGGGTGGTTTCCTGGTGGCGTGATTGTCCATCAGGCTTCGAACCGCTTTCCACCCGGTTCGCGGACAGCTAAGGGTCGATCAAACGCATCCAGGGGCTCTATGACCGAAACTTCAGTTGATCTTGCCGCTCTGCTCTGTTCGCGGCTGTGCCACGATCTGCTTTCGCCGGTTGGCGCGATGAACAATGGGCTTGAACTTCTGGCGGAAGAGAAAGACCCGGAAATGCGCAAGCGCTGCATGGAACTGCTTGAGCAGTCTGCGCGCACCAGTGCCGACAAGCTCAAATTCTTCCGGCTTGCTTTCGGCGCTGCTGGCGGGTTCGGTTCCAGCGTGGCGGTGGAAGAGCCCAAGGCCCTGATCGATGCGCTGGTGGCCGGGAATGGGCGGATCAAGGTGCAATGGACGCTGGGCGTTGATGCACTGCCCAAAGCCGCGGTAAAGGTGCTGCTCAATCTTTCGCACATCGGGATCGATGCGCTGGTGCGCGGTGGCACGCTGGATATTGGTGTGGAAAGCCGCGGCGGAGCCAGCGAAATCGTGGTTCGCGCCGCCGGGCCCAGGATTGCGTTTGATGGCGATATTGGCCGGGCGCTGGATGGATCGTTGCCAATTGCCGATCTTTCCAGCCGCACGGCTCCAGCCTGGATGCTGCATCAATTGGCTGAGCAGCAAGGCGGCGGGCTGCAGTTTGCGTTAACCGAAGAAGCGCTGGTGATGGGCGCGGTTTTGCCTGAGGGCTGATGTCTGAGGTGCCATGGACGAACTGATTGACTTCGAAAGCCCGTCTCCCAACTGGAACGAGCGCAAACTTCCGGTTTCGATGGTCGTGTTGCATTACACCGGCATGCAAAGCGCCGATGAAGCGCTCGAGCGGCTGCGCAGCGAGGAAGCAGGCGTCTCCGCGCACTATATGATCGAGGAAGACGGCAAGATCCATCGCCTGGTGCGCGAGGATCGCCGGGCGTATCATGCGGGCAAGAGCTATTGGCGCGGAGTGAAAGACGTCAATTCGGCCAGCGTCGGGATCGAGATCGTCAATCCGGGGCATGAATTTGGCTATCGGCCGTTTCCGGATGCGCAGATGGAAGCCCTGCTGCCCTTGCTGGCCGGCATTGTCGAGCGCTGGGATGTGCCCCGCGCCAACGTGGTCGGCCATTCGGATGTCGCCCCGCAGCGCAAGGAAGACCCGGGCGAACTGTTTGACTGGGACCTGCTTGCTGCGCACCGGCTGGCACTAAAAACTCCCCGCGTCACCGCGCCCTCACCGTTCGAGAATGACGGGGCGTTCTTCCTTGGTTTAGAACGCTGGGGCTATGACATTTCCGATACCGCAGCTGCAATGCGGGCATTCCAGCGCCGCTGGCGCCCGCATATCATCGACGGGCAGGTCGATGGGGAATGTTCAGCGATGTTGTTTTCTTTGCTCTTGGATCGTGACAGCGGAAAGACTAGGTAGAGGGCGCCAGGGGGCCGGGCAGCCGCGGGGTTCGCAAGAACCGCGAGGAAAGTCCGGGCTCCACGAAACAAGGGTGGCGGGTAACGCCCGCCGGGCGACTTGCTTGCAGGGAAGCCCAGGGAAAGTGCCACAGAGAGCAGACCGCCTGATTTATCAGGTAAGGGTGAAAGGGTGCGGTAAGAGCGCACCGGGGTGGTGGTAACATCACTCGCACGGCAAACCCCACCCGGAGCAAGACCGAATAGGGGCGGCGCGCTGATCCCAAAAGGATCAGTTGGTGTGTTTCGCATCGACCGCCCGGGTTGGTTGCTTGAGCGCTGCAGCAATGCATCGCCTAGAGGAATGGCTGCCAGTGCGGATACGGTCTCTTTTGGGATACCGTCCGCGCTACAGAACCCGGCTTACAGGCCCCCTGGCAATTTCATCTGGATTCCCGAAGGCGTGGAGCGCAGGATTGTCCGATGACCTTGGCCAGTGGAACCGATGCAATTGAAACCAAGCGGCTGGTGCTGCGCCGGATCACGCCAGATGATCTGGATTTCTACACCTGCATTCAGGCCGATCCCGATGTGGCCCGGTACATTGCTACCGGAAAGCCGCGCTCACCCCAGGAATCGCGCGATTGGCTGATGGCGGTTCTGGCAAGTTATGCCGATGCCGCGCTGGGGCAGCTGGCCGTGCTGCGCAAAAGTGATGGTGTGCTGGTGGGCCGCTGCGGGCTGAGCGATGCGGTGGTTGAGGCCGCCCCCGTGCCCGGCGCTGTCCGCAAGGGCTGGTTCTTTCGCGCGCAGGCCCCGGCCGATGTGCAGCTTGAGCAAGTCCCTGAGCTTGGTTATACTTTTGCCAAGGAGCATTGGGGCAAAGGCTATGCCTCTGAAGCGGCAGGTTGTGTCTATAACTATGCCCGCAGCGCATTGCGGCTGGGCAAGATCATGTCGGTGATTGACGCCGATAACCACGCCTCGCTGGCCGTCGCCCGGAAATTCGGGGTCACCTTTTTCGAACAGATCGAGCTATCGGGCCACGCCTTCGATCGCTACGACTGGCCGCTGATTTGAGGAGCACCACATGACAAATCCCCTTCGCTCAGTCACCGGTCTGGTGGTGTTGGTGACAGGCGCTGCATCCGGGATGGGCCGGGCCACCGCGCGGCTTTTTGCTGAAGAGGGCGCGCATGTTGCCGTCACCGATGTGAACGCCGCAGGTGCTGAGGCAACCGCGCTTGAAATCGCCGCATCTGGCGGATCGGTTCGAGGCTGGGCACTGGACGTGGCCGACCCCGATGCGATCACGCGGGTTCTGGGCGAAATCGGGAACTGGCATGATCGGCTTGACGTTGTGGTCAACAATGCCGGGATTTCGAATTGGGCGCCGATCGATGGCGAAGAATACGACGATGTCTGGGACCGGGTAATGCGGGTCAATGCAACCGCGCAGCAACGCGTTATCCGAGCCGCGCTGCCATGGTTAAGGCAGGCTCCCGCAGCGCGGATCGTCAACATCGCTTCAACTGAAGCCTTGGGTGCAACCGGGGGAAACAGCGCTTATGCGGCCAGCAAGGCTGCTGTCACCGGTCTTACCCGGGCCTTGGCGCTGGAACTGGGCAAGATCGGCATCACTGTCAATTGCGTCTGTCCCGGTCCGATTGAAACCGGGATGACCGCCAAGGTGCCCGATGCTGACAAAGCCACTTACGCGCACCGCCGCACGGCCCTTCGCCGTTATGGCCAGCCCGAAGAAGTGGCGCACGTCACCTGGAGCCTGTGCTTGCCCGGCGCGTCCTATATCACCGGGGTGACGATCCCCGTCGATGGCGGGCTGATGGCGCGGAATGCTTGAGGCGGTTGACGGAGGGGTTTGGAGGCTGGCCTCGATACCCCTCCGTCTCGTCCTTCGAACGATCCACCACCCCATTTGTGGCCTTCGCCAAAAACGGGAAGGATCTATGGAGTTACGGATTCCCGGCGGCTACTGAAGCGAATTGATCGGAGAGCCAATGCGGACCCGGCTGAGTATTTGCGAGAAGAAGGCGCGCTATGCCAGCCGCGACGATGCCTTGCGCGCCGCTGGCAAGGCAGAGTTTCCTTTGCGCGCCTATCACTGTGATCGTTGCTGGCTGTTCCACCTGACCAGCAGAATCAAAAGCAGGTGAGCGCCGTCTAGGCCCGCCCCACACTTGAATAAGCAAAGCCCATCGCGCGAACTTCGATCGGGTTGTAGATATTGCGCAGATCCACCAGCACCGGCTGGACCATCAGGCTTTTGACCCGCTCGAAATCAAGCGCCCGGAAGGCGTCCCATTCGGTAACTATCACGGTGGCGTCGGCGCCTTCGATCGCGGCATAGGCGTTGGTTTTCATTTCCACAGCGGGCATCAACGGCGCGGCAAGTTCCATACCTTCGGGATCATAGGCGGCAACCTGCACCCCGGCATCGGCCAGCGCCAGCGCAATGGCGATGGCGGGGCTATCGCGCATATCATCGGTGTTTGGTTTGAAGGTCAGGCCCAGCATGGCAACCTTTTTGCCGCGCGCTTCGTCTGCACCGCCCAGCGCCTCGATAACCTTGCGGCCCATCGCGCGCTTGCGGCTGTCGTTGACAGCAACCACCGCTTCAATGATCCGGGTCGGGGCTTCGTAATCCTCAGCCGTTTTCAGCAGCGCGAGGGTATCCTTGGGGAAGCATGATCCGCCATAACCAGGGCCGGCATGGAGGAATTTGGAACCGATCCGCCCGTCCATCCCGATCCCGCGCGAAACGTCCTGCACATCTGCTCCAACTTTTTCGCAAAGATCGGCCATTTCGTTGATGAAAGTGATCTTGACCGCAAGAAAGGCGTTGGCGGCATATTTGATCAGTTCACTGGTGCGGCGGCTGGTGAACAGGATCGGGCTCTTGTTGAGGAAAAGCGGGCGATAGACCTCGCGCATCACGCTGCGGGCCCATTCGTCTTCGGTGCCGATCACGATCCGGTCTGGCCGCTTGAAATCATCGATCGCGGCGCCTTCGCGCAGGAATTCAGGGTTGGACGCAACCGCGAATTTCACCGCCAGGCCGGCTTCAGACAGGATTCGTTCCACTTCATCGCCAGTGCCCACCGGCACGGTCGATTTGGTGATGATAACGGCATCGTTCCTAAGGTGCTGGCCCACTTCCTCAGCAACGGCATAGACGAACGAAAGATCGGCATGGCCATCGCCGCGGCGGCTGGGGGTGCCCACCGCAATAAAGATCGCCGCTGCCCCGGCAATGCCCTCGGCCAGATCGGTAGTAAACGAAAGGCGACCGGATTTGGCGTTGGAGGTGACCAGTTCGGCCAGGCCCGGCTCAAAAATCGGCATCACCCCGGCGCGCAGGCTATCGATTTTTGCCGGGTCCTTGTCGATACAGACCACATCGTGTCCGAAATCGGCGAAGCAAGCCCCCGATACCAGCCCGACATAGCCCGAGCCGACCATTGCGATTTTCATGCGGCACTCCTTAGTGCGGCGCTTACCGCGCCTTGTTCGTCTGCTGCGGCTTCAATCAGCCAGCGCGCGGTGCCTTCCAGTCCAAGCGCGGTCAAGCGCCCGGTTCGGTAGGCCCCGGTGTCGATGCCAATCCGGTTCGGTTTGATATCGGCATTTTCGGAAATTGTATGTCCGTGAACTACTATCGGACCAAAGCTGCGGCTGTGTGACAGGAACGGCTCGCGAATCCAGCGCAGGTCTGCGTGGCGCTGCTGGTCCAGCGGCAAATCGGGGCGAATCCCGGCATGGACAAACAGAAAATCGCCAATCAGGATCTGGTCTTCGAAGCTGCGCAGAAATTCGATATCCTCGGGCGGTACTGCAGCGCGCATAAGTTCCAGCGTCTCGGCAATTTCGGCCTGGTGGTAGGCATCGGGATCAACCGGATAAGACAGCACGGTCTCGCGCCCGCCAAAGCGCAGGAAATGGCGCAACACTTCTTCGCTTTCCAGCGCATCAAGCATCATCTCTTCATGGTTGCCCATCAGGATGCGTACGCTGCGGCGCTGCGCCAGATTGCGCGCGGCACGCACCACTCCGGCGCTGTCGGGCCCGCGATCGATCAGGTCGCCCAGCAGCACGATCGTGGTATCGGCAGCGCCACGATCAGCATCGTCAGCCTCAATCGCGGTGATCAAGGCTTCGAACTGAGCCAGGCAGCCGTGCACATCGCCCACCGCATAGATCCGCTGACCGGCGGGAATGGCCGGGGCTGGGCCGCTCTGACGGGGGCCAAAAAGAGAGCGCAAGAACTTGAGCATGGGGAGAATTTCTTCGTTGAAGCCTATAGCGCCACGACCCTTAACGAACAATGCCAAGCCTGTGCACGATTCCACCCGGCGTGGCAGCGAAACCACACATCGCATGGTTAACGCAAAATAAGGCGCGATCTGCTCTTGTGCAATGCAGCAAAATTGTGCAGTCCGCCTGCCTAGCGACCTGAATGTTTCCGAATATGAGAAACAGCGGCCGCCTGCAGGTGGGACGAAGCAACTACAATCGCTCAAAGGAAGATTGATATGCTAACGTCCATTCGCGGCCTTGTTGCCGCTTCGCTTGTTATCGGCGCTGTCATGGTTGCCACCCCCGCATTTGCTGATGAAACCGATCCTCCTGCTGAATTCACCGTTTCGGGCAATGTGACCGGTGTCAGTGATTATCGCTGGCGCGGAATTTCCTATTCGGCTGGCGATTTTGCGCTTCAGGGTTCGATCCAGGTCAACCACACCAGCGGGTTTTATCTGGGTACCTGGGGCTCCAGCCTTGAGCAGGATGGCGCCGATACCTATGGCTCGGCTGAAATCGATGTCTATGCGGGCTGGTCGGGTAACATCAGCAGCGGGCTGGTCGCCGATCTTGGCGTGACCTGGTACACGTATCCCAACGGCACCAATCCGGCCGCCAGCGGCAACTTTATCGAGCCCTATGCCTCGCTTTCAACAACGCTGGGCCCGGCAACCGCCAAACTGGGCGTAAACTATGCGCCAAAGCAGGATGCCTTGGGCGGGGATGATAATGTCTATGTTTTCACCGATCTTGGTGCAGGCGTTCCAGGCACTCCGGTTAGCCTGAACGCCCATCTGGGTTATAGTGACGGCGCCCTTTCGCCCAACCGGCTGACCCTGACCAGCGCCGATGGCGGCTGGGATTATTCGGTTGGCGCCACTGCGGCGGTATCCAAAAACCTGTCTGTCGGCGTTGCCTATGTCGGGGTTGATGGCGCTTCGATCGGCGGTTTTTCGGACGATACGGTGGTTGGAACGGTGAAACTGGCGTTCTAAGCAAGCCCTGATTGACTCTGCAATTGGCCCGTCCAGGTCGATCCAGGACGGGCCAGTGTTGCCTTGTGTGCACACGCGTCATAGTAAATCCCATGACCAAATTTCTTCACGCAATGATCCGGGTGACCGATCCCGATGCCACTATCGCCTTTTTCAAGCTGATCGGGCTGGATGAAGTACGCCGCTTTTCCAGCGAACAGGGCCGCTTCACCCTGATTTTTCTGGCCGCGCCAGGCGAGGAAGGCGTGGCCGAAGTTGAATTGACCCATAACTGGGATCCGCAAGACTACGATGGCGGGCGTAATTTTGGTCACCTCGCCTACCGGGTTGCGGATGTCTATGGAACTTGCGCAGCGCTGCTGGCGGCGGGGCACACCATTCACCGCCCCCCGCGCGATGGGCACATGGCCTTTGTCAAATCGCCCGATGGCATCTCGGTTGAATTGCTTCAGGATGGCAATCTTGAACCGGCGGAACCTTGGCTCAGTATGCCCAATGTCGGAAGCTGGTAGCGGCTAGGTTTGCGGCTGGCGGACGGACAGGCGCAATATTGCATAGCCGAATATTCCGGCCACCAGCGACCCGCTCAGCACCCCCAGCTTGGCATCTTCGACCAGCGCCGGGTTAGCCGGAAATGCCAACTGGCCGATAAACAGGCTCATCGTAAAGCCGATCCCGCACAGGGCTGAAAGGCCCAGGACTTGGTTCCAGTTGGCCCCGGACGGGCGCCGGGCAAAGCCGCTGCGCTCGGCCAACAGCACCGCGCAGAAAATGCCGCAGGTCTTGCCCGCGACCAGACCCAGGGCGATACCCAGTGGCAAGATCAGCGCTGCGCCGTTCGGCATGGCGGCTGGAAGGGTGACCCCCGCATTGGCAAGGCCGAACAGCGGCACGATGAAATAGGCGCTGACCGGAGCCAGCACGTGTTCCATCCGCAGCAGCAGACTTTCCCCTTGGCGGTCGAGTGCGATCGGCACGGTCAGTGCAGCCAGCACGCCGGCCACGGTGGCGTGAACGCCTGAATGAAGGACACAGAACCACAGGATCGTTCCGCTCAGCGCATAGGCCCAGCCACGCTTGATCCCCAATCGGTTCATCGTGGCCATTGCCGCCAGCACAAGCGCCGCCGCAATCAGCCAGCCTGGATCGATTTTCGCCGTATAGGCAAGCGCGATGATCGCCACAGCCCCCAGATCGTCCACGATTGCTACAGTCAAAAGGAACAGCCGCAGCGATGGCGGAACCGCGCTGCCCAGCAAGGCAATCACGCCAACTGCAAAGGCGATATCGGTGGCGGCGGGAATGGCCCAGCCGGGGCCCAATTCCGGCACGTTCCGGGTAACCAGCAAGAACACCATTGCCGGCACTGCCATGCCCAACACCGCTGCCAGCACCGGCAAGCGCCGCTGCGCTGGGTGGGCCAGTTCACCTTCCAGCACCTCGCGCTTGATTTCCAGCCCGACCACAAAGAAGAACAGCGCCATCAGGCCATCGCTGATCCACAGGTGCAGCGTGGAAAGCCTGGCAATCGGACTTGCCGGCAGGGCGTGGTGGAACAGTCCATGCCAAAGCGAATCCCAGGGCGAATTGGCCAGAGCCAGTGCGATCAGGGCGACAGCGATCAAAAGCGATCCAGCACCGGCCTCGCCGCCAAAAAGGCGCACCACCGCGCTGATCAAAGCTGAGATCGGATGGCGGCGCGCAGGCATGCGGGACGAATCGGGCAAATTGATCTGCGATGCAAGCCAAACCGAATTTGGTGTACCGCAATGATCTTGCGGAAATAAATCCAAGAAATGGAATGGTCCAGATCAATCGCGTTGACAGTCTATGCTTAGCCGATAGGCTGATTTTCTTGAGTCTGAGTTGACGGGGCATAATAGGCGAAATGATTGCGGGCGGGGAAGCTGCATGGAGCGCACTCGACTGGCTGTTGCTGGTCGAACGCGAACTGCTGGCTTTTTCGGCCTTCTGGTTTTGCATCGGGCTGGTCGATGAATTCGCGGTCGATCTGGCCTGGCTGGGTTTGCGGTTGAGCGGGCGAACCAAAACCCCGCAATTGCCGGTGGGCTATGGCTCGGCGCCGCTTTCGGGGCCTGCGGCGGTTTTGTTGCCCGCTTTTGGCGAGGCGCAAGTGATTGGCACCACGGTTGCCCATATGCTCGCCACCTGGCCCCAACGCGAACTGACCGTCTATGTCGGCTGCTACCGCAATGATCCGGCCACGCTTGCTGCTGCGATCCAGGCGATCGGCGATGATCGGCGGGTGCGGCTGGTAACGCTGGCTGCGCGCGGGCCCACAACCAAGGCGGATTGCCTCAATCGGCTTTACCGTGCGCTTTGCGCCGATGAAGCCCGGCGCGGGTTCAATTTTGCCAGCGTTGTGATGCACGATGCTGAAGACATGGTTCATCCCTGCGCGCTGCAAGCGATTGATGCAGCATTGATGATGCGCGATTTCGTCCAGCTGCCGGTACGCCCTGAACCACAAGACGGATCACGCTGGATCGCTGGGCACTATTCCGATGAATTCGCCGAAAATCATGCCAAAGGGATGGTTGTGCGCGCTGCGTTGGGTGCTGCAATCCCGGCGGCGGGGGTGGGCTGCGGTTTTTCCCGATCAGCGCTTGGCGCTTTGGCAGAAAGCAGATTGCTTGGCGGCGAAAGTGGTCCGTTTGAACCTGGCTGCCTGACTGAAGACTATGAATTGGGCCTGGTGATGAGCCGCCAGGGCCGCGGCAGTGCCTTTCTGCGGCTGCGGGATGATTCGGGCACGCTGGTCGCCACGCGCAGCTATTTCCCCCATCGCCTGGAAAGCGCGGTGCGCCAGAAAACCCGCTGGCTTCACGGGATCGCCTTCCAGGGCTGGGACCGGATCGGGTGGACGCACAATCTGGTAGATATCTGGATGGCGCTGCGCGATCGGCGCGGTCCGCTGACCGCGCTGGTCCTGGCTGCGGCCTATCTGCTGTTGGTGCTCGATGCAGGGCTGATCGTGCTACAGTGGCAGGGCAAGGTTGATGTGCTTGAACTGTCTTCACCGCTGCGGGTGATGCTGCTGGCCAGCTTTGCCGGGTTTGCCTGGCGGGCGCTGTGCCGATCAGTGTTCACCACGCGCGAATATGGCTGGCGCGAAGGCTTGCGATCAATGCTGCGGATCCCGATCGGCAATGTCATCGCGATTATGGCCGGACGCCGCGCACTGGTTGCCTATTTCCGCTCGCTTCAGGATGGACGGGTTACCTGGGAAAAAACCGTACACGAAGCACACCCGGCCTTTGCCAGCCTTCGGCATAGGGCCAAGGCATGAAGGCGCGGCCAAATATCCGAAGGCGCGGCCAGCCCTTGCTGGCATTGATCCTGCTGATGGTCAGCTGGGTGGGTGCCCGCGCGGCAATGTGGGAAGCGCCCCGAACCATTCCGGCCAAAGCCGCAGCCGCCCGCCAAGCTGACGATGCGGCCCGGCCCAGGCCCGCCCGGTCGCTGGTCCCGGCGCCGCCAAGCGTTGTGCCGGTGGAACGCAATCTGGAGCCGCCTGTGCCGCTTTCCAGTCCTGCCGCTGAACCCAACCCGGCTGTAGACACAACGGCTGAAACGGGCGTGGAAATGGGCACAGAACCAACCGCACCTGCCATCGTTCCGGCAGTGCCTGAAACGCCGCTGGCCCAGACTGCTGAACAAAGTCAGCCGAAACGACCTTCGCTCAGGGTGCTTGCCGGCCATGCCGAGCTTACCGCGATCGGCATGAACATTCCGACGATTGAAGAGGGCGGGGCGATGGACGCAGCGCGATCGCAGCGTTTCCCGGCAACGGCTGTGGCTGCGCCGCAGCCGCGGCCGCGTCATTCGCGCTGGTCGGTCGATGCTTGGTTGTTGCTGCGCGAAGGTGGTAATGGCTTCAACGCGCCAGGTGCAGGCCTGCCCGGCGTGGTCGTGCCGGTTGGCTTCTATGGCGGCAGTCAGGCTGGCACGGTGCTGCGGTATCGCCTTTCGCTGACCAGTGCGCTGCGCCCGGAACTCTATCTGCGCGGATCAAGCGGGCTGCAGTTCCCCCGCGGTGAGGAAGTTGCGGCCGGCTTCTCGATCAGGCCGGCGCCCAAGGTTCCGCTGGCTGTTATGGCCGAAGCCCGCGCTACACGGACGCTCAGTGGAACCCGGTTGCGTCCGGCATTCGCCGTTGTCACTGAACTGCCGCCGGTCAAACTGCCGCTTGGCTTGCGGGGCGAGGCTTATGTGCAGGCCGGCTACGTCGGCGGGGTGGATAGCAGCGCTTTTGCTGACGGGCAGGCCCGGCTTGAACGCCCGCTCGCTCGCTCGGGCTGGCTGGAATTTCGTGTTGGCGGCGGCGTGTGGGGCGGGGCGCAGAGGGGAGCAAACCGGCTGGATGTTGGCCCCACTGCAACGCTGGCGGTTCCGATCGGTCCAGGTGGTGCCCGCATTTCGGCAGACTACCGGATCCGTGTGGCAGGACGTGCTGCGCCCGGCAACGGTGCGGTGCTGACACTTTCTGCGGGTTTCTAGGCTTCCGGCCTTTTTTTGGCCTTCCCGCTGGGCTAGGCTTTCAAGTCTGTAATGGATGTCTATCTTCCCATCGCCAACCTTTCGGTAAATGGCCTGGTGATCGTCGCGCTTGGGGCGCTGACGGGCATCCTTTCTGGCATGTTTGGGGTAGGCGGCGGTTTTTTGACCACTCCGCTGATGATTTTCTATGGCATCCCGCCCACCGTAGCGGCCGCATCGGCAGCCAGCCAGGTTACCGGCGCCAGCGTTTCTGGCGTTTTTGCTCATACCCGGCGCGGCGGGGTCGATTACCAGATGGGCGCGGTGATGGTGGCCGGCGGGATCATCGGTACCGTATTGGGCGCAGGCCTGTTCAGCCTGCTGCAGGCGCTGGGCCAGATCGATGTGGTCATCAACCTGCTTTATGTTCTGTTGCTGGGCGGAATCGGCGGGATCATGGCCCGCGAAAGCTGGCAATCGCTGCAGGCGCAGAAGACCGGTATTGCGCTGCCCGCACGCAAACGGCGCCACCATCCGATGGTTGCCAGCTTGCCGATGCGCTGGCGGTTCTATCGCTCGGGCCTCTACATTTCCCCGCTAGCGCCGCTTTTGCTGGGCGTGTTCACCGGGATTTTGACCATGCTGATGGGGATTGGTGGCGGCTTTGTGCTGGTCCCGGCGATGCTCTACATCCTGGGGATGAGCGCCAATGTGGTGGTTGGCACATCGCTGTTCCAGATCCTGTTTGTGACGATGGCCACCACAATGATGCATTCGATGACCACCCGCGCGGTTGATGTTGTGCTGGCTGCGCTGCTGCTGATCGGTTCGGTTTCAGGCGCGCAAATCGGGGCTCAGTTGGCGCAGCAGATCCCGGCGGAAAAGCTTCGGCTGGCTTTGGCTGCAACGGTGCTGCTGGTTGCGCTGCGGATGGCCTTGGGGCTGGGCTGGCAGCCGGATGAAATTTTCACCGTGGTGCCATCGTGAAGGCGCTGTGGGCCATGCTGGCGGCGCTGTTGCTGCTTGGTGCCAGCGATCCTATTCTGGTGCCCGAAATCTCTCAGCACGAAGTGCAGGTGCGGCAGGGCTTTCGCGGCACCGAGCTGTTGCTGTTCGGCGCAATCCTGACACCCGAGGGAACCCGCGCGGGCCAGGATTATGATATTGTGGTGGTGCTGAAAGGGCCAACCCGATCGATTGTGCTGCGCGAAAAACAGCGGATTGCAGGGATCTGGGTCAATGCCGATAGCGCCGAATTCCGCTCCGCCCCGACCTTTTTTGCGGTCGCATCGTCACGCCCGATCAAGAAGATCGTCGATGACAAGACCGCCGCGATATACGAGCTGGGCCTGCCGTGGCTGCAATTGTCGCCGATCGGCTCGTATGATTCCAAAGTCCAGGCCCGGATGACCGCCGGCCTGGTCGATCTGCTCGGACGCGGAGGGCTTTACAAAGAGAGCGCCAAAGGCGTCACAGTCAGCCAGCAGGTGCTCTATCAGGCCCGGATTGACTTGCCTTCCAGCGTGCAGACCGGAACCTATACCGCCGAAACCTTTGCGATCCGTAATGGCAAGGTTGTAGCATCGGCAATTAGCCGGGTTGAGGTGCGCAAAACCGGAATGGAACTGGCGGTTGCCACATTCGCGCGCGATCATGGGTTCTTCTATGGCCTGCTGGCAGTTGCCCTTTCCGTGCTGATGGGCATTCTGGCCGGGCGCCTGTTTGCACTGGTTTAGGCCAATTTTAACCGCTTTGATTTAGCACAGCCACGATTGCGCAGCCTTGCGCGATGGGGGCGTAGCACGTGATGAATGACATGAGTGGACAAGGCCAAAGCGCCGCGCAGAATGCTCAAGCTGCTGGGCAGGCCCAGGCATTTGACAATGCGCGCGAACCGATCGGTATCGTGCTTGAAATTGCTGGTTCCGGCTCGGTCATCGCGCTTGA
Organism: Novosphingobium sp.; assembly: GCF_040079535.1. Taxonomy (GTDB): domain Bacteria; phylum Pseudomonadota; class Alphaproteobacteria; order Sphingomonadales; family Sphingomonadaceae; genus Novosphingobium. The sequence continues at coordinate 3,494 of NZ_JBEBKB010000039.1, read as the reverse complement.
TCTGCAACGCTTGCAAGAATGCGGCAGCGATGCCGATCCCTCGATTGCGCTGGCTGGGCAAGTTGGCAGCCAGGTTAAGATCCGCGTCGGCAAGGGCTGGCTGCTGGCGTCAGTGCGAACTCAGCGTCAGGATTCCAAGACGCCCGGCGGGATCATGGCTCAGATCGACTTTCTGGGCGAGGGCGATGAGGAACGGCTGACCGGCCGGATTCACAGCTTTCGCCGCGGGGTTACCCGCTATCCGATCCCAGGCGCTTTGATCTATCCGGCAACCTCCAACGATCTGAAGCAGATCTATGCCAGCGACGGGCGCACCTCGATCCAGGTTGGCACGGTATTCCCCACCAAGGATATCCGCGCCGGGCTTTATATCGATGCGATGCTGGGCAAACACTTTGCGCTGCTTGGCTCAACCGGTACCGGCAAATCGACCAGCGCCGCGCTGATCCTGCACCGGATCTGCGAACATGCCCCCGAAGGGCATATCGTGATGATCGATCCGCATGGCGAATATTCGGCCGCGTTCAAGCAAACCGGCATGATCTTCGACGTGTCGAACTTGCAGATGCCCTATTGGTTGATGAATTTTGAAGAGCACTGCGAAGTGTTCCTGACCTCTACCGGCAATGATCGCCAAGAAGATTCGGACATTCTTTCCAAGTGCCTGCTGGCCGCACGATCAAAAAATCGGCTGGCTGAAAGCATGGGCAAGATCACTGTCGATAGCCCGATTCCCTATCTCCTGTCAGATTTGACCAACATCATGCAGACCGAAATGGGCAAGCTGGACAAGGCAACCAGCACTGCGCCGTTCATGCGGATCCGGACCAAGATCGATGAGCTCAAGGCCGATCCGCGCTATCAGTTCCTGTTTTCAGGGATGCTGGTGGGCGATACGATGGCTGAATTCATTGCCAAGATTTTCCGCATGCCCAGCAAAGGCAAGCCGATTTCGATCATCGACGTATCGGGTGTTCCATCCGATGTAACCAGCACCGTGGTGGCCGTCCTCAGCCGCCTGGTATTCGATTTTGCGATCTGGGCACGCGATGAAAAAACCCGGCCAGTGCTGCTGGTCTGCGAAGAAGCCCACCGCTATGTGCCCAACGAGAAAAACTCCGATGGATCGTCGGTTGGCCGAATTCTCAGCCGGATCGCCAAGGAAGGCCGTAAGTATGGGATAAGCCTTGGCCTGATCACGCAGCGCCCATCTGATCTTGCCGAAGGCGTGCTGTCACAATGCGGCACGATCATTTCGATGCGCCTTAACAACGATCGCGATCAGGCCTTTGTGAAGGCGGCGATGCCCGAAGGCGCGCGCGGGTTCCTCGATTCCATTCCGGCCTTGCGCAACCGCGAATGCATCATCTGCGGCGAAGGCGTTTCGATCCCGATCCGCGTTGCTTTTGATGAGCTAGAAGAGATGAAGCGCCCTGCATCCGAAGATCCCTCGTTCTCGGATCTGTGGAACAGCAGCGGCGGTGAAGAGGAAATGGTCAACCGCACCGTCCAACGCTGGCGCGCACAGGGGCGTTAGTCGCTCAGGTTCCGCGCGTATCCCCATAAAGGTGGATGTGCAGGCGGTCGCTCATTCCCAATCCATGCTCCTGGCATAGCGGCGCCAGCCAGGCTTCGCGTGCGCGCAAATCTGCGCTGCGGGTGCCTTCAGGCATCAACTGGACGCGCTGCTTTGGGATGGCGTAAATTGCGATCAGATCCAGCACTTCGGCCAGGTCTTCGGGTGCCGCAACCACGAACTTGAAGTACGCTTTAGGTTCGGTTGCCCAGCCTGAAAGCCGCTCTGGAATCAATGCGATATCGGCAATATTTCCCGAATGGCTGAGCTTTGGGCTGACATTATACTGCGCCACCAGGAGCCCTAGCGCATGATGCGGATCAACCGTCCCGTTGGTCTCGATCTCGATAGTATGGCCTTCCAGCAGGCCCGCCATTCGCGCCAGCGCCGCCCCTTGCAGCATGGGTTCACCCCCGGTGATCACCAGCCGATTACCGCCCAGCGCCATGATCCGTTCGGCGACATCTTCCTCACTCAGCACCACCTGATTGGCCTTGCGCTCAAACGCGATGGCGTCGCGGTGCGGGCGCCCAAGCAAATCGGCGCCGCCCTCGAACCGCCAGGTGTAGGCGGTATCGCACCAGGTGCAGGCCAGGTTGCAGCGGCTGAGCCGTACGAAGGTGCAGGGCAGACCCGCGCTGCGCCCTTCGCCTTGCAGCGAGGCGAAAATTTCGGGCTCGCCCGGAGTAACCGTGGCGAGGGTAAGGCTCACCCCAACCGCGCCAGCGCAGCGGCCAGCCGTTCGGCTTCGGCTGCGTGCATGGCATGATCGGCGCGGGCCTTTTCGACCGCTTCGGGCTTGGCCTTTTCGGCGAAGGCCGGGTTGGAAAGGCGGCCTTCAAGGCCTTTGGCTTCCTTGGTGGATGCTTCCAGCGCCTTGGCCAGCCGGGCCTTTTCGGCTTCGATGTCGATCACGCCTTCAAGCGGAACCACGATGTTGGCATCGCCGGCGCCGATCTGCATCGCAGCGCCTGCGGGTGCCGCTTCAAAGCGAATGCCGTTGAGGCGGGCCAATCGTTCGATCGCACCGGGGTTGCGCTCGATGGTGCCGCGCGTTGCGGTGCTGGGATCAAGAAGGAAGGCATCCAGCTTTGCGCCCGGCGCGATGCCGAGCTCGTTCTTGGCGGTGCGCAGATTGCCGACCAATGCGATCAGCCACTCCACCTCAGCCTTCGCCTCAGCATCAACCACCGCCCCCGGCTCGGGCCACTTGGCGGTGATCAGCGGATAGTGCGCGCGATCACCAAGCTTGCTCCACAGCTCCTCGGTCACGAACGGCATGAACGGGTGCAGCATGACCAGGATCTGGTCGAGCACCCAGCCGGCCACGGCCCTGGTCTCCGCGTCGAACGATCCCTTGATCAGTTCGATGTACCAATCGCAGAACTGGTCCCAGACGAAATGGTAGATTGCGTTTGCGGCGGCATCAAAGCGCAAGTCGGCCATGGCCTGATCCAGCGCCGCGACCGTTTCAACTACTTCGCCGATAATCCAGCGATTTACCGCAGATTTTGCTGCAGGTGCCGCAAGTGATGCCGATGCAGAAATTCCGTTCGATTGGCAGAACCGCGCAGCGTTCCACAGCTTGGTGGCGAAGTTGCGATAGCCTTCAACCCGGCGCTCATCCATCTTGATATCGCGGCCCTGGCTTTCCATCGCCGCCATGAAAAAGCGCAGCGCGTCGGCGCCGAACTGGTCGATCAGGCCCAGCGGATCGACTACGTTGCCTTTGGATTTGGACATCTTCTGCCCATCGGGCGCGCGGACCAGGCCGTGCAGGTAGAGCCTGGGCCACGGGTTCTTGCCCGTCATCGCCTGGCCCATCATCATCATCCGCGCATCCCAGAAGAACAGGATGTCGAAGCCCGAGATGAGCAGATTGCCGGGGTAATGGCGGGCGAGGAGCGTCTCCCTCTCC
>NZ_JBEBKB010000038.1:0-24264 GCF_040079535.1 Novosphingobium sp. | reverse complement strand
CGGAGATGTGTATAAGAGACAGTTTACTATCTGATCCAACTTCATTTTCTGTCTCCATATAAAAACTATTTGCTGCTCCTTAGCCGACTTAATCTTTGGATAAGTTTTTCACGTACAATTCTCTCGGTCGCTATTCTTTTCACCGTAATTCCTTGTAAAAACACCTCATGTATGTACATGATCCGTCTGCCGAAAGGCGATTCATGAATTTTATTGAATCTACTTGATTATCACGGACAATAATTACAACTAATTTCCATGTAGGATCTAAATTCGATGTTTTTTGAAAAAAATCGAATGCCCTATCAGTTTCAAATTTTTTCCCGTCGATTTTTACAGAAGACCGTTCGACAACTACCTCTAATAGGCCACCTCTATGGCCCCTTATCTTAGCATATTCGTCAAAATTTGACCAACCTGCAGGAATTTTTTCACTATGTGTTTCTGCCATCCCGCAAGAAATAAGTGTCAAGCAAATCATAGAATTGAGATAATTATTCACGATAACTTCCTTATCTATGGCTTCGTCCCGTAAGCTTTTGGTATGAGATCTTCGACCTCGTCGGCCTCATCTTCATAATAGCCAGGGTTTTTATTGTAGATCACAACAGTCATCCCGGACTTAAATCGACCCACATGCACACCTTCGTGAATAAGCAAACCAGATCGTTTATCCTTGGGTGAAAACGGCTGCCCCAGCACCCTATGGCCTTCGACCTGATCGTTGTACTGAGTGGGAAAATCGTTCGACAATGTGATAACAATATTCCCATTTTTGTCCTTGTCAGTATACGCTGATCCTCCACGTGTTATTTGGGCAATAGTTTGCCAAGGCGCGAATCGTACAAATACCCCATTCTTCACTCCGGGTCCCCCAAGAGCGGTTAGGGTATTTTGAATCTTATTTTTTTCCCTTCTTGAAAGATTTTTGCTATTTAATGCATTTTGCGCCCTAGCGTATGCCGCATCTACTGCATCACATTGCTTACTGGTACCCATACATATATAAAGACCGGTCGGATCGATAAGGTTCACGGGATCATTGCCAACATAAGCATACAAATTCGACTGATCCCCATACCCAATCGGATCCGTCTGCAAAAACCTTCCCAGCGTGGGCGAGTAGATGCGGGCCTTGTAGTGATACATCCCCAGCTCAGCGATCCACGCTTGCCCGGTATACTGGAACCGCCCGGCGTTGGTGCTCTGCGGGATACCATACTCGTCATAGCGGTTGACCGCCAGCACAGTCGCGCCGGTGCTGTCCGTCACCAGCACAATCGACCCGAGCCAGTCCGGGCGCAACCGCCGTTCAGCGGTCGCGGTAAACGCTGCGCCCTCATACCAGGCGATCGGATCGTCGGCCTTGGCGTCCGCGCCGTGAACATAGCGGCGCAGCAGAGTGCCGGTGGTGTTGTATTCGCCGACCAGCGCATCGCCATCATAAAGGAACCGGACCGTGCCGCTGCTGCCAGAGACTTCGTAGAGACGGCCCATCGGATCATAGCGCAGCGCTGCCGTCTTCGCGCCGCTCGCGGATACCAGCCGGTTTTCGATATCATAGAGGAAGGTGGTTGAACCATCCGAGGTCAGGTTGCCGTTGGGATCATAGCCAAAGGTTGCTGGCCCGGCAGCTGAGTACTGATTGAGGCCATTGGTGGCATAGGGCCGATCGACATTGACATGGGCCGTCCAGGCAAAGGTATCGTTGCTGCGCACGGTCTGGGTAATCTGCGATGCCGGATTGTAGGCAAAGGTCCACTGGTTGTTGTAGGCAGTGGCGGGCAGGTTGTTGGTCAGTGAACTGATCCTGCCTGCGGGATCATAGCCATAGGACGTCGATACGCCGCCATTGAAGGTCGTGCGCCGCCCGGCTGCGTCATAAGCATAGCTGGCAATCGCATCCGTACCGGACCGCAGAATGGAGATTGGCCGGTCGAGGCCGTCATAGGTGTAGGTGGCGAAGTTCCCGTCCGGAAAGGTTACGCGGGTGCGATTGCCGCCAATGTCATATTGATAGGTGAGGGTGCGGCTGGCGCCGTCCATCGTCAATGTGCTGGCGCTAATCCTGCCCAAGCCATCGTAGCTGGTCGCAATGCCTTCGCCGATGGCGCTATCGAACCGTGCACCGGTCATCAAGCCCCGCAGGTCGTAACTGTAATAGACGTCGCGCGTGTTGGTAGCGGCAAGGCCCGGCCGCTCAGGCACGGTTTTGACAATGACGCGATTGAGATTGTCGTAGCCATATGTGATGACCGATCCATCACGCTTACGCAGTGAGATGCGGTTGCCATTGGCGTCATAGCCATACTGCTCAAAGTCGCCCTCATTGAGCGCGCCAGCGGTCGAGATCGCGTTGGACGGTGTGCTGGCATTAAAAGCTGCCGGCCTGGCGGTCGACGGGAACACCCAGCGGACCTGGCGATCAAAACCATCGTAACGCAGCTCGGCACGGTTGCCGTTGGCATCGATGATCTGAGCCGGCTTTCCATTCAGCGTATAGCTGTAGGTGGCATCCGCGATTTCAACGGAAGTACCCACGCCTTTGCGGACCTGAAGCAGCTGCCCGCCAGCGTTGTAGATATTCCTGGTGATCCGGTCTGCTCCCTGGCTGCCCGGTGCCCCCAATGTGCAGGCATTGGCCGGCGGGGAACCGTAGGTTGCCGGATTCATACGAACCGCCGTGCACTGCAATTGACCCAAGGGATCGTAGCTATATTGCACCTGGGCACTTGCCACGCCGCCCGTGCCCTTCACCGTTTCGATTGTCTTGCGATCCAGCGCGTCAAAATTGGTCTCAACGGTCTTGTAGATCGTAAAGCCAGTCCAAGCGGCTGGTGCGATGCCTTCTGGCTGCCAGGCGGCAAGCTCTCCGCTCTCTACCTTCACCACCCGCCCGGCCGCATCGTAAGTGTAACGCACGGCAACAAAATTGAGCGGCCCGGCACCATCGGGATCGGGTGCGATCGACCCAGTCTCACGGCCTGCGGCATCGTAGCGATGGCCCGTGGTGTAGGGCGATGGCGCGCTTTGTGCCGCGGCGATTTGCGGCAGACCGCAAAGCGCGGTGGTCGCAAACAGGCTGCCTGCAATCACGCGCCTCATGGACATGTCCCCCCAGTGCCAAGTGGCCGCGTTTCTGACAGCTTATTGCCCCGCGCGTCATAGCTGTAGCAAGTTCTCAGCGTCTGGCCTCCGCTTGTGACCGCAACCCCGCGCACCAACAGATAGTTGGGCCCGGCATCGGGGCCATAGTCTAACGTGGTCAAAATCTCGTCATTGCCCGCACAAGGTGCCGCCGGATTGCCAGTTGCCGCGCTTGCCTGGCACCTGCTCTCCGAAGTCCTTACCCAGATCGGCGTATCGGCCTTGGTGTAACCGCCATTCCCGTCGCTCCACCATGCAAAGCGCTGCGTGTAACTATAGCGCGTTTCCGGCCGAATGCCGTCCGGTCCGGCGGGATCAGTCTTTTTCAAGATCATACCGGTTACCTGATCCCATACGTAGTCGGTCTGATTTCCCTTGGCGTCTTTCACCCAAAGAGGACGATAACACGAAATCGAGCGCGGAACTGCCGCGGTTCCCTGTGCGGCATTGCTGCCCTGGCATCCCGAAATAGGAGGGTAAGCGGCCTGTATCGTCAGCGGAGCCAGGCCCGATCCCGGTTTTGGGACCTGCTGATGCGTCAAGACATTGCCCAGCCCATCATATGTAAACACTTCACGGTTGCCTTCAGGATAGACAACTTCGGACAATCTGCGCGCCATATCATCAACGTACACGAAGCTGGTGATCCGGTTTAAGCTGTCAACATCTTGCGTTATCCGGCCACCATCCCATTTCCGCTCATCAATCGTGACCACCCGATGATAGCCGCCCGGCCCGTTGATGGTTACCGTCCGGACCTTTGTCGGAGAGGCATTGTTGGCCGTAGCCGCAGTAGTTAACGGGACTGAGTGGGAATATGCGTAGGTCCAAGACTGATCGCCTACCACCAAATTTGTCAGCAGCGATCCGTCCCCTTGAGGAGGGTAACGGTACTCCTTCGCGGTCGAACTTGCGGTCATCACCGGTACGGTCGAAGTTGGCTTTACCAGTCGCCCACTCGAGATCGACCCGGTTCCACCAAAGATATTCTCAAAGTTTCCGGTCCAAATATTGCCCGCCATATCTGTGATCGACTGCTCTCCGTTGCTCGTGCAGCATTGGGTGAGCTGAACCGTCGCAAGGGGCACCGAATTGCCCCGAGCAAATATCGATACTGACGAAGGTGTAAGCCACGCGGTTCCGTTATCCGTCGGACTTGATTGCAGAACATTGGAGAAATAGGTGAACCGCATCTCGAAACCACGATTGCTTACAACCCGCGACGGTCGCGGCAAAGAGTAGGTATAGCCACCATTTGCCGCTTGCAGGGTCGTTACGTCATAGAATATCTGATGAATTTCGCCATCTGGATACGAAATTGATGAAGCAAAAACGATTGTAGAAAGAGACGTACCCATCGAAATTTCGTTGCACGCTGTGCCCGAAGAACTGGTGGTACACTTCGCCATATTCGGTACCACCGAATAGACCTGCTTAAAATCTATGACCCGTCCTGTTTTGGCCTCATAATAGACCGGCGCCAGACCACCCCTCATAAATGACGGGCTTGGAGAAGACGAATAACACCCAATCGGCTCGTCAAGGCCTTTAAAACAGCTAAAGCTTTCAGACGGCCCCGCCCCAATCTTGAACTGAAGATGCAGCGCAACCCCAGAATCGGGATCCATCGTCCTGGTTCCCTTAACACGGATATTGTATTCATCCATATGCCCAAACTGGAGTGCTGGATCTGCCGCAATCTGCAGCCTTGGAGCGGGCAACCTTATCTGTCCTGATATTAAATCTACACCGTTCTGATCGGGCGCAACGGCCGGTGCAGTAAAACCGGATGGAAGATCATCATCTCCGGCCCACGCTACTGATGCTAGATTCAAAGATAGCAGAGAGCTGCACAGAAAAAAATGGAACTTCCTAGCCAACGTTTTCATGTATTTCGCCCCATAGTTTATTGCCTCGACAAAACGTTATCAAACAGAAACTTTCCGGCTGAAAATTGGATTGCATATCATTATGGTGAAAGCGCAGTCAACTCGACTACCCTGTCGCCAATTGTGTGCACTGTCACTGCAATTGTGGAGGCATCAGCGGGGGTTGTTGTTGAGCGGGGAACGGTGACCGCTATCCCCCACCAATCGCATTCGCAAAATCACACAATTCGCGCGGCGTGGCGTAGTGTTTTTGTGCGAACTGATTTTGGACCACCGCTGGCGCGACATTGGCGAGGTGGCACATTCTTGCCCGATATGCGTTGAACGCGCCGACATCGGCCGAACACGGGTGGATCGCATATCCACGTGCGGCCATCTTAGACTGCTCACTGGTTGGAATCTTGATCACAAACGTTGGGCTGTCCGGGTTGCTCGGTGTGCGCGCCATGCAGATGGAATTTTGTGCAGTATGATTTTGCTGCGCGCTCAGGGGAGCCGGTTGCGCGAGAAGCAATGCCGACGCTGCAAAGGCCAACGCCGGGCCCGCCAAAGTTGCTGTCGATCTAGCGGGGGTGGCTCGTGCGCCACATTCAGGAGCCAACAAGCGTCGCGAGCATTTTAACATAACGTGCACCCTCCCCCTATGCCTCCATCGGAGTCATCATATATTGTCCCAGCACCTTGGCTGTCAAAGACTGTGGCCCCTCCGGTCGCGCCGGAAAGATTGACGTAAAACACTTCGTCAGGTTCGATCGCAAGATTGGTCTTGGCGATCACACTGATCGTCTTGCTGGTTTCACCAGGGGCGAAGGTGAGTGTTCCCGACACTGCGAAATAGTCAGTGCCGAGGGCGGTGCCATTTGCGGTCGTATAATTGATACTCACCGTGCCTGCGGTGCTTCCCGAACGCGTGACGGTGAAGACTAGCGTCGCTCCTTCGAGACCGGCAGCATCGGAGATGGCCAGGTAACTCGGAGAAGATCCGGTGTCGTTGTCATTGACCGTACCTGTAGCAGACGAGGCGCCAAGCACCGCTCCGCCAGTCGGAGCGGTCAGCACAACCGTCATTGTTTCTGCAGATTCGATCGCGGAGTCGTCAATTGTAGCGACGGTAATCGTTGCGCTCGTTTGCCCAGCAGCAAAGCTCACTGTACCTGTGGCTGCAGTGAAATCGCTCCCTGAAGCTGCTGTGCCCGAAGCGGTTGAATAGCTTGCGCTTACGGCGCCTGACGTATCCCCGGTTCGGGTCACCACAAATGCCAGCGCGCCACCTTCGGTTGCCGAAGCAGGCACAATCGAGAGGCTTGGCGGGGCGGCGGCCGCGCCACAACTGGCGCCAGCCCCGGCGGAATCAGACTTATACTGCGTCCGGTTTCCGGCGGGGTCATAACAGATCGAATGCCTCTGGTTGTTGTTGATCGTCCCGCTCGACGTTACCGCGACGAGCCGTCCCAATTCGTCATAAGTGTAGGTTTGGGTTTCGTTGGACCAAATCGGCACTGCAGCCCCCAAAGCGGAAGCCAAAAGCATTCCCCTAAGCCAAATCGACATGCAGCCGCCTTCCAATCCACAGAGATTTCAATATTTTTACGTCGATTCCAGAATTCATCTTGAATTCAAAAATGCAACATTTCAAGGGGTATTTCGAAATTGATAAGAATATTTGATTTCTCTTTTGTAGCGTCAACAATTCATGGTTGCGTATTGAAACTTATGCTGTGCGAATAGAGGAGTTACGCCTGCAGGACATGCATAATCGTGTCAATTCCGCGCGCGCCGCCCGCTCTGGAGAGTTGGACAATGATATCAATTGATCGACGAATATAGTGCACAGTATCATCCCAACTTAAACCGCCGCCCGACTGTTGAACAAGCAGAGCCAATTGATCGATCGCGCGATCAGGAGAATCAGCGTGGATCGTCGTAATCGAGCCGGGATGCCCTGTGTTCACAGCGCGCAGGAAGGTCAAAGCTTCTCGTCCGCGAATTTCCCCCAGAATGATCCGATCGGGCCGCAACCGTAAGGCAGCGATCAGCAAATCTTCTGCGGTAACGTCGGCTTCTCCAAGCGCGCCTCTGGCAGCAAGGAGGCCTACTGAATTGGCGTTCTTGACTCGCAGTTCCGGTGCATCCTCTATCGTAATTAGACGCTCACCTGCGGGGATTTCACCCAGCAGTGCGTTGAGGAATGTGGTTTTGCCTGAAGAAGTGCCTCCGCTGATGAGAATGTTGCGGCGGAGGCGCACGGCTTCGCGCAGATCGTCGATCATATCGAGCTCTGGGTTGGTGCGCTTGGTCCTGCGGGTTGGTTCTTGGCAGTTTTCGGTTGCTTCGGCGCTACGGCGATATGAGCCGAGATCGATATCTTGAACAACATGCCGCCGAATGGCCAATGCCACGTCGCCGCGCGTGGCAGGGGGCAGGGCGATTTGGATCCGCGAGCCATCGGGAAGGCTTCCTGCCAATAGCGGGCTTTCGCGGTTGATGCCTTGCGAATTGGCTGCGGCAACCTGTCGCGCAAGGCGAAGTAGTGCACGTTGATCCAGTTCGGGCAAATCGTGCCGCTCAATCAAGCCGCCCAAGGCTTCTGTCCAGATTTCTCCAGGCTTGTTGACGTAGATGTCGGTGAGATCGGCTTGCTCAAGCCAAGGGCCAAGAGGTGCAAGGAAGCTGCCGAGATAAAGGCCATCTGCCAGCATCTCAGCGCTCGACATCAGTAAAGTCCAGATCACGTGCAACGAATACTGAGACTGGCGTACCCTGACTCACGCGTAGAGTAGGTTTGACCTGATCGGTCGAGGGCGCCGTCACCGACTGTGTGCTGCCCGGCAATCCGACTATCACCGTGCCGCCCGCTAGATCGCGGGTCGCGGCGCTCGCACCCACATTTAGGACAGTTTGGAGAAAGGCGTTGCTGAAGCGCGTGAAAAAATGGGTGTCGACTTTGCCCTTGACGCCTGCCCGGCCAAGCGGATCGGCGGAAGGTGAGTCCAATGCAATTGTAACTCCATCGGGCCTGACCAAGCGGGTCCATTGGATCATCGCGCGATTTTGGCCAGGGCTTAGGTCCGCTCGGTATTCCCCGTAGAGTCGGCTTCCGCGAGGGATCAGCACTCGAGCTCCGTCGAAGCTGCGGACATCGCGAGAGACAATGGCTCGGGCAGGTCCTGGCTGAGTGGAATCGAGTGCGGTCTCCAGGACCGCCTGAATCACTGCGCCCTGTGGGACTGTAAACGAGGGATTGAGGAGTCTGCCTGCCTTGACGCGCTGTCTATCTGCTCCGCTGCCTTCCGATGCTGAGGCTGCAGTCGGGGCGGCTGGAGCTTGGTAGACGGTTACAGGCCCTGACGGTAAAAACTCCGGCTGTTGACCGGGACGATAGTAGCCTTGCGACATTGGCGGCTGGCTTGGCGCTTCATGCATTTGCTTGGGCGCAGGCGATTGAGATGCCAGCTGCGGAACCGCTTGCAAAATCACCGGGCTTGATGCTCGAGGTTGTGGCTGCGTCCAGCCAAGGCCCTGATTTGCAAGACTTTGCACCGGCTCAGGAATAGCCAGCGGGGGCGGCGCTGAGATCATTGCGTCGCCCTGTCCTGCTGCAGGTCTAAGCTCGCTATCGGTGCTGGCCGAGCGGCGCGCTTCGAGCGCAGAATACAGCAGCAGGCCCGCCACCAGTGCCAGGCCCCCAAAGAGCCAGATGCCCCGGTTTGTAGTTGCCTGCGCTACCAAGGGTCTGGCTGTGTTGAAGCCGTCAGGCTCGATTGCCGCACCGCTCATGGCTTTTGCCTCTTTGCAGAGTCAAGACGCAGAGCTTCGGCTTTGCGCTTGCCGATCCTAAAGAGCAGTTTCTTGTAGACCCGGTCGATCACAAGGACGTCGCCGCGCATGTAGCTGTCAACGGTCTCTTCCTCGCCCAATCCGTTGACCGCAAAGACCGCCGGGAGCGGCTGGTCGGGCAACCAGTGAATAAAGGTGCGTTGGCCGTCATCGCTGATCCTGTGGGGCCGCAGCGATTGTTCGCCCTTCAGCTTGTAAGTGAACGGACCTTCAAGATTGGCTGATATGGCAGTCGGAGGTGCCGGGCTGTTAGACGCATCTACCAGACGCGCCAGATAAACGACATCACTGGCCGGCCCGATGACGAGGCGAAACCGGTAATGCCGGGCTCCCGTAAAAACATCGAATATCGGGTCAACGGGTTGGCGGATTGCCCGCACCAGGACGCTGTCTGCCTGAGGCGGAACCTGTACGTCAACGGCACCCGGATCGGCCACGACGATCGACTGGACAGTCTCGCCGGGGGCAAACAGGAGCGTGACATTTCCGCCGACGGTGGTCCGCAGCGGCAACACCGACCCCTCGCGCCACACTAGGGTTTCAACTCTGGGATCGCGGAATCCGTCCGCTACCGGCTGCGCTGATGCGAGCGATGGAAGTACCAGCAGCAAAGCAGCCATTCGCCTCATGGAACGCGTTGCCCACTAGTGGTTGGAACAGGAGCGGGCATGGCGGTTCCGGTTCCGCCGATTGCCGCCTGTCCCATCGGATTTGGCAATGCCTGCTGGACTGGCACTTCTGGCGCTGAAGCAGGCGGAATTTCAGCATTGCGGTCATAACGTACAACTTGAAAACCGAGTGGATTGACCAGGCGGCTTTCCTCACTCATCCCCGCATTTGAAAAGCGATATTTGACGACAGCAGCCCAAATCCCTTGAGAAACCGGCGCACCTCCACCATCGGACCTAGAGGTCGCAAAGCGGACCAGGCCGGTATCAGGCCCAAGTCTGGAAATGCTACGGATCTCAACTGCAATGACGGCTGCGCGTGGGTAGAGCGCAAGGGGACTGGTGGGATTGGAAGCTTGCATGGTTGAAATGTAACGATTTCGCGCTTCACCTGACGTCCACAGCGCGACTTTGTTGTAGTCGGCCTTGAGCGCGCCAAAGTTGAAGCCCTCGCGCGCAATCACATATTGCGCCAGCATTGAATTCACCAACGACTGGTCTGGCGTGATCGACTGCTGCTTTCCCAGATCAAGGCGCTCGACGTTGCCGGTTTGGCGGTCCACCATGACTGCAATGGGCGCAACCTGCTTCAAAGGCAGCATAATCAGCAGCGCGATGCCTTCAATCAAAGCAATGAGCAAAGCAGCTGCCGCCACAATCCAGGCAATACGCAGACTGCGCTCATTGGCGCGGTCTCTGTTTTCGGCCCAGCTTTCGGAAGCCTCATAGTAGTCAGCCAGTTTGTCATGCTCGCTCATGTTCATGGTCTGGCATCTCTCATCTGCGTCTGTGACGATTGCCGGCGGCGGTTCCTTCGATAAGAGTTCCCAAGTGCCGGAGAGCTTTGCAGTTGGCCGGTGACTTCGCCCTTGTTGCCATCGTGCCGGGCCGCTGTGCTTCCCAGCTGTCTGGTCCGAGAATCATTTCCCCCGCGCTCTTCGCTTCGAATTAACCGAGCTAGCGAGTCTGATATCACTTGGGCGCGGCTGATCTCGGGTGAAGTTTGGTAAACTGAGGCGCGCAATGTTTGCGGGCTTGTCTGCCAGTCTTTGGCTATGACCCGCAGACGGCTTGCCAGACTGATCGAGGCTGGTGAGGTAAAAAAGAACAGCCGCATGATCAAGCTAAGAAGTCCAAAGGCAACAACCGCAAAAGTGAGACCAAAGACCAGAAGCTCGGTCGGTGTCGCCGGAGTCAGAACGTTTGCTGCCCGCTGGCGCTGTGCATCGTAAAGCCAACCTTCGAGCATCGCCAATTCAACGCTGTAGGTTAGCGCCAAGATGAGTGATCCCACCGCGCAAGCACCAAGTGCGCGCAGCCAGCCAAAAAAGATATCGCGGGTGCCGGCAAAGAGCAGCAGTCCGGCCATGAGCGGTGCCAAGGCAAGCAAAAATCCCGCACCGAGTTTAACAGCAGCAATCGGGCCGATTGTTCCAACCAGAAATGCAACCCGCCCCCAGGCAAAGCCCGATTGATCGGCGAGTGCGATCCCGCGCGTTGAATCGCCTAGGTCAGTGCTGCCAACCACCCCGCCGGTCAACCGGCCACTACCAAACGCCGTAAGGGAAACTATGCCTTGATCGGCATTGTCCAACCTTGAAGTCAGGCCATCCCCGCCGCTTGGTAGGCCAGAAGCTAGGCCGACAATTCCTGCAATCTGCGCCGGACCATCAAGCACGGTTTCGTAGGCTATGGTTCGCCAAGCTGGCCAGCTGGTTGCAAGCGTGAGCACGATCCCGATTTTCAGCAGTTCTCCGGTGACATCCCGTGCACCCGGTGCCTCGCCAAACATCAAACGCAGTCCGAACAGGGCGATACAGAGCGTCAACGCGGAAAGTAGAACGGTGCTGGCGATTGATCCCGGATCTGCCAGTGCCCCATAGCCATAGGCGCCTATCGACCGCGCCTGACAATCGACCTGCGCCAAAATCGCACCGAGGAAATGGTTTCCGGTCTGAATTGCGGCGCAGCTCATGCGGCGCGCTCCAAAAGCTGTTTCATCCAGGCGGTTGGATCCAGTCCCGTTTTGTCGGTTAGCTCATCGAACAGGCGCACTGTCGCCTCACGCCCTGACAAGATCGTCAGCAAATCCTTCTCACCGCTCAGATTGAGACGCGCCACAACGCTTTCGTTCCCGTGCTTGATCAAGAAGCAATGCGAATTGTCTGGCATTGAGCGCACAAGTTCGAACTCGTGCGGGGTCAGGCCAAATCCATCGATATAGTCTTCGGCGCGGGCTTTGGGGTTGATCATGAAGATCTGGGTTGCTGCCTGCTCGACAATCGCGCTCGCTATCCGGCTTTCGAGCGCATCCTGCGCACTCTGGGTTGCAAAGCCGATAATCCCGTTGCGCTTGCGGATGGTCTTTTCCCAATCCTTGATCCGCCGCACGAACACATCATCATCGAGCGCTTTCCAGCCTTCATCGACTACGATGATCGAGGGTGTTCCATCGAGCCGGTCTTCGACCCGGTGGAAAAAGTAGAACAATGCAGGAGTGCGCACAGCTGGATCATCAAGTAGCGCAGTCATGTCAAAGCCGACCGTCGCGGCAGAAAGGTCGGTCAGGTCCTCTTCGTTGTCGAATAGCCAGGCCCGCTCACCATCGCCCCACCAAGGCCTGAGCCGCGAATAGATATCTCCGGCTTTCGGGCGAGCATGACCGCGCAAAAGCTGAACCAAATGCCGTAAGCGGCGATGCGACCGGGGCTGGTCGAAATTGGCATCGACCGCGTCTTTGATAAGCTCAAGCTCTGCAGCGTCGGCGCTACCTGCCAGCAGGAGCAACCAGTCGAGTAAGAACTGGCGATTGGCTGGAGTGTCTTCGAGCCTCAGCGGATTAAGCCCAGACGGCTCCCCGGGACGAAGCCGGTCATACTGCCCACCGATCGCACGGATAAAGAGTTCTGCCCCGCGGTCCTTGTCAAAAAAGACAATGCGAGGGGAGAATTTGCGGGCCTGGGCAAGGAGGAAGTTTAGCACCACCGTCTTACCCGAACCCGAGGGGCCAATAACGGTGAAGTTGCCGAGATCATTTTGGTGAAAACTGAAAAAGTATGGACCCGCTGCAGTGGTCTCAAACAGTGTGACTGCATCGCCCCAATGATTTCCGTGAGCTCTTCCAACCGGAAAATTGTGCAGGCTCGCAAGTCCGGCAAAATTGGCCGACGAAATCAAGCCTTTTCGAGCAATATAGCGAAAGTTCCCGGGAAACTGCGCCCAGAACGCAGGTTCGATTGCGAAGTCTTCGCGCACGGCAACGATCCCCAGGTCGGCCAGACCAGCCAGTACATCCGCGACTTGCGCATTGAGCGTTTTAAGGCTTTCGGCATGGACCGCGATTGTTGTGTGGTGCTCGCCAAATCCAGCTCGGCCAGCTGCCACATCATCCTTGGCGCGCGAAAGTTCATCTCGCAGTGAAAGCGCTTCGTCTTCGGCCGAGCGCATTCGCCGCAGAACCAGATTCATCCGCGAAAGAGCTTCGGCGCGTTCAACGAATGCAAAACTCTGCGAGACGGTCATCTCGAACGGCATCCGGTAGAGTTCATCGAACATGCCGGGCAGAGTTTCCGCCGGGTAATCCTTGATCGAAATCATCGCACCGAACTTGCGTGGCAACGCACCTGAGGCACCAAGTTCGAACGCCTCCGCGCCAAAGCTCGCGCGCCTGAACGGCAAATGCTGGCCGCAGTCGCCAAGCGGCAGACCAACCGGGCGCATCTCGGCGTTGTAGAGATAGGAGAGGAACTCCAATGGCTCACTTCGGTAGCCACCATCCTCAGCATAAATTGAAAGCAGCTTGGGAGAGTAGGCGCTAAGCGCGGCTAGCAAGGCGTCGCTCGCCGCATCGAGCGCTCGCTTCTCAACGGCAAAGGCAGCTCTCTGGTCCGTCATGGGTCGGGCGGCAAGCCAACGAATTCGATCCAGAATTCCAACCCGGCCCTGCAGCGGTCTGCGCACAATCGTGACGAACAGATCGTTGACATACATTTCGCGTGCTTCGAGGCGTTCGCGCCAGCGCGCGTCCAGTTGCCGCGAAAAGTCATCTGCAAAACGCGCATCAAGGGTCGCCTCGGCTTTGCGCCGGACCACATGATGATAGAGCGCAAAGCGTGACGATCCGATTGACCGAAGCATCGCATCGCGCAGTTCCGCTCGGTAATTGAGCTCTTCGGTATCGGCGGTTTCAAAAAGCAGCCCGCCCAAGCGGATCGTTTGCATGAGCAGGCCGTCACGCGTTTCGATCGTAACGTCGTCAATATGCCGCGCATATGGCAAATGCGCGCCAGCGCTAGCCTCGCGCGCTACCGCACGGGGATCATTGGTCAGGGGCGGTAGGAATTGCATCCCCAGATCCTGTAATTCTTGACTCTGGGGCAACGGCTGACGCGCGCGATCCACAAATCAAAGAAACGTGGTTCACGAAGGCACGCGAGCACGCCTATTCCGTGGACCACCAATGCAGCCGCAATTGCCCAAAAGCTCTTGAAGATCAGGAACAGCTCGGCGGCCAGTACCGCGTTGAAAACGAAGTAGCTGTAGGTCACGCCTGCAAACATTTGCGGGCGGGTGAGTCCGACGAATACAGTACTGCGATGAAGGACAGATGCCACGTCTTTGCGCGCCTAGCCGCCCGCTGCGCTGCGGATGCCTGCAACAATGCTGGCCGCACCGAAAAGGATGAAGCAGCCCAGGATCACGATTGCGCCGCGCCGCCAATCAATCCGCCCCGTCAGCATCATGAAACCAACCGAGGCAACCGCGATGACGGCAGCAACGGTCGCCACGGTGCCAAGCAGCGTCCCCTGAAGCCAGTTCACTGCGCCGATAATAGCCCCGGAACCTTCGGGATCAGGTGCGACCATTGCTTGCGCCGCAGAAGGGGCGGCAAGTACGGCCAGTCCAAGCAATTTCAAAGGAAGCCAGCGGCGAATTGACATCATACCTCCAAAGAATCAGATCATTAATCCGAAGCTTGGCATGTTCTTGGCTAGCTTGCCATAGCGATTGACCTGATCTTTGCTGAAACTTCGGCTCCGCCCGCGAGCGAGCTTGTAATTAGCTCGGTAACGGGCAATCATCTTGATCAATATGCAGGCGATACTTTTCTTCTCTGCCAGCGCGACAGCGCGGCCTGGCCTTGGCGGGCTCGACTGGATCGCGGCACTGATAACCGGACCGGTCGGAACCGCTTTGGCGGTGATCGCGGTTGCCTGGTTTGGCTTTGCAGTCCTTGGCGGGCGGTTGCCACTTCGGCGCGGCGGTGTGCTTGTTATGGGCTGTTTTATTTTGTTTGCAGCACCGGCACTAGCCAATTCGCTGATGGCACTTGCCCGCAATTCCTCGTCAGGAGGCTTGCCGGTTGAGCCGAAGCGTATGGATATCAGTCCGCCGCCCGCGCCAGCTACGCCGCCAGTCTATGATCCTTATGCGGGGGCGTCCTTGCCTAACTAGGGAACGGGCCGGTTCTGTAGGAAGGATCACGGCGGTTCCCCCAATCACTTACCCTGCAATGCGGAGCCGCAAGGTCAGGAATGAAGGCGATGCAGTCTGGTACCAGCTGCTGAAGAACAATTGACAGTTGCTGGATGGGCCATTGAAAGTCGAGCAATTGAACGAGCGCCCCTCTTCCGCCCAGCGATCGGCCCCCAACTGTAGTGCCGCAGTGCCGATGGTGTAGAACTCGGCTTCGACGAAATAGCGATATCCCTGCGAAACTCTGCTGCTCGGGCGATGAGGGGCGGTGGGGATAGAAGGGTTTTGTCAGACTAAAATTGCCGAGGGAGGATGCAAGCGGTAAATCGGGTGGATGACCAAGTCCGACAAACCGTTCCGCTGTTTCAACTCGTCACCTGAGGTGATCCGCCTGGTTGTGATGATGTACGTCCGGTTCCCGCTGTCGCTGCGCAATGTCGAGGACCTGCTTTTTGAGCGCGGGATCGATATCTGCCATGAGGCGGTGCGGTTCTGGTGGAACAGGTTCGGGCCGATGTTCGCGGCCGACATCCGACGCCAGCGGGCGAACCGGATGAAGGGCTTCCACCACTGGCGTTGGCATGTCGACGAGGTGTTCGTTAAGATCAACGGCGAGCGGCATTACCTGTGGCGCGCGGTTGACCACGAGGGTGAGATCCTCGAGAGTTACGTCACGAAGAAACGTGACAAAACCGCCGCTTTGAGGTTCCTGAAGAAGGCACTGAAGCGACATGGCCGGACCGAGAAGATTGTCACCGACGGGTTGCGATCCTACCCGGCAGCGATGCGCCAACTCGGCAATCTCGACCCGGCGCGAGATGGGGCGCTGGCTCAACAACCGGGCCGAGAATTCACACCTGCCGTTCAGGCGGCGAGAGCGCGCGATGCAGCGGTTCAGGCGAATGAAGACCCTGCAGAAGTTCGCCTCGGTCCATGCCAACGTCCACAACCACTTCAACCAGGAACGTCACCTCGTCGATCGTCAGACTTACAAGGATCGCCGCTCGGCCGCACTGGCCGAGTGGCAGAGCCTCATAGCCTGAGGCCGCGCACCCAAAGCTAGAACCTCGCCAATCGGAGACGAGTTGCGATTAGACTGACAGCACCAAATCAAGGATTGATCGCAATTCCGCTCTCGATGTGCGGAGTTGGATCATCTCAAAAATTGAGGTGAGTAAGCGCTCATTCGCTCCACCGCGCAGAGGCCCTTCAAGCAACTGGAGGATAGCCAGCGCGCGATGAGCGTTTAGCGCCTGCTGAATTTCATCTGTGTGATTAGCGATCATAGTCCAACTCGTTGCAGCGGGGCTTGGGATGAGGTGATCGTCGCGGCCCTCAGAGAGATGCTGGCATGATGTCCTTGCAGGTCCGAAGCGCGCGATCATCCACGCAATAATCGATCGGGCGTTGCCCGCCGAGCTTAGGGTTTGGAGATCTGCACCAAAGCTCGGCTCTCGCCGGATCACGCGCCCGCTTGCCGGCGAGGTCCGCCAACTCCACTCGATTTTTCTCCAATGCAGCCTGCTGACGCACTTTCGCTGCCTCTCGGGCTTCGGCTTCACGCCGTTCGTTGTGCAATCGCGCAAGTTCCGACGTGGCATGAGCCAGGCCCCCATCGGACTGGGTTGCAAGGTCGAGCGGTGCCTTGCCATCAAGCTGGGCATTCGCTGCAAACAGCCAATGCTGCGCCAACTCGCCCAGCACCGACGACGCCTTGTCCTCGATCGTCGAAATCCGCCTATCACGTTCCGCCTGCGCCAATCGGGCAACCCGTTCCCGCTCATTTTGGATCCGGTGTTCCTCCTGCGCGATCTCCTGGCGCTCATATTCCGCCAGCAACGGCAGTCCCCGAAAATCATCGACAAGCTGTCGACCGCTCACCACCATGCCAGAAATGGCTTTGTGGAATGCGCGAGCTTCGTCCTCATCATATGAGGTCACGAACCAATCGACCCAGTCGACCCGATCAAAGTTGGAGGTCTCGTGCTCCGGGATGTCCGACAAAATCATATCTAGCCAATCGGCGACTTCCTCCCTCCGTTCTCGCTCCTGCTGCCAGCTTGCTTCCTGCTCCTCGCGGAGATGCACGGCACTGCTCGACGGGAGCCATTGTTTGCCGCCGACCCGCTTCGCAAACATCCAATGCTGATCCTTCAGCCATTTAAGATAGCTGTGAACGGCATGCCAAGGATCTTGAAATGCTGGAAAATCTTGTTGCATCCTAGCCGATGTCTCATTGGAGATACGGTTGAGGCCCGGCCATATGAGATCTCTTACATAGGCGAGGGCGTCACCGGTTTCGAACACGCTCGCTGACGCGGTCGCTTTGTCCCAGAGAAAGCGGTTCACCAGCCGAGCTTGCCAATAGGCGGGCGATACCCGGAAACATGCTGCCCCTTTCACCGCATGGCCGATTTTCTGAGAAAAGCCGCGCTTCAACGCCAGGCCATATTGCTCGGTCAGATGCTCGTCCGGTTCTTCGCGGACCGTCTCGACCTTGTTCCAGATTCCCGCGATCCTCTCATATTCGACATCCAGAACCTGCTGCTTCGCCTTGGTTTCTGCTGCTGCCATTACCTCCATACCCTGCTGAACCTTGGCCGCTCTGGCATTATGCAGCCATTCGCGAGGTGCCGTTTCTAGGATGGCATCGTCCCATGCGCCGCGATCGTCCCAGTTGAGCCTCGACAGGTCAATTTCGACCGAGGAAATACCCCGTCCTTTGAGTTTCTCCAGCTTGATGGGATCGACACGATGACGCACATAAATCTCGACATGCAGAACTTTGCCACGGTCCGTGTCAAGAAGCAGGTCCGGCCGGACATTCCCGTCTGCCTTCTCGACTTTGACCCGCAAGAATGTATATTGCTGGCGGTCTGAGATCGGCTCCGTCCGTCCCGCCGCTTTGGCCTGAACGGCAGGAATCCACAGCCATAGCTTCTCCGCCAGCAAGGTCTTAGCGAAGAAATGCAGCTCCGATTCCGGGGTCGGCCGACAATTGGTGGGAGCGTGGTGGGCAAAATGCCAGCGCACTTTGGGGCCTTGCTTGGCAAGAACCGGCTGCCCGCATTCGTAGCATAGGCAGCGACATTGCAGGCCGTTGGGGACGTCCTTAACGTCAGCCCTCTCACCATCAGGCCCGACCGCCTGCGTGGGGTGCCAACCGTCCGTCATGGAAATTCAATCTGATGAAGTGTCAGCATAGCCGACCGAGAGTAGCGCAACGGTTGACAGTCGCAATGCTGAGCAATCACGCGGAACCTGCCGGTCCTGTTTTTCCCGCCTTGGGTATACGGGAACGGTTGGTTCCAGAAGTTGGCACCGACGTATTCGAATGTCGGCTATATCATTCTGTAACCTTGAAGCTGTCGTTCCGGACAGTCCGGCAAAGCGGACCTAACGAAGGAGCACCTTGGCTGCGCCAATAATTGCGTTCATTTGAGCCACACTTCTCTCGAGTTCGTCCAGCACAAACGCTATGCTAGCTGCATCCTGGCCGCCGCATGATAAGGCGATCACGCTGTAATCCTCCATCATTATCCCGGCCTTGGTTGTGAGCCGACTGATCAGTTCATTGGTATCGTCATCCATGCGGCGACCACACCGTGCGGCGGCGACGAAGTCCAGACCCAGCTTTGTCGCGGGCTTGAATGCACATTCGATTGGACTTCGTGCGCACGCCAAGCATTGGTGTCGCTACTGCATCGCGGCCCGATTGAAAGGCCGCAGCCCTGACCGATGTGATCGGCGGGGCCTTGGGTGGTGGGAGCAGCGATTGTCGCTGGTCCGCAACGGAGTACAACCCATGACCACCACCGAACCTAAATCCGCCACCCAGCGCCCGCGCAAGATGGCCCTCGAGCCCAAGGCCGCACCTGCCGAGCAAGGCGGAACGACGACTGCGGCCCCGATCAAGCGCGAGAGCAAAGTCGACCTGATCCTTGGACTGCTGAAGCGCCCGGAAGGCGCCACAATCGCCCAACTGGTCGCCGCGACCGGCTGGCTGCCGCACACCACCCGCGCCGCGCTGACCGGGCTCAAGAAGAAAGGCCATGTGGTCACCAGCGAGAAGCTGGAAGGCGAGGGCCGGGTCTACCGTGTCGCGGTGGCCTGATGACTCGGCGCACATACATGAAGCTCGGGCGGCTGGCCGAGCTGCCGCCGGAGGAGCTCAGGGAGGAGTGGGCGCGCCGGATCGGCGCGCCTGCTCCATCGCTGTCGCCTGAACTTCTGCGATTGGGCATCGGTTACAAGCTTCAGGAGCAAAGGCTCGGCGGGCTGAGCCGGAGTACGCGGTCGTTGCTGCGGCAGGTCGAAGCGCGGACAGGACAGGGTTCGACCAAGCCATTGCCGCGCAAGCTCACCCCCGGCACCCGGCTGGTTCGCGACTGGCACGGCGTGGGGCACACAGTGATCGTGCTGGACGATGGCTTCGAGTATGACGGCAAGCACTGGAGGACCCTCACCGCGGTGGCCAGGGCGATCACCGGGGCACACTGGAATGGCCCGCTGTTCTTCGGTCTCTCGGAGCGCAAGAAGTGACGAAGCCACTGCGCTGCGCCGTCTACACCCGCAAGTCGACCGAGGATGGGCTGGAACAGGAGTTCAACAGCCTCGATGCCCAGCGCGAGGCTTGTGAAGCCTATATCCTGAGTCAGCGCCATGAAGGCTGGACGTTTGTTCCGGGCAGCTACGATGATGGCGGGTTCTCGGGCGGGAACATGGAGCGTCCCGGTCTCAAAGCGCTGATGGCAATGATTGATGAGGGACAGATAGATGTCATCGTTGTCTATAAGGTCGACCGATTAACTCGCAGCTTGGCTGACTTTGCCAAGATCGTCGAACGGCTCGATGCGAAGCAGGCCAGCTTCGTTTCGGTGACTCAGGCGTTCAACACCACGACCAGCATGGGGCGGCTGACCCTCAACGTCCTGCTCAGCTTCGCCCAGTTCGAGCGTGAGGTCACAGGTGAGCGGATTCGTGACAAGATCGCCGCTTCCAAAAAGAAGGGCATCTGGATGGGCGGGCCGGTTCCGCTCGGCTACCAGGTGATTGAGCGCAAGCTAGTTCCGGTCCCCGAAGAAGCTGTGCGAATCCGGGCGATCATGCGGCGCTACCTTGAGATCCGAACCGCGCCCGCCCTGATCGAAGCTTTGCGCGCCGAAGGCGTGGTCACCAAGATCCAGCAACGCGCCAGCGGACCGCATCGCGGTGGTGTACCTTTTGCTAGGGGCAGCCTGTTCCACCTACTCAAGAACCCGGTCTACCGCGGCAAGATCGTTCACAAGGGCAAGGCCTACGACGGCGAGCATGAAGCGATCGTCGATGAAGACCTGTGGGAGCGGGTGCAGTTGCAGCTTGCGGCCAAAGCGCCGCCGCGCAAACGGCCCAAGAACGATCGCAATCAAGCTTTGCTGGGCGGCATCATCACCGATCCGGAAGGCCGACCGGTAGTCCCCACTTACGCAACCAAGGGAACTCGGCGCTATAGCTTCTATGAAACCCGCAAAGACCTTGCCCGTCCTGGTGATCCGCCAGCGACCCGCTTCCAGCAAGGTGCACTCGATCGGCACCTCATCAGCTGCATCACTGAGCTACTGGCCGATGAACATGATCTGCGGCACCTGGCCGATGTGACCGACGCCAACCAGCTTCGCATCATATTCGATCAGGCACGCAGATTCCTGGAATGGCTGAACCAGCCTTTTGAGACCCATCGCGCGATTCGCTCGATTGTCCAATCGGTGAAGATCTGCAGGGACGATATCGAGGTTATGATTGAGCCCTCTGCCTTTGGTGTCGCAATGCACGCTAACTGGACACAGAACTTCCCTCGGCCAGAGCGCCGCCCGTTTCGTGAGGCGAAGCTCAGGATCGATGCAGCCTCACCAAACCGTGCATCTGATCAGCAGCTTACGCAGCTGCTTTGCGACGCCTTCGAGGTTCAGGGATTGGTCCTTGCCTCACCGCAGCTCAGTCTCAATCAGATCGCCAAGGGTGCCGGGCGCTGCCGAAAGCAGCTGGCAAAGCTATTCAATGTAAGTTGGCTGAGCCCCAGGATCGTTGAAGCCATCTTCGATGGAACTCAGCCACGAGCGATCAACCGAACGCGTCTGCTAACAACCCAACTGCCGATCGGCTGGGAAGAGCAGGAAGCATTGTTCGGCCTCTCCAACTGAGCACAGCACTTCCTCGCATCTCCATCGCATCGCGAGAGTGGGCGAGGGAATTCCAAACAGAGATTCGGGCAGAATTGGCGCACGCATCGCGTGGCGATTGGGCGTCTCTCGCCCACGGTCCGGGTAACGCAGTCGCCAAACCCCGCAGAACTGCGCCAGTTCACGCAGGCCGCACGCCCTGAGGCGGGAAAGTGTTACCTCGAAAGACTGATTGGTGCGGTCGAGAAGACTCGAACTTCCACGGGCTTTCGCCCACAACGACCTCAACGTTGCGCGTCTACCAGTTCCGCCACGACCGCTAAATCATCAGAGCGAAACGGACGCTCTGGGGGGGTAGGAGCGGGCCCTTAGCAAAGCGATTGCGGGGCTGCAAGCCGGTTACACTTTGCAGGTGCAATGTCTCGTTTGGGGACGGCGCCGGCGCGGCCGTTGCGACAAAGGTAAATCGCGCGTTTACCTTTGGTGATGGCCGGATTGCTCTCTTTTGCACTAGCAGCTGTGGTCGCCGTTGGCGGCGCGCCTGCTGCGGGGCAAGGCGGCGAAGCTGGCGGGGCTCAGGTCCGGGTCAGCGCCACGGTTACGATCCTGCGGGCCGAACGCGCCAGCGAATCCGCCGCAGCGGGCGGCCTTGCACGGCACGTCAGCCGCCACAGCGACGGATCGGTGGCAATCGTTTTTGAATAACTAGTTCCCCGGCTTCCAGCCGAACTTGGCCTTGACCGCCGCCTTGGGGACATTGACCAGCGCTTCGTTGATCGAAACGCTTTCGCCCGGCGCCAGCGTGCGCTTGGGCGAATGGATTTCCTGGGTAAATTTCTGGGTGCCGCGGGCATCATAAAGCACCACCAGCACAGTGGGGACCGAGCGCGATTTATCTGACGTATTGGTGATCGAGCCATTGGCTTCGAAAAAGAACGAACCATCGGGCAGTTCGCGCTGGCCTTGCTGCTTGGCCGGGAAATCCAGTTTCAGCCCGGCCTGTTCCTCGGCAAAGCTTTGCTGAGCGAATGGCAGCCATTCCGGCAGGCCATACCACGCCGCCGCTGCGATCGATCCCAGCGCCACAACCGCGAACAGTACGGCGGCATACATCGCGATTTTTGCCGGATTGCGGCGCGGGCGAAACAATGGCTCATGCGCGAAGCGGGAATAGGAGCCGTCGTCATCCTGCGGCTCATCGGCATAGTCGCTTATGCTGGGCGCGGGTTGGGGCGCTTCGTCAATCGCGAAATTGAGCGGCGGAGGCGGGGCAACAGGTTCCGCACCCGGAGCCGCAGTTGCCTTCGCGGCGACCTCTGGACCATCCTGAAACCAGGCATGGCGGCATTTGGCGCAGCGCACGGTGCGGCCTTCGATGCCGATTGCGCTGTCTGGGACGACATAGCGCGTTGCGCAAGCTGGGCAGGAAATGATCATGACGCCGCCTGTTAAGCATGCTGGCCAAGCAAAGAGCAAGGCTTGCCCGGTGGGAAGCATGGTGCAATGCCCTTTTTTCCACATCGATTGGTCGCTATAGCCCGGCACGAGCGTTTCGCTGTGCGCTTTGATCTGCCTTTCCTCCAATTGGACCGACCCCACCGATCATGACCAGGACTGCCGAAGGGGAAATTGTCCAGTTCGACAACGTCGGGCTGCGTTACGGCTCGGACCGCGAGGTTTTGAGCGACGTTTCCTTTACGCTGCATCCGGGCAGCTTCTATTTTCTGACCGGGGCCAGCGGCGCGGGCAAGACCTCGCTGCTAAAGCTGCTCTATCTGGCGCAGCGGCCTTCGCGCGGGATGATCCGGATGTTCGGCACCGATGCGATCACCCTGCCGCGCGATCGGTTGCCCGGCTTCCGGCGCAGGATCGGGGTGGTGTTTCAGGATTTCCGGTTGGTCCCGCACCTTTCCGCATTTGATAACGTGGCGCTGCCGCTCAGGGTTCAGGGCGTGCCCGATCGTGAGATAGTTAAGCCGGTTACCGACATGCTCGAATGGGTCCAGCTGGAAGACCGGATCCATGCCCTGCCGGCCCAGCTTTCGGGCGGGGAGCAGCAGCGCGTGGCGATTGCCCGGGCGGTGATCCATCGCCCCGAAATCCTGATTGCGGACGAGCCAACCGGCAACGTTGATCCTGATATGGCGATAAAGCTGCTGCGATTGTTCGAAGCGCTAAACCGGATCGGCACCACGGTGGTGGTTGCTACTCACGATGTTCATTTGCTGAAACGCGTGCCCGAATCGCTGATCATGCGGCTTGATCGCGGGCGCCTTTCCGATCCCACCGGCGCGCTGCGCTATCCTCCGCGGCCGCGCCCGCGCACAGCCCCGGCGGAAAGCTGAACCATGGCCAGTCTGCCCCGTCTGTTCAATCGCAGTGCTGAAAGCCAGTTGATCAAGCAAGGCCGGCTGTCTGGGCCGATGCCCTGGGTGATCGCAATCATGGTTTCGCTTACAGTCATCGCGGCTGCGGCAGGGCTGGCCTTTTCGAATGCTGCGGGCAGCGCATCGGATGCCTTGTCTGGCGGAGTGACGGTCCAGATCGTTGATGCCAATCCGCCCGAACGCGATCGGCAGGCCCAGGCAGCGCTGGCCGCGCTGCGCGCTGCACCCGGTGTGGTAGAGGCAAATCTGGTGGCGCAGGACAAGATCGATCGGCTGATTGAGCCGTGGATCGGCCAGCCAGTTGCCGGCAACGATGCGATCCCGGTGCCGGCCTTGATCGATGCCCGGATGCGCGATGCGGTATCGGGTGAAACCCTGGGGGCACTGCGCCGGATTTTGCGCGCGGCGGCCCCGGCGGCGCGGGTTGATGCCCAATCGGGCTGGCTGAAACCGGTATTTGGCGCGGTGGATACGCTGCGCTGGCTGGCGATCGCGATGGTTACGGTGCTGGGTTTTGCGCTGGCATCGGCGGTGCTGCTGGCGGTCCGTTCGGCGCTGGGCGGCAACCGCGATACGATCGAGATCATTCACTTGCTGGGCGGCACCGATGCCCAGATCGCGCGGATGTTTCAGCGTTCGATGGGTTTTGATGCGGCGGTTGGCGGGTTGATCGGACTGGCACTGGGGCTGGGCGTGGTGGTGC
>NZ_JBEBKB010000037.1:0-25491 GCF_040079535.1 Novosphingobium sp. | reverse complement strand
GAATGGGGGCGTGATGTTCGGCATGTCCGCCGCCAGCGGGAACCATCACCACATGGCGAACAACATGCTTGCCGTCAGCGCCTTCGGGCATGCCAACGAACACAGCCCCGCCTGTCATATGCTCGCTGCTTTCAATTTCAGCCATACGGCGCTCGAGATCAGCATCGCTCAATTTTTGCTTGGTGCGAAATTCAAAGGTGCGCTCACCACGCGTGACCGTGCGGCTGTGAAGCGTGTCGTCATCAGGATTGTCGCTTTCAACGATTACGATCCGGGTCACCTTGTTCGGCACAGCTGGAGCGGCAGGCGCAGCAGGAACTTGGGGCGCGGCCGGTGGTGCCGGAGGGGCATCCTGCGCTGCATAGCTAATCGTAGCCGTGAGCGGCAGGGCGATCACCGCGCTGGCCAGCAACAGGCGGCCGAACAGGCGATTTTGGGGTGTAGGCTGGGTCATGGTCAGGCTCCTTAAGCGGTAAACAATGTTCTTTTCGCCCACCACAGGACAGGCCAAAGGCGCGGCCAAGATCTGGCGCGGTGCGGCGGCGAATGCAGCAATCAAATGCGCATAGACAAAGCGGGTCTCGGGATCGCGTCCTGCCAGCACCCGCGCATCACAGGCCGCTTCCTGATCGCGGCGCATAGCGCGCCAACCGGCCCAGGCCAGTGGGTTAAACCAATGCAGCGCAAGCAGCGGCTGCATCGCCAGATTGGCGACCAGATCGCGCCCGGCGTGGTGTTGCAGCTCATGCGCGATGGCCAAATCGCGGCCAGCGGTATCGGCCCGATTGATGAAGCCGGGCGGCAGTGCCACCACTTTATCCAGAATCCCGAAAGCCACTGGCGAAAGCGCCGCCGCACTTTCCACCAACCTTATATTTCCGGCCTCTCCCACACTGCGCGCACCCGCCAGCATGCGGCGTCGCATCGCGGCATAGGACCACGCCCGCCACAGCAGAAACGTCAGCGCTCCGGCCAACCACACCGCCTGGAGCAAAGGGGCAACAATGCCCCAGGCGGGGGCTGATGGCGCGGCAGCGGTGACCGAAATCACCGTACCGGCCAAGGCTGGCGCGGCGGCGCTCGCAGCAGGCTGGGCCGGCAGCACCAGGGGCGGAAGCACCAGGCGCAGCAGCGGCAAAATCCACAGGGCATAGGCTAATCCTGGCCCAAACAGCCGTGCCGCAGGGCGGCGCAGAACCAGCACCAAGGCAATCAGCGCCGCGGTGGCGGCCAGCGTATCCAGCAACCAGCTCATTTGCGCAGCTCCTCAAGCAACGAAGCGATCCGATCGAGATCAGCCTGGCTTAACGCTTCGGCTTCGGCCAGATGCGCGAACAGGCCTGCGGCGCTGCCCCCAAATAACCGATCGACCAGCCGCCGGCTCTCTCCGCCCAGATAGGCTTCGCGGGCAATTCTTGGGGCATAGAGAAAGCGCTTGCCCTGCGGCTGGGTTGATACCGCCTGTTTGGCCACCAATCGCGAAAGCAGTGTCTTGACCGTTGCCAGGCTCCAGCCACGGTTCTGCATCACGGCATCGGCCACTTCGCCAGCGCTAAGCGGCGACCGCGTCCATAGCGCCTCCATCACCGCGTGCTCTGCCTCGCTGATCCGTTCGCCTGTGGGGTCCGTCATCGCTGTTCCCGTCCCGATCTTCGTCTACGCCTGTAATCGACTACATCTGTAAACATGAACGCCAGATTTATCGCGCGGCTGCTTCGACCAACAGCTGCCTGATCCCGATCAGCGCCAAGCCATCGGCAAATCCGATAGCTAACTGCCTGCATTATGGGCCTTGCCACCCCGCTGGTGCACGCCATGCTGCGCGCTGAACACAACGATAAAAGGGGATGGGTTGTCATGGCGCAGGAACATAGCCTTGCCAAAGGGGCGCTGGGGGTAGCGGAATCGGTGATCATGGGCATCGCGGGCACCGCGCCGGCCTATTCGATCGCCGCCACAACTGCGCTGATTGTCGGCACGGTTGGCGTCTTGTCAGTTGGCTCGATCCTCTATTGCGGCCTGATCATGTTCGGCTTGATGCTGGCTTTCATCAATCTCAACAAGATGGCACCCGATGCCGGGGCAAGCTTTGCCTGGGTCAGCCGGGTATTCGGCCCCACCTGGGGCTTTTTCACCGGCTGGGGGCTGATCGTTGCCTCGGTGGTGTTCATGGTCACCGCAACGGTTCCGGCCGCGCAGGCCACGCTCAAGATCCTTGCGCCGCAGCATGTTGAAAGCACCGGCTGGGTCACGGCGGTGGCGGCGATCTGGCTGACCTTGATCTCAGCCGTGGTGGGCCGCGGGATCAAACATGCCAGCTTTGCCCAGATCCTGTTCACGATCATCGAAACCGCGATCGTCTTCGCAATCATCGCTGCCGGGATCTACTACTTCTGGAACCAGCCCGCGCATGTGCCCAGCATCAGCTGGTTTTCGCCCACATCATTCACCACAGAAACCTTCGTGGCCGGCGCCCTGGTCGCAGTCTTCTTCTACTGGGGCTGGGACGTGACGATGAACCTGGGCGAGGAAACCACCGATGGCGTGCCCCAACCGGCTGGGCGCGGGGCGTTCTGGTCGATGGTCAACCTGATCGTGTTTTTCGTCCTGATGCTGACAGTGGTGCTGATCGTGCTGACCGATCAGGAAATCGCCGATGCCGATACCAACGTGATGTTCGCCGTGGCCGAAAAGCTGTTTCCATCACCCTGGGGCTATCTGGCCGTGGTATCGACCATCCTATCCACCATCGGCACGATCGAAACGCAGATCCTGTGTTTCACCCGCTCGATGTTCTCGATGAGCCGGGCCGATATCCTGCATCCGCGCTATGCCAAGGTTCATGCCGAATGGCAGACCCCGATCACTGCCACCGTGCTGATCTGGGCACTGGGGCTGGTGCTGCTGCTGGGCTTTTCATACCTGCCGGCAGTTGAGACTATCCTCAGCACCTCGCTGACCGCGATCGGCCTGCAGATCTGCTTTTACATGAGCATCGCGGGCGCGGCATCGGTCTGGCACTATCGCGCCATGATAAAGGGCAGCGCGATGGATGCGCTCACCCATGTGATTTGGCCGGGATTGTCCACCGCCTTCATGGTGTTCGTGGGGCTCTATTCGATGAAAGACCTTGATGGGCTGACCATCGGGATTGGAATTGGTGCGATCCTGCTGGGCTTTATCCCGCTGATGCTGGGCGCGGCGCGGCGCAAATCAGCCGCTGCCTAAGCCTGCCTAAAACCTTGCCCCTCCGCCTTGATTGCCGCAAGATCGGCAAAAGCGGAGGGGCACCATGCAGACGGATGAATTTGACTATGTGATTGTCGGCGGCGGATCGGCCGGGTGCGTCCTGGCCGGACGGTTGACCGAGGATCCCACCGTAACCGTTTGCCTGCTTGAAGCCGGCGGTTCTGATCAAAGCGCGGTGGTTCAGGCGCCGGTCGGCGCGGTGGCGATGATGCCAACCAAGCTCAACAACTATGCCTTCGAAACCGTGCCTCAGCCGGGCCTTAATGGCCGCAAGGGCTATCAACCACGCGGCAAGGTGCTGGGCGGATCAAGCTCTATCAACGCGATGCTCTATGTCCGCGGCAACCGCTGGGATTATGACGAATGGGAACGACTGGGCAATGTCGGCTGGGGCTTTGATCAATGCCTGCCCTGGTTCAAGAAGTCCGAGAACAACGAGCAATTTGACAACGAATGGCACGGCCAGGGCGGCCCGCTTAACGTCACCTACCCCAACCATCAAAGTCCGCTGGCCGATCTGTTTATCGAAGCCGCACAGCAGCGCCAGATCCGCCTGAACCCGGATTACAACGGCGGTGAACAGGAAGGCGCCTTCCACTATCAGGCAACCCAGAAAGATGGCGAACGCTGCAGCGCTGCCAAGGGCTACCTCACCCCCAACCTTGGCCGGCCCAACCTGAAGGTAATCACCGGTGCGCTAACGCGCCGGATCGTGACTGAGGCCGGCGCAGCAAAGGGCGTTGAATACGAACAGGGCAAGGCGGTTTATCAGGCCAACGCCCGCCGCGAAGTGATCATTTCGGGCGGGGCGTTCGGATCGCCGCAATTGCTCCAGCTTTCGGGGATCGGCGACGGCGAAGATCTGAAGACGCTGGGGATCGAAAGCACCTGCCATCTGCCCGGCGTGGGCAAAAACCTGCAAGATCATATCGACTATGTGCAAAGCTGGCGGATCAAGGATCGCAGCGATGTGTTTGGCCTGTCACCCAAGGCCGGCTGGGCGTTCCTCAAAGGCATCTTCGAATGGCGCAATAAGCGCACCGGGCTGCTCACCAGCCCGTTCGTCTGTTCGGGCGCTTTCGTCAAAAGCGGGCCAGGCGTGCCCGCGCCCGATCTGCAACTGCTGATGGTTCTGGCGATCGTGGATGATCACGCCCGCAAGATGCACCTTGGCACCGGCCTGTCCTGCCATGTCGATCTGCTGCGGCCCCACAGCCGCGGCACCGTGGGCCTGGCCAGCCGCGATCCCCGCGATGCGCCAGTGATCGATCCCAGGTTCTTTTCCGATGAGCGCGATCTGCAAGTCCTGCTGAAAGGCGCGCAGCTGCAACAAAACCTGATGGAATCAGCCCCGTTCAAACCGATCCTCGGCAAGATGTTCTAT
The DNA here is from genome assembly GCF_040079535.1 of Novosphingobium sp. Taxonomy (GTDB): domain Bacteria; phylum Pseudomonadota; class Alphaproteobacteria; order Sphingomonadales; family Sphingomonadaceae; genus Novosphingobium. The sequence goes on along the minus strand of NZ_JBEBKB010000037.1, from coordinate 20,858 downwards.
CCGATCGATGCAGGCGATACGGCCGCGATGGAAGCCGATATCCGCAACCGCGCCGATACCCAGTATCACCCGGTTGGCACCTGCAAGATGGGGCCGGGTAGTGACCCGATGGCCGTGGTTGATGCCCGGTTGCGCCTGCGCGGGTTGGACCGGCTGCGGGTGATCGATGCCTCTGTCATGCCCAATGTGGTCAGCGGCAACACCAACGCGCCAACGATCATGATCGCAGAACGCGCGGCGGATATGCTGAAGGAAGATGCGCGGGTCTGACTTGCCGGGGCTTGGGTGTTAAGTAAACTGTCGCCGCAACCCCCGGCGCAGCCAGGCCAGCCCCGATCACGATCCCTTCAACCGTCACCCTGAACGCGTTTCAGGGTCCATCGTGCGTGTAGCCCGGCAGCTCGTTGAAAAACCAAACCGCGCGTTCTGGTTAGCCGACGACGCTTCGGGTTGTGATGGGAATGGACCCTGAAACGAGTTCAGGGTGACGGGGTAGTGATAGTGTGGGGGGCGTTGCAACTGAAAGATTCACCCCTTGAAGACCCAATCCCGAGCCCTCGTCTCCAGATTTCGAATTTCTTCGCATAGCGTGCATCGCCATTCGTCGGACATATGGCGGAATGCCCAGCCATTGGACTCAATCTCCTTGATGATCCGCGACGTAACAAGCACCAGTTCTGGAATCCCGCTCAGTTCGATGCTCCAACCCATCGGCTCAAAGTGAACGAATTGATTTCGCATTCGATCATGAGTCCGCTTCCACCATTGGAGATCACTATCTGTCAGTTGGATTTCTGATCCTTGTGAACCATCGCCTGCGGAATTCTCCTTCCGAATGCGTTTGAGCAGCTCCGGCAGTTCAGCAATCTTGGTCTTCGGCCTCGAAACTTGCTCATCAACTTTGGCTGCGTAGTAGACACACCACTCCGTTGCATTCCGCTTTGTCGTTGCCCCCAAAGGACCTGCTGTACCTACGAGATGGCAAACACAGCTGCCCTGCAAGGCAGAGTGCAATGAGAGTATGACCCATTTAAACGCATGAAGGTCAGTTTCAGCAAGTCCAAAGCTTACGCTACAATGCCGAACTGAAGACAGAACATCTTCACACTCATCTGTTTCGAGCCAAACTTCAGCCAATCAATAAACCCGCTTCTTCGGCTTGATATACTCAACATCGTCCGTCAGCGTGAATTCATGCACCGGGCGGTAGTCGATCTTGACCTTGCCGCCCTTGCCGCCCCAGCCTTCAAACCAGGCGGCGGTGTGCTTCATCCATTTCTTGTCGTTGCGATCGGGGAAATCTTCGTGGGCGTGGGCGCCGCGGCTTTCCTTGCGGTTGTGGGCGCCGTGGATCGTTACGGTGGCCTGGGCGATCAGGTTATCGAGTTCCATCGTTTCGATCAGATCGCTGTTCCAGATCAGGCTCTTGTCCGAAACGTGGATGTCCTGCATCCGGTCATAAGTCTTGGCGAGCTGCTTTTTGCCTTCGGCCAGCAGTTCATCATTGCGGAACACTGCGCAGTGGGCCTGCATGTTGCGCTGCATTTCGCTGCGCACTTCGGCGGTAGGCGAACCGCCGCTGGCATTGCGGAAATGATCCAGCCGGGTCAGCGCCAGATCGGCAGAATCCTTGGGCAGTTCGGCGTGGGCCGAACCCGGTTTGATCAATTCCTTCAATCGGTGCCCGGCCGCGCGGCCAAACACCACCAGATCGATCAGCGAATTAGAGCCGAGCCGGTTGGCCCCGTGGACCGAAACGCAGGCCGCTTCGCCCACCGCAAACAGCCCCGGCACGATGGTTTCGGGGTTGCCATCAGCGCCGATGGTAACGACTTCGCCGGTCCATTTTGTCGGCACCCCGCCCATGTTGTAATGCACCGTCGGGCAGACCGGCAGCGGCTGACGGGTAAGGTCAACCCCGGCAAAGATCTTGCCGCTTTCGGTAATCCCGGGCAGGCGCTGGGCCAGCACTTCGGGTGCGATGTGATCGAGGTGCAAGTAGATGTGGTCCTTGTTCGGGCCCACGCCGCGCCCTTCGCGCATTTCCAGCGCCATCGAGCGGCTGACGACATCGCGGCTGGCCAGATCCTTGGCCGAAGGGGCATAGCGTTCCATGAACCGCTCGCCCTCGGAATTGGTCAGATAGCCGCCCTCGCCCCGCGCGCCTTCGGTGATGAGGACGCCCGCGCCGTAAATCCCGGTCGGGTGGAACTGGACGAATTCCATATCCTGCAATGGCAGGCCCGCGCGCAGCACCATCCCGCCGCCATCGCCGGTGCAGGTGTGGGCCGATGTGGCGGTGTAATAGCACCGGCCATAACCGCCGGTGGCCAGCACCACGCCCTTGGCGCGGAAACGGTGGATCGATCCATCTTCCATGCACATCGCGATCACGCCGCGGCATTCCGGAACACCATTGGCACCGACTTGCATGATCAGATCGATCGCGAAGTATTCGATGAAGAAATCCGCATCGTACTTCAGGCTCTGCTGATAGAGCGCGTGGAGCATGGCATGGCCGGTGCGGTCTGCCGCGGCGCAAGTCCGCTGGACCGGGGGGCCTTCACCCATGTTCTGCATGTGCCCGCCAAACGGGCGCTGATAGATTGTGCCGTCTTCGTTGCGGCTGAACGGCACCCCGGCGTGTTCCAGCTCGTAAACTGCGGCCGGCGCTTCGCGCACCATATATTCGATCGCGTCCTGATCGCCCAGCCAATCGCTACCTTTGACGGTATCGAACATATGCCAGGTCCAGTGATCGGGCGTGTTGTTGGTCAGGCTGGCGGCGATCCCGCCCTGGGCGGCCACGGTGTGGCTGCGGGTGGGGAACACCTTGGTGATGCAGGCGGTTTTGAGGCCGGCTTCGGCACTGCCCATCGTGGCGCGCAGCCCCGATCCGCCCGCGCCGACCACTACGGTATCATAGGTATGATCGATGATCTTGTAGGCAGCAGCGGTCATGTCAGGCAGCTCCAAGAGCGATGCGGATCAACGACAGCAGGCCGTATGCCATGCCGCCGAATGTCAGTAGGTTGAGAAGCGCCAGGACGGCGAACCGGTTGCCGCTGGATTTGACGTAATCCTCGATCAGCACTTGCAGCCCCAGCCGGGCGTGCCAGAAACTGGATGCCACAAACAGGCCAACCAGCGTGGCGACCAGCGGGGCGTGCAGCCATTTGTGCATCGCAGGATAGCCGAAATCGCCCATCTTTGCGAAACTGAAGGCCAGGAACAGTCCCAGCAGCAGATTGCCGACCGCCGTGAAGCGCTGCATCAGCCAGTGATGGCTGCCCGAATGTGCCGATCCCAAAGCGCGAACGCGGCCGATCGAAGTTCCGTTACCCATCGTGCCAAACCCCTCAGCTTGCAACAATCGCCGTCCAGAACAGGACGGTTGCAGTCAGCGCGAACAGCGGCGTAAGCCACGACCACATCGCGTTGTTGTTCAATTCATAGCCTGCACCCAGATCGAGCACGAAATGCCGCAGCCCCGAGGCCATGTGGCTGAAGAACGCCCATGACAGGCCAACCAGCACCACTTTGCCGTACCAGGCCCCGGCGTGGTCAGAAAATGCTGCAAAGCTCTCAGCCCCACCGGCCAGCGAGCCCAGCCACCAGACCAGCACCGCAAGGCCAACCAGCGCCATACCATCGCCGGTTACACGGTGCAGGATCGAAACCGCCATCGCCGGCCCCCAGCGCCAGATTTGCAGGTGGGGTGATGTCGGGCGGCTTTTTGCCTTGGTGTCAGCGTGGGCCATGCGGCGAATTACCCCTAGGTAGCTGGTGAAGCGCGCGGGCTCCGTTGCCATCCCCTTAGCCAAAATAGGGGGCGGTGCAAGCGGTCGAGAGGGCATATCTTGCGCTGTATGCCCCGCGCACGCTCAGGAGTCGCTTGTCGAAGCACCCGCACTGCGCCAAGAATGCGGATCATGACCCAGCCAGTCGCTCTTGTCACCGGATCATCGCGCGGGATCGGCGCTGCGATCGCTGCGCGGCTAACGGCGCGCGGAATGCGGGTGATCGGCCACGCCAGCAAGGCCCATGATCCAGATACAATCGGCGCAAACCTGGCCGATCCTGCTGCCCCGTCGCAAATTTGGGACGAAGCAATGGAGCGCAGTGGTGGACGGATCGACGTTCTGGTCAACAACGCCGGATTGTTCGCCGCCAATCCGATCTCACTTTCCGATATCGAATGGCTCGATAACTGGGAAGATACCTTGCGGATCAACCTGACCGCCGCAGCCGAGCTTTCGCGCTTTGCAGTCAGGCATTGGCTTGCGGATGGGCGCGGCGGACGCGTCGTTCATGTCGCCAGCCGCGCGGGATACCGCGGCGATTCGCCCGATCACTGGCACTATGCCGCTGCCAAGGGCGGAATGATCGCCATGCACAAGACGATTGCGCGGGCTTATGCCGCGCAGGGCATCATGAGCTATGCGGTGTGCCCTGGCTTTACCGATACGGCCATGGCTGATGACTATCTGGCCAGTCGCGGCGGGCCGGGGCTTTTGGCCGATATTCCGCTGGGCCGGGTTGCGTCGCCCGATGAAATTGCCGCTATCGTCACGTTTTGTGCAACGGATGCGCCCGAAAGCATGACCGGGACCGTGATCGATGCCAATGGAGCTTCGTATGTTAGGTAAGATTGCCGCCTCCGCCTTTTTCCTGCTCTCGCTGGGCGCTGTCGCTCCGGCCGATCGCCCTGGCGCCAGCAAAGACATCCTTGGCGCTTGCGGCGAAAAAGATGGCTGGTCAGACCCGTCCCCGCCCGCAAGGATCCACGGCAAGACTTGGTATGTCGGCACTTGCGGGATCACGGTTGTGTTGGTGGAAACCAGCGCTGGCCTCGTGCTGATCGATACCGGCCCCGAAGATGCCGCGTCGCACGTGCTGGCCAACATCCGGGCGCTGGGCTTTGATCCCAGACAGATCAAATGGCTGCTGATGACGCATGAACATTTCGATCACGTCGGCGGCATGGCGGTTATCCAGCAGGCTACCGGCGCGCGGCTGGTGGTCAGCCCTGGCGCGGCCCAGGCCATGCGCACCGGCCAAGCCGTTCCCGAAGATCCGCAGGCCGCCTGGCTGGTCAAATACCCAATGAAACCGACCCGGGTTGACCGGGTGCTGCGCGGTGGCGGATCGCTGATGATCGGCGGCACGCGCTTTACCATGCATGCCAATCCCACCCATTCGCCCGGCTCTGCCAGCTGGACCTGGCAAAGCTGCGAGCAGGGCAACTGCCTGACCATTGCCTATGCCGATAGCGTCAATGCGATCTCGTCTGACGACTACCACTTTACCCAGCATCCTGATCGCGTGGATGCCGCCCGCGAAGGCCTGCGCACGATCGAGGCGCTGCCTTGCGATCTGCTCCTCACTCCCCACCCCGGCGGCAGCGACCTGCTGGAGCGACTTTCGGGCAAGGCGGCGCTGGTCTATCCGCGCGCCTGCGTCGCCTATGCCGCGGCCGGTAGCGACCGGCTGGCCAAGCGGCTTGAAAAGGAAAAATCAGCCAAGTGAGCAGCTGGAAAATTACTGCCTTCGCGCCGCGCGCGGTGATCGAGGGTGCGCTGCTGCGCCATGAGGATGCGTTCGATTGGGACCCGGATATCGTCTTTTCGGGAAGCGAGATTGCCGAGGACAAGCCCGATGACTGGCAGCTGGAGGCCTGGCTGCCGCGCAAGCCAAACAATCAGGACCGTGCGGCGATTGCCGGTCTGTTCACCGGCCAGCCGCCCCGCTTCAGCCAGCAAAAGTTGCCCGATGTCGATTGGCTGACGCACAGCCAGCAAGGTCTGGAACCGATCCGCGCCGGGCGCTTTTACGTCCACACGCCAGAGCATCCACCGCTGGACGAACCGGGGGTGCGCGATTTCTGCATTTCCGCCAGCCAGGCCTTTGGCACCGGCCAGCACGCCACCACCGCCGGGTGTCTGGAAATGCTGGGCGAAATGAAGGCGCGCGGCGTGGTAGTGAGGAATTGCGCTGATATTGGCACGGGCACAGGCCTGCTCGCATTCGCCGCGCTGCAACTGTGGCCGCATACCCTTGCCACCGCGAGCGATATCGATGCGGTGTGTCTCGATGTAGTCGACGATAACGCCCGCGCCAACGGCATTCCAATGGGAGCGCGGCTGGGCGAACTGACCATGCTGGTGGCCGACGGGATGGAGCATCCGCTGCTGCAGGCGCGCGGGCCCTATGATCTGGTGATCGCCAATATCCTGGCCGGGCCGCTGATCGATCTGGCCCCGCATTTCGCCAAAAGCATGGTGCCGGGCGGGCATTTGCTGCTGGCAGGTCTGCTTGAAACGCAGGAAAAGGGCGTGCGCCGCGCCTGCCGCCGCGCAGGCCTGCGGATTGCAGAGCGGCTGGTCAATGGCGATTGGTCGATCCTGTGGCTGAGGAAACGGTCAACCGTTTGATCGGCACTTGCCCCAACCCGGCGCGCCACTTAAAGCCCCAGCACTATGAAACGCACCACCGGTAGAGACCGCTCGATCACGAAGAAATGGCGCAGCGCCACCCAGGCCGTGCGCGGCGGCACCTGGCGCAGCGAAATGGGCGAGACCAGCGAGGCGATCTTCCTCACCTCGGGCTATGCCTATGACGATGCCGAGACCGCCGCCGCGCGGTTCCGCGGTGAAGATCCGGGGATGACCTATTCGCGGCTTCAGAACCCCACCGTGGCGATGCTGGAAGAACGCATTGCACTCATGGACGGGGCCGAGGCCTGCCGCGTTCAGGCCACTGGCATGGCGGCGATGACGGCGGCTTTGCTGTGCCAGTTGCAACAGGGCGATCACGTGGTTGCGGGGCGCGCCGCATTTGGTTCGTGCCGCTGGCTGGTCGATCAGTTGCTGCCGCGTTTCGGGATCACCACCACTACGATCGACGCGCGCGATAACGATCAATGGATCGCCGCGATCCGGCCTGAAACCAAGGTGTTCTTCTTTGAAACGCCGGCCAATCCGACGATGGATATCGTCGATCTGAAGTATGTTTGCGATCTGGCCAAATCACGCGGCATCACTACTGTCGTCGATAACGCCTTTGCCACTCCCGCGCTCCAGCGCCCGATCGAATGGGGCGCAGATGTCGTCGCCTATAGCGCGACCAAACTGATGGATGGGCAAGGCCGCGTGCTGGCCGGCGCGGTTTCGGGCAGCGCAGAATTCATCAATGAAAAACTGCTGTGGTTCCAGCGCAACACCGGACCGAACCTTTCGCCATTCAATGCCTGGGTGGTGCTGAAAGGGCTTGAAACGCTGGATCTGCGGGTAAAGCGGCAAAGTGAGAACGCGCTGAAGGTGGGAACGTTTCTGGAAGGCCGCGTGCCTAGAATCAACTTCCCCGGCCTGCCCAGCCATCCTCAGCACAACCTGGCGATGAGGCAGATGGACGCGGCCGGATCAATCTTCAGCTTCGAAGTGGATGGCGGACGCAAACAGGCCCACGGACTGCTCAATGCGCTGGAACTGATCGACATCTCTAACAACATCGGGGATTCGCGCAGCCTGATGTGCCACAACGCCTCAACCACGCATTATTCTGTAAGCGCGGAAGCGCGCGCAGAAATGGGCGTTACCGAAGGCATGCTGCGGCTAAATGTAGGGCTGGAAGACCCCGAGGATGTGATCGAGGATCTGGACCGCGCGCTGAAGGCCGTTGGTCTCTGATCAGGCCCGCGATGACCCCGCCCTTCACCACCGAGCGTGATCCGTTCGACTGGAGCGTGGTGATCACGCTGTTGTTTCTTTCGCTGTGCTGGTGGCGGATGGGTGTGCCGAGCGAGGTCTATTTTGACGAAGTCCACTATGTCAAAGCTGCCAGGAACCTGATCGAAGGACAGCGGATCAACCCCGAGCATCCGATGTTCGGCAAGATCTTGCTGGCCGCTGCGATCCGCTGGCTGGGCGATAGCCCGCTATACTGGCGGGTTCCATCTGCACTGGCTGGCGCGCTTGGGCTGTTCGCGATTGGCCGGATGGTCTGGTTTGCCAGCGGGCGGAGATTGGCGGCGCTGGGCGCGATGGTGCTGGTGGCAACCAATTTCTTCTGGTTCATCCAAAGCCGGATTGCGATGCTGGATATGATGATGGCCGGATTGGCGATGCTGGCGCTGTGGCAGATCGCCGCGGCGATCCGCGTGCCGCATCAGGGCCGTTGGCGGCTGGCTTTAGCGGGGGTTCTGCTGGGCCTTGCGCTGGGCACCAAGTGGAGTGTCGCACCGCTGCTGGCCGTGCCTGGTCTGGTGTTCGCGGGAATGAAGTTGAAGCAGCACCGGGCCCGGTTTCTGCTGGCGCGCGGCGGCGGGCCGGTGCCGGGGATCAGCCTGGCCGAAGCCGCGTTGTGGCTGGGGCTGGTCCCACTGGCGATCTATTGGCTCAGCTTTTGGCCGGCCTTTCATTGGGCCACCAATCCGGCCAGCCCGTGGCACCCGATTGATTGGCACAGGTTCATGATCCAATTGCAGGACAGCGTCACCAAGCCGCATCCCTACCGATCAACCTGGCAAGACTGGATTATCGATCGCCGGGCGATCTGGTATCTCTACCGCGAAATTGACGGGGTTCAGCGCGGGATCGTGCTGATCGGCAATCCGGTGTCGATGTTCGCCGGGCTCGCGGCCTTGCTGTGGGCTGCGTGGGCCGGATTAAGGCATCGCCGCTGGGATGCAGTGGCCTTCGCCGCGCTGTACCTGCTGACGCTGGCTTTCTGGCCGCTATCGGGCAAGCCGATCCAGTTTTTCTACCATTACCTGCTGCCCAGTACCTTCCTGATGGCAACATTGGCGCTGGCGCTTGAGGCGATCTGGCGCAGCGAAGATGATCTGCGCTGGCTGGCGCCGATCATGCTGGGTAGCTGCGCGGCAATGTTTGCCTGGTTCTATCCGATAATATCAGGCGCACCGCTCAGCGAAGGCCGCGGCAGTTACGAATTCTGGATGTGGTTCGATAGCTGGCGCTAGTTACCAAGGGTCACAACCTGTTGACCCTAATACTTGCCCCAGACAAATTTGCTGGAAAGCGCAAAGTTCCAGACCGATGCCAGCACGATCCCGATTGCAGCAGCCGGGTAAGCGTGAAAGCCGATCCGCACCAACGCTGTGGCAACGCCGATCTGGGTCAGAATCCCGAACGAGCTGGTCAGCGCAAATTGCAGCCACCCGCGCAGCCACGGGCCCCAGCCGCGCAGCCGCTTATCGGCATAGGTCAGTTCGTTGTTCAACACGAAGTTGAAGGTCATTGCCACCATTGCCGCAGCCGTCTGACCGATGATGAAGTTCGTCTCATTGGGATACTTGCTCACCGCATAGGTTTCACCCAGCAAAGTAAGAACGATCGCCAATATGCTGAAATGGACCACCGCACCCAGCGCGCCAACCGTGCCAAACAGCGCAAAGCGCGTCGGGATGATCCGGCCCAGCCATTTATCATACAGCCCCACCAGGAATTCGAACACCACGGTTCGATCAAGTTTGGATTCGCCCTCCAGCCGCGCCGCAAAATTCATCGGCACTTCCTTGATCCGAAGCGGCGTCTCAACCGTCGCCAGAATATCCAGCAGGATCTTGAAGCCCACGCCCGAAAGCCGGTGCGCATCAGCCCGCAGCGTTTCGGTGCGCAGCATGAAATAGCCGCTCATCGGATCGGTCAGTTCAATCCCGGTGACCTTGTTGGCGATCCGGTTGGCCAGGCCCGATGCCTTGACCCGGTCTGGCCGGCCCCATTCCTCGGTGCTTGATCCTTCGGCAAAGCGGCTGGCATAGGATAGATCAAAATCCCCGCCTTCGATGGCGACCAGCATGCCTGGCAGCAGATCGGGATCGTGCTGATGATCGGCATCCATCACCGCCACAACCGGGGCGGCCGTGGCGCACATCCCCTCAATCGCGGCCGAAGACAGCCCGCGCCGCCCGATCCGTTGGATCACATGGACGCGGGCGTCGCTCTGTGCGATTTCACGCGCTTCGTCAGAGGTGCCATCGGGACTGTTATCGTCCACCACGATCACTTCAAACGGAATGCCGACCAACGCCTTATCAAGCCGATCGATCATTCCACGCAGGTTTTTGCGCTCGTTGTAAGTGGGCAAAACTACACCAAGGCGGATGGTCATCTTACAAGCGCTCCACAATCGCATCGCCGATCGCCGCAGTGCTGTGGCTTCCCCCCAGGTCCGCCCCGCGCACGCCGGCTTCCAGTGCGGCCGCTACCGCCGCCTCGATCCGGGCGGCCTGATTTTCCAGCCCCAACGAGTGGCGCAGCAGCATTGCGGCCGATAGCATGGCCGCCATTGGGTTGGCTATGCCCTGGCCAGCAATATCGGGGGCAGAGCCGTGGATCGGCTCATACAAGCCCAGGCTGCCCTCGCTGAGAGACGCCGAGGCCAGCAGCCCGATTGAGCCCACACACATGCTGGCCTGATCAGACAGGATATCGCCAAACAGGTTACCGGTAACCACCACATCGAATTGCCCGGGGCTGCGAACCAGCTGCATCGCGGCATTATCGACATACATGTGGCTCAGCTCGACATCAGGATATTCCGCGGCAACTGCAATCACGCTTTCGCGCCAGACCTGCGATGTTTCCAGCACATTGGCCTTATCGACCGAGCACAGCTTGCCCCCGCGCCCTTGCGCCGCGCGAAATGCCACATGGGCGATCCGGCGCACTTCAGCTTCGGCATAGCTCATCATATCCCAGCCGCGCCGCGTGCCATCGGCCAGAACCTCAATCCCCTTGTCGCCAAAATAAACATCACCGTTCAGCTCGCGCACGATCAACAGATCGATTGCACCGGCAACTTCGGGGCGCAACGCCGAGAAATCTTCCAACCCCTTGAACACCCGTGCGGGGCGCAAATTGGCGAACAGGCCCAGTTCCTTGCGTAGCCCCAGGATCGCCTGCTCTGGACGCAGATGGCGCTCAAGATTATCGCAAGCCGGATCGCCAACCGCGCCGAACAGGATCGCATCGCTGCTGCGGGCCAGATCGAGTGTTGCTGCCGGCAGCGGATGGCCATGCGCCTTGTAGGCCGCACCGCCAACATCGCCGTAGTTCAGCTCAAGCCCATCAAGGCCTAGGGCTTCAAGCACCCGCACGGCTTCGCGGGTTACTTCGGGACCAATCCCGTCACCGGGCAGAACTGCAATCTTCATGGGGCTCTTCCGCTATCCGATCCGCGCCAGTCGATCACGCAACATGGCGCGCGCGCCCATAACATCAATCCGCCGTTCGGCAAGCGGATAGCGGTCTAGCGCCGCGCCAAGCTTGTCAAACAGCGCCAGCATTTCTGGCAGATCCGCGCCCGGATTGAGCGCGACAGCAGTGCCATAACCCAGTTCGCGCAGCAGCAAGGTTTCAAACGTAAGCAAGCCAGGCATCCACCCGCGCGCCGATGGCGCATGGCATACCGCATCCAGCAATGCGGACAACGCCGGATAGAGTGCCGGATAGGGCTGGCGTTCGGGCAATGCAGCGGCGGCCAGTGTGGTAACCCAGCCAATCGCGGCGGCGGGCAACGGTTCGGCCAGCCATGGCCCCCGGCTGGTAACCAGTTCAAGCCTGGCATACGGCAATTGTCCTTCGGCGCGTGATCGCAGATCGGCCTCAACCACATTGCCGGGAACCAGCACAGGGCGAAGTTGCCGCCCGCGCCCGCCAGCGACATAGCCCGCCAGCAAGCCGTGGTGCTGGGTCAACAGCCGAACGATCACTGCGGTTTCGCCGTGCGGACGACTGGTGCAGACGATGGCCGGGCCGGTGAATTGCATCCGGCTCGTTTGGATCGAAAGCTGGTGGGTGGCAATCCTTCCCAGCCGGGAAGGCGGCGGATTACTTTTTCGCCTTCAGCGCCTTTTCAAGCACTTCAACCCGCGCCTTGAGCGCCTCGTTTTCTTCGCGCGCCTTGGCCGCCATGTCCTTGACCGCGTCAAATTCGTCGCGCGCCACGAAATCAAGCCCGCCAACCGCTTCGCGCAGCCGTTCGCGCGCGCCATCGCGGGCTTCGCGGCCAACGCCGGCCATGGTTCCGGCCGCGCTGTTCAGCAGTTTGGCAATATCGGCGATAAATGGGTTTTCGCTTTGCATGACGGCTAGATGGACCTTGCTGCCGGGATGTTCAAGGCCGCAGCAGTCTCTGCCTCGATAGCTGGATTTGCCTCAAGGAACTGCCAGTTCAAGACTGTCGCGAACAAGGCCCAGGCCAGATAGGGCAACAGCAGCCAGGCCGCCAACGGGCGGACCTTGCGAAACAACACCACAGTCGCCGCGATCGCCAGATCCAGCACCACCAGCAAGACCAGCGCCGCGCCGATCTGGTGCGCGGCAAAAAACAGCGGCGACCAGGCCAGGTTAAGCAGCAGTTGCACGCCAAAAACCGCAATCGCCGCCCCGCGCCCTGATGCCCCGCGCGCGGTGATCACCATGGTCAGCGCGATCCCCATCATCAGGTAAAGGATAGTCCAGACAATTCCGAACACTTGCGGCGGCGGATAGAGCGAAGGCTTGTTCAGCCCGACAAACCAGCCATTGCCCGCTCCGCTACCGGCGAACAGGCCCGAAAAGAACCCAAGAAACAGGATCGCCGGCACCACAAACAGCGCCCAGCGTAAAAAGGCGGCCCTGAGTTGGCCGGGAGAAGCGATCTCACTCATTGATTGGCAACCTGCATTTCTGGCGAATCGTTGATCAGGGTATGGCGGGGCAATCCGGCGCAGGCAACGCCCGCCATTACTATTCGCGCCAGGCCGAGATCAGAAATTCCACATTTCCTTCCGGTCCCTTGATCGGACTTTCAACAATCCCCTGAATTTGCCAGCCACTATCGACCAGCCAGCCGCGCACTTCATCGCAGACCCGGCTGTGGAGTTCTGAATCGCGCACCACCCCGCCCTTGCCCACTTCGGCCCTGCCAACCTCGAATTGCGGCTTGATCAGCGCCACCAACCGGCACGCCGTGGCGGCCAGTTTCAACGGAACATCAAGCACCTTGGCCAATGAAATAAAGCTGGCGTCGCACACCACCCAGCCACACGATCGGTTGATTTGGATCGGGCTCAGGATCCGTGCGTTGGTTTGTTCCAGCACGGTAACGCGGCTATCCTGCCGCAGCTTCCAGGCAAGCTGATTGGTGCCCGAATCGACCGCGAAGACATGATCCGCGCCCAGTGACAGCAAAACATCGGTGAACCCGCCGGTTGAACTGCCAATGTCCATTGCGGTCGCGCCTGCAGGATCAAGCCCAAAGTGCTGAAGCGCATGGGCCAGCTTTATCCCGCCGCGCGAAACCCACGGATGGTCGCGCCCGCGCACCGCAAGCGGCGCATCGGCGGCCAGCGTCTGGCCCGGCTTGGCCAGCTTTGTTTCGCCCGAAAAGACCACGCCCGCCAGCACCAGCGCCTGCGCCCGGGTGCGGCTTTCGGCCAGGCCGCGTTCAACCAGCAATTGATCGACGCGTTGTTTGGACAGCTTGCTCATTGCAGCGCCTCCTTCCATAGAAGCATGATGACCGCAACCGCACGCCATCCGATGGAACAGGGCTGGGCCCTGACACTCGCCGGGTTTGGCACATTGCTGCTGGGCTCTTGCGCGCCAACCCAGGTTGCCGTGCCGCCCGCGACAAGGCCGGTGGCAATCCACACCCCCGCGCCGCCATTGCCGCCCCGGCCAGCACCTGCCGACTGGCGCGATGCGCCGCAAACGCCGGGTGACTGGACCTGGGCAATGGACGGCGGCAAATCGTCTGCCCGCTATGGCCGGGGCGGGTATGCCCCGGTTGTGCGGTTCAGCTGCGATCGGGCCGGCGGGCAGGTGCTGTTGATGGTTGCCGGGAATGCTGCCGCAGCAGTGCCGATGGCCGTGCGCACCACTTCGGCGCTGCGGCCGATGGCCAGCGTGCCAGCGATCAGCCCGCCGGGCTGGCTGGCGGTGGCGATACCGGCGCGCGATCCGCTGCTTGATGCAATGGCCTTTTCGCGCGGCCGTTTCACGATCGAAGTGGCAGGCCTGGAAACGCTATATCTGCCAGCCTGGCCTGAACTTAGCCGGGTGATCGAGGATTGCCGGTAGGCGCGCTGGCAAGGGCCATGGGCCCAGCCCGAAGCGAGTAATTCTGACAGCATCTTTTTTGAATGCAAGACTTGTTGTCTGCGCGCGAATGATTCAAATATAGCCCGTGGCCGCAAGCGATCCACGCAAAACGGTCCGGTCGATCCGAGAGGTCGGCAAATGGCTTTAACAGCGTGAAAGGAGGTGACCGATGTCTCATGGTTCAGCAGAGGGGTCGGTAATCCGCAACATGGAGCATTATCGCTGAGCAGATCTGCGATAGAGGCTACGTGAGCGGCGCTTCCGGCCGCTGACCATGCGAAGGGCCACCCGGTTACGCCGGTGTGGCCCTTCTCATTTTCAAAGCCGGCTTACGGCCAGCTGATATAGATCTTGGTCACTTCGGGCCGGGCCAATTTCAGCCGGGGATCCTTGGCGTTCAGGATCAGACCATCGCCATAGATGCCTTCGGGCGGATTGGTTACATCGTGGCCTACGTCCATCACCAGTCCGATATGGCACCCGCCCTGCCAGTGCGCCAGCTTGCCGCCGCGCGGATCAACCCCGCCGCCATAATCCCAGCCGAACCCACCGATCTGCACCGCTTTGCCATTGGCGCGCAGCACAGCATCAAGCCGCGAGCCGAGCCCCAGCCCGCCAATCCTCCAGCGCGATTTTGGCTCTGTGATACGGATCGTCTCAACCCGCTTGCGCGAACTTTCATCAAAAAACACGTCAATCCGCCGCGCCGGATCGCCCGGCCACAGCGCCATCCCGCTAACCATTTCACCTTCTGCGGCGTGGATTTTCATCAATTTGGCCTGAGCCCCAAACCGAGCCTTGAGGCTGGCCGCAGTATCGCCGCGCCCCACCGGCACGGCGCAGGTCATTGGCTTGGGCGCCAGCGAGCGGGATGCCGGCGCCCTGGCAGGAACCCCACCGGGAAGGATCAAAGCGGCCAGGGCAAGCATCATCAATCTGGTCATCACTTTATCCTCCGCCTTCACCCTGCTGCCAAAGCATGTCGGCACTTCTTCGTTGACGCAAGCCAGGGTTTGCAGGAAACTGAAATAGTCTCTTTCCGTTTGTTACTTTTATGTTGCAGTTTGCGTAATATTCATACAAAGCCTGCGCTTCGCTCTCAAGGATTCGTTTTCGATGGCCACCCTAGCCGATCCCGCCACCCGCTTTACCCGCGTGCCGCACCCAGCGCCAACCCCGGCGCAGGATCGCGCGGCGATCCTGGAGAACCCCGGTTTCGGCAACCGTTTCACCGATCACATGGTCATGATCGAATGGAGCGAAGCGGCTGGCTGGCACAATCCCACGGTCCAGCCCTATGGCCCGATCGCGCTCGATCCGGCGGCCTCGGTGCTGCACTATGCCCAGGAGATTTTCGAAGGGCTGAAGGCCTATCGCCATCCCGATGGTTCGATGGCCTTGTTCCGGCCCGAGGCGAACGCCGCGCGGTTTAACGCTTCGGCCCGACGGCTGGCCATGCCCGAGCTGCCCGACGACCTGTTCATCGCCGCTATCCAAGAGCTGGTTGCGGTTGACAAGGACTGGTTCCCCACCGTCGAAGGCGGATCGATTTATCTGCGCCCGTTCATGATCGCCACTGAAGCCTTTTTGGGCGTGCGCCCGGCAAAGGCCTACAAGTTCCTGGTGATCGCCAGCCCGGCCGGCAACTATTTCAAGAGCGGCGCACCGGCGGTTTCGATCTGGGTTTCAGACTATACCCGCGCAGCCCCTGGCGGCACCGGGGCGGCCAAGTGCGGCGGAAACTATGCTGCCAGCCTTGTTCCCACCGCCGAAGCCTTTGCCAAGGGACACGATCAGGTCCTGTTCCTAGATGCGGCAGAGCACAGGTGGATCGAAGAGCTGGGGGGCATGAACCTGTTTTTCGTCCATGCCGATGGCAGCCTGGCCACTCCGGCACTATCCGGCACGATTTTGGCCGGGGTTACCCGCGACAGCCTGATCCGACTGGCCCGTGACGAGGGCCTGACGGTCCGCGAAGATCGCTACAGCCTCGATCAATGGCGCGCCGATGCACAGTCTGGCGCACTGGTTGAAGTGTTCGCTTGCGGAACCGCTGCGGTGGTCACTCCGGTTGGGCAGGTTGCAGATCACACCGGCAGCTTCACTATTGGCAGTGGTGGACCCGGCCAGCTGACCAGCAAGCTCAAGGCCCGGCTTACCGCGATCCAGCGCGGCGAGGAACCTGATCCGCATGGCTGGGTGATGCGGCTGGGCTAAGCCCGGCCAACGATTTCCCGCAGCGCTGTGGCAATATCCGGATAGGCAAATGCGAACCCGCTGTCCTGCGCGCGCACTGGCATCACCCGTTGCCCGCCCAGAAGCAGTTCCCTGGCAAAATCCCCCAGCGCCAGCTTCAATGGCCATGTTGGCACCGGCAACACAGCCGGCCGGCGCAACGCGCGGCCCAGCGCCTTGGTGAAATCACGGTTCGTCACAGGTTGGGGTGCGGTAGCGTTGATCGCACCGGACAAATCCGGTTCAGCCATGCAATGAACGATCAGCCTGACGAGATCATCGCGGTGAATCCAGCTCATCCAATGGCGGCCATCGCCAAACCGCCCGCCCAGGCCCAATTTGAACGGCGTCAGCATCCGCGCCAACATCCCGCCTGATCTATCAAGCACCAATCCGGTCCGCAGCAGCACGGTGCGCACGCCCGCTCCCTCTGTTGCAGCCTCCCAGGCGGTGCAAACATCCCGCGAAAAACAATTGGTACCAGTGGAAGTTTCATCCAGAACCTCGTTCCCGCGCAGCCCATACCAACCAATTGCGGATCCGCTTACAAACACCTTTGGCGGCACTTCCAGCCGTGCAATCAGATCAAGGCAAGCGCGGGTCATGCAGACCCGAGAATCCACAATCCGTTCCCGCTTGGCAGTGGTCCACAATCCGTTTGAGATCGGTTCACCAGCAAGATTGACGATTCCATCGAGGCGCGCGTCACTGGCAATCTGGGCCATGCTGGTAACAACCCGCGCGCCAGCCTGCAGCGCTGCCATCGCCGTCGCCGGATTGCGGGCCAGAACGATCACTGCATGCCCACCAGCCATCAACCCCGCGACCAACCGCGACCCAACAAAGCCGGTGCCGCCGGTGACCAGAACATGCTGCTGCTTTGGCAGGGCACAAACAAGGTCACTCGGATCCATGGCACCGATGGTTAGGCCGCTTTGGCGCCGTGCCTAGTTGGCCAAAGGGGAAGAAGCCCTAACGCCCCACTTGCCCGCGCGCGGCGGCAAATTCGCTACCCGGTTTCCACATCGGCCAGCGCGGTGAATTGGCCAGATCCCAGCTGATAGACTGAACCAGCGCAATATCCTGAAGCGCGCCATCCAGGTTCCAGTTTTGGTCCCAGGCATCACAGGCCTGGTGATAACACCGCCCGGTATAGTCATCGATCCATGCCTGGCCGGCCGCACGGCCGCCCTGTTCAAGATCGGATGCGCCCGCCAGCCCCATCATCAGCAACACCGGCACACCGCGCTTGGCGAAGGGGAAGTGATCGGCGCGGAAAAACAGCCCGCGTTCAGGCAGGCTTTCCGGGGTCAGATACCGCCCTTGCGCTTTGGCCGCCGCGGTCAACTCGTCCTCCATGCTCGATTGACCCTTGCCGATCAGCACCACATCCTTTGCCCGGCCGGCGGTTTGCAACACATCGATTGTCAGGTTGGCAACCGTCTTGCCAAGCGGGTAGACCGGATTTTCAGCATAATGCTCTGATCCCAGCAGGCCGCGTTCCTCCGCCGTCCAGGCCGCGAACACAATCGATCGCTGCGGCGCCGCCCCACCCACAAATCCGCGCGCGATCTCCAGCATACCGGCCACGCCAAGCGCATCGTCGTTGGCCCCGGCGCGATAGACCCGACCGGCTGCATCAGCCTTGCCCGCGCCGTATGCATCCCAATGCGCACCCAGCATCACCACTTCATCGCCGTGCGTGGTGCCCGGCAGCCGGGCCAGCACATTGCGGCTGGTGATCACCTCATGGGCAGCAGGGATCGCAGCGCTCAGCGTTACACCCGCCAGCGGCACTGGCCTGAACCGGGCCGATCGCGCCGCCACGCGCAGCTTGCCCAGATCCAGCCCGGCCGCCGCGAACACCTGTCCGGCCGCTCCATGCGAAAGCCAGCCTTGCAGCGCCAGGCTGGTTTTGCGGCTGACCAGCCCATAGTTCTCGCCGCCCGGGCTGGTGATTACATTCCAGCCATAGCCCACCCCTTCGGCGTCATGGACGATCAGAGCTGCCACTGCCCCGGCCCTTGCCGCTTCCTCAAACTTGTAGGTCCAGCGGCCGTAATAGGTCATCGCCTTGCCGCCAAACTTCCCCGCCACCGGCTCTTTGGGATCGGCGCTGAAATCCGGATCGTTGATTAGGAACACCGCAACCTTGCCCTTCAGGTCCGCGCCTTTGTAATCATCCCATCCGCGCTCTGCAGCTTTGACGCCGTATCCCACAAACACCAGCGGAGCAGCGGCCACTGTGGCGAGATCGGCCCCTTGCAAGGTTGAAAGATAGACATCGGTCCCCAGCATCAGCGGCATTGCCCCCTTGGGCGTCGCCAGTTCCAGCCGCTGCGGCGCACCGAGGCGCGTGTGGAGCAGCGGCACTTCCTGCACCCATTTGCCGCCCGGCCCGCCCGGCTCCAGCCCCAGGGCCTGAAAGCGCCCGATCAGATAGCCAACCGTGCGTTCCTCACCCAAAGTCCCCGGCGCGCGGCCCTGATAAAAATCGTCGGTCAACTCGCGCACTGTCTGGGTAATGCGCTGGGCGGAAAGCGGTGCTTGCGGGGTTGTAGCAGTAGCGGCGAGCAGGAGCCCGGCCAGCGCCAGCGCGATCAGTGGGCGTATGGTCATCGGCACAGCCTAGTCGCAGACGCGCGCAGGGCAAGCCGCGATCGCCCTTGCTTTGGCCCGAAAATTCGCGCAGCCTGCTTTGCAATCGGCTCGCAGCCCTTTTGCCCATGAGGCAAATAACAAAACCAATTCAGGAGTTAACAATGAACCGCCGATTCAGCTTTTTGCTTGCTGCTATCCTGATCGCGCCTGCTGTATCCAGCGCCGCGGCTGATCCGCTGCCCGGCAGTATTCGTCCAGATACCGTGGGGGCAGTTGCTCCCACTGATCCTAACGTGCGCCGTGCGATTACCGCGCCCGCGCCAACCGGGCCCTGCCGCGCTGATCTGCGTGTTGGCCGGATAGATATATCGCGCGGTGCAGATGGCAGATCGTACAACGTCACCGCCACGATAGAAAATGTCGGAACCGAAGCCGCCACCGGTCCGAACGGCATATTGGGGGTTTCGCTTGAGGTACGCAGCAACGTCAGCTTGCGTGAAACCCATTATTCGGCGCCGATCGGGAATATCGATGTGATCCACCCCGGCACCAGCCGGTCCTATAGCGGCTCCGTTTCAAATGGCGTCATCCGCCCCTCCTCGCGTTATCTGTCGGCACGGATCAATCGCGGGCCGGATGGCCCGCGCTGCGTTTATGATAGCGTCCCATCGAACGATGCGCTGGCCGTTACCATTTCAACCGCGGACAGTTGGCTGCGCGCAGGGCATTCGGTCTACACCCGCTCCGTAAACTGACAGGATGCGCCGACAATGCCGGTGGTGCCGCTTGCGATGGGCACTGCCGGCTGTCGCATTTCACCAATGCTGCATCGTCAACTTGCATGCACAAAGTCCCGTCGCGCAAAGCCATGTTCCGTTCACGGCGACAAAGACAAGGACCTGTGAATGAACTGCTTTGCCCTCTGGCCCCGCGCCGCCGCCGCGCTGACCATTACCCTTGGCCTGATCCTGCTTGGCGCCCAGCCGCTGCTGGCGCAGCGCGCTGCCGAACTCGATCGGCAGGCAGTGGCGGAATACAACAGCGGTCTGGATGCGCGCGATGCAGGCCAGAACCGCGCCGCTTGCCAGCATTTCCAGAATGCCGAAACACTCTATCACAACTCGATCACAGCGCTGTTGGAATACCCGATGCGCACCGATGAACAGCGCGAAGAGGTCAAGCAAATGGCCAATCGCCAGCAGCAGAGCCTTGATGGCGCCAAGGCCAAGGTCAGGCAATTCTGCGGCCCGGGCCAAAGCGGCGGCAGCGAAGCTGATCTAGACTATGCGAAGCAAAAGCTGCAACTGGGCCTGAACCAATACAGTGAAGCGGGCAAACTGCTGCGCGCTGGCGATGGGACAGCCGCCTGCGCCAGCGCGCGCCAATCGGCACGCAACCTCGCCGATGTTGTCAAGGCGATCGAGGCCAATCCCGCGCTGGCGAACGTGATGGATGCTGGCAAGGTCCGCGCCTTTGCGCAACAGGTCGCCAATCAACGCGATGGGACGTTTTGCGCTGGCTGACGGCGCAGTGCCGACTGTGCCTGGATAGGCGCCCCCTTTCGATAGGACTACACCGCCAATGAACAGCCTCAGCCGCACTATCCTCGCCGTAGCCCTGCAGCTGGCGATCTGCTCGCCCGCCCTGGCGCAGGAATACATCGATGAAGCGAAATTCGATAACTACTCGGCACAGAGCGATGCTGCTTTCAAAGAGGCACAGGCCGAACTTGATAAGGCAGCGGCCACGAATGAGCGCGTCTATGTAGTTCGAGCCTGCACACTGTTGATCAAGGCTGCAAACCTGAAGGAACTGGCGCGCAATGATGCCCCGTCCGAATATCTAAATGCAGTCAATACCGATCTGACCAACGCGCGAATTCTTACAAATGACATTTGCAAAATAGCCAATGGA
>NZ_JBEBKB010000036.1:0-25742 GCF_040079535.1 Novosphingobium sp. | reverse complement strand
CCTTGTTGGTGCGGCCATGGCTGAAGGTCTGCTGGACCTGGCCCGCATCCACCGATTTCTTCAGCCCCAACGGCTTGCGTCCAAGAACCGGTTTGTTTTCGCTATCGCTCATGCTCAAAATTGCCCTTCAAAACTCAATGTGTCGCGGCCGAAGGCGCTGCTGCATCAGCAGCAACCCCATCACTACCCGGATCGTTTACTTCACCTTGGCCCAGGAAGCGCAGCAGGCGCCCGAGCGGAACTTCGAGGCGGGCGGCCGCAGCGCGGTCGCTCAACGCCATGTGCACGACATTGTCGCGGCCCAATGCCACAGACAGGGTCGCGCGGTCCAGTGGCAAGGTTAACCCCCGCCGCCCGGATCCTTCTTCGTCGCGGCCCACGCGCCAGGCCTGGTCAAGCTTGCGTGAGCCATCTTCGCCGGCATCGCTGGCATGGGCCATCCAGGCGACCATCCCACCGCGGGCGTGCTCCGCGATCCGGTCAGAACCGACCAGCAGCCTGCCGCTTTTCATTTCCAGCCCCAGCCGATCAGTGAACGCACGCCGCAGCGCTATTTCGATCCGTTCGGGCAAGTCCTGCGGGATAGTCAGCGCAGCGCCCTTGAAGGCCCGTGCCAAAGCACCCTTGAGCTTGCCCTTGGCCAGCGCTGTTTCAAGATCGCTGCGTGAAACGCCGATCCAGGCACCGCGCCCTGGCGCACGGGCCAAGGCATCGGGCAATACATCGCCATCAGGCGATATCGCCAGGCGCAGCAAATCATCCCGCGAAGAGTGCTCCCCGGTCAGGATGCAGCGCCGTTCGGGTTGTTCCGAATCGCGCGGCTCAGAGGTGCCGGAATCTAGCGGCTCATTGTGAGGAATCCGCATCAGCGGCCTCCTCTGATGCGGGCGCGGCTGCGCCTTCTTCATCTTCAAACCAGTGGGCCCGCGCGGCCATGATTATTTCGTTGCCCTGCTCTTCCGAGAGGCCATATTCGCCCAGAACCCCGCCCTTGTCCTGCTCGCGCTCCTTGCGTGCAGGCGCGCTGCCATCGCGGCGGCGCTGTTCGGCGCGCTTCTTGGCGATCAGTTCGTCGGTCGCCAGATCGGCCAGATCGTCAAGCGTCTTGATCCCGGCCTTGCCCAGCGTAACCAGCATCTGTTCGGTAAGGTGCGGCATTTCAGCCAGCGCATCTTCAACGCCCAGTTCGCGGCGCTGTTCACGGTGCGCGGCTTCGCGGCGTTCCAGCGCTTCGCTGGCGCGGCTTTGCAGCTCTTCGGCCAGCTCGTCATCAAAGCCTTCGATTCCGGCCAGTTCAGATAGTTCGATATAGGCAACTTCTTCCAGCTCGCTGAAGCCTTCGGCAACCAGCAGCTGCGAAAGCGTTTCATCGACATCCAGTTCTTCTTCGAACATCTTTGAACGCTCGGCGAATTCCTTCTGGCGCTTTTCGCTCGCTTCGGCTTCGGTCAGAATGTCAATCTGGCTGCCGGTCAACTGGCTGGCCAGGCGCACGTTCTGGCCGCGGCGGCCGATTGCCAGCGAAAGCTGATCATCAGGCACAACCACTTCGATCCGGCTTTCTTCTTCATCGATCACCACGCGGCTGACGGTGGCGGGCTGCAACGCGTTGACCACGAACGTGGCGGTATCTTCGCTCCAGGGGATGATGTCGATCTTTTCGCCCTGCATTTCCTGGACCACTGCCTGCACGCGGCTGCCCTTCATGCCAACGCAAGCACCGACCGGATCGATGCTGCTATCGCGGCTGATCACACCGATCTTGGCGCGGCTGCCCGGATCGCGGGCGGCGGCATGAATGGTGATGATGCCATCATAGATTTCCGGCACTTCCTGCGCGAACAGGGCCTTCATGAATTCAGGATGCGCGCGGCTGAGGAAAATCTGCGGCCCGCGGTTCTGGCGTTCTACCTTCATGATCCAGGCACGAACCCGTTCGCCGGGGCGGGCTACTTCGCGCGGGATCTGCTGATCGCGGCGGATCACGCCTTCAGCGCGGCCCAGATTAACGATCACATGGCCGAATTCGACCGATTTGATCACGCCCGTCACCAGCTCTCCGGCGCGGTCCTTGAATTCCTCGAACTGGCGGTCACGCTCAGCATCGCGGACTTTCTGGAAAATCACCTGCTTGGCCGATTGCGCATCGATCCGGCCCAGATCAACCGGCGGCAGCGGATCGACGATGAAATCGCCCAGCTTGGCCGCTGCATCGAGCTTGGCCGCAGCTTTCAGATCGACCTGCTTGAAATAGTCTTCCACGTCCTCGACCACTTCGACCACGCGCCACAGCCTGAGATCCCCGGTGCGCGGATCAAGCTTTGCGCGGATATCGTTTTCTGCGCCGTAACGATTGCGGGCAGATTTCTGGATCGCTTCTTCCATCGCCTCGATAACGATCGACTTGTCGATCATCTTCTCGGTCGCAACCGCATTGGCGATCGCAAGCAATTCTGCACGATTGGCGGAAATCGGACTGGCCATCTTTATCAGTCTTCCTGTTCTTCGAAAATTTCGTCTGCAACGCCAAACACTTCTTCTTCAACCCCAGAAGTATCGAGCGGGCGGGTGGCGGCAATCAGCTGATCGGTCAAGACCAGCTTGGCAAATTCAACATCGGCAAACGCAAAGCGCACCTGCCCGCTCTTGCGGTCGGTCAGCAGCACCGCATCACCATCGACAGCGTCAATTACGCCGTTCAGCGATTTGCGGTTGCCTTCGACCGGCGCGGTCAGCTGCACTTTGGCTTCGTGGCCGGCCCACCGGGCAAAATCCTTGAGCCGGGTCAGCGGCCGATCGATCCCGGGTGACGACACTTCAAGCCGGTAAGCATCGGCGATTAGCACGTCGCCGCTTTCCTCCAGCGCATCGATCAGATCGGAAATGCGGTGCGACAGTGCTGCGCAATCCGCAATCAGCAGCTGGCCGGTGGCAGGGTCTTCGGCCATGATCTGAAGCGTCGCTTCCTCATCACCAATCTCGCCGCCCTTGTAATAGCGCACGCGCACAAGATCAAAACCCAGGGCCTTGGCCTCGGGTTCAACAACCTCTGCAATCCGTGCGATATCGGTCACTTGCTGCTCCAAAATCCGCCAAAATCTGCAAGCTCTTTGGTGCCGGCCCCTTGCGGCGCCAGCCCCTTCGTTGCTTCACAATGTCGGGATGAGGGGCCGTTAGCCGCGAGTGGTCCAAAAGGCAAGCTTTTCCTAAGCTGCTGCGAATAAGATTGTATCGGCAGTTGCCTTGGCCTAGGGGAGCCGGGCTAACGTCGCCTGCGACGGGACCTTTCGGCCATTGGCCAATCCGTTCCATTTCAAGCTTCCTTGCTCCGCTGGCACGCTGCCTGCGGGAACTCTTGGCTTCTTGAAAGGAACCATCCCATGCCAGTAGGCACCGTAAAATTCTTCAATGCCGACAAGGGCTATGGCTTCATCCAACCCGATGACGGCACGCCCGACAACTTTGTCCACATCAGCGCGGTTGAGCGTTCGGGCATGTCGACGCTGCTCAAGGATCAGCGCGTCAAGTATGAGCTCGAAACCGACAACCGTGGCAAGACCTCGGCTGTCAACATCGAAGCAGCCTGATTAGATAAAATGGCCCATGCCGGTTCGCCAGTGGCGGACCGGCTGGCCTGCGGCTCGGCGGCCCGATCCTGTGATCTGGCCGCCACCGCCACCCGCGACAAGGGAACCCAGAATGAGCCATGACATACCCAAACCGTTTCTGGTTGCCCGCGATGCTGAAGGACATTTCCGCCTGACCGTGCGCGATGTGCGCTACAATTCGCAAGGCTATCCGATCATCACGTCAACGCTGCAAAGCGAACTGTTTGTGACCGCAGCCGCAGCCAAGAACCACGCACGCGAACATTTCAACGCCCAGGCGGGGCAATACGCCACCAAATAGCTGGCACGAACCTGTCGGGCCCTGTGCGCCCGACTGGCATTTCAGTTGCATCAGGCGAACTGGCCTGCAAATTGGCGATCCATGGCCAGTAAATTACGAATCCGTCCGATCCTAGTCACAGTGTGGATCATCATGGTGGTGATCGCATCGGCCCTGCTCGCACAGTTTTCGGCAACCAAAGGCACCTTGATCCTGACTGCCGCGCCGCTTGCGCTGGTGCCGATCCTGGGCTTGCATTTCCTGCGAGACAACGAGGCCCGCGCCGGCTGGGTGGCGGTTACGCTCTGGTTGGGGTTGACCTATGCCGGAAGCGGTGAGCCGGTAGAGCTGGCAGTTTGCGCCGCGATTTTTGCAATCGGATTGGCCGGATATTTCCGGTCAGCGTGGTCTTTCCCGATCGCCTGGTTTGGCCACATCGCTTGGGATTTTGCGCCCCGCACCCTGCCCGCGATATTGGCTGACCTGCCTACCGCCTGCATCATTTTCGATGGGATCATCGGGCTCTATCTGATCGCAATGGCCCGCAAACGCTGGGCAAGTTAGCCCGCCCGCGGCGGACTACCGTGGGCCGCAAACAGTATTGATCTGCTCTTCAGCGGCGCTGAGCTGCCTTTCAACTTCGGCCATCCTTCCGCTATCAACCGCCCGGTTCCATTCTTCCTGAAACCTGGCACGCATGGCCTTGCATTCCAGCGCCTTCTTTTCATCGACCTTGGCTGCGACAAATTCCTTCGCCTCTTGCGCGACGAAAAATGTGCCGCTGGCAAACACGGCAATGATAACAATGCCCAGGCATCCCAAGGCCAGCATAATTTTGCGGATCATTGCATCTCTCCCATCAGGCCGTCCGTTCACCCAGCCCATGCTTTTTCATGGCATGGCGCAGCTGGTCATAACTTAGCGCCAGCGCTTTCGCGGTCTGGCGCTGGTTATAGCGGTGACGGGCAAGCGCCGCTTCAAGGATGGCCTTTTCGTGGGCATCGACCGCGCCTTTCAGATCGCTGACCGCATCATAATTGGTCCGGGGCGCAGGGCGCGTGGCCGGAACTGCCGACACCTTGGGATCGGGCCTGGTCGCGGCCTCGGGCTTCCACGGGCTGTCGAACGGATCGAATGTGATGTGCCCGATCGGATCGTGCCAGTTTTCCCAGCGATAGACCGCGCGCTCGATCACATTGCGCAGTTCGCGCACGTTGCCGGGCCACTGATACTCCTCAAGCGAGCGCAAGGCCGCCTCGGTAAAGCCGGGCCAGCTATCCCAGTGCAGCTCGGTGGCCATCCGCCGCGCGAAATAGTCTGACAAAACATGGATATCGCCTTCGCGCACACGCAGCGGCGGCAGGGTAATCACTTCAAAGCTTAGCCGATCAAGCAAATCCGGGCGAAACCGGCCCTCCTCAGCCAGGCGCGGCAAGTCTTCATTGGTTGCTGCCACGATGCGGACATCAACCACCACCGGCCGCGACGATCCGATCCGCGTGACTTCGCCGTATTCCACGGCCCGCAGCAGCCGTTCCTGCGCGCCCATCGACAGCGTGGCCAGTTCGTCGAGAAAAAGCGTCCCTTTATCGGCTTCTTCAAACCGGCCGGCGCGGGCTCTGGTAGCACCGGTGAAAGCACCCTGCTCATGACCGAACAACTCCGCCTCGATCAAGCTTTCTGGAAGCGCTGCGCAATTGAGCGTAACGAACGGTTCCTGCCAGCGGCGCGAGAGCTGGTGGAGCCGTTCGGCGATCAGTTCCTTGCCGGTTCCGCGCTCTCCAATCACCAGCACCGGACGCCGCAAAGGCGCGGCGCGGCTGGCGCGTTCAACCGAATCCAGAAAAGCGGTGGACTGGCCGACGAATTGGGTATTGCGCTCCATGCCCAATATGTAGCGAAAATTCCCAACTATGTGAACCAATTCCCACATGTCGTTCGTCGATTGGGCGCGTGGGCCGCGCAATTCCAGGCTTTTGCGGATTTGGCACGGGCCTTGCTGAATGGTGAACAAACGCAGCTTTATGAGGCATGCCATGTTCAACCGCTTCAATACCAAACTAGACCGCGCCGTGTTGCTGAGCATCGTGGCGATGGTGGCCTTCAATCTTGCCGTGCTGATCAATCAGCAGGGCCCTGCCCCGCAGGTCGCGCTGAGCCACAGCGCCGGCCAGCAGGGTTGAGCCGCGAAGTGAGCCGCAAGATGGGCCATATCAATCAAGAGGGCATGTCCCTTGACCCGCTTGGGCCGGAATCCCAGGCAACCCCCGTTGGCGGCTCCCAGTCCCCCCGCCGCATGGGTGTTCCGGCCCAGACTTTTGCCGATACCCGGCTTGAACCGCTTGGCACTTCGCGCGCCTCGCGGCTTGATGCAGAGGTTGAACGCCTCCGCAAGTCTCCTACCCCTACCGCATCCAGCTATGGAGGTCCCTTGATGGGCATTTTCAGTCGTACCCGTGATATCATCGCGGCCAATTTCAGCGATCTGCTCGACAAGGCTGATGATCCCGAAAAGATGATCCGGATGATCATCTTCGAGATGGAGGAAACGCTGGTCGAGGTGCGGGCCAGTGCGGCTCGCACGATTGCCGATCAAAAGGAAATGCATCGCCACACCCAAAAGCTGGACAAGCTGCAGGCCGATTGGGCTGAAAAGGCCCAGCTGGCGCTAAGCAAGGATCGTGAAGACCTGGCTCGTGCGGCGTTGGTTGAACGCAAGAAGGCTGCCGACATGGCCGATCAGCTCAAGACCGAAATCGCCGTGCTGGATGATGCACTGCGCGCGTCTGAGGTTGATATCGAAAAGCTTCAGACCCGCCTGCGCGAAGCCCGCAGCAGGCAAGGTACGATCGTGGCCCGGCTGGAAAGCGCCGAAAACCGCGTCAAGCTGCGCACACTGCTGGCCAGTGAGCGGGTTGATGAAGCGCTGAGCCGGTTTGACCAGCTGGAACGCCGGGTCGATTACGCCGAAGGCCGCGCCGATGCGCTGAGCCTGGCCGATGGCCGCGGCAAGCCCAGCTTGGCTGATGAAATCGCCGCGCTGGCCGGCCAGGACAAGATCGACGAGGAACTGGAAGCAATGAAAGCCGCGCTCAAGGGCGGCAGCAAGGCGGAGGACTGATCATGGATTTTCCCTCCGAACTTGTCGTCATTCCCGCCATCTTCCTTGGATTGCCGTGGATCGTTCTGCACTACATCACCAAATGGAAGACCGCTGCGACGCTGACCAACGACGATGAGAGCTTGCTGGAAGAGCTCTATCAGGTGGCCCGGCGGCTGGATGACCGGATGGACACGGTCGAACGGCTGGTAGCTTCGGACAACCCTGATTTTCAACCGCCGCGGGTTCTGACTGACCGGGCGATCGACGATGAACAATTGAGCGAACTCGATCAGATTCGCAGCCTGGGCCGCAGCAAAGCTACAACTGGGAGGAATGCAAAGTGAACAGCGTACGCACCCGCTTTTATCGCGACAAGGTCAACGGCAAGTTCTTTGGCGTCTGCGCCGGGATTGCCGATTACACCGGAATTGATGTGCTGTGGGTTCGCCTGGGCACGGTTGGGCTGACCTTGCTTGGCCTGGGGTTCATCCCGCTGGCATATCTGGCGGTGGGCCTGTTCGGGGCCAAGAAACCGGCGCATCTTTATACCGATCGGCAGGAACAGCAGTTCTGGCAATCGGTCCGCCAATCGCCCACCCGAACCGCCCGCGAAGTCCGCTCGCGCTTCCGCGATATTGACCGCCGCCTGGCCGAAGTTGAAAACTTCTACGTCAGCAGCAATCCGCGCCTTTCGGCCGAAATCGAACGGCTGCGTTAAGCGCAGCAAACCCTGGGGAGGGAACAAGACATGGGCGACTTGATTGGATTGGTCGGGGTGATGATACCGATCTTTGCCTTGACGATCCCGATCGTTGCGATCTGGACCAAGCACCAGCGCAAGATGGCCGAAATCCAGGCGCAGGTGACCGCTGAAAAAGCCGCACAATACGCCACGCAGAACACCGAACTGGAAGACCGCGTGCGGGTGCTGGAACGAATCGTCACCGACAAGGGCTATGACGTGGCCACCCAAATCGAAGCGCTGCGCGATGCCCGCAAGGTTGATGCGCAGCTGAGCGATCTTTCGGCGGAGCGCCAGTCATGAACTGGGGAGAGCCAGGCTTCGTGATGGCCATCATCGCGATTTCCACCGTGGGCTGGTTGGTCAACAACTGGATCCGGGCCAAGCATGGCTATGCGCTGGAAGACGAATGGGGCGGCAAAACCGCCAAAGGCAGCAGCACCGAAACGCTCAAGCTGCGCCAGGAAAACACCGAGCTGCGCGAACAGCTCGATCACTTCGCCGACCGGGTCAAAGTCCTGGAACGGATTGTTACAGACAAGGGCGTCAATGTTGCCAGCCAGATCGAAGCGCTGCGCGATGCTCCCCAGCTTGAGGAACGCAAATGAACCCCGAAGATGCCCTTGAAATTCTGCGCACAGTTGGGCCGATCGTTGCGATCATAACCGGGATCGGGGTTGGTGGCTGGCTGCTTGATACCCGGATGCGGATCAAAAACGGCTATCCGCTCAACGGATCGTGGGGTCAGAAGCTCTACCCCAAGACCAGCAGTGAAGAGAATGAGCGGATCAAGTTGCTCAGCCAGGAAAACGCCCAGATGCGCGCGGAACTCGGTTCGGTCAAAGACCGGCTGGGCAATGTCGAGCGGATTGTGACCGACAGTGGTTATCAGCTGACCCATCAGATCGAGGCGCTGCGGATCGAAAAGGACAAGGTGCAATGAACACCGAAATCATGGTGATCGTCATTGTGGCGATCGTGGTCAGCGGGGTGGTTCGATTGGCGCGGATCCGGGCCGGAACCGATCATCTGCACGGCAAGCACGGCCGCCGGATGGCCGAACAAGGCCTGCTTGGTGCGGCCAAACCCAGCCCGCGCGAACTTGAGCTTCAGAAAGAAGTGGAAGACCTGCGGACACGGATTCACGTGCTGGAACGGATCGCCACCGATGGGCGCCCCGCCCGCGCCCTGGCCGATGAAATCGAAAGTCTGCGCGGCCACTAAGGCCCCAATCGGGAGAACAGGACATGCCCACAGACACAATCCTGACCGCCACCGCGATGCTGCTTTCGGTCGCTATCGTGGCCCTGGTCTCGCTACGCGGCTGGCAAGGCTGGTTAACCTTCAAAACCCGCGAACTTGATCTGCACCGCCCCGAAATTGAAGGCGGGGTGGGTAGCGGCCCGATCGGAATGGGGGCCCGGATCGAGATTGCCGACCTGAAGGAACGGATCCGCAAGCTTGAAGCGATTGCCGCGGGCGTCGATCTGTGAACGGTCCGCGCCATGATGCCGCCAAAACCGGGATCGGCCTGGGCGCAGCGATCGCGGTGGCGATCAGCTGGAGCGTGAACAAATCAATCGTCTGGGCGATCGTTCACGGAGTGCTTAGCTGGTTCTATGTAATCTACTATGCCGTTACCCGGCCCGGCGGGCTATCGGGCTAAGCCACTCTAGGCTATGGGCCGCGCCATGCGCAGTTTGACAGACATTCTGGATGAATACGCCTTCCTCGAAGGCGATGAACGCTATCGCCTGTTGATCGAACTGGGCCGCGAACTTGAAGCGATGCCCGATGCCTTGAAGACCGACGCCACGCTGGTTCGCGGTTGTTCCGCTTCGGTCTGGGTCTATCCGGTTGCGCGAGAGGATGGCCGCCTGCATTTTCTGGCCGATAGCAACGCTGCGATCACCAAAGGGATCGTTGCACTGGTGCTGGCAGCAGTGGCGGATCGCCCGGCAGCCGAAGTCGCCAGCCTGGACGTTGCCGATCTGCTTGCGCCGTTCGATCTCAAAAACCAGCTATCCTCAAACCGCACCCAGGGTGTGCCCAATATGATTGCGCTGGTCCGTGAACATGCCGCCCGGCTGGCCGGGGTCTGAACCGTTCACCATCGCGGTTGATACTTGCCAAGGCCCCCGCGCCTTTCTAGGCGCTGAGGTCATGTCCAGCACAGCGCGCACTCTTTACCAGAAGATCTGGGATGCCCACGTGGTCGAGGCCCGCGAAGACGGCACATGCCTGATCTATATCGATCGCCACCTGGTTCACGAAGTGACCAGCCCGCAGGCCTTCGAAGCGCTGCGCGTCGCAGGCCGCAAGGTGCGCCGCCCCGATCTGACCCTGGCCGTGCCCGATCACAATCTGCCAACCACGGCGCGCCGCGATGCGCAGGGCCGGCGCATTCCCATTACCGATCCCGAAAGCGCCCAGCAGCTTGCCGCGCTGGAACGCAACGCGCCTGAATTTGGCGTGCGGCTGATTGGCGATGCCGATGAAGAACAAGGGATCGTCCACGTGGTCGGCCCGGAACAGGGCTTCTCGCTGCCCGGCGCCACTATAGTTTGCGGCGATAGCCACACCGCCTGCCACGGCGGGCTGGGCGCGCTGGCTTTTGGGATCGGCACCAGCGAGGTTGAGCATGTGCTGGCCACGCAAACGCTGTTGCTGAAGCAATCCAGATCGATGGAAGTGCGCGTGGACGGCGATCTGGGGCCCGGCGTTACGGCCAAGGATCTGGTGCTGCACATTACCGGCGCCTTGGGCGCGGCTGGCGGCACGGGCTATGTCATCGAATATACCGGCGCGGCAATCCGGGCGCTCTCGATCGAGGGCCGGCTGACCGTTTCGAACATGGCGATCGAACACGGCGCGCGGGCCGGGTTGATCGCGCCGGATGAAAAGACCGTGGCCTACGTCAAGGGCCGCCCATATGCCCCCACGGGTGCGGATTGGGATCAGGCGGCAGCCTGGTGGCTCAGCCTCGCCACCGATCCCGGCGCGATATATGACAAGGTAGTGGTGATCCACGCCGCCGAAATCGCCCCAACCGTGACCTGGGGAACCAGCCCCGAGGACGTGGTGGCGATCACCGGCACTGTGCCCGATCCGGCCAGCTTTGACGATCCATCCAAACAGGAAGCTGCGCGCAAATCGCTCGATTACATGGGCCTTGTTCCAGGCCAGGCGATGCAGGATGTCGAAGTGCAGAACGTGTTCATCGGCAGTTGCACCAACAGCCGGATCGAAGACCTTCGCGCCGCCGCCGCGGTGCTCAAAGGGCGGCACAAGGCACCGGGCGTAAAATGGGCAATCGTTGTCCCCGGATCGGGCCTGGTCAAACGCCAGGCCGAAGCCGAAGGGCTGGACAAGATCTTCATCGCCGCCGGGCTTGAATGGCGCGAACCGGGCTGCTCGGCCTGTCTGGGAATGAACCCCGATAAAGTACCGGCGGGCGAGCGCTGTGCTTCGACTTCCAACCGCAATTTCGTGGGCCGGCAAGGACCCGGTAGCCGGACGCATCTGGTCAGCCCAGCGATGGCGGCGGCGGCGGCGGTGACCGGGCGGCTGGCAGATATCCGCGATTTGATGCGCGACTAGTCTCTGCTAGGCCTTGCGTTTCAGCTTCAAGCGCGCACATAGGAAAGTATGACCGACACTCCTGAAAAGCCCGATAAGTCCGAAAAATCCAGCTGGACCGGGAAGGCTGCGATGGCCGGGGCCGCGATTGGTTCAGCCGCGCTGGCAGCAGCGCTGCTTTACAATTCGCGGCGCAAGGAACGCGCAGAAAAAGCTGCCAAGGCGCCCAAGCCCGATAGCGCTCCGGAAACCGATTGATGCAGGCTCTGCGAGAAGCCAGCGGCCGGGCGATCCCGTTTGGCGCGAAGAACGTCGATACCGATGTGATCATCCCGGCGCACTGGCTGAAGACGATCACCCGTGATGGACTTGGCAAAGGCGCGTTTGAAACGTTGCGCGCCGATCCTGATAACCTGTTTGACAGCGACACCTTCAAAGGCGCACCAATCCTGATCGCGGGCGATAATTTTGGCTGCGGATCCAGCCGCGAACACGCCGCCTGGGCCTTGCTGGATCTTGGCATCAAGGCGGTGATCGCACCCAGTTTCTCGGATATCTTTTCGGGCAATGCCTTCAAGAACGGGATCCTGACCGTGGTGTTGCCGCAAGCCGCGATCGACCGGCTGATGCAAGTGGCACAAACCGATCCGATCCATCTCGATCTGGAAAATCAGGTGGTTACCACCCCGTTCCAAGACCGGTTCGCATTCGAGATTGATCCGTTTCGCAAGCACTGCCTGATCGAAGGGCTTGATGAAGTGGGCCTGACCCTGGCCCGCGATACGGCAATTTCAGCCTATGAAAACACGGCCAGGGAGTTGCTCCCATGGCTATCCAAAGGAGTTGTAGCAGCATGAAGGCACTTCGCAGCCACGCGGTTGGTGGACCCGAAACCTTGACCCTGGACGAAGTGGAAAGCCCCGTCCCCGGCCCAGGCCAGGTCCGCCTTGCAGTAAAGGCCTGCTCGGTGAACTACCCCGATGTGCTGATCATCCGCGATATGTACCAGTTCAAGCCGGAGCGGCCATTTGCTCCCGGCGGTGAAGCTTCGGGCGTGGTCGATGCCTTGGGCGAAGGGGTGACCCAGTGGAAAGTGGGCGACCGGGTGATTGCCAGCACCGGCAACGGCGCCATGGCCGAGGAAATTCTGGCCGATGCGGCGCGGCTTTGGCCGCTGCCCGATGGCGTCAGCTTTGAAACAGGCGCGGCGTTGATCCTGACCTATGGCACCAACATGCACGGGCTGCTCGATCGCGGGAAACTGAAAGCTGGCGAGACACTGCTGGTGCTTGGCGCAGCTGGCGGCGTGGGGCTTTCGGCGGTGGAATTGGGCAAGGCCTATGGCGCGAGGGTTATCGCGGCGGTTTCAAGCGAGGAAAAGGCCGCGGTCGCACGCGAACACGGCGCCGATGACGTGGTGATCTATCCGCAGGCACCGTTTGACAAGGATCAGTCCAAGGCGCTGGCCGAAGCGTTCAAGGCGGCTTGCGGGCCAAATGGCGCGGATGTGGTTTATGATATTGTTGGCGGTGACTATTCCGAACCCGCGCTGCGCTCGATCGCCTGGGAAGGCCGGTTTTGCGTGGTTGGTTTCCCGGCCGGGATTGCACGGCTGCCACTCAATCTGACCTTGCTGAAAAGCTGCGACGTCTGCGGGGTGTTCTGGGGGGCCTGGGCCGCGCGCGAGCCAAAGGCCAACGCCGCGCATATCGAAACGTTGTTTGGCTTGCTGAAATCAGGCAAAATCAATCCGAGAATCTCTGCCACATTTCCGCTGGCGCGCGGCGGTGAAGCAATCCAGATGCTGGCGACACGCAAGGCAATCGGCAAAGTTGTGGTAACAATGGCCTAAGCTACAATGGGCATGAGCTTGATCGGAGATCGGACATGAATACAGCAAGGATTGCACTGTGCAGCGCGCTTCTTTGTGCTGGCGCGGCGCTCTATGCCAAACCGGCCCCAGCGCCGGCCTCGCCCAGCCCTCAGGATCTGGTCCTAACCCGCCAGGCCGGAATGGATATGGCCGTTTCCACTTTAACCCTGCTCAAGAATGCCAGCGCCAATGGCGCACCGATCAAGACTCTGGCTTTTCCGGCCAGCGGGCTTGCCAAATTTGCCAGAGCGCTGCCCCCGCTTTTTTCCGATTACACCAAGGGCGTGCCCAGCCGGGCAAAGGCTACGGTCTGGACTGATCGGGCCGGTTTTCAGGCCAAGGCGGCAGATTTCGCTGCTGCGACCAAGGCCCTGGCGGGTGCAGCCGCAGCCGGAGACAAGCCGGCTTTTGATGCGGCGCTTGCCTGGGTTGGCGCAACATGCAAGGGCTGCCACGATTCCTACCAGCTTCCGCCGCCCGCCAAACCAGGCTGAGCAGGAAGCCAGCTTGTCTTTTCAGGAGCGCAAATGACTGATTTCAAAGACCGTGAACGCGCCGAAGAGGCCAAGTTCGCCCACGACGAAGAAATGCACTTTCGGATCCACGCCCGCCGCAACCGCTTGCTGGGCCAGTGGGCGGCAGAGGCGATGGGCCTTTCGGCCGTTGAAGCCGAAGCCTATGCCAAAAGCGTGGTCCAGGCCGATTTTGAGGAATCGGGCGATGAAGATGTGGTCCGCAAGCTGCTGGGCGATCTGGTTTCGGCCGGGACCGAAATCAGCGAAGCCGAAATCCGCAGCGCGCTGGATGCCAAGGCCGTCGAAGCCAGGCGCCAGTTGATGGGCGAAAGCTGAAGCCATGGCGATGCCTGGCCCGCAGATTGTCTCGCTGATCAAGGCCGGGCTGCCCGATGCCGAAGTAACGCTGACCGATCTGGCTGGCGATGATAACCATTGGGCCGCCCACGTCGTTTCGGCGGCATTCATCGGCAAGAACCGGATCGCCCAGCACAAACTGGTCTATGCCGCGATCGGCCCGGATATGGGCGGCGCGCTGCACGCCTTGCAACTGACCACCGCCGTCCCCACTTGAGAGTGACCATGACCGATCCCAACACCCGCATCGCCGATATCGTCCAGACCAACGCCGTTGTGTTGTTCATGAAGGGCACCCCGCTGTTTCCGCAATGCGGATTTTCCAGCAAGGCAATTGCGATCCTGGATCATCTGGGCGTTGCCTATGAAAGCGTTGATGTGCTGCAGGACATGGAAATCCGGCAAGGCATCAAAAGCTTTTCGGATTGGCCGACCATCCCCCAGCTGTACATCAAGGGTGAGTTCGTGGGCGGCAGCGATATCATGATGGAAATGTATGAGGCCGGCGAATTGCAGCAATTGCTGGGCGAAAGCGGCCTTACGCCCGCTGGTTGATCGCTTCGGCCGGCGGTTCAAACCCGGCCAGATCTGCAATTGACCAGGCATCCTGCGGCATCCCGGTTAGATAGCCCTGAAATTCCCGGCAACCGCAGGCCAGCAATCGCTTGCGCTGGTCCTCGGTTTCAACCCCTTCGGCAATTACGCTGAGATTGAGCGAGCGGGCCAGCTTGACCATGGCGTCGACCAGCGCTTCGCCTTCGCCGCTATCGTCCAGCGCGCAAACGAACGAGCGGTCGATCTTGATCCGGTTGACCGAGAAGCGCTGCAAAACGCTGAGGCTGGAATAGCCGGTCCCAAAATCATCTAACGCGATCGAAAAGCCCAGCCGCTTCAACGCTTCAACATTGCTGGCGGTCACCGGATCATCGCCCAGCAGCGCGGTTTCGGTCAGTTCGATTTCATACCGGCCCGGATCAACCCCGGCCTGCGCGGCCAGCCGGGTAACCAAGGCGGCAAACCCGTTTGAGCGCAGCTGCACGGCCGAAACATTGATCCCCACCCGCAGGTCATCCCAACCGGCAGTCTCTTCAAACACCCGCCGCAAGACAAATTCGCCCAGTGGCAGAATCAAGCCGGTTTCCTCGGCCAGGGGCACGAAAATGCCCGGCGGGATCGATCCGCGCATCGAATGATTCCAGCGCACCAGGGCTTCAACCGCGGTCAGATCGCCCTTCCTGTCGACCTGCGGCTGATAGACCATGTGCAGCGATCCATCTGACAAGGCGGCCCGCAAATCGGTCTCAAGCGAGCGGCGTGCGCGCAAGGCATCGTCCATTTCGGGTTCGAAAAAGGTCACACAGCGCCGGCCGCTGTCTTTGGATCGATACATCGCCACATCGGCCCAGCGCAGCGCCTCGGTCGGTTCCACACCGGGATTGTCGATCAAGGCCACGCCCAGCGAACAGCCCACTTCGATCCGCCCGAATTCGCTGCCAATCTGCTCTGACACAGCCGAAACGATCCGTTCGGCCAGTTCGGCTGCCTGTTCCTGATCATCGCAGCGGCACAGGACAATAAATTCATCACCCCCCAGCCGCGCGATCAGATCGGCTTGCTGGCAGGTTTCGCGCAGCCGCGATGCCACCGTCTGGATCAGTTGATCGCCGGCATGATGCCCCAGGCTGTCGTTGACTTCCTTGAACCGGTCCAGATCGACACAGATCACCGCTAGTTTGGGCCCTTCACCGCTCTGGCGGGACAGCAGCAGGCGCAGCTTATCAAACAGCATCGCCCGGTTGGGAAGCTGGGTCAGTTGATCATGATAGGCAAGATACCGGGCCCTGGTTTCGCTGGCGATCAGCTCGCTGACGATAGAACCGCCGCGCCGCAGCACCAGTATGGTCAACAGGCCCAAAATCGCAATTCCGCCCAGCAGCGGCCATTGCATGGTCTTTCGCAGCGCAGTCCCGGGTTGACGCGGGACCCAGGAAAGTGCCGAAATCCCTGTGCCATCATAGCCACGCAGCACAATCTGCTGGCGCCTTTCGGGCTGAACAGTGGGATCAAGAAGCAACAATTCGTTGAGCAGATAGCGCGCAGAAAATGACGTGAGCAGCGCCTTGTCGATCGGCTTTGCGGCGATCACGATTGGCGCTTGCGGCCCTTTGGGCAGGATCTTGCCGAAATCGGGTTGCACCAATGTGGCGCTGACCAAATAGGCGGTGCCGTTCACGCGTGCTGTGGTGGTCGCCTGGATCGGGGGAATGACAATGTTGTTCTTGCCTTCCCGTTTCCTGAATGCGCCACGCTTTTGTTCAGCGGCCCGGATCCTGGGAACCAATTGCGCTGCGATGCCGGCGAAGGCGGCGAACTCTTCCGGCTTGGCCCGCTCTCCCTTGATCGCCGCATAGATCGGCTTTTCGCTGCTATCGAGCACGAAGGAGTGCGAAAATCCGTTGAAGGTATAGAGATAGTTCCCGACGTTGAAATCGGCCCATTCGGGATCGAACTTGTGATCCAGCGCGCTGATCGCATCATCCCAATCAACCTGGGTTGCGATAACGCCGTTCAATTCATCAATTTGCCGTTCAAAGCCATGTTCAACCAAGGTCTGTTCGCGTTCGGCCGCAACCACATCAAACCGCTGGATCAGAAAAAACGCCAGTGCGACCAGCAGCACCAGGCCGCTGATCGTCATGGTCCCAATGGGGCCAAATAACTGGGCTCTGCGCCAGTCGCGCGATTGTTCGCCTGTAAGGCTCAAATACCCCCCGGATCGCTAGGTTAAGCGCCTGCGATTGCGCAAACCGTGGCATTTCAAGGGAGAGACTAGTTGCAGAGAATGAAGAAATGCTTGCGCGCGAATGTTCGCGCGTCCCGTTTTTCAGGAGACGATTTGAAAGCAGAGGGATGTTTTGGTAAGTTTTCTCGGGGAGGCGGGGCCGCGGAGACCAGAGTGCGGCCCCGCCTCTATCGAGACTACTTGGGGGTACACATACAATAGCACGAGCCGTGCCAGTTTAGTGTTTTTGTTGAATTATAGATATTTACAACAAGCAGCTTGGGCAGATCACGGCACCGCTGTAAAGCAGTCCGACACTTTCAGCGATTTAATCGGGCGATGAAACTGCTTGGCAAAAGCTTTAGCCCGCGCCACTCTGCCCGGTATGGATCCGCTCAGCATGTTCGATCCCGACGGCGATATGCCGCCGGCCATTCCCGCCGCCACGCTGGTGATCTTTCGCCGTGCGGCCCAAGGCGGTCCGCCGGAACTGCTGATGGTTCAGCGATCCAAGACGATGAGTTTTGCCGGCGGCGCAGCGGTGTTTCCCGGCGGCCGGGTTGATGATGCCGATCGCAGTCTGGCCGCACAGCTTGGCGCATCCGGCGAAGATGCGCTGGATGAATGGGCTGCACGGATCGCGGCGGTGCGCGAAACGCTTGAGGAAACCGGCCTGGCACTGGGCATGGCCCAGCGCCCCGATCATCCGGCTGCCTTACGCGCGCGGGCAATGCTGCTGGATCAGGGCGCGCTTGGCCCGGTGCTGGATGCCATGGAATGGACGCTGGCGCTGGACGCGCTGATCCCATTTGCCCGCTGGCGGCCCAAGCACCGCGAAGTTCGGGTATTCGACACCCGGTTCTATCTGGCCGATCTGGGCACCGGCGCGGTTGACCTGCAGGTTGATGATACCGAAAATACCCACCTGTTCTGGGCCAGCGCCAACGAAGCTCTGGCCATGGCTGAACGCGATGAGATCAAAGTGATCTACCCAACCCGCCGCAATCTGGAACGCCTGGCATTGTTCGATAGTTTTGCTGCAGCACGCCAGCATGCCGAAGACGTGCCAGTGCGGATGGTAACTCCGTTCATGGCCCAGCGCGATGGCCAGCCGTGGCTGTTGATCCAGACAGATGCTGGTTATCCGGTTGATGGCGAACCGCTGGAAATGGCTGCGCGCGGATAGGCAATTTGGCGCGCCCCAAAGGACACAGTCCGAACATCTTAAACAAAGGGCGGGCGTGCTCGACCGAACGGAGATTGGCGCGCCCGGCAGGACTCGAACCTGCTGCCTCAAGATTAGAAGTCTCGCGCTCTATCCAGATGAGCTACGGGCGCGCGCCGCTGCCCACATAGGCAGGCTTTGCAGGCCATGCAAACTTGGCTAGCCTGATTTGCATGAGCATTCCGATTCAGCCCATCGATGGCACGGCCGGTGCCCGGCGCCATTTTCGCTATTTTGACTATGTGATGGCAGCCTTTGTCGCGATTCTGCTGCTGTCCAACCTGATCGGCGCGGCCAAATTGGCCACGATCGACATTCCAGGGTTCGCTGCGGCCCTGGCCTGGCTGCCAGAGCTGTTCCGCCCGGCCAGCGATACGGTGATCTATGGCGCCGGGATTTTGTTTTTCCCGATCAGCTATGTGATCGGTGACGTGCTGACCGAAGTCTATGGCTATGCCAATGCCCGGCGCTGTGTCTGGGCGGGGTTCGTTGCGCTGCTGTTCATGGCGTTCATGAGCTTTGTGGTGGTTTCGCTAAGTCCGGCCAAGGGGTGGAGCGGGCAAGCCGCCTATGAAAGCGTGTTTGGCAACACCTGGCGGATCGTCGCCGCATCGCTGATCGCGTTCTGGGCGGGGGAGTTCGTCAACAGTTTCGTGCTGGCCAAGATGAAGATCCTGACCGGCGGAAAGCGGCTCTGGACACGCACAATCGGATCGACATTTTTCGGCCAGGCGGTGGACAGCCTGATCTTTTACCCGATCGCGTTTCTGGGGATCTGGAGCACTCAGGCTGTGATTATGGTGATGATCACCAATTGGCTGTTGAAGGTTATCTGGGAAATTGTGCTGACACCGGTGACCTATGCGGTGGTCGGCTGGCTCAAACGGCACGAGGAGGCCGAGGTGTTCGATGCCGACACCGATTTCTCACCCTTTGCCAAGATTGCTGCGGTTTAGGCCCAGCCCGCAGGCTGGGCCTCACCGCGACTGCCTCAATCAGCGATGAGGCCGATTGCGAGGTAGACCAGGATCAGCGATCCGAAGCCGAAGACGGTGCCAAGGGCAAAGCCGATCCGGACCAGCGTTACATCGAGGCCGAAGTGGTTGGCGATCCCGCCGCAGACACCCATGAATTTGGCCTGGGACTTGTCGAGCTGAAAACCGGTGCGGGTGTTCATATTGGTATCCTTGTGTTCAATCGTGGTCATGCTGCTTCTCCGATGGTCACGGTGGTCACAGTGGCCGCATTGGCGGTCTGCGGGGTGGTTACGGTCCCGGCGATCAGCACCAGCGAGATGAAGAAGGCCGAAGCAGCAGCGGTCAGCTTGCTGGTAAAAGTGTTGTTGGTGGGCATGGTTCGTTCCTTTGGTTTGTTTGGTTCCGCAGGGTTTCCCGCAGATGCCAGATAGTTTGCAGAGACCGTGCCAATTCAGAAAAATCGCGGTTTTCCAAGCTTTCTCCGCGATGAACGGAAACTTTCGCCTCGCTGAACAATCAATAGTTGGTGTTTTTCACCAATACTTGGGATTGCTGTTTTGCGTGACAGTCCAGCCCGGCGCACCTATCGCCGCGCCATGGCGCTTGACCGGATCCTGCTGACCACTTTTCGCAACCATCTCGATACCCGTCTTGATGGCACCGCGCAGTTCAACCTGCTGGTGGGCGATAATGGAGCCGGCAAGACCAACGTGCTCGAAGCGCTGTCGCTGTTGGCCCCGGGCCGCGGCCTGCGCCGGGCCGCCCTGCCCGATATGGCCGGGCATGGCGGCAGCGGCACATTTGCGATCAGCGCCATGATGGCCGGCGGAGTGCGGCTGGGCACCGGCACACGGGCCGAAAGACCCAGCCGCCGTGCGGTTCACGTCAATGGCGCCGATGCCCCTGCGCTGCGGCTTGGTGAATGGTTGAGCCTGGGCTGGCTGACCCCGGCGATGGACCGGCTGTTTCTTGAAGGCGCAGGTGCCCGGCGGCGCTTTCTGGATCGGCTGGTCCTGGCGCTTGAGCCGGGCCATGCCAAAAATGCCGCGCGGATGGAGGGCGCCCTGCGTGAGCGGGGCCGACTGCTGGGCGACGAGCGCGAACCCGATCCGGCCTGGCTTGACGCGCTGGACGCGCAAGTTGCCGAGGCTGGCGCGCTGGTGGCGCAGGCCCGGGCCCGGCTGATCGAACGCCTGACCGCGGCGCTGGCGCAGCTGCCTGATGCCCCGTTTGCCCGCCCGCTGCTGACCTATCAGCCCGGTGGGCCGCTTGACGAAGCCGCGCTTATCGCCGCGCTGCGTGATGGCCGCCGCCGCGATCGCGCCGCCCAGCGCACCTTGATCGGACCGCACCGTGACGAGCTTTACGTGGCGATGGCCGGCAAGGGTCAACCCGCTGCGGAATGTTCAACCGGCGAACAAAAAGCGCTGCTGATCGCGATCACGCTGGCCCACGCCGGATTGCTGGACCCAGACCGCCCCGGGGTGCTGCTGCTTGATGAAGTGGCCGCCCACCTCGATCCGGTCCGCCGCGCTGCGCTGCTGGCCCGGCTGCGCGCCGGCACGGCACAGGTCTGGCTGACCGGAACCGAGCTGGCCCCGTTCGATGCGATCCTGGATGAAGCGGCGACCTGGCGGGTCAGTGATGGACAGATCGAGCGGGTTTAGCGCGGTTTTGGCAATGCACCCGCCACTGCCTCCAGCGTCGATCCCACCAGCACATCAATGCCAGCCAAAGTCGGGTGAATATGATCGGCCTGGATCAGTTCGGGCCGTTCCACCAGCGGCTGGAGAAAGAACGGCACAAGTCTGGCGCCGTGTTTTTTGGCCAGGGCCGGGTAGATCGTGTTGAACTGGGCTGCATAATCCTGGCCCAGATTGGGCGGAGCCAGCATGCCCAGCAACAATACCGTCACCTTGGCCGCCGCGAACTTGGCCAGCAGCGCATCAAGGTTCTTGCGCGTTTCGAAAGGCGAAAGCCCGCGCAGCAGATCATTACCGCCCAGACTGATGATCACCAGTGCAGGCGAGCGGGGCAGATCGTTCAGCACAAAATCAGCCCGTTGCAGTCCGCCGGCGGTGGTATCGCCCGAAACCCCCGCATTCACGATCCGGGCCTTGATCCCCTTGGCCTTCAGCGCCGTTTCCAGATGCGCCGGATAGCTTTGGCCAGGATCAAGCCCGTAACCGGCGAACAGGCTGTCTCCCAGCGCCAGAATCACAATCTCATCGGCCTGTGGGGCGGCAGATTGCCCGGTGGTCGGAACGGTCAGAACCACATCCTGCGCAGCCGGTGCCGTTTCCTTTTTGCAGCCGATCAACGCCAGGGGGGTTGCAACCAGGGCCAGCCATTTCCATTTCATTTAGCAACCTCCTTGCGTTTCCCTCTAGCTATGGCATCTCCGCGCCGTGACAAGCCCCCTATCCGCAATCGCGGCCCACAATCTCGTCCTTAAACTTGGATCAGGCGATAGCGCAGTCGAAGTGCTGCGCGGGATCGATCTGTCTGTGCCGCAAGGTCAGACTTTGGCGCTGCTGGGCCCTTCGGGTTCGGGCAAGAGCAGCCTGATGGCCGTACTATCCGGGCTGGAACGCGCCACCAGCGGCACGCTGGACGTAGCAGGCGAAAACTTCGCCGCGCTGACCGAAGATGGCCTGGCCACGGCCCGGCGCGGGCGGATCGGGGTGGTGTTGCAGGCGTTCCATCTGCTGCCGACCATGACCGCGCTGGAAAATGTCATGACCCCACTGGAACTGGCCGGGCAAGGCGCCGCGCGCGAACGCGCCGAAACAGAGCTGAAGGCGGTTGGCCTGGGCGAGCGGCTGCACCACTATCCGGCCCAGCTTTCTGGCGGCGAGCAACAGCGCGTGGCAATCGCCCGTGCGCTGGCACCCCGGCCGATGCTGGTCTTTGCCGACGAGCCAACCGGCAACCTTGACGCCAAAACCGGCGAAGCGATCATGGATCTGCTGTTTGCGCGCCGGGCGGCCAGTGGTGCGACTTTGATCGTGATTACCCACGATCCGGCATTGGCCGAGCGCTGCGCGCGCGTCATCACACTGGCCGATGGAAAAATCGCCAGTGACAGTGCCGCATGATCGGCTGGGCTACCGCATGATCGGCTGGGCTACCGCCTGGACCATCGCCCGGCGCGATCTTTCCGCCCGGTTTCGGGGCCTGCGCCTGCTGCTGGTCTGCCTGTTCCTGGGCGTTGGCGCGCTGGCCGCAATCGGCACCCTGACCGGCGCGATCGAGCAAGAGCTTGGTTCACGCGGGCAAGTGATCCTGGGCGGTGATCTGGAAATTGCGGTCTGGCAGCGCGGGGCCAGCCTGGAAGAGACAGCGGAATTTGCCAGGGCTGGCAAAGTATCCGGCGGGATCCGCCTGCAAGCCATGGCCCGCGCCGGCGATCTGGCCGCACCGATTGAACTCAAGGCGATCGATACTGCCTGGCCGCTCTATGGCAAATTTACGCTCAAGGATGGCCGCAGCATCGGTGCGCCGCAGGCCGGCACCGCCTGGCTGGCCGAAGGCGCGGCCGAGCGATTAGGCGTGAAACCGGGCGATACCATTATGGTAGGCGCGGGCCTGCTGAAGGTTGGCGGGATTATCGCGTCCGAACCAGATCGGCTGGGCGAAGGCTTTACACTGGGGCCCGTAGTGCTGGTTGCGGCGGATTTTCCGGCCAGTGCCGGGCTGACCGCGCCGGGCGCAATGTATCGCAGCAAATACCGGATCGCCCTGTCGGGCGGCAATCCACAGGCCGCGGCGGACAAATTGAAAAAGCGGTTCCCGTCGGCCGGATTTGAAATCAAGACCCGTGAAAGGGCATCACCCGGGGCCGAACGGTTCGTCTCGCGGATGGGCGATTTCCTGGTGCTGGTGGGGCTGGCCGCGCTGACAATTGCCGGGATCGGGATCGGCGGCGGGGTAACTTCCTATCTTGATGCACGCCGCACCAGCGTGGCGACACTGAAAGTTCTGGGTGCAACCAGCGGCGATATTGCGCGGATCTATCTGTTGCAGATCGGCGCTGCGGCGATTGTTGGCTCTGCGCTGGGCCTGATGGCAGGGGTGCTGATAACCCCGCTGCTGGGCCGTGCATTGGGCAATCTTCTGCCAGTTGCGCCGGGGCTGGTGTTTGATCCGGGCGCATTGCTGCGGGCCGCCACCTATGGCTTGCTGATCGCATTGGTGTTTGCCGCACCGCCGCTGCTGGCCGCGCGACGCTTTCCAGCGATGGCGCTGTTTCGCGCGCGGGTTTCACCGTTGGCGCAGGGCTGGCGCGATGCGGCGCTGCCGGTTGGACTGGGCGTTCTGGCAATTGCAGGCCTGGCGCTGCTGACAGCCAAGGCCAAGCTGGTAACGCTGTGGTTTCTGGGCGGAACGTTGCTGCTGCTGGTGCTGCTGGGCGCGCTGGGCTGGGCAATCCGCCACTTTGCTGCGCGCCTGCCTCGCCCCAAACGCCCCTTGCTGCGGATCGCACTGGCCAACCTGCACCGCCCCGGCGCGCAAACCGGTGCGCTGGTAACGGCGCTGGGTTTTGGCCTTGCCGCATTCGTTACGCTGGCCGCTATCCAGACCAGCCTTGATGCCAACATCATGACCCGGGTGCCCAAGCGCGCACCCGATTACTTCGTGCTGGATGTGCCGCGCGAAAAGGCCGCTGAATTTGGCCGGGCGGTGGCAGGCGTAGCACCGCAGGCGCAGGTCCGAATGGTGCCGGCGCTGCGCGGGGCGATCCTGGCATACGGGCCAGGCGAAGCGATGACCCGCGTTTCAAGCCTTAAGGAAATTCCTGAGGAAGCCTGGCCGCTGCGCGGGGAGCGCGGGCTGACCTATTCCGATGGCGTGCCCGAAGGCAACACCGTAACCAGGGGGCAATGGTGGCCAACAGGGCACCGGGGCGAACCATTGGTCTCGATTGACGAAAAGCTGGCCGAAGCCTTGGGCCTGGCGATCGGCGACAAGCTGACGATTGGCCTGATGGGCGTGGAGCGCACCGCGACAATTGCTTCATTTCGGCGGATTGATTGGGATTCGATGGGCTTCAACTATGTGC
The DNA here is from genome assembly GCF_040079535.1 of Novosphingobium sp. Lineage (GTDB taxonomy): Bacteria > Pseudomonadota > Alphaproteobacteria > Sphingomonadales > Sphingomonadaceae > Novosphingobium. The sequence goes on along the minus strand of NZ_JBEBKB010000036.1, from coordinate 1,639 downwards.
TGGTATTCAGCCCCAACGCAATCGAGGATGCCCCGCACAATTTGGCCGCCACGATCAACCTGCCCAAGGGAACCGAGCACGGCAATCTGCTGCGCGCTTTGGTCCGGGCTTTCCCATCCAGCTCGGTAATCGAAGTTGGCGGCGTGCTGACCCAGGCCCGCGATCTGCTAAGCCAGGTCAGTCTGGCAATTCTGGCAGCGGCCTCTGTGGCCGTGCTGGCCGGGATCGCGGTGCTGCTTGGGGCAATTGCCGCGGCGCGCGCATCGCGGCTGTATGATAATGTGATCCTGCGCGTGCTGGGGACCAGCGCAGGTCAATTGCTGGTGCTGCAACTGGCCGAATATGCCTTGTTGGCCGTGCTGCTTTCCGCCGTGGCACTGGCGCTGGGCAGCGCAATCGGCTGGCTGGTTGTGGTGCAGCTGTTCGGCTTTGACTGGCTGCCCAATTGGCCGCGCGTTCTGGCGGTTTTGGGAATGGGACTGGGGCTGGTGATCGGCTTTGCGCTGGCGGCCTCGCTGCCCTTGTTGCGGGCAAAGCCCGCGCAGGCGCTGCGCGAGCTTTAGGAAAAAACGTCGGTATCGAAATCCGGGTTTTTGGGATCGCCGCCGTATTGGTTTATCTGGCGCTGACCATCCAGAAACATGAAGACCATCACCACCAGCGCGCCAATCGAAGGGATAAAGCGTATCAGATATAACCAGCCAGATTGGTCCTGATCATGAAACCGGCGCACGGTAACCGCGATGTCCGGGATGAAGGTGGCCACATACCAGAGCACCGCCAGAGCCACACCGATCCAGAATATGGGACCGGGAGCCGACTGCGAACCTTGCGGTTCATTCCACGGCAGGCCGACCATCATGATCGCAAAGCAGGCCAGATAGACCGATAGCGTGAAAACCTGATACATCCAGTATTCCATCCGCCGCGACCGGCCGGAAAAATCGGCATAGCGCCTGAACGGCATGATCATCCATTCCATCTTGAGGTATTCCTTGATTTCAGGTCAGCTGAACACGCCCGCCGTATCGGGGCCGGTCAGCGAACCCTTCTTGGTCACCAGTGTGCCGGCCAGCATATCGTGCAGACCTTGCTTGCGCTCAGTCAGCCCGACCATGATAAAGCCGATCAGCAGAATCAGGCTCGACAGGATCTTGGCAAAATAGCGGCCTGTGGCGCGGCCAAAGCCGATCTGGCCGCCATCGAGATCGGTGACAACCAGCCCCACCGCAATCTTGCCCACCGTGGCGCGGTTGGCTGAACTTTCCATCAGCGCGAAATAGAGCCAGCCGATTGTAAGGTTCGCGAACAGCGAAACCATCTGAATTCCCAAAATCCCGTTTCTGAACCCTTCGGGATCATTGGCATTGGCCATGCCGACGCTGGCGCCCAGAATACCGCCGATCACACCGCCTGCAACCATCAACAAGATCGTGTCGATCAGATAGGCCGCAACCCGAATCCAGAAACCACCGTAAACTGGCATGAATTGCTCCCTTGGTTGAATTGCCCTGTTTGCGTATCCGCCAAAGGACCATACCGGGCCCTATTGCGCAAGAGAAAGCCACCGCGCTTGCCCCCAGCGCCCCTTTCGGCTACGGGCCGCGCCAATGTTGCGGCGCAGCATCGCTGCCCACCC
>NZ_JBEBKB010000035.1:0-25771 GCF_040079535.1 Novosphingobium sp. | reverse complement strand
AGGTAGGTTCGGCCAAAGAGCTTCGTACCCAGCCCATAGAATAGCGCGACGACCAAACCGGCGAGAGCAATTACGGCCATGATGTTTTCCATCCGGCGGGCGCGAACTTCCTTCATTGAGCGCTGGCCTGGTTCCGACATCAAAGCCTCCTTACCACAGCCACTACCCGTCCGATGACGTGAAGGTCATCATCGGCTGCCAGGGCCGGCCGGATGCGGTCGTTGTCGCTGTGGATTTCGACCGTGCCGTCGGGGAGCGGGCGCAGGCGCTTTATCATGCCTACATCGCCCCAGGCAAAGGCCCAAATCCCATCGCCGCTGCGCGGGCTGAGCTGGGAGCGGTCGATCAGGATCAGCTCGCCGGATCGGATGGTAGGCTCCATCGAGTCACCATCGCCGATCGCCCAGAACAAATGCTCAGGCGCGGAGTGGGTCAGGTGCCTCAAGAGCTCGCGCGAGAAGGCGCGCTTTTCCGCCACGATCGGCCCATCGAGATAGGTGCCGCCCATGCCATAGCGCAGGTCGATTTCGTCAAGCTCGACCAAGTCCGGATCGCGCTCGGCAGCGAAGCCGCGGAACGGCAATCGATGCTCGGCCGTCGCGCCTTTCTCCCACCCAGGGAAGTCAGGGAATGCTGCCTGCAGCTTCTCAAGCGCACTTCGGCCGAGACGTGTTGAGGCGGTGCCACTGTAAGGCCGTTGAATGGTCGAAGGAGACACGCCCGCCTGCCGTGCCATCGTGGCCGGCGCGATGTTCGCGAAGGCCACTAAAGCACGGATAAGCTCCCTGTCTTGCTCAAGTCCATCCATGAGATGCCCTTAGCAAATATGCAAAGACGGTGAATTTGCATTTATGCGGTTGCATGGCCGCATAAATGCGGTTAACCAATCCGCATGAACCAAGAATCGATCGTGGCGGACATCGAGCAGCGGGCGTGGCGCATTGGCGTCTCGATCGAAGCCCTGTGCCGCAAGGCGGGCGTGGCACCTTCGACGTTCAGTCGCTGGAAGCCATCTGAGCGCAACCCACAGCCGACCAGCGCGACGCTGCATAGCATCGGCAAGCTCTATGACGCGCTTGACCAGGTCGAGAAGACGACCCGTCGGCGCCGGAAGGTGGCGGCATGAGCGCGCCGACATCGGTCAATCCGCCCCATCGTCGTTTGAGGGATGGTGCAGGCCAGCAAAGGGATCTGCGCCCTCTTCAAATGGCCACAGGGATGGAAACCCACGCTGCAGGTCCTGCGCAACTGCCGCCGCCTGAACCAACATCTGCGACTTCGACGGGTTTATCCCTGCCGAAAAGCCATAGTGAGTGGCGAGGTGCAGCAGTGACGATCCGCACCGAACTTTATATGCTGCAGCTATCAGGAAAGCATGGCGTTCTCTTCCGGCGGGGAAGCGACGGATTGCTGCGGCGCGCCGATGTTTCGGTGTGTGCAGAAGATCATCAATCGCTGCTTGATGCGATCGCAGAATGTCTAAAACAGCCTGGCTTCCCAGAGCGGCAGCTGACCGCCGCAACGCTTCGATCCCTTCTGCGAGAAGGCATTTTCGGAACCAAAGCAGTTCGCCCGCTGCCCAATCATCATACGTGTCAAGATCCATCGATTGAGGCTCCTTGCAAGCGCTGCCGGGTTGGCGGGCCTGAGAACAATTTCCGCTTCAAAATCACTTCTACCCGCGCCGATCCGGCCGCGCATCGTCTAAGTGAGACTTCCAAATGAACAGTGCCTCCACCTTCGGCGGGGAGCTGCTGCGCATTGCTCCTTCAGACATCCACATTCCCAAGCGGCTCGGGCTGTATTTTCCTGACAAGGCGGCTGCGCTTGGTCGGTTGATGGCGGTGCATGGGCAGCGGCAGCCGATCACGGTGCGCAGGCCTTTGCTGGTGACAGACCAGGACAAGAACGGCGTTCCACACGAAGGCAAGAGCTGGGTGCTGGTGACCGGTATGCACCGGCTCAACGGTGCCTTGCTCGAAGAGCTGCCGCACGTCTTTGCGCTGGAACGGATTGGGTGCTTCGACACCGAGGCCTTGGATGAAGAGGCTAGTGAGAACCTCGACCGTCGCGCGCAACCGCCCTTGGAACGGGCGATCTTCATCCATGCCACCTGCGAGGCGGCGAAGGCTCGGCTTGAACAGACTCACGGCACCACAAGCCATGGAAAGCTGGGAGCGAAAGCGCGTTGGGACAAGGTCAAGGGTGGCGAGATTCTCCCCCAGCAGGCCCTTCAGGACGAGGCCGATGATGCTTGTGGCACGATGCAACAAGCATACGGATGGGCGGAATCGGTGGCCAAAGCGTTCGGGCGCGACAAGTCTTCGATCCACCGGGCGCTGAAGCTCTATCGTATGATCATCGAGCCGTTCCCTGGCCTGGTCCAGGAGCTGTCCGATCATCCTATCGTTGGCAACAATGCCGCCCAGCTGAAGGCGATCGCCGAGATCCGGGATGAGGCGCAGCGGCTGGCGGTGATCAAACAACTGCTGGCTGATCCGGAACTGAGCGCCGACGATGCGCGCGTGACGGTGGGCCTCGACAAGCCCGCAGGCCCGACGCCGGTCGCACACCAGAAATTCTACAATCAGATCGAGGGCGGGTGGAGTCGGCTTGGTTTACCGCAGCGCCGCGAATTCATCGACCGGATTCCGGCCTTGCTGGGTAGCGACGACATGAAGCGCCGGCTGCGCGATCGGCTCAACGAGGAGCTGGGCGATGCGGGGTGAAATCTCTTCGGCCAAGTTCGCCAAGCGCCACCCACTCGACTGGTATGTTGAGCAGGGCTGGGAGTGGGAGCAGATCGTTGATGCGATCGGGCTGGAGCCTGAGGTTATGGACTGCTGCACGATCTGGGACCCTTGCTGTGGTTATGGTCACTCGCTGAGCCGCCTGCAGGGGGTCGACTTCAGGGGCGATCTGATCGCCAGCGATGTAGTCAACAACGTCGCCTGGGGCGATTTTGAAGATGCAACCAAGGTGCGCTTCTTCAGCAATGACTTCCTGGACTATGAGCCCCAGCGGCTAAGCACTCCAACCTCAATCTGGTGCAACCCGCCGTTCAGCTACAAGAAGGTGAATGGCGAGATCATCAGCCAGGCGTTCGTGCGGCAGGCGCTGAAGCTGGCGACGCACCGGGTGGTCATGCTGCTCCCGCTGAAGTGGCTGGCGGGGCAAGCGCGGGGCAAGTTCCTGCGCGAACACCCGCCGCAGCAAGTGCTCTATTTCACGCAGCGGCCGTCGATGCCGCCGGGCGACCGGATCAAGCTGATGGGCAACCGTGCCTATTCGGGCGGCATGGTCGATTACTGCGCCGTGGTTTGGGACGTTCGCGCCCCGACTGCGCCCGGCGACACGCGCTCGGTCTGGCTGCCCAGGCTGGGAGAGCGATGATGGCCCGCTATGCAACCGAAGCTGATCGCTTGAGGGCACATAACCAGGCGTTCAAGCTGGCGATGGAGCTGGGTTGCACTCCCAAGGATGCCGAAGTGGAGCTGCGCCGCCGTGCGGGGCTAGCTTCGATCGAAGAGAAGCGCCGCCGCATGGCGGCGATGCAAGCGCGATCGCCGCGCGTGCAATCACCCATCGTGGCTGATGACCGCTGGATGATGAGGGACTGACACGGCCCCGGCGCAGCCGATTTTCACAGCGCCAGAAGGAGACGACCCATGAAGAAATTGACCATCGCAGCCATGATTGCTGCTGGATTTATAGCTAACCCGGCGACCGCACGAGCCGACCAGTGTGCACGCTGGAGCCCGGTTTACGCGAAAACCCAGACTGATCTTTGCACCTGCAATTACGTCCGCGATCGCGGCGGCCGGCGGGTGCTGAACTGTTCTTCAATCTGATTGAGGGTGCCCCGCCTCCTACGGCTCCGGCAGCGAACACTGCCGGGGCCAACCAGCCAAGGATCAGCCGTTATGATCAGCAACATCCGCACTGCCCCCCTGTTTTTGCGCCCCAGTGTGGTGCGCCAGCTGGTGGGCGATATCGCCGCGATCCGCGCGGCGGTGGTTGCCGTGCCCTTGCTGCCGATTGTGCTGGTTGATCGGCCGCGCGCGTCTGAAGACCCGCGCCTGGCGAAAGCCAACGATGACATTGCCGCGCTGCCTGTCGCGCCCGTTGAAACGGGTGTCGAGAGCGGGTCCGATCGGGTCGCACCGACGGACGTGTCCGCGCCGGTCGTCCGGATTCAGGCCGAAGAGCCCGAACCGAGCGACTGGCCGGATGCCCCTTTGCCCGAGCATGCCGATCCTGATCTGGACCGACCTGAGCCGGATGCTGAAGACTTCGAATCCGCCACCACCTGCCTTTCAAAAGTCGACCGGGCTGGCGACGCTGCGCTGGCACCTGAGGGAACAAGCGGGGAGGTGGTGTGCGGTGGCATTGATTACCCTGCGAATGCCAGCGAACAGCCCAACAAATCCAAAGAGTGCAGCTGCCCTCCGGTGAAAGAATCCGGTCTGGACGGGTTGGCCGCAAGGGAGAGTGTTAGCCCGAACCAGCGGGCATTGCCGGACCCCCTGCGCAACACGCCCGGTGAAAAGCGCTCTTCCAATACTTTTGATACGATGAAATCACGGTCTAGCGCAGCGCCGCGCTCTGCCCCTGCAGATCAGCCGACCAGCGCCACATCATCCGTCAGCGGCTCCGGATTCTACAGCGACGCCATGGCCAAGCGCCGCGCGCAGCAGGCAGGCGTGGGACGTGCTCGGGCCGATCGGGCAGCGCTGGAAGCGCGCCGGATTGAGCGCCGATCGCAACGCGCCGCGGGCGAAGCCGATGCGATTGATGAGTTTCAGGCGGCACTGGCCAAAGTGCGCGCGCGGCGGGAATCGGGCAGCGAGGTGATCCTTCGACAGGCTCAGGACGAGCGGCCCAAAATGGATGGCGCGAAACTGGCCGAGGCCCTGCGCCAGCGCAGCCAGTCTGTGCCCGCGCGCCCAAAGCAGGCGGCATCGCTTGAGCCCGCACCGAGCCGTGAGGAATGCCCGCGCTGCGGCATCCCTGGCTGGAAAGGCTGCGCACACTTCCTGCCGTGTGAGGATCAACCCAAGGCTCTGCCGGAAGAGCGCTATGTCGGCGAGCGCAAGCCGCAGCGGTTTTCCGGCAAGTGCCAGGGGATCGGAGCATCGCGGCTATGAGCAAGCGCCCCGCCACGATCGAAGGTCGGCTGACATTTCGGTTGATCGATTCCGACGCCAAGGACGGCAAGTACCAGTTGGTCGCCGATGGCAGCGTGTTTGCGCTGGTCCGCTTTGTGGACGGCGAATGGCGCTATCCGGGCGGAGATCTGCTGGAATTTGGCCCGACGCATTACCGTCCGGCCAGCGCGTTGATGAAGCCGGAGGGCGCCGATGCCTAAGGCTAAAATGCATCCCGGACAGTTCGCTTTTGATTTTCAGGCGCCTTCGCAATCGAGCCTTCCCGGCGCGCTGGCGGGGCTTGATCGGCAGATCTGTGAAGCGGTGGGGATGATCCTGAACAGTGATCTACGCCACCGCGAAGGGATCGCGGCCGAGATGAGCGTGTTGCTGGGTGACGAGGTTAGCCGGGCGATGCTGGATGCCTATTCGAGCCCGGCGCGCGAAGGCCACCGGATCTCGCTGACCCGGTTCCTCGCTTTAGTCCAGGTGACCAAGCGGCACGATATCTTTGACCAGCTGCTGCGCCCGATCGGTGCGGGCCTGCTGGTTGGCGAGGAAGTCCACACCGCCCGGATCGGCCAGCTTGAGCTGATGATTGCCGAGATGCAGCGCGAGCTGAAAGCGGTGAAGAGCAGTGCCCCACTCATCCGCGGAGGATCACAAGCGTGAATGTAATTGGGGGGAATTTTGCGCTGCAGGCCGAGACCATCGAAGGCCCGAGCGATGCCGGTCAGGATTGGTTTACCGCAGCCGAACTGGCCGAGCTGGCGCTGCCCGGGCTGCCGGCCGACAAGCGCAGCCTCAACCGGCGCGCGAAGGATGAACGCTGGGCGCTGCGCTGTGCTGGCGAAGGCGAAGCGCTCTCACGCAACCGTTCCGGCCGGGGCGGCGGGATCGAGTTTCACGTCTCGTTGCTGCCCGGCCAGGCGCGGCTTGAGCTGGTGAAGCGCGGCATCTGCAACGAAGCGCCGCAGCCCGGTCTGGCCGAGAGTGCTGCGGCGAGCGCCTGGCGGTGGTTCGAGACGCAGAGCGCCAAGGTGAAGGACGAGGCGCAGCGCCGTGCTGCTGCGATCGCGGAATTCGATCTGCTGATCGAAGCTGGGCTGACCCGCACGGCAGCGGTGGCCGATGTGGCGCTGCGCCACCGCGCTTCGACCGCCACGCTGTGGAACTGGCTCAAGCTGGTAGAAGGGGTTGCACCAAGCGACCGGCTGCCCGCACTGGCACCGCAGCGCAAGGGCGGCGGCAACGAAGCCGAGATCGATGGCGAACTGTGGACCTTGCTGCGCAGCGACTGGCTGCGCCCCGAGGCCCCGACGCTGACCAGCTGCTTTGCGCGGGTGGGCAAGATCGCCGCAGCGCGCGGGCTGCCCATGCCGAGCGAGCGTTCAATCCGCCGCAAGATCGAGCGCGAGATCGACCCGCTGATCGTGGTGCGGCTACGCGGCGGAGCGGATCAGCTCGACCGGCGTGTGCCCGACCAGCGGCGGACGCTCGACGGGCTTCACGCGCTGGATCTGATCAACATCGATGGCCACCAGTTCGACGTGTTCGTTACCCCGCCGGGCGGTGGCAGCCCGGTGCGGCCGATGATGGTGGCGATCCAGGACGTTTACAGCCGCAAGATGCTGGCCTGGAGGCTCGACTTTTCGGAAAACGTGCTGGCGACCCGGCTGGCCTTTTCCGACCTGTTCCGCGAATACGGTATCCCCAAGCAGTGCCTGCTGGATAACAGCCGGACCTTCGCTTCGAAGGCGCTGACGGGCGGCGCGAAGACGCGCTACCGCTTCAAGATCAAGGACGAGGAACCGTCCGGTCTGCTGACATCGCTGGGTATCCGGGTGCGCTTTGCACAGGTTTACCACGGTCAATCAAAGCCGATCGAGCGGGCTTTCAGAGACCTCTCAGACACCATTTCACGCGGGCCTGAATGTGCCGGGGCCTATACCGGCAACAAGCCCACAGCCAAGCCTTCTAACTATGGCAGCCGCGCGGTGCCGTGGGCCGAGTTCGAAGCCATCGTCGCGCGCGGGATCGCCGCGCACAATGCCAAGCTGGGCCGCAAGGGCGGCGTTTGCCGGGGCCGCAGCTTCGACGAAGTGTTCGCGGAAAGCTATGCCCGCGCTCCGATCGGCAAGGCCACGCCCGAGCAGCTGCGGATCGCCTTGCTGGCGGCGGAGCAGAAGCGGGTCAACGGCCGCACCGGCGAGATCGAGCTGTTCGGCAACCGGTATTGGTCGGCCGAGTGCAGCCGGATTGCGGGCACCCGGGTGACGGTGCGGTTCGATCCTGACGATCTGCGCAGCGATGTGCACCTTTATGGTCTGGACGGCCGCTATCTGACCAGCGCGCAGTGCGTCGATGACAGCGGCTTCCTGGAGCAAGCTGGCGCGGTGGCCGCGGGCAAGCGCAAGAAAGACGTGCGCCGCAAGATCCGCGAAGGGATCGAGGCCGAGCAGCTGCTGGCGATCGAACAGGTTGCTGCAGCGCAGGTTGGCACCGAGACCGCTGTCCTGCGCGCGCCGCAGGTTGTCCGCCCGGTGCGCCACCGGGCCACCGCAGCGGCGCTGAAGCCGCAGGTGCAACCGGCACAACCGGAGCATCAAACCAGAGTTTTCAACGCCCTTGGGATGCTGAGGTCGGTGGAATGAAGCGGCGCGCGAAGCTGGCCTGAGAACGAGCCCCGCGCGCCTATCCCGTAACGAGATGAAAGGTCCAATAGCATGAACGATCCCGCAGAAACACCTGTCGATATTGCCGACCAGAAAGCCTGGCTGCTCGACTATCACCGCAAGCTTGGAAGCTGGACGCAGGTCGCCAAGCGGCTCGGGATTGCGCAGGGCACGATCAGCCAGTTCGGCAGCGCCAAAGGTTATGGCGGCGACGAGCAGAAGGTGGCCGAAACGATCTTCAGGTTCCGCCAGATGCTGACCGCGCAGGCGCAGATCGAGGTCGAAGCCCCGGTGCGGCCGGGCTATTTCGAGACCGAGACAAGCCGTGAGCTGACCAACCTGCTGAACTGGGCACAGCGCGGCAAGATCGTGGTCGCGGCATTGGGGCCGGGCTTGGGCAAGACGATGACCTCGCGCAACTTCCAAGCCTGCTGCGCCAACGTGTTCCATGCGACCATGACGCCATCGACGGCGGGTGTGAACACCATGCAGATCGAAGTGCTGGAAGCGTTGGGTGAGAAGAACGCAGTCGGCACTCCGCAAAAGCTATCGCGCCGGATTCGGGAGCGGGTCGGCAACCTGTCCAACCCGTGCATTGTGATCGATGAAGCGCAGCACACTTCGGAAAAGGCACTGGAAGAGATCCGGTCGTGGCACGATGCGACCGGCGTGGGCATTGCGCTGCTGGGCAATATCGGTGTGATGCAGCGGCTTGAAGGCGGCAATCGCGCTTCGGCATTCGCCCAGCTTTACAGCCGGGTCAGCCTGAAGATGATCCGCAATCTGCCGCTGCAGGGCGATGTCAATGCGCTGGCCGAAGCATGGGAGATCGGCGACGCTGGTGTAATCGGCATGCTTGGAAAAATCTGCATGACACCGGGCGGCCTGCGCAACGGATCACACGCGCTGGAACTGGCCTGCATGATCGCGGCATCCGAGCGCCAGGTGCTGGCGCTTTCACATCTGCAGGACGCCTGGGCGCAGCTCAGCAGCCGCGCGGTGCTGGGATGACCTGGGGCTGTAATGTCTGCGGCTCGACCGATCTGATCGAGGGAACCCCTCGGGGCAGCGCATTGTGCGAAGCCCACCGCGAAGCGGGCCACCACGTGGTCTCGATGCAGACCGGCGCAATGGTTTGCCCATGCGGATGGCAGATTCTGGGCCAGTATTCGTCCGAGGATCGCGATCGGTTCGTGAAGCTGCACTGGGAAGCTGTTTGTGCCGGCGCACCGATCGCGGAGGGCACGTCATGATCCGCGCGCTCGAATCGATCCGCCGCGAGTTGGCCGACTATTCGGCTACCTTCGGCTTTTCGCCGCGCGAGCTGCTGACCGATCTGGTGCTGGGCGTGCTGTCCTGCCTGGTGCTGGCTGGCAGCGTGGCGTTTCTCGTTGCGGGGGTGCGGTCATGACCTTGGCCTGGAACCCCGAGCTGCTGGCGCATCGCAGCACGTTCTGCGGCGAGTTTGAGCATCGCTGCCTTGATTGTGGCCGGCCGATCGCGCGGCGCGGAATTCTGCCAGAGACGGCGATTGGCGCGGCGCTGCGTGTGTTTGAGGTATCGCTTGAAGAGCTGCGCTCTGACCACCGCCATGCCGATCTGGTTGAGGCACGGGCCTTCGTGGTCTGGGCGCTGCGATCGCTGGGCCGACCGCGCAGCTATGCCCGGATCGGTGAGACGATCGGCCGCGACCAAAGCTCGGTCAACCATCTGCACCGCAAGGCGATCGAGCTGCGCCTGATCAATGATGATTTCGATGCAGCCTGCCGCGGCCTTGGCCAGCGGTGGCTGGAAGTAGGAGGAACACGCCATGCCCGCTGCAGCTAGAACGATTGCCCGCCCGGCCCAGTTTGACCGGACCAGTCAGCACCGCCGCGCGATGCTGGCTAAGATCCAGATCGCCCGCAAGGACCTGGCGATGGACGAGGACGACTATCGCCAGATCGTGTTCGATAAGACCGGGCGAACCAGCCTGAAGGAGGCCAGCGAAGCCGATCTGGCGCAGGTGCTGGATGTGATGAAGGCCAAAGGCTTCAAGCCGATCGCCAGGGCCGGCAAGGTGGCTGCGGCGCAGCACCCGATGGCGCGCAAGGCGCGGGCGCTGTGGATCTCGCTCTATCACCTGGGCGAGGTTCATAATCCGAGTGAACAGGCGCTTGAGGCCTTCGCCTGCCGGCAGCTGAAATGCGACAAGCTGGTCTGGGCGCGGCAGTCTGATGCCTTTAGACTGATTGAGGCGCTGAAAAGCTGGGCGGTGCGTAGCGGCTGGACCCAGCACAACCGCGCTACGCAGAAGCCGCTTTATCCGATCGAGCGGCAGGCATCGCTGTGCGAGGCGATCCTGGTCAAGCTGAAAGCGGCCGGCCACGTGCCGCAGGACTGGGCCTTGCACGATGCGATGTGGAAGTTGTGCGGCGAAGAAAATGCGCGCGAGCATAGCTGGAGCGCCGAGGACTATGCCCGGCTGGCCCAGCAACTGGGTGCCAAGCTGCGCGAGATGGGCGGTGCGACGTGAGCCGCGAAAAATCCACGCACCGGATAACCAGCAACAGCCGGTTTGGCCCCGGCCTGGATTGGGCTGCGCTGCCCGAGCTGGGTGGTGCCAGGCGCGGACGGATCAGCTACCGCGCGGCAGTTTGGCGCTGGATCATTGCCGGTTTGATCGGCTTTTGGGTCACGTTGGCATGGTGGATTGCCACATGAGCCGCCAGTTCGCCATCTCAGACCATGCGCTGATGCGGCGGGACCCCGGCGATGCATAGCAGCATCGATGCCGGCCAGCTGACGCTGCACCTGAAGACCATTCTGGGCCAGGAAGGCTTTGTGCGGTTCTGTCAGGAGCTAGGCGGGATTCGGGTCTATGTGGCCTATGCGATGCGCGATGAAAATGATGTGGTTCAGGCCCTCGGTCGCGATCTGGCCAACAAGCTGAGCCGGGCGCTGGCCCCGGCGACAATCCGGGTCCCGTTGGCCCGGCGCGATCGCGCACTGTTCTATCGCGCGCAAGGCCTGTCCGATGCCAGGATCGCGCGCCGCTTGGGCATTACCGAAACCGGAGTGCAGAAGCTGTTCGCCCGTGAGCCGGGCTTGCCTGATCGTCCGAAACGCGGCAAAGAGCCCGCACAAATGACGCTGATTTAGTGTTCATGGCCGCCAAGGCGGTCATATTCCCCAAGCCCTTGCCATCGCAGTGTCGGCATCGAACCGACCGGCGCGCAGCATCTGCGTCGCCGGTCAGATGCGAAGAGCGAGACCGGCCATGGGCGACAGCAACGAAGACATTACCGTCACAGCTTACAGCCCGCGCTATCTGGCGGCGTTCGATGCGCTGATCGACGCCGAGGGCGGTTATGTCAACGATCCCAAGGATCGCGGCGGGGCAACCAAATACGGCGTATCGCTGCGGTTCCTGAAGGCCGAGGGCGCGTTCGATGAGGACGGCGACGGCTTTGCCGAATTCGACCTCGACATGGACGGCGATATCGACGGGATCGATATTAGCAAGCTGACGCTGGCAGATGCCAAGACGGTCTATGCCAAATTCTTCTGGACCCGCAGCGATGCCGAACGGCTGGCGCGCCCGCTGGGCGAGATGGTATTTGATCAGGCGGTGAATGGCGGTTTGATGTCGGCCAGAAAGCTGCTGCAGCGGGCGCTGAATACGTGCCTGGCCAACGTGACCAACGCTGCGGATCGGCCGCCATTGCTGCACATCGATGGCATGCTTGGTGGCGGGCCAGTCCAGCATGCGTTGGACTGGGTGCTGCGCCGCCCTGGGCTGGGCATGCCGAGCCTGGTGATCGCTTACCGCCATGCGGCCGAGGATCGCTACCGCGAGATCGCCCAGCGCAACCCATCGCAAATGCGGTTTTTGAATGGCTGGGTCCGCCGGGCGCAGAATCTTGGGAGGTGGGCGCAATGAGCTATTTCAAGCTGGCAGGCGGGATCATGGGTGTGCTGGCGCTGGCGCTGGCGGCGTGGCTGATCAAGGATAGGTTTTACCAGAAAGACCTGGCCGATGCGGCGGCGGCCTGTGCCAAGGCCGCGGCGGACGTTGAAGACGATGCCTCGCTGAAGCCCTGCCTGTCGCAGGTGGCCAGCGAGATCCGCGAAGCGCGCAAGGCGCGGCTGTGCGAACGGTCCATGCTGCCTAGCCTGCTTCCCGAGAATCGCTTTGCCATGCAGCAGAGCTGCGGTGCGGGCGTGAAGCGTCTGGTTGCCGTGGCCGATGGTGCAGTGGCTGAGCGCGGCAGCCTGAGCGCGCAGCTGAGCGACGCCCGCGCGGCCAGTGCCGCAGCAGTGATCCGCGCTGAAGTGCGCGCCATCCGACAAGAGCAAAGGACCGATCATGGAAAACAAGCGATCCAGGCTGCACCGCGTAATGCTGCTGGCAGTGTGCGCTGTGATGCTGAGTGCCTGCGGCGGCTTGGCATCTGAGCCGAGATCAATAACCGCACCCGATCCGGTGATCCAGACGCGCACCGTAGAGGTGCGGGTCTGTCCTTCAGAATTGATTGCGACGCGCCCAGCGCGCCCGGCTGTTCCTGATGGGGCTGAACTGACTGGTAACGAGGCGGGTCTGGGCTGGCTGGCCGCAGTGCTGGCCTACACCGGCCTGGTCGAAGACCGGCTGAACGATGCAGCTGCGCAGTGCTGAGATGCAAGCCGCCAGCGGCGGGCGGTTTTAATCCGCGCCGCAGGAGAAGTGAGATGAGAAACCTGATTATGGCGATGGCGCTGATGGCCGGCCTTAGCATGGCTGGTTCCACGCAGGCCGGAACACGCGGCCATGTGGCCTATGCCAAGTATGCATTCGGAAACGGACAGTGCCTGTATTTTCAGGGCGCCCTGTTCTGGGTTGCCCCCTGCTGATCGCGCCCTGCTGATGATGGCCAGGCGCGGAGCTTGATCCCGCGCCTGGCCCTTGCCCAAGACGAAAGATGACCACTTGTTTGACGAACGCAACATTGAGATGGGTGAGCTGGTCTGGGCGGCCCAGCGCGACCGGGCGATCACGCGGGCCAAGGCCGCGCTGGACGGGGCTGGCGCCGACCTTTGCCGGGACTGCGGCCGGGATATTCCTGCTGCGCGCCGCGTCGCGCTGCCATCAGCGATCCGCTGTGTAACGTGTCAAAGCATACATGAGGGCAGCGGAGCCACCCATCATGCATGAGGTGGTCCCGGATCTGGCGCGGTTTTATCTGCCCTGGCTGGCCGCGGCTGCTGTCGCCGCAGAAGAGTCCGCGCCCAGCCATGCGCTGACAGTCCAATTCGATGGGCTGAGCCTGCCAGTGCTGCAGCTGGCGCTGGCGCTGGCGGGGGTGCTGATGGCCCGGCCGCTGGCGCCCAAGCGGGTGCCGCCGCTGGGCTGGGCCAAGAGCTTGCTGGTGACGGTGATCATGGTGCTGGTTGCCGCCAGCTGGGTGATCGAGGCGCGGCCGGGCCTGTTGTTCGCATTCGTGATTTCGATCGGGCTGGGCTTCAGCGGTTACGCGCTGATCGAGCTGATCGGCGGCCAGGTACAGACTTTTGTGAAATCGGTGTTCGAGGGGGCGATCGGCACGCTCGGCAAATTGACAGGGAAAAGAGACCAATGAGTGAGTGGTTTCAGATCGCGGTGATCGGCTTCATCGTGCTGACGATCGGGTGGCATGCGATGCGCACCGCCCGCGCCAATCCGCAGGACACCGGCACGCTGGGCCAGCAGCTGAGCGGGGTTGAGGCGCGCCTGGGCAAGGTCGAAGGCGAAGTCAGGCGGCTCGACAATGACGCAGCCAGCAAGGCCGACGTCAAACGGGTCGAGAAAGAGCTGGCTGCGGTGCGCACCGAACTGGCGGCGATCGGCAAAAGCGCGGCCTCGCGCGAAGCCACACTCGATCACGTCAAGGAGCAGGTTGACCGGATGCTCGACATCATCATGAAGCGGGGGCTGTGAGATGGGCTTCACGCAAGACATGGGCGATGCGCTGACCGGCGACGCCCGCCTCGCGATTCTGGCCGAGCTGGCCCAGCAGCGCGATGAAACACTCAACGTCCTGTCGATCACCCGCCTGGTCGATGCCCTGGGCATCCGCCGATCGCGCGAATGGATCGACACCCAGCTGGGCAAGCTGGAAGAACTGGGCGCGATCGAATTGCGCCAGAGCGAGATCGCGGGCCTGGGCACAGTCAGCGTGGCGACGCTGACCGCAGCGGGGCGCGATCATGTCGAGCGGCGCAGCACCATTGCCGGCGTTTCCGCGCCGCGGGTGCGGTAAGCCATGCCGGGCACCCAGGACCAGGACACGGCCGGATCGAAGCGCAAGGGCCGCGGCATGCTCTCATCGATCGAGCAGCTGCCCGAGCTTTGCGACGAACACATCGCCTGGGCCAACCAGGAGCTGCGCGAGCGGCGGATGCCGCAGACCGAGATCCTGCGCGAGTTCAATGCCCGGATTGCCGATCATGGCTGCAAGCCGATCAGCAAGGGTGCCTTCAGCCGCTATTCGGTGCGCACCGCGATCGAGCTGCGCCGGGCGGGAGCCGCTGTCCAGATCACCAATGCCGTCATGGAACGGCTCGACAAGGTGGCGCGCAATGATGCGACCGTGGCGGCGATCGAGCTGGTCAAGTTCCGGTTGATGAGCCTGATCATGGACGAGGAAGAGACCGATATCGGCCTTCTTAACAAGGCCTCATTGACCCTTCAGCGGCTGACTTCGAGCCAGCTGCGGATCGGCGAAGCGGCGCGCCGCGACGACAAGGACAAGCGCGACCAGGAGAAGCATGATCAGGTCGAGGCCGAGAAGGCCAAAAGCGAAGCGATCGAGACCGCCGACACTGTCGAGAAGCTGGCGACCGAAGCCGGGCTTTCGGCCGAGCGCGTCGCCGCGATCCGAAAAGGCGTGCTGGGGCTGGCGGGATGAGCGCCTATGACCCTCAGCCCGGCGAGGCAGCGGCCATCGGTCATAATCTAACCGTGCCGCAGCGCCGTTCGGTTCGCGACGGCACGACCGGCAAGCAACCGGGCCAGCTGGGCTATTGGCGGTTGATCTGCGCGCTGCGGGCGAAAGGCCTGTTCACCACCGCCGATCGCAAGGACGTGCTGACCCCGCTCGGCCAAGAGGTCCAGGCGTGGCTTGGAGGTGGTGCGGCATGATCGACAAGGTCATCCTCGCCAAGATCCGCAAGTGCTTGGCGCTGGGCAAGAGCAGCAACGAGCACGAGGCCGCAGCCGCTCTGGCCAAGGCCAGGGCGCTGATGGATGAGCACGGCCTGGACGAAGGCATGCTCGATCTGGTCGAGATCGAGGAATCGACCGCGCGGGCAGCCATTGGCGCTGGCATGAGCCACGCTTGCGCGATCCCTGGCTGTGAGCGGCCTGCTAAGGACGGCCAACTGATGTGCTGGCCGCACTGGCGGAGAGTGCCCAAAGTTCTCAACCGCGCGATCTTCGAGACCTATGCCCGCGGGCCGGTGGAAGCTTATCAGTCCAATGTGGCTGAGGCGATCCGCGCTATCCAGGACAAGGAAGCTAGCGAGGGCGGAGGCCAATGACCGAAGGCTTCAAATCAACCCTCATGGGCGCGGCCGCCGCCGCATCGATCGCCACGGCCACGCCCATGCCGATCGAGCCGGTGTTGCCGCGCGATGAAGCCGAGCTGCCCAGCGAGTTCACGCGCGGCGCGGAGATCCCGGCCGACCTCGATCCACTGGCTGAAGGTGTGCTCATGCTCCACCAGCGCCAGTGGCTGGAGGACAAGAGCGACCTCAAGATCTGCAAGAAGGGCCGGCGCACCGGGATCACCTTTGCCGAGGCGCTGGACGATACCCTGATTGCAGCTGCTGCCCGATCGGCCGGCGGCGACAATGTGTTCTACATCGGCGACACCAAGGACAAGGGCCGCGAGTTCATCGGCTATGTCGCTCACTTCGCGCGGGTGGTCGCCAAAGAGGCGGCGTCGATCGAGGAGTTCCTGTTCGAGGACAAGCGCGACGACGGCACCAGCAAGCACATCAGCGCGTTCCGCGTCACCTTTGCCAGCGGCTTCCGGGTAGAGGCTCTCAGCTCGCGCCCGGAAAACATCCGCGGCTTGCAGGGCGTGGTGGTTATCGACGAAGGGGCGTTCCACAAGGACGTTGCCCAGGTGATCGAGGCGGTGAACGCGCTGCTGATCTGGGGCGGCAAGATCCGCATCATTTCCAGCCCCAACGGACTGCTCAATCCGTTCAACGATCACTACCAGGAAGCGGTTGCCGGCAAGAACGGCTATAGCCACCACTTCTACACTTTCGACAATGCAATCAGGAACGGGCTCTACAAGCGCGTCTGCCTGATGCGCGGGCTGGAATGGTCACCAGAGGCCGAGGCCGAATGGGAGGCCAAAATCCGGCGCAGCTATGGCGCCCGATCCGCAGCGATGCATCAGGAGCTCGATGCGATCGATGCCGATGCCCAGGGCGCTGCGCTGAGCCGGGTGGTGATCGAGCAGCGCACGCGCCGGGGCGTTCCGATCGTGCGCTATCATTTGCCCGACAGCTTCAAGGGCATGCAAAAGAATGCGCGCGATGCGGTGATCGCCGATTTCCTGC
This sequence comes from Novosphingobium sp., assembly GCF_040079535.1. Taxonomy (GTDB): domain Bacteria; phylum Pseudomonadota; class Alphaproteobacteria; order Sphingomonadales; family Sphingomonadaceae; genus Novosphingobium. Next base: position 9,378 of record NZ_JBEBKB010000035.1, on the reverse strand, counting down.
GCAGCCAGGTCCAGCCGTACCTCGACAAGCTCGACCCGGCGCGCCGCCACGATACCGGCATGGACTTTGCCCGCAGCGGCGATGGATCGGTGCTGATCGTGCGCCAGTTGGGGCAAGACCTGATCCGCCGTGACGTGTTGATCCTGGAACTGCGCAATGTGCCCTATGAGGCGCAGCGCGATATCGTCTTCTATGTGATCGGCGCTCTGCCCCGGTTCGGGCACGGTGCTTTCGATGCCACCGGCAATGGCGGCTACCTGGGCGAAGTCTGCCAGCAGAAATTCGGCGAGGCGCGGATCAGCGCGATCAAGCTGAGCCAGGAATGGTACCGCGAAAACGGCACGCCCTACATCGGAGCCTTTGGCGATGCGACGATCGAGATCGCGGCTGACGAGGATATCATCCGCGATCACCAGGCGCTGCAGTACGTCGGCGGGATCATCAAGGTGCCCGATAATATGCGCTACAAGGGCGATGACGGGTTTGAGCGCCACGGCGATGCCGGCATCGCCGGGATGCTCGCCTGGTTCGCATCGCGCCAGGGCGCAGTTGAATACGGCTATGAAAGCGTCAACCGCCGCGAGCCCGATCCGTGGAACGAAGACGACGATTTCGAAGCCGATGGAGATGACTTTCACACCCCGCTTGGCGCCCGAATTCGGGGAGGCGGAATTTGACCGTTCGATATGCTGACCCCGGTTCACCCCCGCACTGGCCACTCAAAACGCCCTACGGGGCTTCTTACGGCTTCTTAAAGCCGGTTTCAGACCCGATGGAGACCCCGTGATGACAGGCCTGGTTGATCAGTGGGGCCACCCGCTGCAAAAAGAGCTTCTGACCCAGGACGTCGCCGGACCTTCGGTGACCGGGGTGCGTTCACCCTACAGCGGCTATCCGGCCGATGGGCTGAGCCCCTCACGCCTGGCCGATATCCTGCGCGAGGCCGATCAGGGCGAGCCGCTGCGCTATTACGAGCTGGCCGAGACGATCGAGGAGCGCGACCTGCACTATGCCGGGGTGCTGGCCACCCGCAAGCGCAGCGTTGCCCAGATCGATATCACGGTTGAAGCGGCGAGCGACGATGCCCGCGATGTCCAGATGGCCGACATGATCCGCGAATGGCTGAAGCGCGATGAGCTGTCTGACGAGATCTTCGACATGATGGATGCGGTGGGCAAGCAGACCAGCTTTACCGAGATCATCTGGGATAGCTCGATGGGCCAGTGGCAGCCGCTGCGGCTGGAGTGGCGCGATCCGCGCTGGTTCATGTGGGACCGCAAGACCATGCGCGTGCCGCAGCTGCGCGGCGGGATCGATGGCACCGCGGTTGCCTGCGATCTGCCGGCCTTCAAATTCATCCAGACCCAGATCAAGGCCAAATCGGGCCTGCCGGTGCGCAGCGGGATCGCGCGGATCGCGGCCTGGGCATGGATGTTCAAGGCCTTTACCCAGCGCGACTGGGCGATCTTCAGCCAGACCTATGGGCAGCCGGTGCGGATCGGCAAGTTCCACGAAGGCGCGACGAAGGAAGACAAGGCCACGCTGTTCCGGGCGGTGGCCAACATTGCCGGCGATTGCGCAGCGATCATTCCCCAGTCGATGCAGATCGAGTTTGTTGAGGCGAAGAACGTCACTGCGGGCTCAGACCTGTATGAAAAGCGGGCAGACTGGCTCGACCGGCAGATCTCCAAGGCGATCCTGGGCCAGACCAACACCACCGACGCGCAGAGCGGCGGGCTCGGTTCTGGCCAGGCGCAGGTCCATGACGGCGTGCGCGAGGATATCGAGACTGCCGATTGCAAAGCGCTATCCGCTGCGATCAACCGCGACCTGATCCGTCCCTGGATCGACCTGGAATACGGGCCGCAGCGCAAATATCCGCGTGTGGTGATCGCACGGCCAACGCAGGAGGATCTGCAGCAGCTGACCGAAAGCCTGAATGTGCTGGTACCGCTGGGTATGCGGGTATCGGCTTCGGAAGTGCGCGACAAGTTCGGCCTGGGCGATCCTGGCGAAACCGACGAGCTGCTGGGGGCGCCTGCGAAGGCTGATCCTGCTGTTGCCCCACCAATCACGGCCGAGCCTGCCACGATCGCGGCGCATTCGCAGCAGGAAGCGCCGCACCCGGCCGAGCAAATTGCAGCGGCAATCGCAAGCTTCGGCGATCTTGCGATCGGCGAGATGGTGACCAGCATCCAGTCGATGCTCGATCGTGCGACCGATCTTGCCGAGTTCCGCGCGATGCTGGATGCGGCCTTCGGTGAAATCGACAGTACCGCTTTGGCCAATGCCTTGGCTGGCGGAATTGTGGCGGCGCAGGCTGCAGGCCGGGCAGACGCGATCGAAGAGACCTGAGGCGATGCCGGACAGTCCCCAGCATCCCAGTGCGCTGAGCGGAGTATTCGGCCAGCCTTTTGCCGAGCAGGTGGCGTTTTTCCGCCGCAAGCTGGGCAACCTGATCCCCACTGCACGGTGGGATGATATCGAACGATCGGCGCACGATAGCGCTTTCATGGTGGCGGGTGCCGCCAAGGCCGATCTGTTGACCGATCTGGCTGTGGCGGTGGACAAGGCGATCAGCGAAGGCCGCGGGATCGATACGTTCCGCAAGGATTTTCGGGATATTGTGCGCCGCAATGGCTGGACCGGATGGGCTGGCGAAGGATCTGTCAAAGGCGAAGCCTGGCGGGTCAAGGTGATCTACCAGACCAACAGCTACACCAGCTATGCCGCCGGGCGCCTTGCCCAGCTGAAAGCCGGCAACTTTCCGTTCTGGGTCTATCGCCACGGCGGCAGCCTAGAGCCGCGGCCGATGCACCTGAGCTGGAACGGGTTGGTGCTGCCGCCAAACCATCCGTTCTGGGCCACGCACTATCCGCCAAGCGACTGGGGCTGCAGCTGCTATGTGGTGGGTGCCCGCAGCCTGGCCGGTGCGCGCCGCCTGGGCGGAGATCCGGACAAACGGCTGGCGAAGGACTGGAACCGGATCGACCCCAAGACCGGTGCGCCGATCGGCGTGGGCAAAGGCTGGAATTATGCGCCCGGCGCCAGCGCGGCCGATGCGGTCAACGCTTTGGCGCGCAAGATCGGGAGCTGGGACTATCAGGTGGCCAAGGCATTCATGGGTGAACTTGCGCCCGATGCTGCGGCGGCTTTCGGGAAGGCCTATCGCGCGTTGCCGAGTTCGGCCGACGACGCGCGGCGCTATGCCCAGCGGGTTTATGATCCCAAGCCCGATCTTCCGCCGCCTTCACCGCAGCGCACGTTGGGGCTGCTTGACCCTGACCAGGCCGAGCAGATCGAGCGGGCAATCGCAACCAAGGTGCGGGGCTACGACTTCAGCATCGATCAAAGCAGCATCGCGCACATCATCAAGAACCATGCCGACGATCGCGCGCAGCGAAAACAGGGCCAACGCGGGGTCACCGCAGATGACTTTGCGCTGCTGCCTGCCATCCTCAATTCGGCAGACCGCCTGCAATTCCCTGAAACAAGATCCAGCCTGGGTGAAGCGTTGGTCATGTTCAGCAAGGATATTCGTGGCGAGACTTTTGTTGCAGCGTTCGCGATCGGCGGCGCGCGCCGCAAGACGCTGTCGCTCAAAACCTTTTACATCAAGCTTGGGAAGAAATGACGGCGCTCCCGCCCAACGTCCGGAACGTTCCCGGTTATTGGCCGGGCGCCAGGATCGCGCGTCGCGGAGCCATATACCATGCCAACGGTTAAATTCAATGCCGAGGCCGCGCGCGCGGCGATCCGCAAGGCGATCGGCACGCTGAGCGATATGACGCCGCTCTATCAGGACATCGGCGAATACATGGTCGAGGCAACAAGGCGCCGCTTTATCGAAGGGCGTGCGCCCGATGGTTCGGCCTGGGCACCCAAAAGTCAGACCACGCTCGATCGCTATCGGCGGATGGGCTATGGCTCGCTGCTGCGGCCGCTGATCGGACCCGGCAAGGCTTTGTCGCGCCAGATCCTGCAATTCGTCAATCGAGATGGCGTGACGATCGGATCGCCATTGATCTATTCGGGCACAATGCAGAACGGCGCAGCCAAAGGAGCGTTCGGGGCCGATCGGCGCGGCCGGCCAATCCCATGGGGCCGCATACCGGCGCGGGTCTGGCTGGGGATTGCAGCACGCGACGAGCTGGCGATCGTCGAGATCGTTGACGAGCATTTGATCCAGGACATCAACACCAGCGATTGATTTTACCGCCCGCGCTTGCCATCAAGCGGGCGGGCAGTGATTCTTGCGCTGTCATGGCCGCCTTGGCGGTCATATTTTCAGCGCGGCCGAGCGGGCAAAGCTTGTTTGATGACGCGCTCAACCAGCCAGATTGCCCTGTGCGCCGCGATTACAATCGCGGACAATGCCGATGTGCCCGATTGGGTGCATCTGCTTCCTGCAGGCGAGATCCGCACCAACGACGGCCGCGGGCCTTACACCGCCGCGATGTCGGAATTGGTGTCCGGCTTCAAGGCGGGCGAGAAGCTTGCGATCGACGAATGTCATGCAACTGACCGGGCAGCCCCGCTGGGTATGCCTGCGCCGGCGCGTGGCTGGATCGTGGAGCTGCAAGCCCGCAAGGATGGCTTGTGGGGCCGCGTCGAATGGACCGAGGATGGCCAGGCTCTGATGAGGGGCAAGGCTTACCGAGGCATCAGCCCGGTGATCATGCACGACAAGGCCAAGAAGGTCCTGGGCGTGCTGCGCGCCAGCCTGATCAACACCCCAAACCTGGTGGGCCTGACCGCCCTGCATTCAGAGGAAATCGGAATGGATTGGAAAGCAAAGCTGATCGAGCTCTTGGGGCTCGACGGCAGCGCCGACGACGCGGCGATCAGTGCCGCGCTAACGGCAAAGATGGGTGCCAAGACCGAGCTTTGCTCGGAAGACATCCTGAAGTCGCCGGCCGTGATCGCGCTGCAATCGCAGCTGGGCGAAGTCACGACCGAACTCAACGGCATCCGCGACGAGCGCCAGCGCGACAGCGCGACGGCCTTTGTCGATGCGGCGATCGCCGAGGGCCGTGTCGGCCTGAAGCCGGTGCGCGACGAATACATCGCGCTGCACATGAAGGACGCCGACCAGGCGAAGAAGATGATCGCGGCGATGCCGGTGCTCAACGGCACCACGATCACCGCCGATGTCGCCCAGCATAGCGAGCAGAGCAATCTCGATGACACTGACCGCACGGTCATGGCGCTGTTCGGGATGGACGAAGAAACCTACGCCGCCGGGCTCAGCGCTCGCGGCCAGAAGAAGGAAGCGCTCTAATGGCTGCTACTACCGGACCGCGCAATACGCCAGCTGCACTGGGCGATATGCGCAAGCCGCCCCTGCCTGCGGCGGGCAAGATCAATCAGGGCGCGATGGTGCAGATCAATGCTGCCGGATACGCCGTACCGGCCAGTGCCACGATTGCCAACGTGACGATCGGCCGGGCCGATGAAGGCGTGGACAACACTGCCGGGGCCAACGGCGACAAGTCGATCACCGTGCGCCGCGGCGTGTTTCGCTATGCCAACTCGGCCGCTGGTGACCTGATCGCCCGGACCGAAATCGGCAAGACTGTCTACGTGGTCGATGACCAGACTGTTGCCAAGACCAACAACGCCGGTGCGCGCCCCGCGGCCGGGATCTGTTTCGACGTGGACGCCCAGGGCGTCTGGGTCGAGTTCGCTTAAGGAGCTGAGCCATGATCGTCTCGACTGACAATCTCAACAAGCTGCGGGTTGGTTACTCCAATGCGTATCAAGGTGGGCAGAAGAATGCCGCCAAGCCGGTCTCGGGCCGTGTAGCCACTACGGTTAAATCCACGCAGAAAGAGCAGCGCTATGGCTGGATTGGCAAGCTGCCGCGCATCCGCGAATGGATCGGCCCGCGTGTCGTCCAGAACATTTCCGAGAGCGACTACTCGATCAAGGAAAAGAAGTTCGAGCTGACCGTCGGTGTTGACAAGGACGATATCGAAACCGACAATCTCGGGATCTACTCGACACTGTTCGAAAGCATCGGCGAAGCGACCATGCTCGATCCCGAGCAACTAATCTGGGACCTGGTCAAAGGTGGATTCACCGCCAACTGCTATGACGGCCAGTATTTTTTCGACACTGACCATCCGGTGCTTGATGCGGACGGCGTCACTCAGCTGTCAGTGGCCAATACCGATGGCGGCGCAGGTACGCCTTGGTTCCTGCTCGACACCACCCGCGTCATCAAGCCCTTTATCCGCCAGGTCCGCAAGGAATTCGGCGATATCGTTGCTCGTGACAAGGTAACCGACGACAACGTCTTCGACCTCAATGAATTCCGCTATGGCGTCGATGCCCGGATGAACTTCGGCTACGGTTTCTGGCAGATGGCCTGGGGCTCGAAGCAGCCGCTCGATGCCGCGCACTACGAGACTGCCCGCGTTGAGATGGGCAGCTTCAAGAGCGACCACGGCCGGCCGCTGGGCATCAAGCCGAACCTTTTGGTCGTACCGCCAGCGCTTGAAGGTGCTGCGCTCGGCATCCTTCAATCGCAACTGGTCAACGGCGGGGAAAGCAACAAGTGGGCCGGCACCGCCGAAGTCCTTGTCGTTCCCTGGCTGGCTTAAGGGAGTTCTGAGCAATGACTAAGAGCCCTGCCAAAGCCCCTGCAACCCCGTCCGGCACTGCGCCGGACGGGGAAGCCCAGGCCGCCGCCGACAAGGCCAAGGCCGACGCTGAAGCGCAGGCTGCCGCCGACAAGGCCAAAGCCGACGCTGAAGCGCAGGCTGCCGCCGACAAGGCCAAAGCCGACGCTGAAGCGCAGGCTGCCGCCGACAAGGCCAAAGCCGACGCTGAAGCGCCGGCTGCCGCCGACCAGGCCAAGAAGAACGACGGTGGCTATGTCCATCCGGTCTATCGGGTGCGCTCGGTCAGTCCGGCCGGTCGTCGCCGGAGCGGGATCTCGTTCGGCCCGGAGCCGATCGAGGTTGATAGCTCTACACTGAGCCCGCGCGAGCTCGATGCGCTGCTGACTGACCCGCAGTTGGTCGCCGAAGAGCAATAATGGGGGCAGCGGCCGGCAGATGGCATATGCATCGATCGAACAGCTTATGGATCGGTATGGCGAGCGTCTGCTTGTCCAGTTGACCGACCGGGCCACACCGCCCACCGGCGTCATCGACCCGGCGGTTGTGGACCGGGCGCTGGCTGATACCGACGCTGCGATCGATAGCTATCTGGCCGGCCGCTATGCCCTGCCGCTGGGTGAGGCACCGCCGCTGTTGGCGGATCTGGCCCAGGCGATCGGGATCTACAAGCTGCATCCTTTCGCGCCCGATCCCAAGATCGAGCAGGATTACAAGGATGCGTTTGCCGCGCTCGACCGGATTGCGAAGGGTATCCAGAAGCTGCCGGTCGCCGGGATCGAACCCGTTTCCAGCCGAGCCGCGGGTGTGGAAGTGATCGACCGGGACCGCGACATGACGCCCGAGAATTTGCGCGGCTTCATATGATCCGGATTGATGAGGTCCGGGCGCGGATCGAGGAGCTTGTGTCCGATCTGAAAGGCCGGCTTGAGGGCGCCGCCCAGTTTGCCGAACTGATCGACAAGAACCGCATGCCACAGGTGACCCCGGCCGGCTTCGTGCTGCCGGGCGGCCTTACCGGCGGCGGCGCCGAGATGATGGCCGGCAAGTTCGTCCAGAACTTCCGCGAAGGGGTGATCGTGGTTGTGATGGTGCGTGTGGCCGGCGATCCGCTGGCGATGCGGGCGATCGATGAAGCCAGCCCGATCATCAGGGCTGTCGTGCAGGCCATTTGTGGCTGGGGCCCAGATGATGCGCCCGGCGTGTTCGTGCTGGAGCGCGGCGAACTGGTCGGCGCGAAGGATGGCGCGCTGATCTACCAGATCGATTTTTCGTTGAACGACCAACTGAGGATTTGAACGATGGGAAGAAAAACCATGGCGGAAACGCCGATCGATGATCAGGCCGCCACCGACCAGGCCAAGGTTGATGCAGAAGCCCAGGCTGCCGCTGAGCAGGCCAAGGCCGACGTTGAAGCGCAGGCTGCCGCCGACAAGGCCAAGGCCAAGGCCAAGGCCGACGCTGAAGCTCAGGCTTCCGCCGAACAGGTCGATCCTGCCACTGACGCGCCGCTGACCGTGCCATCATGGGAGCCGCATGAGGAAGTGCCGGCCGGTGGTGGCAGCTTTGTTCGCGCGCCCGATGGGACACTAACCAAGGCCGAACCGGCCGATGAAGGGGAGGCATAAATGCCCCAGTACTGGAAATCGAAGACGCTGCTGGCGAAGATCGAAGGCGCTTATGGCACCGATAGTGTGCCGACCGCAGGTGCCAATGCAATCCTGGCCACCGACGTGACGCTTTCACCGATGGAAGGCCAGGACGTGGCCCGCAACCTTGAACGCCCGGCGATGGGCGCTGAACCGATGATCCCGGTCGGGATCTTCACGCGGCTGACCTTCTCGGTGGAAGCCGTTGGATCGGGCGCGCTCGGCACTGCTCCCGCCTGGGGGCCGCTGTTGCGGATGTGTGCGCTGGCCGAGGTTATCACCCCGGCGACCAAGGTCGAATACAATCCGATCTCTGACAACCACGAAAGCGGCTCGATCTACATGGCGATCGACGGCGTGCGCCATGTGGTGCTGGGCACCAAGGGGAACGCCTCGCTCAAGGTGGGCGCGAACGGCATTCCGATGTGGCAGTTCACAATGACCGGGCTGTTCTCGCTTCCGACCGATCAGGCCAAGGTGACCCCGGACTTCACTGCCTGGCAAGCACCGCAGGTGGCAACGAAGCTCAATACGCCGACCTTTACCATTGGCGCCACGCCGTTCGTATTGCGCGATTTTGAACTGGATCTGGGCTGCCAGGTTGAGCCGCGGATGCTGATCGGTACCGAAGCCATCCTGATCGTCGATCGCAACGAGAAGCTGCGCACAACGGTCGAAGCCACCAACATGGCGGCTTACAATCCCTACACCATTGCCCAGAACCAGACGCTGCAAGCCCTGCAGCTGATCCACGGCACAGTGGCCAGCAAGCGGGTGAAGATCGATGTGGCATCGGCACAGCAGGGCCGCCTGACGGGCCTCTCGAACAACCAGAACATTGTCGAATGGCCGCTCGATTTCGTGCCGCAGCAAGTTGCTGGCAACGACCAGTTCAAGATCACCCTGGCCTGAGGCCACACATCTCAAACGAAAGAAGCCAGCATGTTCAAAGTTACCAACGAGCCGACCTTCACCCATGTGGTGAAGATCCAGGTGCCAGTCGATGGCGGGCACAGCGAACAGACACTGAAGGCCACGTTCAAGGTCCTGCCGATCGAGGATCTGGACAACGATCCCGAGCTCGATGCCTCGGCCAACCAGGTCAA